>NZ_CAKASI010000002.1:0-763900 GCF_916855635.1 Acidovorax sp. Leaf73
TCTATGAATTCGCCGAGCTGTTCCTCGAACAGCCCAGCACCAAGTTATGCCTGATGACCATAGCAAGTTGGTACCACTCCTTCCCATCCCGAACAGGACAGTGAAACGACTTTGCGCCGATGATAGTGCGGGTTCCCGTGTGAAAGTAGGTCATCGTCAGGCTCTTACAGCCCAGAAAACCCCAGTCATATTTGACTGGGGTTTTTTGCTTTGGGCCTCCCAAAACGCATCAAGTGCAGCGGACTGCTCAATGCGCTCGGGTTCAACAGCCCGCCTAGCCCATCTCAGATTACTTGCGCCGACCAGGCGTGCACAGCGTCTCACAAGCCTTGCAGGCCTTGATCAGCATTAATGCGGGGTTGGGCTCGGCATTCGTTGGCTACCCAATGAGCACATGTCGTTCTCGGATTGGATGCGTTTATCCACCGTTCGGTGCTCGAAATCTCTGCACCCCGGCTTGGTCGAGAAAGCGCTCCAACTTCCCCTCCATCCACAGATGGTGTAGGTGCGCCAGGGCCTCACCCATGGCAAAAGTCATCTGATGGGTATCCAGCTTGCGTTGAAACAGAATCGGCAAAGTATCTGCAGCGCTCAAGGCACGATCATGGGCTGCTTGCAAGATCTCCGAGAGCCGTTCCCGGTGGTGGTTTTGCAGCTGGGCAATGCGCGTGGCCAAGCCTATGAACGGCTTGCCATGCGATGGGAGCACTAATGTGCTTTCCGGCAGGTCCAGATATCGCAACAGCGAAGTCAAGAACAACTGCAGTGGATTGGCTTCGGGCTCGCTAGCATGGACGCTGACATTGGTCGAGATGCGCGGTAGCACCATGTCCCCGCTGATCAAGGTGGTCAACTCAGCACAAAACAGCGCCATGTGCTCGGGCGCGTGTCCATAGCCGCTGATGCAACGCCAGGCTCGGCCCCCGATGTCCAGCGTGTCTCCATCCATGATTCGGCGAAAGCGGGGTGGCAGTGCGGGCACGAGGGTCGGGAAATACGATGCGCGCCCACTTACATGGGCTAAAAAGGACGGGTCTTGCGCACCGTGCAGCGCGTAAAAGTCCGCCCCCCCTTCTCCGCCAAACCCTTGCGGGTCATAGACAGCGACCCGAGCCACGTTGTAGTCGGTAGCACTGATCCACAAGCGTACATCCCATCGCTCGCACAGCCAATGGGCCAAGCCGATATGGTCTGGATGCATGTGGGTCACGATGACGCGCAAGATAGGCAAGCCACCAAGGCAGTTCACAAAAATCTGCTCCCACTGCGCACGGGTCGCAGCACTGTCGATGCAGCAGTCCACCACGGTCCACCCGTCCAGCATGACACCGCCAGCGCCTAGTTGTCGGTCGCGCAGCAGCCACAGATTGATGTGATCCAGTGCAAAGGGAAGACCCATGCGAATCCAGTGGGCTCCCGGCGCGATCTCGATGGAGCCGCCCTCGGAAGGGAGCGCGTCGCCCAGCGGGTAGTGGATCTGGTGTTCGAGTGGGTTCATGGCGAAGGTGTGATGGGTTAGCATTGACGTTAACGTAAACGTCATGCATTCGATGCATTGTAGGGAGCTGCCGCCACCGGACTGTCTCCTGTGCGAAACCGATACTGCTGTGTGCAGCACCCACCATGGCCAATACTTACACCATCAGCGACCTTGCCAAAGAGTTCGATCTCACCACCCGGGCGATCCGTTTTTATGAAGACATGGGCTTGCTGCAGCCTGAGCGCACTGGATCTGCCGGGCGCAACCGCGTGTACAGCGCACGCGACCGCACCCGGCTCCGCCTGACGCTGCGGGCCAAGCGCCTGGGCCTTTCACTGACGGAAGCCAAGGAGATCATTGACCTTTATGACAGCCCCCGTGATACGGGCGTTCAGCTGCGGAAATTCCTCGACGTGTTGGTGGTCCATCGCAAGCAGCTCGAAGAGCAGATGGCCGATTTGCAGGCCAACCTGGAAGAGGTGCGCGAGCACGAAGAAGAGGCGCGCTCGCTGCTGGCCAAGGTAGAAAAGCAAAATTGATTCATAATTGACGTTTACGTAAACGTAAATCAGGAGACTGTTGTGAGCACGCCCCCTTTTGAGCCGCGTTGCGCTGACTTTGCCGACCGCGTGCGCGACAGTTTTGCGCGCCAGGGCGCCATGCAGACCCTTGGCGCCTCGCTGGGCCTTGTGGCGCCAGGTGCTGTGGACATCAAACTCCCTTGGGCGGTCGGGCTGACCCAGCAGCACGGATTTCTCCATGCGGGCATGGTGGCCACAGCGCTGGATTCGGCGTGTGGATATGCCGGTTTCACCCTGATGGCGGCCGACGCTGCCGTGCTCACCATCGAGTTCAAGATCAATTTGCTGGCCCCCGCCAAGGGCGAGCGATTTCGCATGGAAGGGCGGGTGCTGAAGCCCGGCCGCACCATCACCGTGTGCGAAGGCCGCGCTTTCGCCATCGACGGCAGCCAAGAAAAACTCATCGCCACCATGGGGTGCACCCTCATGGCGGTTACAGGACGCGACAACATCCAGGGCTGAATCCGGCCCATTCCATTACCTTTTTTGAGGAGACAACCCCATGAGCATCCCTGCCAACCTTCCCGGCCTGAACTTCCAACTGGGCGAGGACATCGACGCCCTGCGCGACGCCGTGCGCGACTTCGCACAGGCTGAGATCGCCCCCCGCGCGGCGGAGATTGACCGCAATGACCAGTTCCCCATGGACCTGTGGCGCAAGATGGGCGACTTGGGCGTGCTCGGCATCACGGTGCCCGAGCAATACGGCGGCGCAGCCATGGGCTACCTGGCCCACATGGTGGCCATGGAAGAAATCTCGCGCGCCAGCGCCTCGGTGGGCTTGTCCTACGGCGCGCACAGCAACCTGTGCGTGAACCAGATCAACCGTAACGGTAATGAGGCACAAAAGGCCAAGTACCTGCCCAAGCTCATTAGCGGCGAGCATGTGGGCGCGCTGGCCATGAGCGAACCCGGCGCGGGCTCGGATGTGATCAGCATGAAGCTCAAGGCCGAGGACAAGGGCGGCTACTACCTGCTCAATGGCAGCAAGATGTGGATCACCAACGGCCCTGATGCAGACACCCTTGTGGTGTATGCCAAGACCGAGCCTGAACTGGGCGCGCGCGGCGTGACCGCCTTCCTGATCGAGAAGGGAATGAAGGGCTTTTCGATCGCGCAGAAGCTCGACAAGCTGGGCATGCGCGGCAGCCATACGGGCGAGTTGGTGTTCCAGGACGTCGAGGTGCCCGCAGAGAACGTGCTGGGTGGCCTGAACCAGGGCGCGAAGGTGCTCATGAGTGGCCTGGACTACGAACGTGCGGTGTTGACCGGCGGCCCGCTGGGCATCATGCAGTCCGTGATGGACAACGTCATCCCTTACATTCACGACCGCAAGCAGTTCGGCCAGAGCATTGGCGAGTTCCAGCTCATCCAGGGCAAGGTGGCCGATATGTACACCGTGCTGCAGGCGGGGCGATCGTTTGCCTACACGGTGGCCAAGAACCTCGATATGCTCGGCACCGACCATGTGCGCCAAGTGCGCAAGGATTGCGCCAGCGTGATCCTCTGGTGTGCCGAGAAGGCCACCTGGATGGCGGGCGAAGGCGTGCAGATTTATGGTGGCAACGGCTACATCAACGAATACCCGCTGGGCCGCCTCTGGCGCGATGCCAAGCTGTATGAGATTGGTGCGGGCACGAGCGAAATTCGTCGCATGCTGATCGGCCGTGAGCTGTTTGCCGAAACCTGCTGAGCTTCTATCTAATCATTGAGACCCAAGGACAACATGCCCTCCTCCATCGAAGACCTGTTTGTTCACAACCGCGCCTGGGCGGCCCAGATGGAGCGCGAGCGGCCCGGCTTTTTCACCAGCCTGCTGGCGCAGCAAAAGCCCAAGTACATGTGGATCGGTTGCTCCGACAGCCGGGTGCCTGCCAACCAGATTACCGGCCTGGAGCCCGGTGAAGTGTTTGTGCACCGCAATGTGGCCAACGTTGTGGTGCCTACCGACCTGAACTGCCTGTCCACCATCCAGTACGCGGTGGATCAGTTGCACATCGAGCACCTGATGGTGGTGGGGCACTACGGCTGTGGTGGCGTGCTGGCGGCGTTGGAGGGTACGCGCGTCGGCTTGGCCGACAACTGGATCCGCCATGTGCAGGATGTGCGCGACCGCCACCGTGACCTGATTGCCGCCACCGCCCCAGAGTGGCGCCATGACGTGTTGTGCGAACTCAATGCCATCGAGCAGGTCGTCAACATTGCCCAGACCACGGTGATGCTCGACGCCTGGGGCCGGGGCCAGAAGGTGACGCTGCACGGCTGGTGTTATGGTCTCAAGGATGGTCTCATCAACAACCTGCACATGTCCGTGGGCAGCACCGAAGGCCTGGACTCGCTGTACAAGGCCGCGATCGCTGGTGTGGCTGCCGTCAAAAGGCAATAGCCAACCACCGCACCCCTCAACGGCTGAGCACCCGCCATGTTCCCACAACGGCTTGACGCTCCCCAGGCCTACGGCATTGCCAAGGCCATGATGGATGGCTTCAACCGGCACTACCGGTTGTTCCGCACCGAGTCCGCGCGGGCCAAGCACCGCTTTGAAACCGGCGACTGGCACGGCCAGCAGCGGGCCCAGCGCGAGCGTATCGAGTTCTACGACCTGCGCGTGAAAGAGTGTGTGCGCAGGTTAGAGAAAGAGTTCGAGGCGGGTGCACAGCCCATGGACGTGTGGCACCAGGTCAAGCTGCACTACATCGGCCTCTTGGTCAACCACCACCAGCCCGAACTGGCCGAGACCTTCTTCAACTCGGTCACCACCAAGATCCTGCACCGCACGCATTTCCACAACGACTTCATCTTTGTGCGGCCTGCGGTCAGTACCGAATACATCGAAAACGAAGAGCCCGCAGCGCGCCCCACCTACCGCGCCTATTACCCGTCGCGAGACACGCTGGGCGAGACCTTCCAGGTCATCATCGAGAACTTCCAGCTGCAGCGTGAATTTGCGGACTTGGGCCGAGACACCGCCTGCGTGGTGGGCGCCATGCGCGGCCGGCTCGACAAAGTGCGCCTGCGCGCCAACTTCCAGATCCAGGTGCTCACCAGCCTGTTCTTTCGCAACAAAGGCGCCTATGTCGTGGGCAAGATCATCAACGGCTTCAACGAAGTGCCGTTTGCGCTGCCCATCCTGCACGACGATAACGGCAGGCTGTTTATCGACGCGGCCCTGTTTGGCGAAGACGACATGCAGATGCTGTTCAGCTTCGCACGCGCCTACTTCATGGTCGACATGGAGGTGCCCAGCGCCTACGTGCAGTTCCTGCGCAGCCTCATGCCGCGCAAGCCGCGGGCCGAGATCTACAACGCCCTGGGCCTGGCCAAGCAGGGCAAGACGCTGTTCTACCGCGACTTTCTGTACCACCTGAAGCACTCCAGCGACCAGTTCCGCATCGCGCCCGGCATCAAGGGCATGGTGATGCTGGTGTTCGACCTGCCGAGCTTTCCCTTCGTGTTCAAGCTCATCAAGGACTACTTCCCGCATCAGAAGGAAACCACGCGCGAGCAGGTCAAGGCCAAGTACCTGCTGGTCAAGCAGCACGACCGCGTGGGCCGCATGGCCGACACGCTCGAATACAGCGAAGTGGCCTTTCCGCGCAGCCGGTTCGACGATGCCCTGATTGCCGAGATCGAGAAGTTCGCCCCCAGCCAGCTCGAAATCAGCGACCGTGATGGCGACGGCCAGACGGAGGTGATCATCAAGCACCTGTATATCGAGCGGCGCATGATCCCGCTCAACATCTATCTGCAGGAAGCCTTCGACACGGGCCTGTCCGACCCCCGAGCGCGCCAGCAGATGGAGCACAGCGTCATCGAATACGGCAACGCCATCAAGGACCTCGTGGCCGCCAACATCTTCCCGGGCGACATGCTCTGGAAGAACTTTGGCGTCACGCGCAACGGCAAGGTTGTGTTCTACGACTACGACGAAATCGAATACCTCACCGACTGCAACTTCCGCCGCGTGCCCACGCCGCGCAATGAAGAAGAGGAAATGAGCGGCGAGGTCTGGTACAGCGTCGGCCCGCGCGATGTGTTCCCTGAAACCTTCGGCCCCTTCCTGCTCGGCAACGATGCCGTGCGCGAGGTGTTCATGCAGCACCACGCCGATCTGCTCGACGCTGCCTTCTGGCAGTCGCACCAGGAGCGCATCCGGGCGGGCCACATGTTTGACGTCTTTCCCTACGACACAGACCGGCGCTTTGCCCATGGCGCAGCAGGCCGGTAGCCCCCTTCATTCACCCCCTCCCAAGCTATTCATCCGAACCATTTCACAGGAGACCATCACCATGTCTGCATCCACCCAAGACCCCATCGTCATCGTCGGCGCCGCACGCACCCCCATGGGCTCGCTGCAGGGCGACTTTTCCAGCCTGGCCGCGCACGACCTGGGCGGCGCCGCCATCAAGGCCGCCATCGAGCGTGCCGGTGTGTCGCCTGACGCCGTGGGCGAAGTGCTGTTCGGCAACTGCCTGATGGCTGGGCAGGGCCAGGCACCCGCGCGCCAGGCGGCGTTCAAGGGCGGCCTGCCCAAGGGCGCTGGCGCCGTTACGCTCAGCAAGATGTGCGGATCGGGCATGAAGGCCGCGATGATGGCGCATGACATGCTGCTGGCCGACACGCACGACGTCATGGTGGCAGGCGGCATGGAGAGCATGACCAACGCTCCCTACCTGCTGCAAAAAGGCCGGGGCGGCTACCGACTGGGCCATGACCGCATCTTTGATCACATGATGCTCGACGGCCTGGAAGACGCTTACGAAGCGGGCCGCAGCATGGGAACCTTTGGCGAAGACTGCGCCGCCAAGTACCAGTTCACCCGCGAGCAGCAGGACGCGTTTGCCACCGCCAGCGTGCAGCGCGCCAAGGCGGCCACCGAGTCCGGCGCTTTCGCGGCCGAGATCGTCCCAGTGACCGTCAAGACCCGCGCGGGCGAGACCGTGGTGTCGGTGGACGAAGGCCCCGGCAAGGTCAAGCTCGAAAAAATCGCCACACTCAAGCCCGCCTTCAAGAAGGACGGCACCATCACCGCCGCGTCCAGCTCCAGCATCAACGATGGCGCCGCCGCGCTGGTGATGATGCGCGAATCCACCGCGAAGAAGCTGGGTTGCAAGCCCCTGGCCCGCATCGTGAGCCACGCCACGCATGCGCAAGAGCCCGAGTGGTTCGCCACTGCCCCGTTGGGGGCCACGCAGAAGGCGCTGGCCAAGGCCGGCTGGCAGGTTGGCGATGTGCAGCTGTGGGAGATCAATGAAGCCTTCGCGGTGGTGCCCATGGCGCTGATGAAGGAACTCGACCTGCCCCACGACAAGGTCAACGTGAACGGCGGTGCCTGCGCTTTGGGCCACCCCATCGGCGCCAGCGGTGCACGCATCATGGTGACGCTGATGTACGCGCTCAAGGCGCGCGGCCTGACCAAGGGCCTGGCCACGCTGTGCATCGGCGGCGGAGAGGCCACGGCCGTGGCGCTCGAACTGGTCTGACGATGGAGAGGGATGGGATGATTCCCATCTCTTCACAAGGACCGCGATGACTGCACCATCTCCCGAGATCACCACCTTCTGGCGTGAATTTGTCGATGCCCAGGCATCGCTCCAGGCCCAGCCTCTGCGCGAGCGGGTCGAGTCGGCCAACGTGCTCATCGAGCGTCACCTGAGCGGCCTGGCGCTGGAGATGTCTGGCGGCGACAGCGATGCGGTGGTGGATCTCATCGTCACCGCCCACGGGAGCATCGACAACTTTCCGTTGCTGATGGAGGTGGTGGCTGCCGCACCCGCGCTGCAGAACTACCGGTTGCGCGCGTTTCGCGAGCGCACCTCGCAGCCCGACTTTCCCATCGGCATGGAGGGCTTTGAGCTGTCCACATCGGAGGTGCTGGTCGCCTGCGGACAGGACGATGGCCAGGCCGCGCTGGAGATCCGCTTTGGCCGCGAGATCCCCAGCGACTACCAGGACCACGCGCGCAACATGGCGTTCATCATGCTCGACCATGTTCTGGGCGAATACGACTTCGCCGTCAAGGTGGGCGCGGTGGATTTTGTGGAGGAAGCCTCCGACCCGCTGGCACCCTGGGTGCCCCTGAGCCAGTTTGTGCCGGTGTTCGACCGCTATTGGGTGGACACCCTGGGCCGCACCAGCGACTTCCCTGCGTGCGAGCACGACTGGTCGGGCATGACCTTGTCGTTTGGCGGGCAGGACGATGAGGATGGCAGCGGTGACGAGGCTGAAGACAAGGCCATTGTCATGGTCAACCGCAGTGCCAACCCCGTGGCCATGCGCGCCGATCTGGCCTACGCGCTGACCCTGGACCTGGCCGTGGGCAACCGCGATCAGCTGGCCGCCGTGCAAGACCTGCAGGACCAGGCAGCCACGCTGCTCGCGCTGCCGCAGCTGGGCATCATGGCCTACACACTGACCCGCGCGGGGCGCCGCAAGGCCGTGTATTACGTGGGCGACAAGCAGCTGGCCATGCAGACGCTCGCACCTTTGCTGCTGCGCGACGAGGCCGAATCGCTGGAGCTGACCTTTGCGTTTGATCCCGCATGGTCAGGCTATTTCGAGTTTGCCGTGCATTGCCCGTGAACTCTTTCAACCCCTTGCAGGCCACACCATGATCGAAACGCTCGAACAATTGCGCACCCTGTACGCAGCCCCCGGCGAGCGGGCCCTGCGCAAGCAACAACCGCAGCTGGATGGGCACTGCCAGCGCTTCATTGCCCTGTCGCCGTTCTGCGTGGTGGCCAGTGGTGGCGCCCATGGTGCGCTGCTCGATGCCTCGCCGCGCGGCGGTGCGCCGGGCTTTGTGAAGTCACCCGATCCCCACACCCTGCTGCTGCCCGATGCGGGCGGCAACAACCGGCTCGACACCCTGACCAACCTGCTGAGTGACCCGCGCATCGGCCTGCTGTTCATGATCCCGGGTGTGGATGAAACCCTGCGGGTGAATGGCACCGCACGCCTGCGCGACGAAGCGCTGTACACCGACTTCTTCACGGCCGAGCGCCAGCGCCCAAAGATAGTGATCGAAGTGCGCGTCGCCGAGGCCTACCTGCACTGCTCCAAGGCCTTCATGCGCTCGCGGCTGTGGTCCGCCGATGCGCAGGTGGATCGCGCGCAACTGCCCACCATGGGCCAGATGATTCACGACCAGATGGGCCTTGCGACCGAGCCCGAGTCGCAAGTGGCGATGCTGCAGCGCTACCGCGCCCAACTGGCGCAAGAGCAGCAACTCGGCGACGCTTGAGGGGAATGATGTTGGATACTTCTGTTTTGATAGCTTTCAGCGCTTGATGGATAAGCGCTAGAGCCCAATTTCATTCATATTCCCTCTATGAAATCCATATTGGTCATCGGCGCATCGCGTGGCATTGGGCTGGAGCTCGTGCGCCAGTACACCGAGGCGGGCCGCCGCGTCATCGCTACCGTGCGCGACGATGCGGGCAGCGAGCGGGTACAGGCCCTGGGCGCCGAGGTGTTGACCGTGGACGTGGCCAACCCTGCCAGCGTCAGCGGGCTGGCCTGGCAACTGGACGGCGAAAAGATCGAGACCGCCTGGTATGTGGCCGGTGTCATCCGCCGCCCCAATGCGCTCACGCCGCCCACCCAGCAGGACTTCGATGCCGTGATGCACACCAACGTGCTGGGCGCCATGCAGACACTGCCGCAGGTCGCGCCCCTGGTGGCCGACGCGCAGGGTGTGTTCGCTTTCTTGTCCTCGTCCATGTCGCAGATTGGCAGCGTTCCCAACAGCGGCTCCTGGCTGTACCGCACCAGCAAGGCAGCGCTGAACATGGCCATCGCATCCGCCCAACACGACTACCCGAACGCCACCCTCATCACCATCGACCCCGGCTGGGTGCAGACCGACATGGGCGGCGAAGGCGCTGCGCTGACCGTGCAGGACAGCGTGCGCGGCCTGCGCGCCACCGTGGCGGGCGTCACGGCCGCCGACAAGGGCCGCCTGCTGCACCACGACGGGCGCCGCGCCACGCACTGGTAGCCTGGCGGCTATCAGGCTGCCGGATCGATGCAAGATTTGGACTGGCGCCCGGTGGAGTGGATCCGCAAAATTGCGTGGCGCTGGCTGCCTGAAAACGGCTTCCTGCGCGGGCTGGCGAAAGAGAGGGCCAGCTCCATGCAACCCAACCGGGAGTCCAAAAATGTGTGATTGTCTTGCTACCCCGGCGGCGCTTGCGCCGTCCCGCCGCCGCCTTCTGGGCGGTGCCGCAGCCTTGGCTGCCCTGGCCTCCAGCGCTCGCGTGCTGGCTGCAGACACCCCTTTGCCCGACAACCGCATCGGCCCCGACGCAGCGCTTGCGCGGCTGGTGCAGGGCAATGCCCGCTACGTGGCGGGCCGTTCCACGCAGCGCGACTTTTCGGTGGGCCGGGTGGCGCGCACCACCGGGCAGCGGCCCTTTGCGGCCATCCTGAGCTGCGCGGATTCGCGCATTGCGCCCGAGCTGGCGTTTGACCAGGGGCCCGGCGATCTGTTCGTGGTGCGGCTGGCGGGCAACTTCCTGAACGACGATGCGCTGGCCAGCATGGAATACGCGATCGAGGTTCTGCAGGTGCCGCTCATTCTCGTGCTCGGGCACAGCAACTGCGGCGCTGTTTCCGCCACCATCAAGGTGGTGCAGGAGGGCACCCAGCTGCCCGGCCATCTGCCGGGGCTGGTCAACGCCATCCGCCCGGCCGTCGAGGCGGCGCAGCGCCGCCAGCCCGCCAACTTGCTGGTGGCCGCCACCGAGCAGAACGTGCGGCTCAATGTGGCCCGGTTGACCACCTCCGAACCCCTCCTGGCCGGGCGCATGGCCAGCGGCGCCATCCGCGCCGTGGGGGGCGTGTACGAGCTGTCCAGCGGCAAGGTCTCGCTGGTCTAGCCCCCGGGTACGCAGGAGCACGTAGTCCGCCCGCCCTTAGCGGGCGCGCCCGCAGACGCGGGCAAAATTGCATGTTGACTCGCCGGTAGGTGCCTGGGCATCCAGAGCCTGCCGGCGCCGAACGATCCCAAGGAGACAACATGCTGCTGACCCAAGACCAGGAAATGATCCGCGACGCGGTGCGCGACTTTGCGCAAGAACAGCTGTGGCCCCACGCCGCGCGCTGGGACAAGGAACACCACTTCCCCAAAGAGGCGCACCAGGGCCTGGCTGCACTGGGTGCCTACGGCATCTGCGTGCCCGAAGAGTTCGGCGGTGCCAACCTGGACTACGTGACCCTGGCGCTGGTGCTGGAAGAAATCGCCGCCGGTGATGGTGGCACCAGCACGGCCATCAGCGTGACCAACTGCCCCGTCAACGCCA
Source organism: Acidovorax sp. Leaf73 (assembly GCF_916855635.1). Taxonomy (NCBI): domain Bacteria; kingdom Pseudomonadati; phylum Pseudomonadota; class Betaproteobacteria; order Burkholderiales; family Comamonadaceae; genus Acidovorax; species Acidovorax sp. Leaf73. The sequence goes on from NZ_CAKASI010000002.1 coordinate 11,364, forward strand.
TCCTCATGCGTTATGGCAATGCACAGCAAAAGCGCGACTGGCTCACGCCGCTGGCGCGCGGCGAAATGCTGGGCGCCTTCTGCCTGACCGAGCCGCATGTGGGTTCCGACGCCTCCGCACTGCGCACCACCGCCGTAAGGCAGGGCGACGAATATGTGATCAACGGCGTCAAGCAGTTCATCACCAGTGGCAAGAACGGCCATGTGGCCATCGTCATCGCCGTGACCGACAAGGGCGCGGGCAAGAAGGGCATGAGCGCCTTCCTCGTGCCCACCAACAACCCCGGCTATGTGGTCGCGCGGCTGGAAGACAAGCTGGGCCAGCACAGCAGCGACACGGCGCAGATCAACTTCGACAACTGCCGCATCCCGGCCGAGAACCTCATCGGCACCGAGGGCGAGGGCTACAAGATCGCCCTGGGCGCGCTCGAAGGCGGGCGCATCGGCATTGCCGCGCAGAGCGTGGGCATGGCGCGCAGCGCGTTTGATGCGGCGCTGGCGTATTCGAAGGAGCGCGAGAGCTTTGGCACCGCCATCTTCAACCACCAGGCCGTGGGCTTTCGCCTGGCCGACTGCGCCACGCAGATCGAAGCCGCGCGCCAGCTCATCTGGCACGCCGCCGCGCTGCGCGACGCAGGCCGCCCGTGCCTGAAGGAAGCCGCCATGGCCAAGCTGTTTGCCAGCGAAATGGCCGAGCGCGTGTGCAGCGCCGCCATCCAGACGCTGGGCGGCTACGGCGTGGTGAACGACTTCCCGGTGGAGCGCATCTACCGCGACGTGCGTGTGTGCCAGATATACGAAGGCACGAGCGACGTGCAGAAGATCATCATCCAGCGCGCGCTGGCCTGAGCCTGCTGGGCGCCATTGTCGGCGCCGCGACTGCTGCCTCCGTGCGGTGGTGACGGTTGCGCTGTGAGTGGGGCCGCAGCAGATGCGCTCTCAGCCATGCCCTGGTCGCTGCCCGACGTACTCCCAAGCGCTGCCACGCGCCGGCGTCAACACGCAACCCTCCCAAAGTAGGGGGTGTTTGGTACGGGAAGATGCCAACATCGGCCCGATGAACTCCGAACGCGTGCTCTCCTGGGACACCCTGGCACCCGCCGCCCAGCTGCAGTTGTTGGGCAACAGCTTCATGCGGGTGCGCGACGGCTGCACTGTCATGCCGCTGCTGGGGCTGCCGGGCTTGGCCTGGCTGTATTCGCTGGGCTTGTGGCCCCCTGGCATCACGCTGTGGTGGGGGGCGTCGTTGTTGCTGGTGGGGGCTGTGTGGGGCGTCTGGGGCCTGTGGCAGCGGGCCCTGAAGCAGCGCGACAGCCACGATGCGGCAACGCTGCTGGCCGTTTGGTTGCCTCGTGTGCAAGCGCTGGCGGCGTTGTACGGCGCGTTGGTGATGAGTTCTGCGGCCTCCGCTGGGCCCGACACGCCCTTTGAACTGCGCGTGGTGTTCATCTGTGGCTCCACGCTGGTGGTGTCGGCGCATGCCGCGCACCAGTCGGCGGCGCTGGTGGTTTTCAAGCGGTTCTTTTTCACCAGCTACGCGGTCAGCCTGTTGTCGGTGCCCTATGTGTTTCCCGGTCACTGGCCGTACCTGTTGCCCATGCATCTGGCGTTTGGCGTGTTCTTTCGCAATGCGAGCATCAGCCATCAGTTCTTTCTGAGCAATGTAGACCTGACGGAGCGGTTCCGTGCCGCCAAGGGCGAGGCCGAGCAGGCGCTGGCCGTGAAGAACCAGTTCCTCGCCACCGCCAGCCACGACCTGCGCCAGCCCGTGCATGCCGTGGGGCTGCTGGCCGAATCCATCGCGCTGCGCAACCGGGACCCGGCGCTGGATGCCACGCTGCAGAACCTGCGCCAGGGCGTGCAGTCGCTGCAATGGATGTGCAATGCGCTGCTGGACCTGTCGCGCATCGAAGCGGGGGCTGTGCAGGCAAGGCCCCAGGCGGTAGCCCTGGCGCCGCTGCTGCGCGAAGTCGCCACGCTGCTGGGGGAATCTGCGCGCACCCGGGGCCTGGTGCTGCGCCTGCGCCCGCCACCGGCCAGCGCCCGGGTGCAGGCCGACCCGATGCTGCTGCGCCAGTGCGTGGTGAACCTGGTGCACAACGCGCTGCGGTACACGCAGCGTGGCGGCGTGCTGCTGGCTGTGCGCCGCCGCGCCGGGCACTGGCAGGTGGAGGTGTGGGACACCGGCCCCGGCGTTGCCGCCGAGGAGCGCGAGCGCATCTTCTCGCCCTTCACCCGCAGTGCCTCGGTGCGCGTGGCAGACGATGCAGGCTACGGCCTGGGCCTGGCTGTGGTGGCGCGCTGCGCCGAGCTGATGGATACGCCCCTGGGCCTGGTGTCGCGCCTGGGGCGCGGCTCGCGGTTCTGGCTGCGGCTGCCGCCTGCCACGTCCAGCGCAGTGGTCGTTGCGCCAACGCCCGCCACCGTGGCGCGCCAGGGCGGCCTGCAGGGCCGCTGCCTGGTGGTGGAGGACGACCCGCAGGTGGCCGCAGGCTGGCAGCAACTGCTGCAGGACTGGGGCGTGCAGGTGCGCTGCGCGGCCGATGGTGCCGAGGCACTGGGTTGGCTGGAACAGGGCTTCACGCCGCAGGCCATCTTCTGCGACCAGCGTTTGCGCTCCGGCGAGAGTGGGTTCGCCTTGCTCCAGCGCCTGCAGGCACTGTGCCCTGACGCCGCGCTGGCCATGGTCAGCGGTGAATGGGATTCGCCCGCGCTGCGCCAGGCGGAAGAAGAGGGCTACCTGGTGCTGCGCAAGCCGGTGGCGCCGGAACAACTGCACGCCTTGCTGCGGCAGTGGCTACCTGATTCGTCTGAAAACTATAAAAAAGATAGCTGCTAGCGCTTATTGGTAAAGCGCTGAAGGTTGTTTTGATTGATTTTTCTGCGGGCCCAGCCACTGGGCCAGCACCGCGTGCAACTCCACGGGGCTCACCGGCTTGCGCAGCACCAGGTAGCCCTCGTCCTCGGCATCCTGCAAGGCGGGCGCGTTGTGCTCGCCGCTGACCATGGCGCCGCGTGCAGCGGGGCAGCGGGCCAGCAGGGCGCGCAGCACGTCAAAGCCGCTCTCGCCCGTGTGCAGCCGCTGGTCGCAGAAGATGGCATCCGGCTCGAACCCGTCGTCGAGCTGGGCATGCGCCTCGGCCGTGGTGGTGGCGTATGCCGCCGTCACGCCCCAGGCCTCCAGCATGGCGCGCCAGGCCTTGATCACCTGGCGGTCGTCGTCCAGTACCAGGCAGCGGCCTTGCAGCGGGCGCATTGCCGTCTCGTCGCGGTGTATGGCCACCGGGTCGGGTGGCACGGCCGTCGTAGTAGCCGCAGCGGTGTGGGCCGGCAGCCGCAGCCAGAAGCATGAGCCCCGCCCCGCCTGCGACACCAGGCCGTGGGTGGCGCCCATCTGTTCGGCGCAGCGCGCCACAACGGCCAGCCCCAGGCCGTGTCCGGCGTCGTTCATCTGGTCCGCCCGCTCCCCTCGGTAGTAGGGGCTGAACACCCGGTACTGGTCCGCCACGGTGATGCCGACGCCGGTGTCCCGCACTTCCACCAGCCAGTCGCTGCCGCGCGCCCGCACGCTCACCAGCACCTTGCCTTGGGGCGTGTAGCGGATCGCGTTCTGCACCAGGTTGGCCAGCGCCTGGCGCAGCAGCACCGGTTCTGCCCACACGGTAGCTCCGCCACGCGGCACCCATAGCCGCAGGGCCAGCCCGCCGAGGCTGGCCTGCTCACGGAACAGGCGCACCACGTCCACGAGCAGCCCGCTCAGGTCCACCACGCCCTTGGTGCCCAGCGGCTGGCCGGATTCCAGGCGGGCCAGGTCCAGCAGCGCGTTGAACAGCTGGTTCATGGCCTGCATGCTGGTGCGCAGGTCGGTAACCAGGGGGCGAAGAACCGGGTCGCTGTTGCGCAGGCTGATCGCCTCGACCATCAGCGACATGGCATGCACGGGCTGGCGCAGGTCGTGGCTGGCGGTGGCGAGGAACAGGTTCTTCTCGGCCAGTGCGCCTTCGGCCTGTCGCCGGGCTGCCGCCAAGGCCGCGTTGGCCGTGCGGGTGCGACGGTACTGCCAAAAGCTGGCGCCCGCCGCCAGCAGGGCCAGCGCCACCGTGGCGGCCAGACCGATCTGTTGCATGCGCCGCACACGCAGCTCGGCATCCTGCACCCGATTGGCCTGCGCCAGCTGCTCGATCTGGCGCTGCCGTTCAGCGCTGTCAAAGCGCTGCTGCAGCGCGGCCACGGCCTGGTCGCGCTCGGTGTGGAACAGCTCCTTGGCCAGCGCCTGCTGCTTGCGCGTGGTGGCCATGGCTTCGCGGTACAGGCCGGCTTGCTCGTACATGCGCGAGAGCTCGCCCAGCAGCTGCTCTTCCATGGGCAGGGAGCCTGCTTCATGCACAAACCGAATGCCCGCCTCCACCTCATGCACGCCAGCCGCAATGCGGCCCTGGCCCATCAGCGCAAAGCCCAGGTTGGCCTGCGCCATTGCGGCCCCGTTCAGCTCGTGCGCGTCGCGGTACGCTGCCAGGGCTTCGCGCATCACGGGCTCGGCCGCGGCATAGGCCTTGCGCTGCAGCAGGACGTCGCCCAGATTGTTCAGCGCCGTGGCCTGGAGCCCGGTGAGCCCGCCGGCGCGGGCGATCTGCAGGGACTGCCGGTAGGCGGCCACGGCGGTGTCGAGGTTGCCCTGCACGTTTTCCACATTGCCACGGTGCAGGTGCAGCCAGCCCAGCGCCTGCTGGGCGCCCAGCTTTTCGGCCAGCGGCAGCGTCTCGCGAATGGTCTGCAGCGCGCGGTCGGGGTTCTTCATGTCGAAGTGCAGCAGCTCCAGGTGGGTGCGCGACCGCAGCTCGGATGTGGCTGCTTGGCGCGGCAGCGTGCGCGAGAGTTCCAGGCTGCGCAGCAGGTGGGTCATCGCCGCTTCGAACTGGCCGTTGCTGCTGTGCAGGGCACCCAGCGTCAGGTGGTAGAGCCAGCGCACCCAGGGGTCGGGCACCTGCTCCGCCGCGCCCGCTTCGCGCGCCAGGGCGTCCAGCCCGGCGCGTGTCTTGCCCGCCACGGCCCATTGCCGGGCCTCGAAGCAGGTGGCCAGCACCTGCGTCGAGGCATCGCTGTGCGCAGCCGCAAGCGCTTTCAGTTGCGCTATGCCCTCGGTCACCACCGCAGCCTGCCCGGTCTCGAAGGCTGCGTCCGTCAGCGCCGCCAGGTAGGTGCGCCGGGTCGCGACATCGGCCGCGTTGGCAAAGCGGGTGGCGGCGGCCTGCAGCGCCTGCACGGCTTCGGCGCTGTTGCGTTGCGACAGGGTCTGCAGCCGGTCCAGCTCTGCCAGGTCCGGGTTCGGTACCTGCGCCCCTGCGGGCAGTGCCGTCTGCAGGCACAAGGCCGCGACCAGCACCACGGCCCGGACAAGGCGCATCAGGACAGCTCCAGCCGCCGGCCGCGCAACAGCGTGATGGCCTCGACCCGCGTGCGCACCCGCAGCCGCTCCAGGATGCCCGTCACGTGCTCCTTCACGGTGCTCTCGGCAATGTCCAGCTGCAAGGCGATGCGCTTGTTGGGCAGCCCCTGCAGCACCAGCGCGAGGATCTGGCCCTGGCGGGTGGACAACCCCAGCTCGGCCGGGGTCACCGGCAGATCGCGGCTGCGCGGCGGCTGGCTGCCCTGCAGGCCCGGCTCAAACCAGACCAGCCCGCTCAGCAAGGCTTCCACCGCCAGACCAAAGGTCTCAGGCGCTGCTTGTTTGTGGATGAAGCCTTGTGCGCCTGCCTGCCGGGCCTGCTCCATCACGGCGGGGTCATCGTCGCCGCTGATCACGGCGATGGGCATCCCGGGGCAGTGGCTGCGCACCTGGGCGATCAGGCCCACCGCAGCGCCTTCCGCCAGCCAGAAGTCAATGAGCGCGATGGCCGGTGTGCCCCGCATTTCCACCCAGCGCAGAAGATCGTCCGCCCCTGCGGCCTCTACCACCTCCATCTGTGGCAGGCGTGCGCGCAGGAACTCGGCCATGCCGTGCGCCACGAGTGGATGGTCGTCCAGGATGAGCGCGTAAGGGGAGGTGGGGGCCATGTAGTGGGAGAGGGTGGCTACGCCTTGCGGCGCAGGCGCGCTGACAGCGCGGAGGCAGGGCAAATTCTGCCAAGTGTTGAGCAGGATGGACGGCGCGCAAACCCTACCAGGGTAGGGTTCCGTACCGCAGGAGGTGCTGCACAGAATCCGCCCTTCATTCACGATCAAGAGGTTTCTGTTCATGACACGACAAGCAAGCGCAACGGGTGCTGGGCGCACTGGGCACTCCGTACGGCCCCTCTTCCGCTGGGCACCCCTGGGCTTGGCGGCCGCCTTGCTGGTGGGTTGTGGCGGTAGTGACGATGACAACAATGGCACGCCGCCGCCTACCGCAGGCGCGTTCAGCATTGGCGGCGCGGTCACGGGCCTGGGCGCTGGCAAGACGGTGACGCTGCAAAACACCGGCAAGGACGACCTGACGATCAATGCCAACGGCAACTTCGTCTTCGTGACGCGCCTGGACAGTGGCATTGCCTATGCCGTCACCGTCAAAACCCAGCCCAGCGGCCAGCGTTGCACGGTGACCCAGGGCACGGGCACCGCCACCGCCAACGTCAGCAACGTGCAGGTGCGCTGTGAGAACCTGGCGGCCGCCACCTATACGGTTGGCGGTTCAGTGACCGGTCTGGCGGGTGGCACGCTGGTGCTGCAGAACAACGGGGGCGATGACCTCTCGGTCTCCAGCAACGGCGGCTTCACGTTCGGCACTGCGCTGGCCGGCGGCACGGGCTATGCGGTCACAGTGCGCACGCAGCCTTCCGGCCAGAGCTGCACGGTGCGCAATGGCTCCGGCAGCGTGATCTCTGCCAACGTGGGCTCGGTGGAGGTGAGCTGCGGCACGGTGGTGGCCTTGCCCGAAGGCGACTGGAAGCAGGAGCTGTGCGTAGTGGTGCGGCCCGGCACCTGGGGCCGCTCGCTCTGGCGCATCACCCGCCAGGGGGACAATCGCGTGGCGGGACAGATCGGTGTGGCCACCTATGCTGACGCCAACTGCACGGGCGCTGGCACGGTGGCAGGCCCTCTGACCGGTGTGGGCAATGTGGCGTTCGACCGTAACGGCAGTACGGCTACGCTGACCGCGTTCTGGGGCTTGTGGACCCAGCCGTCAGGCCTGACATCGCGTGCCGTCTGGGCCCGCAAGGGGAGCCGCCTGTGCATCTTTGGCGACCAGATACCCACGGCCTTCCCAACGGCGGTCAGTGTGGAGAGCTACGTGGACACCGTTCTGCCCAACAAGACCTGCTACACGCAAAACTGAGCCTAGGACAACGCCGTGCTTTGCAATTGCGCCAGCGTCACGAACTCCAGCGCGCGCGCATGTGTGCATTCCAGGATCACGGGAGGCGCCACACCCGCCTCGTAGGCCTCCTTCCAGCGCAAGACGCACAGACACCAACGGTTGTTGGGCTGCAGCCCTGCAAAGCGGGACTCGGGCCGGGGGGTGATGAGGTCGTTGCCCCGCGACAGCGAGAAGTCCAGAAACGCCTGTGTCATGCGTGCGCAGATCACGTGGGTGCCGTGGTCTTGCTCGTCGGTGTTGCAGCAGCCGTCGCGGTAGTAGCCGGTCAGTGGGTCGTAGGAGCAGGGCATCAGCAAGGTGCCCAGAACGTTCAGTGCAGTCATATCGGGTCGCGTAAGTCGCGTGGGTTGTGAGGGGCGGTGAGGGGGCAGACCGTTGGCGTGGGCGCGGGGCGGGTCAGCCAACCTCGCCACGACGGCGCAGCACTACGGTGATCTGCCCGTTGGTCTCGATGGTGGCGCGTTCCACTTCGTGCGCGTGCAGGCAGCCGCCTGCGCGCAGTGCGGCCTCCACGTCGTCGCGGGTCAGCAGCTCCTTGCGCATCAGCGCCTGGTTCAGTTCGCCCTGCTGGATCAGCACCTGGGCCTTGCCGTCCACCCAGCGCCCGATGCGCGGGAAGTGGAACGCCAACCGCGCCAGCGCCACATGCAGCAGCATGAGCGTGCTGGCCGAGATCAGCCCGCCCACCAGCGAGTTGTCGCCCGCGTTCATCGAGTTCTGCACCGCGTTCGACAGGATCAGCAACAGGATCAGGTCAAACGGCTCGTACTGCCCCGTCTGCCGCTTGCCCGACAGGCGCATGAACACCAGCAAGAACAGGTACACCACCACGCCGCGCAGCACAAACTCCCACCACGGCACGCTCATTTGCCACATTGCAAGGTTCCTTGTTGGATGCTTGGGTGGGGGCAGTCTACGGCGTGCGGCTTGCCCCTCATTCGCTGAGCGAAAATCCCGGCAATTCCCCGCACGGCTCCGGCACAGTGCGCCACTCACTGCAGTGGTGGCCGAGTGGGCATCTTCTGCCGTCCCCCACCGAAAGTACCGCACCATGCAACGCCGCCAATTCCACCAAACCAGCCTCGTGGCTGCCCTGCTGTGCGCCACCGTCCAGCGGGCCTGGGCCCTGTCGCTGGGTGACCTTACCAATGCCGATGCCGCCAGCGGCCTCAAAGCCGCGCTGGGCCAGGGCGCCCAGGCGGCGGTCGCCCTGCTGGGGCGGCCTGACGGGTTTCTGGGCAACCCCCAGGTGCGCATCGGCCTGCCGGGCTCCCTGGACGACGCCGCCAAGGTCATGAAGTCGCTGGGCCAGGGGCGGCGCATCGACGAGCTGGTCACCTCCATCAACCGCGCCGCCGAAGCCGCCGTGCCCATGGGCAAAGACCTGCTGGTGGGCGCCGTGCAGAAGATGACGGTGACCGATGCCAAGAACATCCTGACTGGCGGCAGCACCTCGGTCACCGCCTTTTTTGCCGACAAGACGCGCACGCCGCTCTCCGAACGCTTCCTGCCCGTGGTGAACCAGGCCACCGAAAAAGTCGGCCTGACCCAGAAGTACAACGCCTTTGCGGGCAAGGCAGCGAGCTTTGGCCTGCTCAAACCCGAGGAGGCCAACCTTGCGCAGTACGTCACCGGCAAGACGCTCGACGGCCTGTACTTCATGATCGGCGAGGAAGAGCGCCGCATCCGTCAGAATCCGGCCGGTGCAGGCAGCGCCATCGCCCGCAAGGTCTTTGGTGCGCTGAGATGAAGCTCCCCCTGAGTCGCTTCGCGCCATCCCTCTCTCTCGCTGCGCGGGAGGGGGACGCACCCAGTGGCCTGGCAAAGCCAGTTCCACGGGTGCACTCGCCTCGCGCAGCGCCCGTTTCCATCGGTGGGGCGCGCGCATCGCCTGCGTGCCTTCCTGCACCCGTCCATGAACCATAACGACCCCTGCCCCTGCGGCCGTACCCAAGCCGCACCCGGCAAAAGCGCCAAGGCTGCGGCCTTGTCCTATGGGGACTGCTGCGGCCGCTACCTCGACCACTGGGACGACGCAGCCGCGCCCGACGCCGAGAGCCTCATGCGGTCACGCTACACCGCCTTTGTCCTCGAACGTGGCGACTACCTGCAGGCCACCTGGCACCCCAGCACCCGGCCAGCGGACCTCGATTTCGACCCCGGCACGAAGTGGCTGGGGCTGGAAGTGCGCAGCCACCGCAGCACAGGCGAAGACCGCGCCGAGGTGGAGTTTGTCGCGCGCTACCGCGTGGGCGGCCGCGCCGTGCGCCTGCACGAGACCAGCCGCTTCGTGCGCGAAGACGGGTGTTGGTTCTATGTGGATGGCGATATCCACTCCTGAAAATTGAATAAAAATGACCTCCAGCGCTTTACCGATAAGCGCGAGCAGCTATGAAATTTGAAGCAATCTTGTTTGACTGCGATGGTGTGCTGGTCGACAGCGAACCCATCACCAACGGCGTGCTGCGCGACATGCTCAACGAAGCGGGCTGGGCCCTGAGTGCCGACGAATGCATGCGCATCTTTATCGGCAAAACGGTGCGCAGCGAGGCCGCCCGCATCGAGGCCCACACCGGCCGCCCGCTGACCGATGCGTGGATGGCCGACTTCTATGCGCGGCGCAATGCCGAGCTGGACCGGCGCCTCACGGCCATCGAACACATCCACAGCACCATCGAAAGGGTGCACGCGCACCATGGCGGGCGCATTGCCTGCGCCTCGGGTGCCGACCGGCACAAGGTCGAGATGCAGCTGGCCAAGGTGGGGCTCACGCCGTACTTTGCCGGGCGGGTGTTCAGCGGCCACGAGATGCCCGCCACCAAGCCCGCGCCCGACGTCTATCTGGCGGCGGCTGCGGCCCTGCAGGTGGCGCCCGGGCGCTGTGCCGTGGTGGAGGACACCGTGACGGGCGTGACCGCTGGCGTGGCCGCAGGCGCCACGGTGTTTGCCTATGCGCCGCTGGATGATGGCGAGCCCCTGCGTGCCGCAGGCGCAGCGCAGGTGTTTCGCAGCATGGCCGAGTTGCCTGCGCTGCTGGGCTGCTGACACACGCAAGAAGATTCCCAACAGCCCTGTAACCATGGGAGAAGCGCAATGCCGGTACAACGCATGAAGCTGTGGATGCGGCGATGCGCCGTGGTGGCGGCCCTGGCCCTGCTGGCGGGCTGCTCGTCGGTGCGGCCCTGGATCAACGAACCCCTGAAGCCCGAGGACCAGTCCATCCCCGAGCGCAAGTCCGAGCGCGACCCTACCATCCTGGTGGCCGTCACGCTGTCGGGCGGCGGCGCAAGGGCGGCCGCCTTCGGCTTTGGCGTGCTGACCGAAATGCAGGCCACGCGCTTTGACTGGAACGGCCGCCCCACCACGCTGCTCGACGCCACCGATGTGATCAGCGGCGTCTCGGGCGGCAGCATCGTGGCCGCTTACCTGGCAGCACACGGCATCGAGGGGCTACCCCGCTTCGAGCAGGACTTTCTGCGCCAGAACTTCCAGAACAGCCTCATCACCCAAGCCCTGCGCCCCGGCAACCTGGTGGACCTGACCTCGCCCTGGTTCGGCCGCACGCACCTGCTCGCGCGGCGGCTGGATGAGCTGTATGGCGGGCGCACCTTTGGCGATGTGGCGCGGCGCCCGCGCCACCCGCAGCTGTTCATCACCGCCACCGACATGTCGTTGGGCACTGGCTTTGAATTCACGTGGGACCAGTTCGCGCTGATCTGCTCCGACCTGCGCAAGGTGCCGCTGTCGTTCGCGGTGGCGGCATCGTCCGCCGTACCGCTGCTGCTGAGCCCCGTCACCCTCAAGAACTACGCCGACCAGTGCCCTCAGTACCAGACCGTGTCCCGCGCTGCCTCCCTGGCTGCGGGCGGCGACTACCGCGCGCGCCTGTACCGCGCGCATGAGTTGAGCTATCTGGACGCGCAGCGCCGCCCTTACATCCACTTGGTGGATGGCGGCCTGGCCGACAACCTGGGCGTGCAGCGTCTGCTCGACCGGGCCCTGGCCGGTGGCGGACTGCGCGAAACCTTCAGCGAAGTGGGCATCCCGCCCGGCACCATCCGCAAGCTGGTGCTCGTCACCGTCAACGCCGAGCGCGACCCATCCGAGAACATCGACATGAGCGACCAGGTGCCCAACATGGCCCAGGTGGTGGACTCGCTGCTGTTTGGCACCGGCGCCCGCGCCACGCGCGAGACGCAGGAGTTCTTGCGCGACATCACCCAGCAGTGGCGCCAGTCGCTGGCGGCCGGCCCCACCGGCAGCAGCGATGCCTTTGCGCCCGGTGCCGAGGTCCACGTCATTTCTGTCAACCTGCGCGATGCCCACGACGACGTTGCGCGCCGCCGCCTGCTGCAAGTGCCCACGGCGTTCTCCATCACGTCGGAAGAAGTCACAGACCTCATCGAGGCGGGTGGCAGCGTGCTGCGCCACTCGCCGGAGTTCCGCGCACTGGTGCAGTCGCTGGCGCGGCAGGCTCCGACGACACCTTCACCCACGCCCGGACCTGCATCTACACCAGCGAAGTCCGAGTAGCCACGTGAGCCCGGCTAGCCCCCACCTCCGCATCACGGTTTGGTGTCGGGGGCCGGGGTGGTCGGCACGTCCTGGTCTTGGGCGGCCTCCGTCTGTGCGGCCATCGCCCGCTGGTAGCCGGGTCGCTGTTGCAGCCGCTGCCAGTAGGCCTGCGTGGCCGGGCCAAATTGTTCGTTCAGCCCCAGGTGCTGCGCCAGCAGCAGCGCATACCCCACCGCCACATCCGCCGCCGTAAAGCGGCCCGCGCACAGATAGTCGCTGCGGCCGTGGGTCATCGCGGTTTCTACCGCGCGCAACCGGGCCAGGAACCAGCGGCTGTAGTCCTCCACCACCTGCGGCAGCTTGCGCTCTGCGGTCTCAAACCGGCCATAGCGCAGCACCAGCGTCTGCGGAAAGGTCAGCGTCGCATCGCTCATGTGCAGCCAGTTCAGGTACGCGCCATACGCCGGGTGCGTGGGCGCCACATCCAGCCCCGCGTCGGGGTGCGTGGCGGCCAGGTACTGGCATATGGCCGCCGATTCGGTCATGCGGACATCGCCCTGCACCAGCAGCGGCACCGTGCCCAGCGGGTTCTCTTCCAGAAACCACCGGGCCTTGGCGCGGGGCGGGAAGGGCAGCATGTGGAGCTGGTAGGGCAGTTGCAGCTCTTCGAGCATCCATAGGGGACGGAAGGAGCGGGCGCTGATGCAGTGGTGGAGGTGGAGCATGGGGTGATGGTTGCGTGTCTCGCAGTAAGTGCCGATTCCGCCGCTTACGGTCTACGCCTGCGGCCGGGTTGACGGCAGGCTGGTAGGGTTAATGAACCAGCACCTGCATCAATCGATCTTACGGTGTGCTTCATGCGAACCTCGTGACACCGATGTCCTCTGGATGCCATCCGCGAACATCTGTTAGTAGTGGATGGCCAGGCTCTGCGTAAGACACAAAAACGCCTAGTGTCTCTATTCGGTAGTGCCAAACTGCCGAGACAGTCTTCCCGCCACGGTTCAAAGCATTTATCTCGCCCACCTGAATTTGGTATTTACTTGATCCAGGAGCGACGCTCACAAAGATCAACTTCACGCAGGGATGCGCGTTGCCGGAAAGTATGCATGTAGCAAACTGATGAATTGGCAGCGGCACGTTGTTCTGGACAGAATGGCAGCCTAGCTGCTTCAGAAAGTACAGGTGTAGAGCTATAGATGACTCTCGTAGTGAGGTCGGGTAGATTCTTCTCATTCGTACCGTTTCTCCCGCCTTTGGACGCGGTCGAAGCGCGCGGAAATTAGCCACGAATTTTGCCCATGCTCGATCGTGAGGCTGCGTCCGCGCGTTGTTGCACTCCTGGCACAGGGATGGCTCGAATTTGATGGGGGACACATCGGCACCACGAATAGGTCGATTTATGTCACCAATCGAGTGGCGATACACAGGAGATTTATGGGTGACGTGGCCAAACACGGTCCGAAAGTCGGATGCTTTCACCATGTGCTCGGCTGAATTGGCTTGTTTGCCGCAGATCCAACAATGCATTTCGTGAGACCAAAGGTGAAAGGGATAAACCTGACGCCGTTAAACGTTCACCGCCCTCCTAAACTCCGCCGGTGACTGCCCCGTCCACCCCCTAAACGCCCGAATAAAACTCTTCTCGTTCTCAAACCCTGCTGCCTCGGCCACCTGCTTGATCGGCCGTTGCGTGCGGTGTAGCAGCTCCACTGCGCGGGTGCGGCGAACCTCGTCTTTCAGCCCCTGCAGCGTGGCGCCTTCTTCCTTCAACTGCCGGTGCAGGGTGCGTGGCGACACATGCAGCAGCGCGGCGAGTGATTCGGCGCTGTGCTGGGGCAGGGCATGGGCCGGCTGGCCGGGCAGGGGCGCGGCCAGCAGCTGGCGCACGCGCTGCACCAGCAGGCGGTCCCGGCGGTAGTGCAGCACAGTCAGGGGCAGGGCGTGTTGCAGCATCTGGCGCAGGGCCTGCTCGTCGCGGCGCAGGGGCAGGTGCAGGTAGCGGGCGTCAAAGTGGATGGCGGTGCGTGGCGCGTTGAAGGTGACGGGGCCTCGGAACAACACGGCATACGCATCGGCGTGCGGGGGCGCATCAAAGGCAAATTCTGCGGCAATGAGCGGAATGCGCGAGTCCACCATCCAGCACGCCAGGCCATGCGCATTGCGCAGCACGGATACCAGGCAGAACTCGCGCAGCGCGCCCAGGTCGCGGGCCTCGGTGATGGCCAGGGTGGCAGTGTCGCCCTGGGTGGTGAGATGCAGGGCAATGTCGTCCGCCAGCAGGCCGTGGTGGCGGCACCAGCGGGCCAGGGCCACCTGCAGCGTGGGCGAGCTGATGCTGGCACGCGCCAGCATGCCGTAGCTGCCCCAGGGCAGGCGGCGGCTGAACCAGCCCAGGGCTTCGTCGTCCAACTCTTGCATGGCGGCGTCGGAGATCTGCTCCATCTGCCAGGCGGTGATGCGGGCGCTGTCGTCGGGCAGCAGCTGCGGCGCAATCTGTGCCTGGGACAGGGCGCGTTCCGGGCTCAGGCCGCGCTGCTCGTACGCCAGAACAATGGCACGCACAAAGGCGATGGGCGTTGCGGCAGGGGCAGATGGAGTGGTTGGGAAACGATGGTCGGCGGGGGCGGTGGTCTTCACGCCACAGAGTGTGCCAGCCGTGGCACGATTTGCAACCATTGTGTCCACCCGCCAGGGGTTCAGGCTTCTATGCTTACGGATCGCCCGCCCGCATGTTCTTGCGGCGCAGGCCGCATGACAGAGCCGAGGAGACAAACCCGTGACGAGTGCAGCCGCAACGAACTTCGCACCGCTGGTGGACAGCCACGCCCGTGGCGCCACCGACGTTCCCCTGATCGAGCAGACCATCGGCGCCTTTTTTGCCGATATGGTGGCCCGCCAGCCCGACCGCGAGGCGCTGGTCAGCGTGCACCAGGGCCGCCGCACCACCTACGCCCAGCTGCAGACCGAGGCGCACCGGCTGGCGAGTGCGCTGCTGGGCATGGGGCTCACGCCCGGCGACCGCGTGGGCATCTGGTCGCACAACAACGCCGAATGGGTGCTGATGCAGCTGGCCACCGCGCAGGTGGGCCTGGTGCTGGTCAACATCAACCCGGCCTACCGCACGTCCGAGGTGGAATACGCGCTCAACAAGGTGGGCTGCAAGCTGCTGGTGACCATGGCGCGCTTCAAGACCAGCGACTACCTGGGCATGCTGCGCGAGCTGGCGCCCGAGTGGCAGCACCAGCAGCCCGGCCAGCTGGGCTCCGTCAAGCTGCCCCACCTGAACACCGTAGTGTGGATCGATGAGGCGGGGCAGGGCGCCGATGAACCGGGCCTGATGCGTTTTACCGACCTGCTGGCACGCGGCAACGCAGCCGACCCGCGCCTGGCGCAGATCGCAGCCACGTTGAAGGCCACCGACCCCATCAACATCCAGTTCACCAGCGGCACCACCGGCTTCCCCAAGGGCGCCACGCTCACGCACCGCAACATCCTGAACAACGGTTTCTTCATTGGCGAGTGCATGAAGCTCACGCCCGAAGACCGCCTGTGCATCCCCGTGCCGCTGTACCACTGCTTCGGCATGGTGCTGGGCAACCTGGCCTGCCTGACGCACGGTGCCACCATCGTGTACCCCAACGACGGGTTTGACCCGCTGACCGTGCTGCAGACGGTACAGGACGAGCGCTGCACCGGCCTGCACGGCGTGCCCACCATGTTCATCGCCGAGCTGGACCACCCGCGTTTTGCCGAGTTCAACCTCAGCACCCTGCGCACCGGCATCATGGCCGGCTCGCCCTGCCCCACCGAGGTGATGAAGCGCGTGGTGGAGCAGATGAACCTGCGCGAGATCACCATTGCCTACGGCATGACCGAGACCAGCCCCGTGAGCTGCCAGAGCAGCACCGACACGCCGCTGGACAAGCGCGTCTCCACCGTGGGCCAGGTGCAGCCGCACCTGGAGATCAAGATCGTGGATCCCGACAGCGGGGCGGTGGTGCCCATCGGCCAGCGGGGCGAGTTCTGCACCAAAGGCTACTCCGTCATGCACGGCTACTGGGGCGACCCGGCCAAGACCCGCGAGGCGATTGACGAAGGCGGCTGGATGCACACCGGTGACCTCGCCACCATGGACGCCGAGGGCTACGTGAACATCGTTGGCCGCATCAAGGACATGGTGATCCGTGGCGGCGAGAACATCTACCCGCGCGAGATTGAAGAGTTTTTGTACCGCCACCCGCAGGTGCAGGACGTGCAGGTGGTGGGCGTGCCCGACCAGAAATACGGCGAGGAACTCTGCGCCTGGATCATTGCCAAGCCCGGCACCCAGCCCACCGAGGACGACATCCGCGCCTTCTGCAAGGGCCAGATCGCGCACTACAAGGTGCCGCGCTACATCCGCTTTGTCACCAGCTTTCCGATGACGGTGACGGGCAAGATCCAGAAGTTCAAGATCCGCGACGAGATGAAGGATCTGCTGGGCCTGGAAGAACAAAAGACTGCTTGAAGAGCCACACCGTATGACCATTCTCGACACCCAACTCAACGCCCGCTCGGCGGACTTTCTGGCCAACGCCGCCGCCATGCGAACACTGGTGGATGACCTGCGCGCCCAGCTCGACAAGGTCGCCCAGGGCGGCGGCGAAGCGGCCCGCGCCAAGCACACCGCGCGCGGCAAGCTGCTGCCGCGCGAACGCGTGCAGATGCTGCTGGACCCGGGCACGCCGTTCCTCGAACTCGCGCCGCTGGCCGCGCTGAACATGTACAACAACGATGCGCCCAGCGCGGGGCTCATCGCGGGCATTGGCCGCGTGAGTGGTGTGGACTGCATGATCGTGTGCAACGACGCTACGGTGAAGGGCGGCACCTACTACCCCCTCACCGTCAAGAAGCACCTGCGTGCACAAGAGGTGGCCCAGCAGAACCACCTGCCCTGCATCTACCTGGTGGACTCGGGCGGCGCCAACCTGCCCAACCAGGACGAAGTCTTTCCTGACCGCGACCACTTCGGCCGTATCTTCTTCAACCAGGCCAATATGAGCGCCATGGGCATTTCGCAGATCGCGGTGGTCATGGGCAGTTGCACGGCAGGCGGCGCGTACGTGCCCGCCATGAGCGATGAATCCATCATCGTGAAGAACCAGGGCACGATCTTTTTGGGCGGCCCACCGCTGGTCAAGGCTGCCACGGGTGAGGTCGTCACGGCCGAAGACCTGGGCGGTGGTGACGTGCACACGCGCCTGTCGGGCGTGGCCGACCACCTGGCGCAGAACGACATGCATGCGCTGCAGCTGGCACGCAATGCCATCCGTAATTTGAATAAAAACAAGGCGGAAGCAGCTGCTGATCAAGCGCCCGTAGCTCCTAAATTTGCAGCGGAAGAGCTGTATGGCGTGATCCCCGTGGACACGCGCAAGCCGTTTGATGTGCGCGAAATCATTGCGCGCATTGTCGATGGCAGCGAGTTTGACGAGTTCAAGGCACGCTACGGCACCACGCTGGTCACGGGCTTTGCGCGCATTGAAGGGATGATGGTCGGCATCATCGCCAACAACGGCATCCTGTTCAGCGAGTCGGCGCTCAAGGGCGCGCACTTCATCGAGCTGTGCTGCCAGCGCAAGATCCCGCTGGTGTTCCTGCAGAACATCACCGGCTTCATGGTGGGCCGCAAGTACGAGAACGAAGGCATCGCCCGCAACGGCGCCAAGATGGTGACGGCCGTGGCCACGGCCAGCGTGCCCAAGTTCACCATCATCATCGGCGGCAGTTTTGGCGCGGGCAATTACGGCATGTGCGGCCGGGCCTACAGCCCCCGCTTCCTGTGGATGTGGCCCAATGCGCGCATCAGCGTCATGGGCGGCGACCAGGCTGCGGGCGTGCTGGCCACGGTGAAGCGCGACGGCATCGAGGCCAAGGGTGGGCAGTGGAGCATGGAGGAAGAAGAAGCCTTCAAGGCCCCCATCCGCCGCCAGTACGAAGACCAAGGCCACCCCTACTACGCCACCGCCCGCCTGTGGGACGACGGCGTGATCGACCCCGCCGATACGCGCCGCGTGCTGGCGCTAGGCCTGGCGGCCACGCGCAATGCGCCCATCGAAGATACCAAGTTCGGCCTGTTCCGCATGTGACCCCACCGGGAGCTGCCATGGACGCTGTTGCCCACTTCACCCAGCTGGCGCGCTACAACGTGTGGGCCACGGTGCGCCTGCTCGATGCCGTGCGGGCGCTGCCGGAAGATGCCTACCGGCGCGACGTGGGCCTGTTCTTCAAAAGCATCCACGGCACGCTCAACCACCTGCTGGTGGGCGAACACCATCTGTGGTTCGTGCGCTTTGCCGACGGCATTTCGCCCAAGGTGGCGCTGGACGCCGAGCTGGAGAGCGACCGTGCGCGGCTGGATGCCCGGCTGCGCGAGGGCGCGGCCCGCTGGGCACCGCTGATAGCCTCGTTCAAGCCGGACCGCTGGAGCGGCACGCTCGACTACACCACCATGCGCGGCACAGCGGCATCGCTGCCGTTTGCGGCCACGCTGGCGCATGTGTTCAACCACGGCACGCACCACCGGGGCCAGATCACTGCCGCATTGACCGCGCTGGGCCAGCCCTGCCCCGAGCTGGACCTTGTCTACTTCCTGCAAAAACCGTCCACGCCATGAGCCAGAACCTGTCCATCACCCAAACCGGCGCCGTGGCGCGCATCACGCTCACGCAACCCGAAATCCGCAACGCCTTCAGCGATGAGGTCATTGCCGAGATCTCCGCCGCCTTTACCGATGTGGGGGGGCGTGCCGATGTGCGCGCCGTGGTGCTGGCCGCGGAAGGCCCGGCCTTCTGCGCCGGTGCCAACCTCAACTGGATGCGCCGCATGGCCGACTACACGCGCGACGAGAACATCGCCGACGCGGGAAAGCTGGCCGAGATGCTGCGGGTGATCTATGAGTGCCCCAAGCCCACGGTGGCACGCGTGCAGGGCGATGTATATGCAGGCGGCATGGGCCTGGTGGCCGCGTGCGACATGGCCGTGGCCGTGGACACGGCGGGCTTTTGCCTCAGCGAAGTGAAGCTGGGGCTCATCCCCGCCACCATCAGCCCGTATGTGATCCGTGCCATGGGCGCACGCGCTGCGCACCGGTACTTCCTCACGGCCGAGCGTTTTGGCGCGGCCGAAGCCTTGCGCATTGGCTTTGTGCACGAGGTCGTGGTCGCTGACCAGCTCGACACCAAAGTGGACGAACTGCTCAAGGCCCTGACCAGCGCCAGCCCCAACGCTGTGCGCGTGTGCAAGAAGCTGGTGATGGATGTGGCAGAGCGGGAGATCAACGCGGGCCTCATCGCCGCCACCGTGCAGGGCATTGCCGACATCCGCGCCAGCGACGAAGGCAAGGAAGGTGTGCAGTCGTTCCTGAACAAGCGCAAGCCCAACTGGCTGAGCTGATCGCTACTTAACGGCCATGGACACCCTCTGGTTCAACATCGTGCAGTGGCTCCACACGCTGGGGCTGCATGTGGATGGCGGCACCGCGCGCGCTGTGGGCGACGCGGCAGCCACAGCAACGGCGAAGCTCGACATGCCCAGCCTGCTGGCGCTGGCCGCAGCGCTGGGCTGGGCCAGCGGCTTTCGGTTGTATGCCGTGGTGTTCCTGGTCGGCATGATGGACGTGCTGGGCTGGATGCCCCTGCCGCCCGGCCTGGCGATGCTGCAGCACCCGCTGGTGCTGATGGTCAGCGGCTTCATGCTGATGGTGGAGTTTTTTGCTGACAAGGTGCCCTGGGTGGACAGCGCCTGGGATGCTGTGCACGCCTTCATTCGCGTGCCTGCGGGCGCCGCCTTGGCCTATGGCGTGTTCGGTGCCGACAACGCGACCATCGCCGTGGTGGCGGGGCTACTGGGCGGCTCGCTCTCTGCCACGGCCCTGGCCACCAAGATGACCACGCGGGCGGCGGTGAACACCTCGCCCGAGCCTTTTTCCAACTGGGGGCTGTCGTTCTTTGAAGACGGCCTGGTGGTGGCCGTGGTGTGGCTGGCCACACAGCACCCGGTGGCGTTTGGTGTTGCGTTGGTCGTGATGGTGGTGGTGTCCGTACTGCTGCTGGTGGTGCTGTTCAAGTTTCTGCGCGCCGTGGTGCGGCGCTTGTCTTCATTCTTTTCTGGTTCTGCCAAGGTGGCTTAAAAATGTTCAACAAGATACTCATCGCAAATCGAGGCGAGATCGCTTGCCGTGTGGCCGCCACCGCCAAGCGCCTGGGCGTGAAAACCGTTGCCGTGTATTCCGATGCCGACGCTAACGCCAAACATGTCGCCGTGTGCGACGAGGCCGTGCACATCGGCGGCAGCGCGCCCAAGGACAGCTACCTGCGCTGGGAGCGCATCATCGACGCCGCCAAGGCCACGGGCGCGCAGGCTATCCACCCTGGCTACGGTTTCCTGAGCGAGAACGAAGACTTTGCCAAGGCCTGTGCCGACGCAGGCCTTGTCTTCATCGGCCCCCCCGCCAGCGCCATCAATGCCATGGGGCTGAAGGCCGAGTCAAAGCGCCTGATGGAGCAGGCCCAGGTGCCCCTGGTGCCCGGCTACCACGGCGCTGACCAGGCCCCGGCACTGCTGCAACGCGAGGCGGACCGCATTGGCTACCCGGTGCTCATCAAGGCTAGCGCGGGTGGTGGTGGCAAGGGCATGCGCGCCGTGGACAAGGCCGAGGATTTTGCGGCGGCGCTCGACTCCTGCAAGCGCGAGGCCATCAACAGCTTTGGCGACGACGCGGTGCTGGTAGAGAAGTACGTGCAGCGCCCCCGCCACATCGAAATCCAGGTGTTCGGTGACACGCACGGCAACTGCGTGTACCTGTTTGAGCGCGACTGCTCGGTGCAGCGCCGCCACCAGAAGGTGCTGGAAGAAGCGCCCGCCCCCGGCATGACGCCGGAGCTGCGCGCCCGCATGGGCGAGGCTGCCGTGGCCGCAGCACGGGCGGTGAACTACGTGGGCGCGGGCACGGTGGAATTCATCGTCGAGCAGCCCGGCGGCTACGACGCGCCCGAGCAGATGAAGTTCTACTTCATGGAGATGAATACCCGCCTGCAGGTGGAGCACCCCGTGACCGAGGCCATCACGGGCCTCGACCTCGTGGAGTGGCAACTGCGCGTGGCCTCAGGCGAGCCCTTGCCGCTCAAACAGGAAGACCTGCGTATCCAAGGTCACGCCATCGAGGCGCGCATTTGCGCTGAGAACCCCGACAACAACTTCCTGCCCGCCACCGGGGCGCTCAACGTGTACGCGCTGCCCGAGTGTGTGACCTTCGAACGGGGCGCGGTGCGCGTGGATTCCGGCGTGCGCCAGGGCGATGCGATCAGCCCGTTCTACGACTCCATGGTGGCCAAGCTCATCGTGCACGGCGACACGCGTGCGCAAGCCCTGGCCCGGCTGGATGAGGCGCTGGCCCAGACCCACATCGTGGGCCTGGCAACCAACGTGCAGTTTTTGCGCCGCGTGGCCCGCACCGAGGCATTTGCCAGCGCCAAGCTGGACACCGCGCTGATCCCGCGCGAGCAGGCGGTGCTGTTCCACCAGGAGCCCGTGGGCTTGCCCCTGGCGGCTGCTGCCGCCGTGGCTCAGACCCTGCTGCGCGAGCGCGCCAGCGAGGGCGTGGACCCCTTCAGCCGCCGCGATGGTTTTCACACCCATGGCGTGGTGCAGCGCCGGTTTGAGTTCGAGTTTGGTGGTGAGCACGCCAAGGCGCTGCTGACCTACGAGCGTGGTGGCAGCCTGCATCTGGCTGTCGGCGAAGGCGATGCCGCAGTGGCCGGGCCGTTGGTGTTCAGCGCTGTGGGGCAGGGCATCGAATTGCAGTTTGCAGGTCAGCGCACGCGTGCGGCTGTGTATGCCCAGGGCGAGGTGGACCACGTATTCACCCCGCTGGGCGCCACGCAGATCACTGCCATCGACCTGCTGGCCCACGCGGGCGAGGCTGCGGCTGAAGGCGGGCGCCTCACAGCACCGATGCCTGGCAAGGTGGTGTCGTTTGTCGTGAAGGCGGGCGACGCCGTGACCAAGGGTCAACCGCTGGCAGTGATGGAAGCCATGAAGATGGAACACACCATTGCTGCCCCTGCGGACGGTGTGGTGCAGGAACTGCTGTATGCGCCCGGCGACCAGGTGACCGAAGGAGCCGAGCTGCTCAAGCTGGTAGCCGCCGACAAGGCCTGAGCCCACGCAGTGTCCCGAGTCGTCTGCAGGTGACAGCGCAGGGGGCCCAATGCGGCTACGCTTGGGCTCCATGAATATCACCTTTTGCTGTACCGACACCAAGGCCGAACCCTGGCTGCAGGGCCTGGCCGCCGCGCTGCCCGGCGCTGAGATTTCTGTTTGGCAACCCGGCGCCCCGCAGGCCGACTACGCCGTGGTCTGGGCACCACCCCAGCAGTTCATGGACGAACAGCCAGCGCTCAAAGCCCTGTTCAACATTGGCGCGGGGGTGGATGCCCTCCTCAAGCTGCGGCTGCCTCCCAAGGCCCTGGTGGTACGCCTGGACGACGCAGGCATGGCGGTGCAGATGGCCGAGTACGTGTGCCACGCGGTCATCCGCCACTTCCGCGAGTTGGACGGCTATGAGGCCGACACCCAGGCGGGCCGCTGGGGCTACCGCAAGCCGCGCCTGCGCAGCGACTACCCCATCGGCGTGATGGGCCTGGGCGTGCTGGGCGAGCGGGTTGCCAAGGCGCTGGCGCAGTTTGACTTTCCCATCAACGGCTGGAGCCGTAGCCCCAAGGCCATCGACGGCGTGCGCGGCTTTGCGGGCGCAGATCAATTCAATGACTTTCTGGCCGCGAGCCGCGTCCTGGTCAACCTGCTGCCGCTCACGCCCGATACGACCAACGTCATCAACAAGGGCACGCTCGCTCGCCTGCAGCCGGATGCCTACGTGATCAATGTGGCGCGCGGTGCGCACCTGGTGGACGAAGACCTGCTGGCCGCCATTGACAGCGGCCATGTGGCAGGCGCCACGCTCGATGTGTTCCGTACCGAGCCGTTGCCCGCAGGCCATGCGTTCTGGACGCACCCGCGCATCACCGTCACGCCCCACACCTCGGCGCGCACGCTGCGCGACGAGAGCATTGCCCAGATCGCACGCAAGATGGTGGCGCTGGCGCACGGCGAGACGGTGGCGGGCATCGTGAACCCCGCGCGCGGCTACTGAGGCCGCCGGTCCACGCGCTCGCCAGCGTGGAGAATGGCGTGCATGAGCTCCTCCACCTTCCGCCGCTTCTTTGGTCTTTTGGGCTGGATCCTGCTGGTGCCCAGCGCCTTGACCGCGCTGGGCGCGGCGTGGTTGTTGGCCTCTGGCATGAACATGCTGGGCGACACGCACACCGCCCGGGGCCGGGTGGTAGCGCATGAAGAAATCATGACGGGCGCGGCCCACCGCCGGGGGCTTGCCAAGAAAAGCATTGTGGAGTTTGCGGCGGGCGATGGGCGGACATTCCGGTTCACAGACTCGGTCGCACGCCAGCAGCAGGCCATCCACGAGGTGGGTGAGACCGTCTCGGTGCGCTACTCCGCCCAAGACCCGTCGCAGGCCGAGATCAGCAGCTCCACCGCCGTGAAGATCGTGGCCGGTACGGTGATGCTGCTGTCCAGTGCCATTGGCATGGCGCTGGGCTGGCTGTTGCTGCGCTTGCGACCCAGGTCTGTCGCATAGCCCTCTGTGCGCGGGCACAGAGGGTGTGCCTTTTCAATCCACCGTCACGCCGGCATCGCGCACCAGCTTGCCTAGGCGCTGCGCGTCGGCCTTGATGAGCGCCCCGAAATCTGCCGCCGTGCCCCCCACCGCAGGCGTGCCAATGGCTTCCCATTTGGCGCGGAAGGCGGGTTCCTTGAAGATCGCATTCACCGTGGCGTTGAGCTTGTCGACGGTGGCTTGCGGGGTGCCAGCGCGCACCGCAATGCCATGCCAGCCGGTGATCTGGTAGCCCGCAATGCCGGCCTCCGCCATGGTGGGCACATTGGGCAGCACCTTGGCACGTTCGCTGGATGTGACGGCCAGCGGGATGAGCTTGCCCGCCTGAATGTGGGGCAGGGAGCTACCGACGATGTCAAACATCACGTTCACCTGTCCGCCGATCAGGTCATTGAGCGCGGGGCCAGCACCCCGGTAGGGGATGTGCCCCATCTTCACGCCCGCAGTGGTGTTGAACAGCTCGCCCGCCAGGTGCTGCGGGGTGCCGTTGCCGGCCGACGCGTAGCTCAGCACCGGCTTGCCGGCCTTGGCCATGGCCAGGAACTCGGCAAACGTCTTGACGCCCAGCGAGGGATGCACTTCCAGCACCAGCGGGAATGCCGACAGCTGGATCACCGGCGCCAGATCGGTCAGCGGGTTGAACGGCATGCTGGCGTACAGCGAGGGGTTGACCGCCATTGGGCCGCTGGCGGCCAGCAGCAGCGTGTGGCCGTCCGCTGGTGCCTGCTTGGCGACCTCGGCGCTGCCCGTGTTGCCACCGGCGCCGCCCTTGTTGTCCACCACCACGGTCACACCCAGGCGGCTTTGCAGCTCGGGCTGCAGCATGCGGGCCATCAGGTCGGTGGGACCACCGGGCGGGTAGGGCACCACAAAGCGGATGGTCTTGCTGGGGAAGGCGGTGGCCGCTGTTTGCGCCGCTGCGTGACCTGCGATGCCCAGGGCCAGGGGCACGGCAAGGGCTGCGTGCAGCACGGTGCGCCGGGCGCCGCGATGCGTGGATAAGGAAAGGTGGCGGTGGTGCATGTCTGTCTCCTGTGGGGATGGATAAAACCCGTCTGCTGCGGGTTGATGTCAATGGATGGGGAGCGCGATGGAGTGGTGCCGCTCAGCCTGCGCCAAAGCGCTGCCGGATGTCGGCGGCGGTGGCCAGCGGGCGGCCCAGCGCGGCGGCGGCTTCGACGGCCTGGCGCACCAGCGCGGTGTTGTCGGGGGCCACGCTGCCGTCCTTGCACAGCAGGTTGTTTTCAAACCCCACGCGGGCGTGGCCGCCAAACACGGCAGCGGCGGCCACGCAGGCGTTCTCTGCCGCCCCGAAGGCGCACACGGCCCAGGGCTCGTTGCCGTCATGGGAGTTCAGAAAAGGCAGCAGGTCGCGCGGGCTGGAGGTCTGGCCCGCGCTGTAGCGGCCCAGCACAAACAGCAGGAACCACGGCGCATTGGGCACCACGCCACTGGCGCGCAGTGCCTGCCAGCGGCGCAGGTCGGCCACGTCGTACAGGATGACCTGCACCATGGTGCGGCGCTGGGCCAGGCCGGTGAAGAAGCGCTGCAGTCCGGCTTCGCCGATCTCGGGCTTGTCCACTTCGCGCAGTCCGATGGACACGGCCTCGGGTTGCAGGGCCTCCACCATGGCGATCTGCGCGGGGGCCTGGTAAACGCCTGCGGCTTCGCTGGTGATCTGGATGACCATCGCGTCGCCCACAGCCTGGCGCACCACGCGCTGCGCCTCGCGGTAGCCCTCCACATCGAGGCTGTGGCGGCCTTGCGCGTCGCGGATGTGCATGTGCAGCATGGCCGCTCCCGCGTCCAGGCAGGCCTTGGCCGTGGTGGCCAGCGTGGCCGGTGTGATGGGCACGGCGGAGTGGTCGGCGGGCTGCTTGTAGGCGCCGTTGGGCGCCACGGTCACGATCAGCGGGTCAACCCACTGGCTGGCAATGGTGGGTGATGCGGGCGATGCACTCATGCGCGGGCTCCGGCGGTCGATGGGGTGTCCGTCGGTGAGGTGGCGGTGGGGGGCTCGATGGTGGGCAGCTCGCTGGCAAGCAGGGCCAGGCCCTGGCGCAGCAGCGTGTCGTAGCGCGCGCGCTCGGCCTGCTTGCGGTCTTCGGGCCAGTCGAAAAAGCCCTTGCCCGTCTTCATGCCCAAGGTGCCCTGGGCCACCTTGTCGCGCAGGGCCTGGGCGGGCACGTCGGTGTTCGACAGCGTGGGGTACATGGTGGCGGCTGCGGCGGTGTGCACCTCAATGCCTGCGTGGTCGCGCTGCAGCACAGGGCCTGCCGCCAGAAAGCGGAAGCCGAAGCCAAAGCGCACGGCGGCGTCCACGTCCTCCGGCGAGGCAATGCCTTCGTCGATGAGTGCAAAGGCCTCGCGCGAGAGCGCATGCTGCATGCGGTTGGCCAGAAAGCCCGGCTTGTCTTTCTTGACCAGCACCGGCACGCTGCCGCAGCCGCGCATGAAGGCGTGCAGCCAGGTGCCCAGTGCGGGGTCGCTGCACCCGCCCAGCACGACCTCCACCAGCGGCACCAGGTGGGCGGGCATGAAGAAGTGCAGGCCCAGCATGCGCTGCGCCGTGGCCAGCCCCTGGGCGATGGCACTGATGGGAAAGCCCGAGCTGTTGCTGGCCAGCACGGCGTTGGGGGGCGCCACGGTTTCAAGCTCGGCAAACAGCTTTTGCTTGGCAGCCAGTTGCTCGGTGATGCATTCCACCACCAGCACCACGCCGCTCCAGTCCACATCCTGCAGGCTGGCGCACACCTGTACCGGGCCAGCGTGGGTGGTTTGGCCAGCTGCGGCAAGCTCCTGGGCGATATGAGGCAGCAGCTGGTCGCGACGGGCGGCGTGGGGGTCCACTACCGTGACCTGCGCGCCGCCCCGGGCCAGGACCACGGCCACGTCGGCCCCCATGGTGCCTCCGCCTACCACCACGGTGCGCGCGTTGCGCGGCGAACTGTTCTCCATCGTGTCTCCTCGTTGCTCTTAACCTGCTCAAGCGGTGTGCTTGCGTTGAATTCAGTCTAGGGGGCTCGCATTGCGCGGTCCAGACGTCTTTTTCGATAGACTGATCGGCTATGAAGATCAATTGGTCCGCCCGCGAGGTGGATGTGTTCCTCTCCCTGGCCGAGACGCTGAGCTTTCGGCGCACGGCCTTGCAGATGCATTTGTCGCAGTCGGCGGTGTCGGGCACGGTGGCTCGGCTGGAGGAGATGCTGGACGTGCGCCTGTTCGAGCGCACCACGCGTACCGTGCAACTCACGCTGGCGGGCGAGGTGTTTGCCGAGCAGGCGCGGTTTCTGCGCCACCAAATGGAGGAGACCGTGCGCCGCGTACAGGAGGTAGCGCAGCTGGAGGTGGGCCGCATTGCGCTGGCGGCGCTGCCGTCGCTGGCAGCCGGGGCCGTGCCCCGCGCGTTTGCCCGGTTCGCCACTCAGCACCCTGGCGTGCAGATGGAACTGATCGACAGCCTGGCCGGCCCGGCGTTTGACATGGTGCGCGCCGGGCGCGTGGACTTTGCACTCACCGCTGCCAACCCCGCCTATGCCGACCTGGACTACACCCCGCTGGTGTCCGACCGCTTTGTGCTGCTGATGGGGCGCACGCACCCGCTGGCCCGAGGGCGCAGCGCCATTGCCTGGGCGGATGTGGCCGAGCTGCCGCACATCTCCATGCCCGCAGGTACCAGCGTGCGGCAGTATGCGGAAGAAGCCTTGCTGACCCACCGCATCCGTTTTGCGCCGCGCTATGAGGTGGAACACCTGGCCACCATCGCGGCCATGGTGGCTGCGGGGCTGGGCGTGAGCGCGCTGCCCGAACTGGCCGCCCAGGTGGTGCGCAGGCCCGAGGTGGTCACGCGAGCGCTCAAGGCGCCCGTGCTGCACCGGCCCATCGGGCTGATCACGCTCCGGGGGCGGCCGCTGTCGCTGGCGGCGCAGGCCATGGTGGCCCTGCTGCGGCAAGAGGTGGCGGGTGATGGCACCCGTACGGGCTGATGGCGCGTCCGGCGAATGGTCTGGCACGATATGGGGTGGCCCTGTGGAGGCGGTAGCGAGACAATGGCGGCATTCCTTGATCCACCCTTGGTAGCCCCATGAGCATTCCCTCCCGCGTCCACCTCATCGACGTTGGCCCCCGTGACGGCCTGCAGAACGAAAAAACTCCGGTGCCCGCCGCCGTCAAGATCGAGCTGGTGCACCGCCTGCAGCAGGCGGGCCTGAAAGAGATCGAAGTCACCAGCTACGTCAGTCCCAAGTGGGTGCCGCAGATGGCCGACAACCATGAGGTGATGGCCGGTATCACCCGCCAGAGCGGTGTCGCGTATTCGGTGCTCACGCCCAACCTCAAGGGCTTTGAGGCTGCCGTGCTGGACAAACCCGACGAGATCGTTGTCTTCGGCTCGGCCAGCGAGGCCTTCAGCCAGCGCAACATCAACTGCAGCATTGCCGAGAGCATCGAGCGTTTTGCCCCCGTGGTGGAGGCCGCACGGGCCGCTGGCATCCGTGTGCGCGGCGCCATGAGCTGCACCGTGGGCTGCCCGTACGAAGGCGATATCGCACCCGAACGCGTGGCTTACTTGGCAGGCCTGCTCCAGGGCATTGGCGTGCAGCGTGTGGACGTGGCCGACACCATCGGCGTGGGCACGCCGCGCAAGGTGCAGAAGGCGCTGGAGGCCACGTTGCAGCACTTTGGCATCGACGAGGTGTCGGGCCACTTTCATGACACCTACGGGCAGGCGCTGTCCAACACGCTGGCCGCGCTGGAGCTGGGCGTGTGGAACTTCCAGTCGTCCGTGGCCGGGCTGGGCGGCTGTCCCTATGCCAAGGGCGCCACCGGCAACGTGGCCACCGAAGACGTGGTGTACATGCTGCAGGGCATGGGCATCGAGACGGGCATCGACCTCGACAAGCTCATCGACGCGGGTGCCTACATTAGCGACTTTCTGGGCCGCAAGCCCAACTCCCGCGCTGCCAACGCGCTATTGACCAAACGTGCGGGGTAATAGGCCACTGCCGCTGAGACGCTGACGCATCTCAGCCGCATCGCTCCCAGTGCGAAAGGGATGCACCCGCTGGTCCGGCAGGGCCTGTGCTGCCGGCGCGTCGGCCGGGGCTGGCGCCATGCGGTCAAAATACCTGGGACGATTGTGATTTCGGAGTAAGAAACGATGTGTGGAGCTGAACTGAAAAATCTGCCCGAAGGTGTGCAGCGCGTGGCTGCAGCGCTGGAATCCCTGGGCCACCCCCACCGGCCGCAGATGCTGGACGACGCAGCGCGCACCGCGCAGCAGGCGGCCGATGCGCTGGGCATTGCCGTGGGGCAGATTGCCAAGAGCATCATCTTTCGCCGCAAGAGCGATGATGTGGCCGTGCTGGTGGTCACCTCGGGCGACCGGCGGGTGGACGAGAAAAAGGTGGAAGCCCACGTGGGCGGCAAGATCGGCCGCGCCGATGCCGACTTCGTGAAAAGCCGCACGGGCTTTTCCATCGGCGGTGTGTCGCCCGTGGCGCACGCCACGCCGCCCGTCACGCTGATCGATCAGGACCTGCTGCGCTTTGAGGTGGTGTGGGCGGCGGCGGGGCATCCGCATGGTGTGTTTGCGCTGCACCCCAGCGATCTTCAGCGGCTGACGGGTGCACCCGTGGTGGATGTGGTGCAGGTGGTTGCACCTGAGTCTGCGGCATGAATGCTATTGAATTGCTAGCTGTTCGCGCTTTGCAGATAAGCGCTGGTGGCCATTTTGATGCTGAAAGCACCGAGGCCGTGCCCTCGCCCTGCATCTCGGTCTGCCGTATGTCGCCCGACCGCAGCCACTGCGAGGGCTGCTTTCGCTCCCTCGACGAGATCCGCATCTGGTCGCGTGCCGACTCGCACCTGCGGCGGGGCATCTGGCGCCAGTTGCTGGACCGGGCGGGCATTGCCGTGCCGGTGCAGCCAGAAAGCGCAGAAGGCTGAGCCATGAAACACATCACGTTCTACCTCGACTTCATTTCGCCTTACGCCTGGCTGGCCTTTGAGCGCCTGCCCGAGGCGCTGGTGGACCTGAGCTACAGCGTCGAATACCGCCCGGTGCTGCTGGGCGCGTTGCTGCAGCAGCACGCCAACCCGGGGCCCGCGGGCATAGCGCCCAAGCGCGCCTGGACCTACCGCCACGTGACCTGGCTGGGCCACGCGCAGGGCACGCCGCTGCAGATGCCAGCACGCCACCCGTTCAACCCGCTGCCCTTGCTGCGCCAGGCGCTGGCCTGCAGCGACGACGGTTGCATCAACCGCTATGTGGCGGGTACCGTGCTGCGCCATGTGTGGCAGGGCGGGCACGACGCGCTGGACGCCGAGCGCCTGGCCGCGCTGGCGGCCGATCTGGCCGAACAAATCCGCCCGGGGCAGGACATGCACAGCGAGGGCCCCAAGGCGCTGCTGCGCGCCAACACCGAGGCCGCGCAGGCAGCGGGCGTGTTTGGCGTGCCTGCGTTTGCGGTGGACGGCAAGGTTTTCTGGGGGCTCGACAGCCTGCCCATGCTGCGCGCCTACCTGGAGGGCGACGACTGGTTTGCCGGGGCCGAAGGCGAAGCGCGCTGGGCTGCGTTCGAGGCGTTGCCTTCGGGCCTCAAGCAGGGTTGAGCCCTTATCCACCGCCATCCCGGTGGCGGGCCAGCCACCGGTGCTGGGCGGCCAGGCGCTGCACGTCGGCCCAGCTGCTGCACTGCGCCGCCACGCGGGGCCAGATGCGCTGCAGCAGGTCGCATTCCACCAGGGTGTCGGCGGCGGCCTGGTGCCGCACGGCGCAGCGGATGCCGAAGTGCGCCATCCAGTCGTCCAGCGCGCGGGCGCGCACCTGCTCGTGGGTGACGGCGCACAGGTGGTCCACATCCACCCAGGGGTTGGGCAGGCCATGCCCCAGATGCTGGCGTGCATGGCGGTTGATCATGCTGCGGTCAAAGGCCGCGTGGAAGGCCAGCAGCGGGCTGTCTTGCACATAGTTTTCAAAGGCCTGCAGCGCCTGGGCGGCGGGCATGCCGTTGCGCTGCATCTGCGCGCCAATGCCGTGTAGCAGGATGTTGTCCTTGCTCGACGCCTCGTCCTGCTGCACCACCACCTCAAAGCTGTCGCCCAGCGCCACGCTCAGCGTGCGGCGCTGCCAGTCCACCCGCAGCGCAATCGCGGCAATGGCCAGCAGGCGGTCATGGCGCATGTCCAGGCCACTGGTCTCCACGTCCAGCATCACCCAGCGGTTGCCGGTGTAGGCGGGGGCATGCCCAAGGGCGCGCCTGATCGGCTCCAGCCAGCGCATGGCGGCTACCGGTCGTAGTCCAACTGCAGCCGCTGCTGCAGCTGCCGCGCCACGCGAAAGGATTCGCGCAGGATGCGCCGGTCGATGTCGTTGAGCCCGGCCACCACAATGCGGTTGGGTGGAGCGGCTTCAGCCTCTCCGGCCTCCAGCTGCACCCGCAGGCGCAAGATCTGCAAGAACTCGAAGCCGCCCACCCAGGCGCCGGTTTCCGTCTCGGGCAGGCGCCACTGCGCGCCAGCGGCCTCCAGGCGCAGCCGCGTGTTGGTCTCGTGCACTCCCAATGCCAGGCTGTAGATGCGCGCAGCGTCCACAAACAGCGCCGTGCCCTGCAGCTTGAGGTCCAGCGCGCCATGCTCGTCGGTGTCTATGGCGCCGCGCCAGTTCAGCGGCACGCTGCGGCCCAGGGCGTTGTGGGCCAGCATCTTGAGAAAACGCGGGCTGTTGCGCGCGGCCAGCGTCACATCGGCGCGCAGCGCCTGGGCCAGCGCCACATCGCCACACAGGGGCCGGAAGTCAAAGTAGATGGAGGCGTTGAGCAGGTCCTGCGGCGAGCCCTGCGCCACCCAGTGCCCGAAGCGCTCGCGCCACTCGTCGAGCTTGAGGCAGCACGCGCTTTCGCCCGCCATGATGCCGCCCCGGCACAGCGGGTAGCCGCAGGCGTCCAGCGCCAGGTTGACGGCATGCGCAAAGTGCCGAATCGCTTCGCGCGACTCGTCGGACACGTCGTTGTTCAGAATGATCGCGTTGTCCTGGTCGGTGGCAATGGTCTGCTCCGCCCGCCCCTCGGAGCCCAGGCACAGCCAGCACAACCATTTCAGATCGATGCCAAATTCTTCGGCCTTGAGCTGCACCAGTCGTTCGGTCAGCACATCGTTGAGGTGGCTGATCATCGAGGTGAGCTGCCGCGCATGCACGCCCTGCGCGAGCAGGCTGCGTGCCAGGCGGCGGATGTCCTGGGCCGAGGTCTGCAATGCCTCCACGTCGGTGGCCGAGCGCAGCGCGGTGCTCACGCTTTTGAGGCTTTGCCGCTGCATGGCGAACAGGTCGCGCTCTGACACCATGCCAATCGCCACTCCATCGCGGGTGATCGGCACGTGGCGGATGCCGTGGCGCGACATCAGCAGCGCTGCGTCTTGCGCCGAGTGTTCACTGGTGAGCGTGCGCACCGGCCGCACCATGACCTCCGCAATGGGCGTGTGCAGCGGCAGCTGGGCCAGCGCCACGCGGCCCAGCACGTCATACCGCGTGAGGATGCCCACAGGGTGCTGGGCCCCATCCACCACCAGCATCGAGCCCAGGCGCTGCTGGTGCATGGTCTGCAGCGCGGTGTGCAGCGGTGTGCTGGCATCGCAGGCCACCAGCTTCCTGCCGATGAGTGTGCCCAAGGGGGTTTCGAGCGACTGCTCGGCCGCGGCGTGGGTGGCATAGGCGGCTTGCAGTGCCTGGCGCGAAAGCGCGAGGAACTGCACCGTGCGCTGGCCCAGGTACTGCGCAAACGCCGTGCTGCGGCTGGCCAGCCGGTGCATGTGGGCTACGGCCAGCACCAGCACAAAGGTGTCGGTGTTGGCGCGGTACGTGGCCGTAACAGCACGGCCTGCCCAGGCGGCGCTGACGGGGAACAGGTCGCCCGCCTCGTACTCGAAAGCGCCCACCGCCTCGGCCAGCCCCCGGGTGCCCGTGACGGCGCCCTGGCGCACGTAATACAGCGACTGCACCGTTCCGCTCTCCGGGCCAATCACCAGCTCGCCGGGGGCGAAATACTGCTGCTCGCAATGCGACAGGAAATCATCCACCTCGGCATCCAGCATCTGGGCAAAAGGGGCGTGCTGCCGGAGGTCCTGGCGGAAGTTGGCCAGCAGGTGGTGCGATGGCTGTAGCGGCGCCTGTGCGCTGGCAACTGGTGGCGGACTGGGCGGCTTTTCCATGGCGGCAGTCTATGCCCGGCCCGGCGACGCGGGAAGTCCTTCCATGTGCATCGCCTTGACCTCGATCAAGGGTTTTGGAGCCCTTGGTGTTTTCCCGCAAGAGCGTCTCAGATTCCGCCGATTTATCGCATCGCAAAAAAAAGATGCAGGGTTTTTGCGGGATTTGTAAGTTAGCGATAAGCCCTGTGTCAGCCAGCGGTCAGACACCCTGCGCAGAGTGCGTCCACCTTTCCTTTTCCTTACAGCGAGGCATCGAGTTCACCATGCTCCTGACCGTTGTCATTCTGAAAAGCCTGATCGAGTTGTCCCTGATGTTCATCGTGGGACGGTTTCTGCTGGGACTGTTGGCGGGGGCGAAGCGGCACACCAATGTGTTCTGGCAGATGCTGGACGTGGCCGCCAAGCCCTGCCTGTGGCTGACGCGCAAGGTCAGCCCGCGCCAGGTGCTGGACCAGCACATCCCGCTGGCCACCGCCAGCTGGTTGCTCATGGCCTGGGTGTTGGTCGTCAAGCTCAAGATCGACCTCTGTCTGGAGCTGGGAGCACAGGCATGCCAGTGACCCAGAGCCTTCCCCTTCCCCCCGTCCGCTGGTCGCAGCGGCTGGAGCGTCAGGCGCTGGTCTGGCGTGCCAAAGCCTTGCTGTTTGTGGGCCGCAAGGCTGCGGCCAAGGCCGTGTTTGAGCGGATTCTGGAGCGCTGGCCCCAGGACGTTCTGGCGATCAACAGCCTTGCTTACGACGCGCTGCTCAGCGACCACAAGACACAGGCTCTGCAGTACTACGCCCAGGCATTGACCTTGCAGCCCCAGGTGTGCAATGCCCACTTCAACCATGCCTATGTGGCCGAGCAGCTGGACCTGCTGGCACTGGCCGAAGAGGGGTTCCGGGTGGCCCTGCAGATCGACGAAAAAATGGACCGGGCCTGGTACGGCTTGGGCTTGGTGCTGGTGCGGCAGGGGCGGCTTCAGGAGGCCTTGCAGGCCCTGGATCGCAACACCCGCCTGCAGCCCATGAGCCCCTTTGGCTGGTATCAGATGGCGCGTGTGCACGTCGATCTGCACCAGCCCGAGGAGGCACGCGCCGTAATACGGCATTTGAAAGGATTCGAGCCCAAGGTGGCCGCGCAACTGGAGCGGGAGACCGGTTTGCGTGCAGATTTTTAGCGCTGAAGTCCGAGTGAGTGTTCTTTTAACGACATGGAGGAGCAAGCAATGAAACTGACGGCCAAGCACCAGGAATACTGGCGCAAAAATCTGCAGATAACGGCCCTTTTATTGGGCATATGGTTCTTTGTCACTTTTGTCGTGGTGTTTTTCGCCCGCGACCTCACGTTCAGCTTCTTCGGCTGGCCGTTCTCGTTCTGGGTGGCTGCCCAGGGCGCTCTGGTGGTGTACTGCCTGATCATCTGGTACTACGCCCGCCACATGAACAAGCTCGACATCGAATACGGCGTTGCCGAAGGAGAAGAATGATGGGACTCTTCGGCGGAGACGGACAGTCGCAAGGCGACTTCAAAAAGGGCCTGAACAAGGTCTACACCTGGTACACCGGTGGCTTCATCGGCTTTGTGTTGGTGCTGGCGGTGCTCGAACAGATGGGCCTGCCCAAGAACTGGATCGGCTACCTTTTTCTGGCGGCCACCGTGTTGCTGTATGCGGGTATCGGCATCATGAGCCGCACCAACGACGCGGCGGAGTATTACGTGGCCGGGCGCCGCGTGCCGGCCATCTACAACGGCATGGCCACAGGGGCGGACTGGATGTCGGCGGCCTCCTTCATTGGCATGGCGGGCACCTTGTACCTGTCAGGTTATGGTGGGCTGGCGTTCATTCTGGGGTGGACGGGCGGTTACTGCCTAGTGGCGCTGTTCCTCGCCCCTTACCTGCGCAAGTTCGGCCAGTTCACCATTCCCGACTTTCTGGGGGCGCGGTTTGAGGGCAACCTTCCCCGGCTGATCGGGGTGGGGGCCGCCATCCTGTGCTCGTTCACCTATGTGGTGGCACAGATCTATGGTGTGGGCCTGATCACTTCGCGCCTCACGGGGCTGGCTTTCGAGATCGGTATCTTTGCCGGCCTGGCCGGTATCCTGGTCTGCTCGTTCCTCGGTGGCATGCGTGCCGTGACCTGGACGCAGGTGGCGCAGTACATCATCCTGATCATTGCGTACATGCTGCCCGTGGTGTGGCTTTCGGTCAAACACACGGGCGTGCCTGTGCCGCAGGCGGTGTATGGCTACACCCTGGAAAAGGTGACTGCCAAAGAGGCCGAGCTGATCAAGGACCCCAAAGAAATAGAGGTGCGTGGAATCTACAAGGCCCGTTCGGATGCGGCTGTGGAAAAGCTCAAGGATGTGAATGCTTCGCTGACCGCCGACCGGGCGGCAGCGCAGAAGAAGCTGGATGACCTGAAGGCTGCCAATGCGCCCGCTCCCGACATCGCCGCCGCTGCCGCCGCGCTGGCCGCAGTGCCCAAGAACGAAGCAGACGCCCGCACTGCGTACACGGCGGCGCGCACCTCGAATGCCGCAAAGTCGGCGCCGCCCATCCGCCATGCCGAGCCGTTCCCCGGCAAGGATGAGGCCGCGCAGAACGTTGCACGCAAGAACTTCCTCGCGCTGGTGTTCTGCCTGATGATCGGCACGGCCGCGCTGCCGCACATCCTCATGCGCTACTACACCGTGCCCTCGGTGCGCGAGGCGCGGGAATCGGTGAGCTGGTCGCTGTTCTTTATCTTCCTGCTGTACTTCACGGCGCCTGCGCTGGCAGTGCTGGCCAAGTACGAGGTCTACACCGTGCTGGTGAACACACCGTTCGCCAGCCTTCCGGAGTGGATCGCGCGCTGGTCGGCTGTCGACAAATCGCTGCTGTCGGTGGTGGACATCAACAACGACGGCATCCTGCAGCTGGCGGAGATCTCCATCGGTGGCGACATCATCGTGCTGGCCACGCCTGAAATTGCTGGCCTGCCGTACGTGGTGTCGGGCATGGTGGCGGCGGGTGGGCTGGCAGCGGCGCTGTCTACCGCAGACGGCCTGCTGCTGACCATCGCCAACGCGCTGTCGCATGACCTGTACTACAAGGTGCTGGACCCCAATGCCTCAACCGCACGCCGTGTGATGGTGTCCAAGCTGCTGCTGCTGCTGGTGGCCCTGGCGGCGGCCTATGTGGCGGCGCAGAAACCTGCGGACATCCTGTTCCTGGTGTCGGCGGCGTTCTCGTTTGCTGCTGCGGCGTTCTTCCCGGCGCTCACGCTGGGCATCTTCTGGAAACGCGCCAACAAGTGGGGCGCATCCCTGGGGATGCTGGCCGGCCTGGGCATCACCTTCTATTACATGGTGACCACCCAGCCATGGCTGTACAAGCTCACGCATGGCACCGCCATCACGCCGGAAATCGTCAAAGCCAACACCTGGTGGGATATCGCCCCGATCTCGGCGGGCCTGTTTGGTGTGCCGCTGGGTTTTGCGGTGATCATCATCGTCTCGCTGCTCACCAAGGCCCCGGGCAAGGAAATCCAGGAACTGGTGGAGCATGTGCGCTACCCCAGCCTGGATGGAAAGACCTCTGCAGCGAGTGCTGCACACTGACGGGACGGGCGCCTGCGTGCGCCCTGAGCGTTCATAACAAACCCCGCCACGGCCGTGGCGGGGTTTTTTTATGGGCCGGTCTTTGCGTGTTGTTGGGGTTCAGCGGCCTAGCGCTGCGGCCACGAATTCCTCGGCCTTTTTCTCTGAGCGCATGGAGGCCACCACGGGGCGCAACTCCTGGATCTTGGCCTCCAATTCGGCCACCGATTTGCATTTTTCGAGTTGCAGCGCCAGAGGCTCGCATGCCGGGCCCAGCAGGTCTTCAAGGACCTTGGTGGCGCGCCGGGCGCTGGTGCGCAGATCCTGAACCGGTGCGGCCGCGGTGGCCGGGGTGTTGCCCGTTGTGGCGTGCGTGGGCGAGGGCGGCGCCACAGCCCCGGAAACCACCGATGCCAGCCCCAGGTCGACCAGCGCCTGGCCAATGCGCAAGGCCTCATCGAGGCTGCCACAGGCCTGGGCCAGGTCCTGCAGCCGTTTGCTGCCGTCCACCAGGATCAGGGTGGTACGTTCACGGGGAGGGAGTGCCCGGTCGCGGTGCTTGATCGCCTCGATCCCTTGATCTGTCTTTTTTAGGACGGTGTGCGCGTGCATGGGGCCCCTGCAAAAGTTGACGGTTGTCTCCACAAGCGGGCTGGCAGCGCACGCTCAGGCGCTTGGTGTGCACGGAGTCCGGTGGACTGCATGGGCGCACAGGCCCTGATCGGGGTTTTCCCTGCCCAAGGTCCAGTCGCTCCAGTGCGCTTGAAAGCCCGCTCATAAGGACGGCAGGCACTTTGTAAGTATCGGTTCAGTTTAACGCAAGCCTCTGTTGGTTTGGCGTCAGAGCAGAGTCAGTGCCTTCCCGAAGAATGACCTTGCCCGCCACTGTGCGGTCTTAAAAATCACCAGGAGACATAGACACCATGGCAACCATCCATCCCGCACCGCGGCCGATGTCGCCCGAAGAGCGCAAGGTCATCTTCGCATCGTCGCTCGGCACCGTTTTCGAGTGGTACGACTTTTACCTGTACGGCTCGCTCGCAGCCATCATCGCCAAGCAGTTTTTCAGCGGGCTGGATGCCGGATCGGCGTTCATCTTCGCGCTGCTGGCCTTCGCAGCGGGCTTCATCGTCCGTCCGTTCGGCGCGATTTTCTTCGGCCGCCTGGGCGACATGATCGGCCGCAAGTACACGTTCCTGGTCACCATCCTGATCATGGGTCTGTCCACCTTCATCGTGGGTATCTTGCCGACCTATGCCTCCATCGGTGTGGCGGCCCCCGTCATACTGATCATCCTGCGCCTGCTGCAAGGCTTGGCGCTGGGTGGTGAGTACGGCGGCGCAGCCACCTATGTGGCCGAGCATGCTCCGCACGGCAAACGCGGCGCCTACACCGCCTGGATCCAGACCACGGCCACGCTGGGTCTGTTTCTGTCGCTGATGGTGATTCTGGGCACCCGTACCATGCTGGGCGAAGAAGCCTTTGCGGACTGGGGCTGGCGTGTTCCGTTCATCGTGTCGATCCTGTTGCTGGCCATCTCGGTCTGGATCCGTCTGTCGATGAATGAATCGCCTGCCTTCCAGAAGATGAAGGCCGAGGGCAAGACCTCCAAGGCCCCACTGACCGAGTCTTTCGGCCAGTGGAAGAACCTGAAGATCGTGATCCTGGCACTGGTAGGCTTGACCGCCGGCCAGGCCGTGGTGTGGTACTCGGGCCAGTTCTATGCGCTGTTCTTCCTGACACAAGCCCTGAAGGTTGATGGCGCCACCGCCAACATCTTTGTGGCCGTCTCGCTGCTGATCGGCACGCCGTTCTTCATCGTGTTCGGTTCGCTGTCGGACAAGATTGGCCGCAAGCCCATCATTCTGGCAGGCTGTCTGCTGGCCGCGCTGACGTACTTCCCTGTGTTCGGCGCACTGACCAAGGCGGCCAACCCTGCCCTGGCTGAAGCCCAGGCCAAGAACCAAGTGATCGTGACGGCAGACCCCAAGGAATGCTCGTTCCAGTTCAACCCCACCGGCACTTCCAAGTTCACCAGCTCGTGCGACATCGCCAAGCAGGTACTGGCTGGCGCTTCGGTGAGCTATGACAACGCCGTCGCTGCCGCTGGTACGCCCGCCACGATCAAGATCGGTGACACGGTCATCGCCTCGTACACCAGCAAGGGCCTGCCCGCTGACGAAGCCAAGAAGAAAGATGGCGAGTTCAAGAAGGCTGTGGCCGATGCCCTGAAGGCTGCGGGCTACCCCACCAAGGCAGATCCTGCCCGCATCGACAAGGTCATGGTCACCGTGATCCTGACCTACCTGGTGCTGCTGGTGACCATGGTGTACGGCCCTATTGCCGCCATGCTGGTCGAAATGTTCCCCACCCGCATCCGCTACACGTCGATGTCCCTGCCGTACCACATCGGTAACGGCTGGTTCGGCGGTCTGCTGCCCACCACGGCGTTCGCCATCGTGGCCCAGACCGGCAACATGTACAACGGCCTGTGGTACCCCATCATCATTGCCGGTGCCACGGTGGTGATCGGTGGCTTGTTCATCAAGGAAACCAAGGACGTGGACATCTACGCCAATGACTGATCGGTTCTGACCGGTGAACAGGGCCCGCCCCGCAAGGGTCGGGCCCTGTGTTCCATCAAGGGGCTTGTCCGCGCACCAGTACAACCCATAACCCTGGGGATGCTGTGCATGATTCGTGCGGTAAGTGTGCGCTGCGGATCGGGATGGGCTGCAAGGCGCAAAACGCAGCAATAGCCGTAGCTGTTGCGAGGTTTTGCAACGCGGCAGACCGCCCGAGCCGCAGATGCATACGGCGCGACGAATCGTGCACAGCATCCCTAGCCAGGCCCCTTGATTGAACAAACCCATCCCAGGAGATATTGATATGTGGAAGATTGTTGTTGGCTTCGTCTTGTTTGCTGCGTTGTCGATGTACGTGATCATCACGGCGGGCGACAAGGCCGACATGGGTGGTGAAAAACACGGCGCAGATGCCGTGCATGCGCCCGAACCCGCTGCCAGTGCACCCGCAGCGGCGCCTGCGTCGGCACCTGCATCTGCGGCCAGCGCGCAGTAAGCCGCCGGGTCCCATCCCAAGTCATCAAAAAAAGCCTGCAGCCGAAAGGCCGCAGGCTTTTGTTTTGTGCGGGGCCGTCACGGTGGGCTGCACACTCCACGCCCCTACCGCTCCTGGCGCGGCGCAGGGCAAGAGCCCGCACAGCGCCTCAGTTTCTTAGGGTGTCATCGCTTGAAGCGCCCGTCACTCCCGATGATGGAAAGGTCGGCGAACACCAGACCGCTGTGGTCCGTGGGGCTGTAGCTCAGCTCCACGCCACCCAGGTCCCACTTCTTGATGCTCTCCAGGCCTGTGTGCAGCTTGGCGCGGTCCGGCTTGGGGCCCGCGCGTTTGATACCTTCCAGCAGCACCTTGGCGCTGACGAAGCCCTCCACCATCGCGGGCGTGAGATCGGAAATGTTCTTGGCGCGGGCCAGCTCCATGGCTTCCTTGACCACCGGGTAGTTCACCGACCGCTCGGAGGGAAAGACCTGCGTGACCACAACCCCCCGGGCCTGGTCGCCCAGGAGTTTGACAAAGCCGCCCGAGGCATTGTTGGACAGTGTCACGATCTGCCCCGTGACCCCTGCAGCGCGCAGCGCCTTGATGCCGTCCACCACCGCCGCGCCCGTGCCGATGAAGACCACGGCCTGGGGCTGCTTTTGCGCCACACGCGGTGCAATCGCGCTGTAGTCGGGCTTGGCACGGTCAAATTTCTCGACAAAGAGGGCTTCCAGCTGGTTGGCCTTGAAGCCCAGTTGTGCCCCTGCCAGGCCATCTGCGCCAAAGGTGTCGTCCACATGCACCACGCCAATGCGCTTGATGCCCAGGGTGTTGAGGTGGGTGATGGCCTTTTCCACCTCGCGCTGGTAGGGCGCGCGCACGTTGAAGATGAACCTGTGTACCGGCTGGTGGAGCACCATGGCGCCGGTGGAGGGGCCGACCAGCGGCACGCCGTGCTGCTCCAGCAGCGGCATGATGCCCTGGGTGTGTGGCGTGCCCCGCGTCATGA
The DNA here is from genome assembly GCF_916855635.1 of Acidovorax sp. Leaf73. Taxonomy (NCBI): domain Bacteria; kingdom Pseudomonadati; phylum Pseudomonadota; class Betaproteobacteria; order Burkholderiales; family Comamonadaceae; genus Acidovorax; species Acidovorax sp. Leaf73. The sequence continues at coordinate 51,809 of NZ_CAKASI010000002.1, forward strand.
ACAGCCCGATCACGCCTTTTTCCTCAATCAGAACGCGGGTGTTTTCGAGGGTCAGCTTGGGGTCGAATTTGTCGTCCAGGGATATGACCTCCACCTTCTGCCCCGCGATACCGCCCCGAGCGTTGATGTGATCAATGTAGAGCGCCGCGCCCTGCATGGATTCGGCCACCGTGGCCGCTGCCGAGCCCGTGATGCCCACCGTCTGTCCAATGAGAATCTGTCCGTGGGCTGCGCCCACCATTGCGAAGATGGCGGCCAGGGTAGCGCCCCCGCGAAGCCAGTGTGTCAATCTCATGTTTGTCCCAAGATGCCTGTTTGTTGGAGGCGTCAATATAGATACAAACGGTGACAAATAAACTGTAGAAATACGTAGGCCCGGACGGAGTTGGGCCTGCGCAACCTATGGCCATCCGGGAGATGGCTCCTAGAGCCTGTTTGCGATCCCCTGCGAGATCGTAAACAGGCTCTTAGCGACGGAACCTGCCGTCCGTACCGATGATGGAGAGGTCGGCAAAGTCCAGGCCCGTGTGGTCGTCTGGGCCGTAGCTCACCTCCAGTCCGCCCAGGTCGAATTTCTTGATGCCTTCCAGGGCCGTGTGGATCTTGTCGCGGCTGGGCTTGGGGCCGGCGCGCTTGAGCCCTTCCACCAGCACCTTGGCGGCTGCAAAACCTTCGAGCATGGCGGGGCTGATCTCCTGCAAGCCCTTGGCCCGGGCCAGCTCCTGGGCTTCCTTGACCATGGCGTAGGTCACCGCGCGCTCATTGGGGTACACCTGGGTCACGATCACGCCGCGCGCGTTGTTGCCCAGGCTCTTGATGAAGCCACCCGAGGCATTGTTGGACAGCGTCACGATCTGTGCGGCAGAGCCTGCGGCGCGCAGCGCATTGCTGCCATCGACCACGGCAGAGCCGGAGGCGATCATCAGCACGGCCTGGGTGTCTGCCTTTGCCACCTTGGCCGCAACCGGGGCGAAATCAGGCTTGGCACGGTCAAACTTCTCCAGCACCACGGGTGTGAGCTTGGCCGCCGCCAGGCCTTTTTGTGCCCCCGCCACGCCATCGGCGCCAAAGCTGTCGTCGGCATACACCACGGCAATGCGGGTAATGCCCATGGAGGCCAGGTGGGTCATGGCCTTTTCTGCCTCGCGCTGGTAGGTGGCGCGCACGTTGAAGATGTATTTGCGCACGGGCTGGTGCAGCACCATGGCGCCCGTGGAAGGGCCGACCAGTGCCACGCCGTGCTTTTCCAGCAGGGGAACGATGGCCTCGGTGTGGGGCGTGCCGCGTGTGAGGAACAGCGCTGACACATTGTTTTCCTCGATCAGCTTGCGCGCGTTTTCTGCGGCCAGCTTGGGGTCGAACTTGTCGTCCAGCGAGGTCAGTTCGATCTTCTGGCCGTTGACGCCGCCCTTGGCATTGACCGCATCGATATAGAGCAGGGCGCCGTCGGTGGTTTCCTTCACGCCTGCCGCCACCTGCCCGGAGAAGCCGGCGGTTTGCCCGATCAGGATCTGGGCATGGCCAGCGCCGCACAGCGCGGCGGCCAGAGCGACTGCGGCTCCCCATTGTGTCCATTTGTACATGGTCGTCTCCTTGGATTGACTGGCTACTCTAGACAAATGTGCCCTGTTTGCGAACCGGCATAACCCGATGTTGTGACAGCACCTGTCAGCAGACCCGCAATCAAAGGGTATTGCGGCAAGGCCGGACGGGCGCCACTGCGGTGCCTAGAATGTTCCGCCTCACCCTCGAAAAAGACTGCCTCCATGACCCAGGGACTGATCCGTATCCGCGGCGCACGCCAGCACAACCTCAAGAACCTGGATCTGGACATCCGCACCGGCGAACTCACGGTGGTCACGGGGCCCAGCGGCTCGGGCAAATCCAGCCTGGTGTTTGACACGCTCTATGCCGAGGGCCAGCGCCGCTACGTGGAGACCTTCAGCGCCTACGCCCGCCAGTTCCTCGACCGCATGGACAAGCCCGCTGTGGACAAGGTCGAGGGCGTGCCGCCGGCCATCGCCATCGACCAGACCAACCCCGTGCGCTCCAGCCGCTCCACCGTGGGCACGATGACGGAGCTGAACGACCACCTGAAGCTGCTGTTCGCCCGTGCGGGCCGGTTGTTCGACAAGCAGACCGCGCAGCCGGTGCGCCATGACACGCCCGAGACCATCTACGCGGAGCTGGCCGCGCGCTGCGCTGCCGCCAGTGACCCCCGCATCGTGTTGACTTTCCCGGTCGAGTTGCCTGCCAACACCAGCGCGGAGCAGGTGGAGCAGTGGCTGTCCGCCAGTGGCTTCACCAAGGTGCAGGCCGAGCGCGAGGTGGCTACGCCCACCGGCCCGCGCAAGGTGCTGGATGTGGTGGCCGACCGGTTTCGTCTGGGCAATGCCGAGAAGGCGCGGGTGATCGAGGCCATCGAGGTCGCGCTCAAGCGCGGCACGGGGCGCTTGAATGTCTATCGGCTCTTGGACGAGAGCGAACCAGAGCTGTGGAGGTTTTCGACGGGCCTGCACTGCCCCGACAGCGACCTGCGCTACAGCGACCCCATCCCGTCGGCCTTCTCGTTCAACTCCGCCGTGGGCGCCTGCGACAGCTGCCGGGGCTTTGGCCGCGTGATCGGCGTGGACTACGGCCTCGTCATCCCCAACGACAAGCTCACGCTGCGCGCGGGCGCCATCAAGACCATCCAGACCCCCGCGTGGAAAGAAGCGCAGGACGACCTCATGCGCCATGCCGAAACGGCTGGTATCCCGCGCGACACGCCCTGGTACAAGCTGACCGACGACCAGAAAAAGTGGGTGATCGGCGGCGCCCCCGGCTACAAGGACGGGCAATGGAGCAAGCAGTGGTACGGCATCAAGCGCTTTTTTGAGTACCTGGAGAGCAAGGCCTACAAGATGCACATCCGCGTGCTCTTGTCCAAGTACCGCAGCTACACGCCATGCCCCACCTGCGCGGGTGCGCGGCTCAAGACCGAAAGCCTGCTCTGGCGCATCGGCCGCAAGGAGGATGCCGATGCGGTGCTGGAGCCTGGCAAACGGTTCATGCCTGAGGGGGTGCAATGGTCGCGCGAGCAGCTCGAGGCGCTGCCCGGCCTGTGCCTGCATGACCTGATGCTGCTGCCTATCGACCGCCTGCGAAGGTTCTTTGATCGCATGCAGTTGCCGGTGGGCGACGATGCCAAAGGCGGCGATGCGCAAGCGCTCAAGCTGCTGCACGAAGAAATCACCACCCGCCTCCGATACCTGTGCGACGTGGGCATTGGCTACCTCACGCTCGACCGGCAAAGCCGCACACTGAGTGGCGGCGAGGTGCAGCGCATCAACCTCACCACGGCGCTGGGTACCAGCCTGGTCAACACGCTGTTCGTGCTGGACGAGCCCAGCATCGGCCTGCACCCGCGCGACATGCACCGCATCACCGAGGCCATGCTGCGCCTGCGCGATGCGGGCAACACGCTGGTGGTGGTGGAGCACGACCCCGCCGTGATGCTGGCGGCTGACCGCATGATCGACATGGGCCCTGGCCCGGGCCGCCTGGGCGGGCAGATCGTGTTTGACGGCACCACGGCCGATTTGCGCAACGCCGACACGCTGACCGGCGCCTACCTGGGTGGGCGCAAGCACGTGGGTTTTGGCTTCAAGCGCATGGTCACCGAATCCACGCCGCGCCTCATCCTCGAAGGCGCGCGCGAGCACAACCTGCAGGATGTAACGGTGGAGTTCCCGCTGCAGCGCCTGGTCACCGTGACCGGCGTCAGTGGCTCGGGCAAGTCGAGCCTGATCCAGGACGTGCTGGCCCCCGCGCTGCTGCGCCACTTTGGCAAGGCCACCGACACGCCGGGCGCGCACGACCGCATGCTGGGCGCCGACCATTTGTCGGATGTTGTGTTTGTCGATCAATCCCCCATCGGAAAAACCGCTCGATCCAACCCCGTGAGCTACGTGGGCGCGTGGGACAGCATCCGCGAACTGTTTGCCGTGGCGCCGCTGTCGAAGCAGCGCAGCTACACGGCCAGCAAGTTCAGCTTCAACAGCGGCGATGGGCGCTGCCCGACCTGTGGCGGCTCGGGCTTCGAGCATGTGGAGATGCAGTTCCTGAGCGACGTGTACCTGCGCTGCCCGGACTGCGACGGCAAGCGTTACCGGCCCGAGATCCTGGAGATCACCATCGAGCGCGGTGGTCGGACGTTGAATGTGGCCGACGTGTTGGCGCTCACGGTGGCCGAGGCAGCAGACCTGTTTGCCAATGACCGCGATGTGATCCGCGCGCTGCAGCCCATCGTGGATGTAGGGCTCGAATACGTGGCGTTGGGCCAGCCCGTGCCGACCTTGTCAGGCGGCGAGGCGCAGCGCCTCAAGCTTGCAGGCTTTCTGGCCGAGGCCGCGCGCAGCGCATCCAAATCGCGCCAGTCCGTCGCCCGCAAAGGCACGCTGTTCTTGTTTGACGAGCCCACCACTGGCCTGCACTTTGACGACATTGCCAAGTTGATGCGCGCGCTGCGCAAGCTCATCGATGCGGGGCACTCGCTCATCGTCATCGAACACAACCTGGACGTGATCCGCGCGAGCGACTGGCTCATCGACCTGGGCCCTGAAGGCGGCTACGCGGGCGGCCTCATCGTGGCGGAGGGCACGCCCGAGGACGTGCGTGCCCATGCCACCTCACACACCGGGCAGGCGCTGCGCGACTACGAACTGGCGCTGGGCGTGGGCGGCCACTCGGTGCACGAAAAAGCTGCTGTGCTACGAAAATCAGAGCGCCTCGCGTATATGAATCAAGCGCCAGCAGCCAAAAACGCTATACAAATCGTCAACGCCAAGGAGCACAACCTCAAGAACCTGAGCGTGGACATTCCGCGTGGCAAGTTCAACGTGGTGACGGGCGTGAGCGGCTCGGGCAAGTCCACGCTCGCGTTTGACATTTTGTTCAACGAAGGCCAGCGGCGTTACCTCGAATCGCTCAACGCCTATGCCCGCAGCATCGTGCAGCCAGCCGGTCGGCCCGAGGTGGATGCCGTGTACGGCATCCCGCCCACTGTCGCCATCGAGCAGCGCCTCTCGCGCGGCGGTCGCAAGTCCACCGTGGGCACCACCACCGAGGTGTGGCACTTTCTGCGCCTGCTGTACGTCAAGCTGGGCACCCAGCACTGCACCAAAGACGGCGCAGCCGTGCAGCCGCAAACGCCCGAGAGCATCGCCGCGCAGTTGCTCACGCAGTTCCGTGGCCAGCACATCGGACTGCTCGCGCCGCTGGTGATGAACCGCAAGGGCGTGTACACCGAGCTGGCCGACTGGGCCCGCCCGCGCGGCCACACGCATCTGCGCGTGGATGGCAACTTCCTGCCCACCACCAACTTCCCGCGCATTGACCGCTTCAAGGAGCACACTATTGAGCTGCCTGTTGCCAGCCTGGATGTGTCGCCCGAGAACGAAGCCCAGCTCCGCAAGGCGCTGGCCGACGCGCTCACGCACGGCAAGGGCGTGGTGCATGTGCTGAGCAGCATCGACACGCTGGCTGCGGCCATGGAGGGCGGCTTGCCCACGGCCGGTATTGGCCATCTGCAAGCCTTTTCGACCAAGCGTGCCTGCCCGGTGTGCGCCACCAGCTATGCCGAGCTTGACCCGCGCCTGTTCTCGTACAACAGCAAGCATGGCTGGTGCCCCGACTGCGTGGGCACGGGCGTCAAGCTCACCAAAGACCAGCGCAAGGTGTTCGACGACTCGGTACAAGACGACAAGGAAAAGGGCCGCGAGCAGACCTTTGCCGAGCCCGAGGTGGAAGATTTGCAGGACACAGCTTGCCCCACATGCCACGGCACGCGTCTGAACGCCACGGCCCGCGCGGTGAAGTTTGCGGGGGTGGGCATCACCGACATCGCCGCGCTGTCGGTGACGGATGTGCGCCGCTGGATCGAGACCCTGCGCATCGAAGGCGGCATGACCCAGCGCGAAGGCGACATCGCCCGCGACTTGGTGCCCGAGATCCAGAGCCGCCTCGAATTCCTCGAAGAAGTGGGCCTGGGCTACCTCACGCTCGACCGGGGCGCGCCCACGCTCAGCGGTGGCGAGGCGCAGCGCATCCGCCTGGCCGCGCAGCTGGGCAGCAACCTGCAGGGGGTTTGCTACGTGCTCGACGAGCCCACCATTGGCCTGCATGCACGCGACAACCAGATCCTGCTCAACGCCCTGCACAAGCTGGGCGACAAGGGCAACACGCTGGTGGTGGTGGAGCACGACGAAGACACCATCCGCCGCGCCGACCACATCATCGACATTGGCCCCAGCGCGGGCAAACGCGGCGGGCGCCTGGTGGCGCAGGGCAGCGTGGCCGACATCACGGGCGCCGAAGATTCGCAAACCGGCCGCTACCTGCTGCACGCCATGAAGCATCCGCTGCAGCTGCGCCGCAGCATGTCGGCCAGCGAGGTCAGTGCCGAGGCCACGGCCGCCTTTGCCCGTGCCGAAGCTGCGGCGCCTACCGGCCGACAGAGCGCTGCCGTCAAGAAGCGCGCGGCCCAGGCCGCATCGCTGGCCGCAGACGCGCTGACCGAGGCCAAGGAACGTGCCGCCATGCGCTGGCTTACGGTGCATGGCGCGCAGTTGCACAACCTGCAGAACGTGACGGCCACCGTGCCACTGCACCGCCTGGTGGCAGTGACGGGCGTGAGCGGTTCGGGCAAGTCGACCCTGGCGCGCGATGTGCTGCTGGCCAATGTGCAGGCCTGGGTGCAGCAGCGCAGTACCAAGGCCGGGCGCGATGCCATGGACGCGGGCAAGGCGCCGCCACTGGTCGGTTGCACGGGCCTGTCGGGCTTCGAGAGCATCGACCGCGTGCTCGAAGTGGACCAGACGCCCATCGGCAAAACGCCGCGTTCATGCCCCGCCACCTACATCGGCTTCTGGGACACCATCCGCAAGCTGTTTGCCGAGACGCTGGAGGCCAAGGCACGTGGCTATGTGGCTGGGCGCTTTTCTTTCAACACTGGCGAAGGCCGCTGCCCCGGCTGCGAAGGCGCGGGCGTGCGCACCATCGAGATGAGCTTCTTGCCCGATGTGAAGGTGCCCTGCGAGACCTGCCACGGCGCGCGCTTCAACCCCGAAACCCTGGCCGTGACCTGGCGCGGCAAGAGCATTGGCGACGTACTGCAGATGGAGGTGGACGAGGCCGTGGGCTTCTTCGCCACCATGCCCAGCATTGCGCACCCGCTGCAGCTCTTGCAGGACGTGGGCCTGGGCTACCTCACGCTGGGCCAACCGTCGCCGACCTTGAGCGGTGGCGAGGCGCAGCGCATCAAGCTCGTCACCGAACTCACCAAGGTGCGCGACGAGGTGGGCCGCCGAGGGCAGAAGGCGCCGCACACACTGTATGTGCTGGACGAGCCCACCGTGGGCCTGCACATGGCCGACGTCGACAAGCTCATCCGCGTGCTGCACCGCCTGGTCGACGGCGGCCACAGCGTGATCGTGATCGAGCACGACCTGGATGTGATCGCCGAGGCTGACTGGATCCTGGACCTGGGCCCTGAAGGTGGCAACGCAGGCGGGCGCATCGTGGCAGCCGCGACGCCCGAGGATGTGGTGGCGGCGGGCACACATACTGGAAAGGCGCTGGCCGCGGTGCTGGCGCGCTGAGACATGTGAGCGGGGCGGGCGGCAGAGGCGGGGTGGCTCCATGCCAGCCATTTGGTTGGCGCACACCCCTGTCGGCCCATGTCCTACGCACAACGCGGAATATGGCGCACGCGCTGCGGGGGGGGGGGCTTCCTACGATGGGTTGCAGGGGATCGGCTCCCCACCTTCCTTCCACATCTACGGACGCCCATCACCATGAACGCTTTTCATTTCCTCAAGACCTGGACTGCCCTTGCGGCTGCTTCTGTGCTGCTGGTCGCCTGCGGCGGCGGCAATGACGATGACCCAACACCCAGCAACGAACCCGGTGTGCTGACCGTGACCAGCGCTACGGTGGACGGTCTTAACGGTGTGTACGGCAACGGCACGTTGAACCTCACCGGCGTGGACAAGGAAAACCCCATCGGCTCGGTGCCCGAGTTGTGTGCTTTCCGTTTTGACGGGGCCAACAAGGTGGGTTCTTCGGCCACCGCCTTTGGCGACATCCGGTATCGCCCCGATGCGACGGGCCTGCACCAGGTCTTCCTGACCTTTGATGGCAAGGAATACGCCAGCGGCGAGCCGACTGACACGGCGGTGGTACGCGAGAGCGACCAGGTGCGCTTCAGCGGGAAAACGTTGACAGCCACGGACGGCTCGAATGCCACCCTGCGCGTCACCGGCATCGTGCCCATGCGCCCGAACCGGCCGCTGGGCTGCTGATCCGGCGGCAGTTTCATTCCCTCTTTACTTGTCTCCCTCCTCGGTCCCTTCGACCGGTTTGGCCCCCGCTGTGATCGCAGCGGGGGCTTTTTTGTTGGGGCCTGTGGTCGCGCAGCCAGTCGCGCGGCGGTAATGGGGCCGCACAATGCACCGTGGAGCGCGGGGGGCATTTGCCGCTCGCGCATGTTCCCTTTGCACCCCCATGCCCGAACAACTGCCTGCTCACCCCACCGTGGTGTGGTTGCATCCCGCAGCACCCGCCAAGCCCGCAGAAGGCGCACCCTGCAACGGCTGTGGGCTGTGCTGCCTGGCGGAGCCCTGCCCGCTGGGGATGCTGGTGTCACGGCGCCGCAAGGGGGCCTGCACGGCCCTGCGCTGGAGCGATGCTGACCAGCGCTATTGGTGTGGCATGGTGGCTGACCCCGGTGGTGTCACCGGCCTGTCCCATCCCTGGGCTGTGCGCGCACTGTCTGCGCTGGCCCGGCGCTGGATCGCATCGGGCGTGGGTTGCGATGCGCGGCTGGATGCGCAGGCCCCGCATCCCACGGATTCGTTGTGATGCGAGCGCTATGAATTTGATGGCGTTTGATGCTTTCTAGACGGGCGCTGCCGGCCTTCTTGATCCAGATTCAGCGTGAGAAGTCGTCCGCGTTGCGCCGGGCGGAAGAAATGCCCGTGCCAGCTTGCAGGGCCACAATGCACAGAAAATTGCCGAACTGCCAGCTATAGAGCCTGCCATGACCAAACTGGACGACACCGACCGCGAAATCCTCAGCATCCTGCGCGCCGACGCACGCACCCCCGTGGCCACGCTGGCGCAGAAGCTGCGTGTATCGCGCGGCACCGTTCAGAACCGCTTGCACAAGATGGAGGAGGGCGGTGTAATCGTCGGCTATACCGTGCGGCTGCGGCCCGATTCGGAGCCCCAGCGCATCCGTGCGTGGATGAGCATCGCGGTCGAGGGCAATGCGGCGCCCGCTGTCATCCATGCGCTGCGCGGTGAGCCCACGGTGGGCACCCTGCACACCACCAACGGCCGCTGGGACATCGTGGCCGAGGTGCGCGCCGAAAGCCTGGAGGCATTCGATGCGGCGCTGGGCCGCATCCGCCTCACGCCGGGCATTGCCAACACGGAAACCAGCCTGCTGCTGTCCACGTACAAAGTGTGACAAACGCCTGCGGTGTTGCGCGCTACCGGCGCGTTGCGGGAACCATCCTGCCCCAGCCGCGCTGCCGCCTTGGTGACAGAGGCTAGGGGGTTTCCTGCATGCCCCGCGCGAGGGGCTGCAGTCCAATGAGCGAATCTTTTGTCTTTCGTTTTGAGGAGCTTCGCCATGCAACGTCGCCAGATCATCCAATGGGGAGCCGCCAGCCTCGCCGCCCCCGCGTTCCTGGCGCAGGCCCAGAGCTTTCCCAACAAACCCATCAAGCTGATCATCGCCTTCCCGGCCGGCGGCCCCACCGACATCACCATGCGCGCGTTGGCTGACAACGCCAGCAAGATCCTCGGGCAGACCGTGATTGTCGAAAACAAGCCCGGCGCGGGCGGCACCTTGCCTGCCCAGGCGCTGCAGACCGTGCCTGCCGACGGCTACACGGTGGCGCAGATTCCGCTGGGCGTGTTCCGCCTGCCCTACACCACCAAGATCAACTGGGATCCGGTCAAGGACATCAGCTACGTGCTCAACGTCACAGGCTACGCGTTTGGACTGGTGGTGCCCGCCGACTCGCCGCTCAAGACCTGGACGCACTTCGTGGCCTGGGCCAAGGCCAACCCCGGCAAGCTCAGCTACGGCTCCACCGGCACCATGACCAGCCCGCACCTGACCATGGAACTCATCGCCCAGCAGCTGGGCCTGGAGCTGCTGCACGTTCCCTACAAGGGCAGCGCCGACCTCATGCAGTCCATCCTGGGCGGGCAGATCATGGCGGCGGCCGACTCCACCGGCTTTGCGCCGCAGGTGGAAGCGGGCAAGCTGCGCGTGCTCAACACCTGGGGCGCCGAGCGCTTGGCCAAGTTCCCCGACGCGCCCACGCTCAAGGAGCTGGGCCTGAACCTGGTGCAGAACTCGCCCTTTGGCATCGGCGTACCCAAGGGCACACCCGATGCGGTGGTCAAGCGCCTGCACGATGCCTTCAAGCAGGCCATGGAGCAGGAGAGCTATCGCACGGCCCTGGCGCGCTATGACATGGTGCCGATGTACATGAGCACGGCGGCGTACAAGAAGTTTGCGCAGGACACGTTCACGCGCGAGAAGGCGCTGGTAGAGAAACTGGGCTTGGCCAAACCCACCTGAGGCCATCCCTTCGGAGGGCGCAATGCGTTCCGTGTGATGATCCGCAGCATTGAACGGAACTCACACACGATATGGCATCCCCCTCCGACAGCATCAGCATGGCCCTGTTCTGCGACTTTGAAAACGTCGCCCTGGGCGTGCGCGATGCGCAGTACGAAAAGTTCGACATCAAGCCCATCCTGGAGCGCCTGCTGCTCAAGGGCTCCATCGTGGTCAAGAAGGCCTATTGCGACTGGGAGCGCTACAAGGGCTTCAAGGCCACCATGCACGAGGCGAATTTCGAGCTGATCGAAATCCCCCATGTGCGCCAGTCCGGCAAAAATTCGGCCGACATCCGCCTGGTGGTGGACGCGCTGGACCTCTGCTACACCAAGTCGCACGTCAACACCTTCGTCATCATCAGCGGCGACTCGGACTTTTCGCCGCTGGTGTCCAAGCTGCGCGAGAACAACAAGCAGGTGATCGGCGTGGGCGTGAAGCAGTCCACGTCCGATCTGCTGATTGCCAACTGCGACGAATTCATCTTTTACGACGACCTGGTGCGCGAGAACCAGCGCGCCCAGGCCCGCCGCCAGAGCCCGGGCAGCAATCCGGCACCCGCGCCACGCCGCAGCCCCGAGGAGGAGCGCAGCCGAAAGGAAAGCCAGGACGCGCGCCGGACCCAGGGCGTGGAGCTGGCGGCCGAAACGTTTGAAGCCCTGCTGTCCGAGCGCGGCGACACCGGCAAGATCTGGGCCTCGGTGCTCAAGGAGGCCATCAAGCGTCGCAAGCCCGATTTCAGCGAAGGCCGGTATGGCTTCCGCACCTTTGGCAACCTGCTGGAGGAAGCGCAGGCGCGTGGGCTGCTGGAGTTTGGGCGCGATGAAAAATCGGGTGCGTATGTGTTCCGCAGCCATGGTCAGCCCAGCGCAACAGCGGCGCCCGCCAGGTCAGAGGGCGCGGGCGAGCGCGCCAGCCAGGGCGGCGCCACACGGCACGACTTCCATGCGGTGGCGACGGCGCCTGACCTGCGTTCGGACGGCGGCGAAGAGCAGGGCCCATCGGGCCGCAGCCGAGGGCGTCGCGGTGAGGGCCCGGACCGGGCAGACACGCGCTCCCCGCAGCGCCACGAACACCTTGAGGCCGAACAGGCCGATACCCCTGCAGAGCGTCCGGCCAGCCGCTACTTCAGCCAGTCCGTTGCCCCCGAGGCTGCGCCGCCAGAGCCGGTGATCGACTCCACCCCGCTGCAAGAAATGCGCTCCGAAGTGGAAGAGGGTGCGGACACGCCGGAAGGCGGTGCATCCACCGAGGACGATGGCCCCGAAGCCGCCACCCCTCGCCGCAGCCGCGCGCGCAGTGGAGACGGCGCAAAGCCCGGCGCCAGCCCCCGCAAGGCCGCCACGCCCCTTGCGCGCAGCGCGCGTGCTGGAGGGAGGGAGGTAAGTGCCGAGTCCTCTACTGCCGCTCCCGAGGCCTCCGCCGCCGAGGCAGAAGGCGCCACACCCGCCAAGGCACCCGCTGCCCGTCCTCGCAGCCGAGCCCGTAAACCGGCAGCCAAGTCGGCTGAGTAAGGGCTATCGGCCCGCTGCGGTCGCTCAGCGCCGCAACGCCAGCCTTTCGCGCACTTCCTCGTAACGCGGCGGCGTGCAGCCCGCGCGCTCCACGCAGTGGCCGGCACTGGCCAGCGCGTGGAGCAGCATGGCGCGCAACCGGGCTTTGGTGACCGGAGCCGTCAAGCCCTCCGCACCTCTGGCCCGCGCTTCCTCCCCACGCTCAGGCCCTGCCAGCCAGGCGGTGATCAAACCCGCCAGAAAACAGTCGCCTGCGCCCACGGTGTCCACCACCGTGATCGGCGCTTCTTCGCGCGCATGCACGGCCAGGCCGTCGCGCTGCAGCAGCCAGGCACCTTCCGGCCCCAGCGTGAGCGCGAGCCATTGGGCCTGTGTTTGCTGCTGCAGATAGCGGGCGCGCTCCAATGCGTTGGCGCCCGGAACAGCCAGCGCCTCCAGGTCATCGTCGCTCACCTTGATGAGGTGGGCGTGCTGCAGGGCAGCCATCACGTTGGCGCGGTAGGCATCGGCATCGTCCACGGCCGACAGGCGCAGGTTGGCATCCACCACCACCATGCGGCCTGCTACGCGCTGCGCTGCCAGCCAGGGCTGGTAAACGGCAGCGTCCTGTGCCACTAGCGCCAGGCAGCCCGTGGCCACCACCAGCAAGTCGGGCAAAGCAGCGCAGGCGGCAATCAGCGCAGCGGCCGTCACCTGGCGGTCGGCCACGCCGTCGCGGTAGAAGCTGTAGCTGGCCTTGCCCTCGGCATCCAGTGCGGCCAGCGCCAGCGCGCTGGGCGCAAGCACCGGCGTGGGCGCTGCCAGGGCCACGCCCGCGTCGTGCAGGCCGCGTGCCAGTTGTCGCCCCAGCATGTCGCCCGACAGCGGGTTGAGGTACAGCGTGCCCACGCCCTGCAGGCCCAGCGCGCGCGTGAGGTTGTAGACCGCGCCGCCTGCGCAGGGCTTGAGGCGGCCATCGGGCTCTTCGATCAGGTCAAACAAGGCCTCGCCCGCCGTGGCCACGCGCAGCGGCGGTGCGGTGTGGGCGGGGCTGGAGTCGGGGGACTGGATAGGGAAAACCATAAGTAAATCCACTTGATTTATTAACTCGTCGGCCACTATAGTTCGATCCCATCCACCCGACAAGAGTGGTTCACCTGCCAGCCGCGCAGCACGGGGCCGACAGGAATCTGCCATCCCAACACCCGGAGACAACACCATGCAACGCACCCCCGCCTTTGCGCTTTCTGCCCTTGCCCTCACCGGCGCCCTGGCCTGTGGCCTGGCCCAGGCGCAGACGTCCGAGCCCGTCATCGGCCTCATCACCAAGACCGAGACCAACCCCTTCTTTGTGAAGATGAAAGAGGGCGCCACGGCCGAGGCCAAGAAGCTGGGTGCCAAGCTGGTGTCGGCCGCAGGCAAGACCGATGGCGACAACGCGGGCCAGGTCACGGCCATGGAGAACCTGATCGCCGCAGGTGCCAAGACCATCCTCATCACCCCCAGCGACGCCAAGGCCATCGTGCCCGCGATCAGAAAGGCGCAGGCGCGCGGCGTGATGGTGATTGCGCTCGACAGCCCCACCGAGCCCATGGATGCGACGGACGCGCTGTTTGCCACCGACAACTACAAGGCGGGCGAGCTGATCGGCCAGTACGCCAAGGCCGCCGCTGCAGGCAAGAAGCCTGTGATTGCCACGCTGGACCTGTTCCCCGGCCACCCCGTGGGCGCACAGCGGCACAACGGCTTCCTGAAGGGCTTTGGTCTGCAGGCCAACGATGCCAAGAGCAATGAGTTGTCGCGCCCCGCCGAAGTGGTCTGCATGGCCGACAGCTTTGGCGACCGCGCCAAGGGCCAGACCGGCATGGAAAACTGCTTGCAGAAGAACCCTGACATCAACATCGTCTACACCATCAACGAGCCCGCTGCCGCCGGTGCCTACAACGCGCTCAAGGCCGCAGGCAAGGAGAAGAACGTGCTCGTCGTCTCGGTGGACGGTGGCTGCGCAGGCATCGCCGACGTGGGCAAGGGAGTGATCGCCGCCACCAGCCAGCAGTACCCGCTGCGCATGGCCGCCATGGGCGTGGCGGCGGGCGTGGAATACGCCAAGACCGGCAAGAAGGTCAGCGGCTACACCGACACCGGCGTGACGCTGATCGCTGCCAAGCCCATGGCGGGCGTGGACAGCAAGGATGTGAAGACCGGCACCGACCTGTGCTGGGGCGCCAAGTAAGAGCCGTTCTCAAAACTCTTCTGGCGTCGTTGCTGCGTCTTGTCGTACTACCGTACTGCCTGCGACGCAGCGCCTAGCCAGAACCGCTTCGCTGAGTTTTGCGATCGGCTCCCAACCGTCAACTGCTTTCTGAGCGCCCCCTTTGTCCACCCGCACGGAGCCGCCATGTCCTCGACCGCTTCCAAACTACCGCCCCTGGCCACGCTGGGGCCGTTCATCGCGCTGATCCTGGCGTGCGCCTTTTTTGCCACGCAGAGCGAGCGTTTCCTGTCGGCGCAGAACTTCGCGCTCATCCTGCAGCAGGTCATGGTGGTGGCGGTGATCGCCATCGGCCAGACGCTGGTCATCCTCACGGCGGGCATTGATCTGTCGTGTGGCATGGTGATGGCTCTGGGCGGCATCGTGATGACCAAGATGGCGGCGGACTACGGCCTTTCGGCCCCCGTGGCGATTGCCTGCGGCATGGCGGTGACCATGCTGTTCGGCCTGATCAACGGCCTGCTGGTCACCAAGATCAAGCTGCCGCCCTTCATCGTCACGCTGGGTACGCTCAACATCGCGTTTGCCGCCACGCAGCTGTACTCGGGCGCGCAGACCATCACCGACATCCCGGCTGGCATGACCGCACTGGGCAACACCTTCCAGCTGGGGCAGACCGCCATCGTCTGGGGCGCGGTGCTCATGCTGGTGCTGTACCTCGTCACCTGGTTTGCGCTGCGCGAGACCGCGCCGGGCCGCCATGTCTACGCCGTGGGCAACAGCCCCGAGGCCACGCGCCTCACCGGTATTGCCACCGACAAGGTGCTGCTGGGCGTGTATGTGCTGGCGGGCCTGTTCTACGGCATCGCGTCGGTGCTGTCGGTGGCCCGCACTGGCGCGGGTGACCCGAACGCGGGCCAGACCGAAAACCTCGACGCCATCAGCGCCGTGGTGCTGGGCGGCACCAGTCTGTTTGGCGGGCGCGGCATGATTTTGGGCACGCTGGTGGGGGCGCTCATCGTGGGCGTGTTCCGCAATGGACTCACGCTGATGGGCGTGTCGTCGGTCTACCAGATCCTCGTCACCGGCATCCTCGTGATCCTGGCCGTGGCCACCGACCAACTCTCGCGCAAAGGAGTGCGTTGATCATGACCACCTCCCCACACACCACGAACGCCCCCCTGGTCATGCAGGCCAAGGGCCTGGTCAAGCGCTACGGGCAGGTCACCGCGTTGGATGGCGCCGACTTTGAACTGCGCGCCGGGGAGATCCTGGCTGTGATCGGCGACAACGGCGCGGGCAAATCGAGCCTCATCAAGGCGCTGTCGGGCGCCACCGTGCCCGACGAAGGCGAGATCCTGCTCGACGGCCAGCGCATCCAGTTCAAGAGCCCCATCGACGCACGCCGCGCGGGCATCGAAACCGTGTACCAGGACCTGGCCGTGGCCCCGGCCATGACCATTGCCGAGAACCTGTTTCTGGGCCGCGAACTGCGCCGCCCCGGACTGCTGGGCAGCGCGCTGCGCATGCTCGACAAGAAAAAGATGCTCGAAGAAAGCGTGGCCCGCATGGCCGAGCTGAAGGTCGGCATCCGCTCCATGACACAGGCGGTGGAGACACTCTCGGGCGGCCAGCGCCAGTGCGTGGCCGTGGCGCGCGCCGCAGCGTTTGCGCGCCATGTGGTCATCATGGATGAACCCACCGCCGCCCTCGGCGTGAAGGAGGGCAACATGGTGCTGGAGCTGATCCGCCGCGTACGCGACAAGGGCCTGCCCGTCATCCTCATCAGCCACAACATGCCCCATGTGTTCGAGATTGCCGACCGCATCCACATCGCCCGCCTGGGCAAGCGTGCGGCGGTGGTCAACCCCAAGAAGATCAGCATGAGCGACACCGTGGCCGTGATGACGGGCGCTATGGCGGCCACCGACCTGCCCGCTGAATGCCTTGCCTGAAGACGCTGCCATGCTCAAAAACATCGACCCGCTGCTGACCCCCGACCTGCTCAAGGTGCTGGCCGAGATGGGCCACGACGACGCCATCGTGCTGGCCGACGCCAACTTCACCGCCATGAGCCTGGGCGCGGGCAAGCCCGTGCTGCGCCTGCCCGGTATCGGCATGGCGCGCGCCGTGCAAGCGGTGGCCAGCGTGCTGCCGCTGGCGCAGGATGTGCCGCATCCTGTGGCCTACATGCAGGTGGGCGGCACCGAGGTGCCCTACCGCTCAGCCCTGCAGCGCGAAACCATGGACGTGCTGGCGCGCGAGGGCGTGGCCAGTGAGCAGGCCGAAGGCGTGGAGCGTTTTGCGTTCTACGAGCGCGTCAAAAAGGCCTATGCCATCGTCGTCACTGGCGAGCTGCAGCCCTGGGGCAACTTCCTGCTGCGCAAGGGCGTCATCGGCGACACTCTGAACGCCTGATCGTTTCATCACCATGCTGGACACCGACGCTTCTCCATCCGCCGTTGACAACGCTGCCGCCAGCCCCGCGCTGCTGCGCCAGCGCGGCTCCAACCACGTGGGGCTGCGCCAGTTCAACGAGCGCGTGGTGCTGCAGGCGCTGCGCACTCACGGCAGCCTCGCCAAGGCCGAGATGGCGCGGGTCACGGGCCTCACGGCGCAGACCATCGGGCTCATTACTGCGCGGCTCGATGAAGACCAGCTGCTGCGCCGCGAAGCCCCGGTGCGCGGCCGTGTGGGCCAGCCTTCGGTGCCCATTGGTCTCAACCCCGACGGCGCCTTTGCCATCGGCATCAAGATCGGCCGCCGCAGTGCCGACTGGCTGCTGGTGGACTTCACCGGCCATGTGCGCGAGCGCATCGTGCTCGACTACGCCTTCCCTGACATCGACGTGCTGTTGCCTGCGATCCGCACGCACCTGAACCAGCTGCTCGACGGCCTGGGCCCGCTGCGCTCGCGCGTGGTAGGGGTGGGCGTGGCCGCGCCGTTCCAGCTCGGCGGCTGGCACCGCATGCTGGGGCTGACCGAGGCGCAGTCCGAAGCCTGGAACAACATCGACCTGGCCGAGCAGGTGCAGCAGATGACCGAGCTGCCCGTGAGCTTTGCCAAGGACACCTCCGCCGCCTGCGTGGCCGAGCTGCTGCAGGGGCGCGGGCGCGACATCCCGAGTTTTCTGTACCTGTTCATGGACACCTTTGTGGGTGGCGGGCTGGTCATCAATTCGCACCTGCATCGCGGTCTGCATGGCAACGCGGGTGCGGTGGCCTCGCTGCCGCTGTCACCCGCCCAGCCGGGCCAGGCGCCCGCGCAGCTCATCAGCCAGGCCTCCCTGTGGGAGCTGGAGCAGCGCTTTCGCGAACACGGTCTCGACCCCATGGCCGCCTACGACAAGCGCGTGCTGCAGGCCCCGTGGCTGGAACACAGCCGGGGCTGGATCGCACGCGCGGCTGCGGGCTTGGCGCACTGCATCGTCTCGGCCACCGCGTTTTTGGATCTGGACGCCGTGGTGGTCGATGGTGCCGCCGCCCCCGAGCTGCTGCAGGCCCTGTGCGAGAGCGCCCGCCACGCGCTGGCCGACTACAACTGGGAAGGCCTGCACCAGCCCCCCCGGCTGGAGCTGGGCACCATGGGCTCGGACGCCCGCGCGCTGGGCGGAGCGCTGCTGCCCTTGCACGCCTGCTTTGCGCCAGATACGGACATCTTCCTCAAGGCCTGAGAAGGGCGTAGACTGTGAAGTTTTGCTATCAAAAATATAGCTATTTGCGCAAATCCATCAAGCGCTAGGCCGTATTTTTATTCAAATTTCTCGGCCAAGGCTGCTTCAGGCTCAGCTCCCGCCGCGATCCAGACCCGCCAGGATCGCCCGTGCCACTTCGGCAAACCCCGCGCCCCGTTCGCCCTGGGTCACATAACGCGGCAGGTGCTGCAGTTGTGGCACAAAGCGCGCGATGTTGGCCACGCCCACGCTGTGGGGGAAGTGCTCGAACATGAGCTGGTCGTTGGTCGAGTCGCCCACATACACCCAGCGGTCGATCTCCGCGTCGAGGTCGCGTCCCAGCAACTCGCGCACGATCCAGCGCGCGCCCTCCAGCTTGTTGTGCGCCCCGAACCAGCCGTTGATGTGGATGCTGCTCACGGTGGCGTTCATGCCTGCGGCGCGCAGGATCGCCACGCATTGGTCGATCCGTTCTTGGGGCAGGTGTGTGAACTCACTGTGGTCGATGGCGATGTCCGTTTCGCGTCCGGGCGAGTCGGTCGCGCGGCGGGCGCCAGGCACCCTGGCTTCGATGTCAGCCAGCACTTGCTGCATGCGGGCGAAATGGGCTGCGCGCGTGGCTGCATCCTGTTGATATCGTTTTAACAGCGCATCGCGCTTGTCCAGAGAGCGCTGCAGGGCCACAGCACCATTCTCGGCCACGATGGCATCCACAGGCCAGGCTGCCACAAAGGGCTCGCTCCAGCCTACGGGGCGACCCGTGATGGGGATCACGGCCAGTCCCCGGGCCTTGAGCGACTCCATCGCCTGCACCACGTGCGCAGGCACAACCCCCTCCGTGGTCAGCGTGTCGTCGATGTCGGTGAGCAGGCCGACGAGGCGGGCGGGAGGATTCCAGGTACTCAACGGAAGCATGGGGGAACGAGAAGGCATGGGGATGGCGAGAGGGGGCGTTGGTGAAAGTCGCGGAGGGCTGTCGCTCGGGCTTGCACCTTTTTCTGTGGACGAAGAGATGGCTGCTTCTAACGGACACTTTGGGCAGGTTGCCCACGCGCCAGGCTCGGGAGTTTTTCTGCGACCCTTTCGGGGGGCATGGGCACCATGTCCCCGCCACGGAACTCGAATAGCTGCAGGGTGGCCAAAGGGACCTGTTCCAGGCCACGGCCCATTTCGTCCACGACGTGCAAATCGCCTGGCTGCGGCTTTGGCGCAAACAGGTCGGCGGTGTTTCTGGCGCGGGTCAGTACAGAGCGTTTGTATCCATCATCGGTGCCTCCGAACTCTGGGACTACGAATATGGCCTGCCGCTCTTTGTCGAGCGACAGGGCAAAGCGGTACAGCGTGTCCCAATACGCCAGGTTAGGCCTGAGCGCCTGTTTCTCCTGCGCGTGCACACCTGCCAGGGCCGCAACAAGCGCTGCGCCTCCGACAAGGGCAAAAACCGGGCGCGTCTCTCGCGGCCAGATGACCGCCAGGCAGGCTGAAAACGCCACCCACGGCACGAACAGGTAGCGGTCCGGACTGTGAATTCCCGGAAAGGCCGTCAGCGGTATCAGCGGCAGCAGGACGATGCCCAAGGACACGAAGAACACAGGCGCATGGAGGCGGCGCTTCACAGCCGCAAGGCACAGAAGGCCGAGAAATACAACGGCAAGGATGTTGCCGGGCGGTTTGGAGCCGAGGAGCAATTTGGGAACCCGGAGCAACTGGCGCAGGGCCTCGCTGGCATCGAAAACTCCCTGGCTGTAGCCGCCCACGAGGCGCCCCAGTAGCAGGTAGCGCCACCCTATGTAGACCAGTGCAATCAGCACAAACGGTATCAGTGCGCGCACCCGTTGCGGCCACGTGCCCACGGGCAGGAAGGGCAAGAGGACGACCAGGGGTACATAGACTTCCTTGCAGGTAGTCGCCAGCAGGTAGGCCAGGGCCGACAGCCCCAGCCAGTATCCGCGCCCGCCTTTGAGATACCGGGTCCAGCCCAGTATCGACAGCATGGCGAACACGAAGCCGGTCGCATAGTGCCCATGCATCAGGCCCGCCGCGATGTGGGCAGTGGGCTTGCCAAGCAACAGCGCAACGGCGCCGATCAGCGCGGGCAGGGGCTCCACCCACTCTCGCAACACGGCATAGAACAACGCGGCTCCCAGCCCCACGAGCAGCAGCAAGTGCGCGTAGTGGCCAGTGGCGGCCATGCCGAACAAGCTCAGGTTGATGTCGTAGAACAGCAGGTTCCATGGAGCGACATTGGCGCTGGAGTGCCCCTGGGCAACGTGGGGCTCCAAGAAATATTGCCAGGGTGTGTATTGGGCGGCGTAGCTCAGGTGAGCGCCGTCATCCCAGCGCCAAGATCCCTGGAGTGATGCGCCATGCACCAGCAGGGTGAGCAGAGACAGAAGCAGTGTGGCGCTGAGACACTCGATCCAGGGATGGCGGTCGATGTGTTCGCGCAGCGCGTGGCGCGCGGCTTTCAATGCTGGAGCGTCCATTGCCAATGACGCAGGAAGTTGAGCGCTGCAGGCGTGTTGTGGCTAGGAGTGCGGGCGGCAGAAGGAGCATCGGCTGCAACGCGCGATAAACGGGTCCCGCGTGGTACCACCTCCTGCGCCCAGGGGCCCACCCTGGGCTTGTCGGTAGCACCACGCGATCCTCGGTTTTTGCACGTTTCGCTTCGATGCCTTCTGCTGCCCACACTCCTAGGCACATCACGCCCTCGGGTCCAAGTCTTCAGCAGCAGCAAGTCCGCACCGACCAGGGCCAGTGCGGAAATGGTGGAGCCTATGCAAGTCCTGGTGCAAAGCGGCGCCGCGGAGAAATTGATCGGCTGATTGCGCAAGAATTTCCCCCTCTTGTGCGGGCTATGCGCCCTGCAGCGCCAACCCCGCATGCTCGCGCAGCGGGTGGAAATGGATCTTCGGAAACCGCTCTTGCGCCAAGCGCACGTCATATGGGCTGGTGCACAGGTAGGCCAGCGTGTCTGCCGCGTCGTGCGCCAGCCGCAGCGGGTAGGCGTCGGTGAACGCGCGCAGGTCGGCCGCGTTGTCGGCGGTGATCCAGCGCGCGCCGGTGTACTGGCAGCCTTCCAGGCGCACGTCGGCGTCGTACTCGGCTTTGAGGCGGTGCTGCACCACTTCAAACTGGAGCTGGCCCACGGCGCCCAGCAGCATGTTGCCGCCTGCGTCGGGCTTGAAGACCTGGATCGCGCCTTCCTCGCCCAGCTGGGCCAGGCCCTGCTGGAGCTGTTTGGTGCGCAGTGGGTTCTTGAGCACCACGGTCATGAACATCTCGGGCGCGAAGAAGGGCAGGCCGGTGAACTGCAGGTTGGCACCATCGGTGATGGTGTCGCCCAGCTGCACGCCGCCGTGGGTGGTGAAGCCGATGATGTCGCCTGCGTAGGCTTCTTCGACGGCCTCGCGGCGTTGCGACATGAAGGTCACCACGCTGGTGGGGCGCAGCTCCTTGGAGGTGCGCTGCACCTTGAGCTTCATGCCCGGCATGTACTTGCCCGAGGCCACACGCACAAAGGCGATGCGGTCGCGGTGGTTGGCATCCATGTTGGCCTGCACCTTGAACACCACCCCGGCAAAGCCTTCGTCTTCGGGCTGGATGGTCTTCACGACGGGCTGCTTGTTGACTTCGAGCGTGCTCACGCGCGGGCCGGGGGGAGGGGCCATGTCCACCAGGGCGTCCAGCACTTCCATCACCCCGAAGTTGTTCACGCCGGAGCCGAAGAACACGGGGGTGAGCTTGCCAGCCAGGAAGGCTTCATGGTCCCACGCGGGCGATGCGCCCACGGCCAGTTCCATGCTCTCCAGCGCGGCGTCGAACTCGGCGCCAAAGCGTGCGCGCAGAGTCGCCTCGTCCGACAAGGGGATGGCTTCAAAGTCCTGCGGGCGGCGTTCGCTGCCGGACTCGAACACCGTCATGGTCTTGGTGCGCAGGTTGATGATGCCGCCAAAGCTCTTGCCCTGGCCCACGGGCCAGGTCATGGGGCAGCAGGGCATGCCCAGCTCGCGCTCCACCTCGTCCATGATGTCCAGTGGGTCGCGCACTTCGCGGTCCATCTTGTTCACGAAGGTGATGATGGGCGTATCGCGCTGGCGGCAAACCTCGATCAGGCGGCGGGTCTGTGCTTCCACACCGTTGGCGGCGTCGATCACCATCAGCGCCGAGTCCACGGCGGTGAGCACGCGGTAGGTGTCTTCCGAGAAGTCCTTGTGACCGGGCGTGTCGAGCAGGTTGATCACGTGCTCGCGGTACAGCATCTGCATCACCGAGCTGGCCACCGAGATGCCGCGCTGCTTTTCGATTTCCATCCAGTCGGAGGTGGCGTGGCGGCTGGCCTTGCGACCCTTGACGGCGCCCGCGATCTGGATTGCACCCGAGAACAGCAGCAGCTTTTCCGTCAGCGTCGTCTTACCGGCGTCGGGGTGGGAAATGATGGCAAAGGTACGGCGGCGCCGGGTTTCGGGGGCGTAAGACACAGAGGTTCCGGGGCGAGTAGTTGAAGTAGCGACTGTTGCATGAACCCGAAGGGGCTGTAGCAAACCAGGGTTTGACGCTGAGGGGGCTGAATTTTACCGGCGTGGTTGCTTCAGGGATTTTGCGTGCCGCCGGGTGGGTGGCTGGAGGCGTCGGTGGCGCATCGCACAGAGATGGTCCAAAACTGAGCCTCTGGGACGTAGGACGTTACATGGATCGACGGCTCAGGGCAGGGCTGGGTTTGAATGGTGTGGTCGCAAAAGTAGAGGCAAAAGCCGCCAGGATTGCCCTGGTAAACAATTCTGCGGACTTGCCCCGAGGCGGGGCTGGCCAGCCCCGTAGCTCCCGGAGCATCTAGGGCCGGTTGCCGAAACGACGCTTTGAACGCGTGTCGGCCGGCAATTGCCGCTTGTGCGCATTCCACGACATCCCGTGGGTCTTTCCTGGTGGAGGTTTGGCCACAGTCCACCGCGTTGTCGTCGGCGGCGTTGGCGATGGCCCAGCGAAAGCGCGCTTCAGTCCAGTGGCTGAAAAGCACCGGATAGGCGATCAGCACTAGCAGAGCCGATGTAAATAGGAGCCAGCGCGTTGGTGCTTTCATCGAAGGACGACAAAGTGGTGGGGCGCTAGTTTGCCTGAGCGCAATCGCACTGACTGTTTATAATCCGCCGATCCGAGGAGCGTTGCAGCGTCCCCAGCACAGGCGGGGCGTGAGGCTCGGAGTCATCTAGCAACGACGCTCATCCACTTCTCGTGTGGTGAGCTTTTTCACTCCCGCGACCAGTGGTTTTTCAAACATGCTTTGGAGCAAGAAACCATCATGAACGCACGCGTCAACGCCCCGGTCAACACCGACTGCATCATTGCCGACATCGGCCTGGCCGCATGGGGCCGCAAAGAAATCCGCATCGCCGAAACGGAGATGCCCGGCCTGATGGCCATCCGCGAGGAGTTCGCCGCCAAGCAGGCGCTTAAGGGCGCCCGCATCACCGGCAGCTTGCACATGACGATCCAGACCGCCGTGCTGATCGAGACGCTGCAGGCACTGGGTGCTGAAGTGCGCTGGGCATCGTGCAACATCTTCTCCACCCAAGACCACGCCGCCGCCGCCATTGCTGCCGCCGGTACGCCCGTGTTTGCCATCAAGGGCGAGACCCTGGCCGAATACTGGGACTACACCCACCGCATTTTTGACTTTGGCCCCGCCGGCACCGAAGGCGAAGGCCCCAACCTGATCCTGGACGACGGCGGCGATGCCACGCTGCTGATGCACCTGGGCAAGCGCGCCGAAAAGGACGCATCGCTGATCGCCAACCCCACCAGCGAAGAAGAGACCTGCCTGTTTGCCTCCATCAAGGCCAAGCTGGCTGAGGACCCGACCTGGTACAGCCGCAAGAGCGCCCAGATCATCGGCGTGACCGAAGAAACCACCACCGGCGTGCACCGCTTGAAGGAAATGTCGGCCAAGGGCTCGCTGATGTTCCGCGCCATCAACGTGAACGACTCGGTGACCAAGAGCAAGTTCGACAACCTGTACGGCTGCCGCGAGTCGCTGGTGGACGGCATCAAGCGCGCCACCGACGTGATGATTGCCGGCAAGGTGGCCTGCGTGGCCGGCTACGGCGACGTGGGCAAGGGCAGCGCCCAGGCACTGCGCGCCCTCTCCGCCCAGGTGTGGGTGACCGAGATCGACCCCATCAACGCCCTGCAGGCCGCGATGGAAGGCTACAAGGTCGTGACGATGGAATACGCCGCCGACAAGGCCGACATCTTCGTGACCACCACGGGCAACAAGGACGTGATCACGCACGACCACATGAAGGCCATGAAGGACCAGGCCATCGTCTGCAACATCGGCCATTTCGACAACGAAATCCAGGTCGCGACGCTGGAGCAGTACGAGTGGGAAGAGATCAAGCCCCAGGTGGACCACGTGATCTTCCCGGACGGCAAGCGCATCATCCTGCTGGCCAAGGGCCGCCTGGTGAACCTGGGCTGCGGCACGGGCCACCCGAGCTTTGTGATGTCGTCGAGCTTTGCCAACCAGACCATTGCCCAGATCGAGCTGTTCACCCACAGCGACTACTACGAAAACGGCAAGGTCTACGTGTTGCCCAAGCACCTGGACGAAAAGGTGGCCCGTCTGCACCTCAAGAAGGTGGGCGCCATGTTGACCGAGCTGACCGACGAGCAGGCCGCCTACATTGGCGTGCCCAAGCAAGGCCCGTACAAGCCGGACACCTACCGCTATTGATCCCGCGCCCCAGGCGCATTGCGCGCCTTGGCGGCGTGCCGCCGGGGCGCTGGTGGATCACTGCATCGTGGTTGCTACTATTGTGATAGCTGCTTGCGCTTTGTGGATAAGCGCTGGAGGCTGATTTGACTGTTAAAGGATGAGCGCCATGCGTGCAGATGTATTTTTGGTGGAAGCGGGCCATGCGGCCACGCGCTCGCAAGCGCAGCGGCTGATTGCTGCGGGCGTGGAGTGGCGTCTGTCACCCCTGGCGCCCTGGCAGAAGGTGACCAAGAACGGCGATGACATCCCGTCCGTGGCCGAGGTGAAGCTGCTGGACGATGCCGAGGCCAAGTACATCTCGCGCGGCGGCCTCAAGCTGGAAGGCGCCTTGTTGGCCACGGGGCTGTCCGTGGCCGGGCTGCGCTGCCTGGATGTGGGGCAGAGCACCGGCGGCTTTACCGATTGCCTGCTGCAGCAGGGCGCAGCGCAGGTCATCGGTGTGGACGTGGGCCATGGCCAGCTGCACGAGCGGCTGCGCAGCGATCTGCGTGTGGTCTGCGTGGAGGGCGTGAACGCGCGCTCGCTGACCGCCCAGGCGCTGCAGGAAGCCTGCGAGCTGGCGCTCTCTGAAGTCGTCGAAGCCGACGAAGATAACGAAACCCAGCCCGAGGCGCCCTACAGCTGGATGCGCAACGGCGGCCTGGTGGACGAAGCCTACGACGATAGCGGCGACGCCAAGGACCAGGACATCGAAGCCTTCAAGTCCGAGCGCGCCCAGCGCGCCGAAGCCCGCGCGCAGGGCACACTGCCCGTCCAGCGCAGACGCCGCGCCGAATGCGCGGGGGTGGACACGACACCGGCGTTCGACCTGGTGACGGGAGACCTGTCCTTCATCTCGCTGACCCTGGTGCTGCCCGCCATCGCCGCATTCCTGCGCCCTGACGGCCACCTGCTCATGCTGGTCAAGCCGCAGTTTGAACTGCAGCCCGGCCAGGTTGGCAAGGGCGGTGTGGTGCGGGATGCCGCCCTGTATGCCGTGGTGGAAAAACGCATCCGCGACTGCTGCGCCGAACTGGGTCTGGCCGTGCAGGCCTGGCTCGACAGCCCCATCCAGGGCGGCGACGGCAACCATGAATTTTTTGTTTATGCGAGGAGGGCACCATGATTGCTGCCAATGCCCAGGGCACTGGTTTTCCGGTGAGTTTCGAATTTTTTCCACCCAAGACGCCCGAAGGTGCGGACAAGCTGCGGGCTGCGCGCCAGCAGCTGTATGCGCTGCACCCGGATTTCTGCTCGGTGACCTACGGCGCCGGTGGCTCCACGCAGGAGGGCACTTTCGGCACGGTGCGCGAAATCCTGGCCGAAGGTGTGAGCGCCGCCTCGCACTTCTCGTGCATTGGTGCCACACGCCAGTCCGTGCGCGAGCAGCTCGCCACGCTCAAGGCCATGGGCGTCAAGCGCCTGGTGGCGCTGCGCGGCGATTTGCCGAGCGGCTACGGCGCGGGCGGGGAGTTTCAGTACGCCAGTGACTTGGTGGCCTTCATCCGCGCGGAGACGGGCCGGGATTTCCACATCGAAGTGGCCGCCTACCCCGAGGTGCATCCCCAGGCCAAGTCGCCCGAGGCAGACCTGAACGCCTACATCGCCAAGGTGCAGGCGGGTGCGGACTCGGCCATCACCCAGTATTTCTACAACAGCGATGCGTATTTCCGCTTTGTGGAAGATACACAGCGCCTGGGCGCCAACGTGCCTGTGGTGCCGGGCATCATGCCCATCGGAAGCTCCACGCAGCTGATGCGTTTCTCGGACGCCTGCGGTGCCGAGATTCCCCGTTGGATACGCCTGCGCCTGCAGGCGTTTGGCGACGACACGGCCAGCATCAAGGCCTTTGGGCTGGATGTGGTGACCGATCTGTGTGACCAGCTGCGCAGCGCGGGCGTGCCCGCACTGCATTTCTACACCATGAACCAGAGTGCGGCCACTCTGGAAATCTGCCGCCGCCTGGGGATCTGACGACCACGGCTTGGCTACCATTAGCACTTTGCAACATTTGCAGGGGGATGGTGGTCATGGAACGAGCTGGGGTGGCGGTATGGTGTGCGCTGTGTGTGTGGGTGTTGGGCATGTCGGGCGTTCAGGCGCAGACCCGCTACCACTGCCGGGACGATAGCGGGAACACCTTTGTCCTGTCGCGGCCATGTCCTGACGGTGCCCGCACCACAGCCGCTGTGGCGGGGCCTGCCCCGGCGCAATATTCATCGCCACGTTATGACAGCTATTCGCCGGTGCGGTCATCGCCCGAAACCCCGGACCACCATCAGTATCTGAGCGCGCGCTGCCGGGCCCTGGATGAAAACATCCGGGGAGCGTATGGCCGGGGCATCAAGGCCGATGTGGTGGAAGGAATGCGGCGCGAATACCGGCGCGATTGCCGGGAGGAGGAGCAGGATGCGTACTCACGGCTTTCGGCGGAGCGCCGCCACCGCGACAAGCAGCGCCGGGAAGACGAAAAGTCTGCCCAGGTCGCAGCACAGGCTTCCAGGGAGCAGCAGGAGCGGCACGCCCAGCAATGCGCCGAGTCTCGCCGCATTCTTACCAACAAACGCGCCAGAACGGATTTGACGGATGGAGAGAAAAACGATCTGCGACGGTTTGAGGAAGCATTTTTGGAGCGCTGCAAGCGCTAGCGCCCACCTGCGGCTGCTGCCCCTGCTGGTTGCGGCCTACTGTGCGTGGTTGCCTGCTGCGCAGGCAGAGGGGGCCGGTAACACGGCAGAGCCCTCCACCCCGAATGCCGTGGATGCCGCGTTGGCCGAGGCGGGGCTGCTGGATGAGGAGGTGCAACCTCTTGGTGAGCCCATTGACGCTCCATGGGCTGCGCCTTCGGGGGAGTCTGGCCGGTACGAGGTGGCGCCAGAGACCGGACTCGCGTCCTGGTACGGGCCTGGGTTTCACCGGCGCAAGACAGCCAGTGGTGAGCGGTTTGACATGCACGCAATGACAGCTGCGCACCCCACCCTGGCCTTTGGCACATTCATCTGTGTGCGCAGCCAGATCACGGGCCGAGGGGTTGTGGTGCGCGTGAATGACCGGGGGCCCCATGCGCGGGGCCGGATCGTGGACTTGAGCCGCGCTGCAGCCATTGCCCTGGGGCTGCACGGTCTGGGGCTCAAGCCGGTGGAGGTGTTTCCTGTGGCCAATGGAGAATCGACCTGCCCTGAAGAGTGAGGACGTGGGGGCGGATGGGCCGTAAGAACGACCCGCCACTTGGACGCATCAGCCGCCTGATTCCAGGGTGTGCGTGGCGTGTTTGTCCTGGGCCAGCAATTCCACCATTTGTGGCAGTGCGGTTTTGAGCGCGGCCTTCAGGGTGAAGGGCGGGTTGATCAGAAACATGCCACTGGCTGGCAAGCCTGGGCGCTTGACGTCGCCAGCAGCGTTTTCGGTGAGCTTGCTGTTCTTGACGGTCAGCGTGGCATGCAGCCAGCTTTTGCCTGCCTTGGTGGCCAGGGTCTTGAGACGGCGAGGCAGGTCGTGCGCCTCGGGGCGCGGGATGATGGGGTACCAAAAGGCGTACGTGCCGGTGGCAAAGCGCTTGAGCGAATCCGCCGCCACATCGAGCACCTTGGCATAGTCGCTCTTGATTTCATAGCTGGGATCGCACAGCACCAAAGCGCGGCGGGCCGGTGGAGGCAGGAATTTCTTGATCCCTTCGAACCCGTCTTCGTGCAGCACGGCCACCTGGCGGCCTGCTTCGAGCTGGGCCACGTTGCCCGCCAGGGCGCGCAGGTCGGTGGGATGCAGCTCAAAGAGCTTGAGCTTGTCGTGGTCGCGCAACAGGCGCTGGGTGATGAACGGGGAGCCTGGGTAAACCCGCAGCGTGTTGCCCTGGTTGAAGGCACGGACCATGTCCACATAGGCCTGCAGGGCCGGCGTGAGGGTTGGGGCCGTGGGGGCAAACAGGCGGACGATGCCGTCTGCAGCTTCGCCGCTGGTGCTGGCGTAGTCGCCATCGAGCCGGTAGAGGCCCGCGCCCGCATGCGTGTCCAGCACGGTGAGGGCCGCGTCTTTCTCGGTAAGGTGTTGCAAGGCGGCGATCAAGACCGTGTGCTTGAGCACATCGGCATGGTTGCCTGCGTGGAAGGCGTGGCGATAACTGAACATGGCTCTATGGTAACGAGTGCGCCCTGTCGCCTCACTGGGCCGGGTCGAGGGGTGGCTGCACTGGGTGGCGGGCACCAGACGCCGGTTCATGGTTCCATGCGAATTTGTCATGGGCTGGGGGCGGCAATGAACCATGGCGCGGCACAATCGGCGTATCTCTGACCAGGGTGTGTAACTTTTTTGGCAGACGGGAAGCCTTTTGTTTCTGTAGCGCGTGCTGGCATGCTTCATGATTGCGTTTGGAGCGGTGTTGGCACCCGTTCACCCACAATATCTGTCGAAACAAGCCCGCACGCCACACCCTTTCCACCATGATCGCAAGTTCCAGCCAAGCCCCAGCCAGCGGTGTCAGCCATGTGGATGCGCTGCCGCCAGGCACCCGCCTCGCTGAGTTCGAGATCCTTGCGCTCCTGGGGGTTGGCGGGTTTGGCATGGTCTACAAAGCCTTTGACCACTCCCTGCACCGGGCCGTGGCGATCAAGGAATACATGCCTTCGGCGCTGGCGGGGCGTGCGCAGGGCCAGTCGCTCTGGGTGAGATCCTCGTCGGACCAACAGACCTTCCAGGCCGGGTTGGCCTCTTTTGTGGGTGAGGCGCGCCTGCTGGCGCAGTTTGACCACCCTTCGCTGGTCAAGGTGTTCCGCTTCTGGGAGGCGAACAACACCGCCTACATGGTCATGCCCCTCTACAGCGGTATGACCTTCAAGCAGGCCCGTGCCCAGATGCGCACCCCGCCGCCCGAGATCTGGCTGCGCAAGGTGCTGTGGTCAGTGCTGGGTGCCCTGCGGGTGCTCCATGACGGTAAGACCCTGCATCGGGATATTTCGCCCGACAACATTTTTCTGCAGGACATCGGCCCCCCGGTGCTGCTCGACCTGGGCGCTGCCCGGCACGCGATCAACGACCAGGACCGCAAACACACCGCCGTCCTCAAGGTCAACTACGCGCCCATAGAGCAATATTCCGATGGCGACGAGGATTTGCGCCAGGGCCCGTGGAGCGACCTGTATTCCCTGGCTGCGGTGGTGCATGGCTGCTTGTGCAACGACACGCCGCTGCCTGCCACGTTGCGCTCCATCCGCGATCGCATGGTGTCGTTCTCCCGCGTGGCCAGAACCGTCAAGCGCCAGTTTGGCGTGGAGTATTCCGCGCCTTTCGTGGCGGCGATCGCGCAGTCGCTGGCGCTCAAGCCGGAGGACCGGCCGCAGAGCATCGACGCGTTCCTGCAGCTCATGGAGATGACGTCCGCGCCGGAGGGGAGCGAGCACTTCGACTTCCGGAACGACCTGGGGGATATCTGGGTGGAGCCTGCCGATCAGCCGGGCCCGGGCTTGGTAACGCCTACGGTGGATGTGACCTCAGCACCCAGCATCGTGGCAGAGATGCACGCCCAGGCGCAACGCGCCACCGGGAACGGAGTGGCCCACGATGCCGGAGGGCGTGCCACTCCCGCGGGCGAAGCGAATGTTGGCGGAGACACCGTGATGCTGGGCGGCCCGGACACTGTGGCTGCCGATGCGGGTGATACGGTCTTCATCGACGCAGGAGACACGGTGGTGGTCGATGACTCCCGCTACGACGATCCTGCGGGCGGCCACCAGCCGGGGAACACCACCCGCCATGCGTCCGACCATCGGCCACAGCCATTGGAGCGGGAGATCGCCCGCCCCCACGGCAAGGCGGTGAAAACCACGCGGCGCTCGCCGGTTCTGGTGTGGCTCGGGGTGGCTGTGGTGGCCGTGGTGGTTTCTGCCGCCGGCCTGCGCTGGGCCCAGAGCAGCAAGGCGCCGCAGGACGACATCATCACCGAGATGGCAGAGCCGCCCGCAGCGCCGCCGCCTGCAGTGATGGAGACGGCGCTGCAGGACCCGGCCGCAGCGGCCTCTGCTGCTGTGGACGGCGCTGCGAGCGATACGGTGGCTGCTGCATCCATGCCTGCGCCAGCACTTGTCCCTGCTTCTGCTCCGCGCGCCCCCACTCGTGCGCGACGGGCCGCCCCTGAGCCGGCTCCGACCCCGATCGTGGTGCATGAGGAGCCGCCCCCGCCACCGCCCCCCGTGGTGACCGAGCCCAAGCCTCGCCCGCCACCACCGCGTGTGCCCAGCCCGCAAGAGGCCTGTGCAGATGCCAATTTCCTCGCACGCCCCATGTGCATCCACCAGGAATGCCAGAAGCCATCCCAGGCCAACCAGCCCATCTGCGTGGAGAACCGCCGCCGCTACGAAGCCGACGAGCAGCGCCGCCGGCAGACCCCCAATTAGCCGTGGGTGAGGGGGCCGTGGGCTGCTTTCCGGCTACGGGCTTGCGCCACAGGCCTGCAAATTCGTATAATCGCGGGCTTCGCAGCGCTTTTGTGGTCCCGCGGCGAAGACTTTACGCCACCTAAGAGGCTTCCTTCAGAGAAGCACCGACCGTGGAAAAGGACCCACCAAACCCTCTTTTGAAGAGAAAACTCATGACTACTACTTTCAGCGCAAAGCCCGCTGAGGTTGTGCACGAGTGGTTTGTGATTGACGCGACCGACAAGGTCCTCGGACGAGTAGCCAGCGAAGTTGCTCTCCGTTTGCGCGGCAAACACAAGGCCATTTACACGCCTCACGTCGATACCGGTGACTTCATCGTCATCATCAACGCCGCCCAGCTCAAGGTCACCGGCACCAAGTCCCTGGACAAGGTGTACTACCGCCACTCGGGTTACCCCGGCGGTATCACGGCCACGAACTTCCGCGACATGCAAGCCAAGCACCCCGGCCGCGCGCTGGAAAAGGCTGTCAAGGGCATGCTGCCCAAGGGCCCCCTTGGCTACGCGATGATCAAGAAACTCAAGGTGTACGGTGGTGCTGAGCATCCCCACACCGCCCAGCAGCCCAAAGTGCTGGAAATCTAAGGAGCCTTGAGATGATTGGTGAATGGAACAATGGCACCGGCCGTCGCAAGTCCAGCGTCGCCCGCGTGTTTCTGAAAAAAGGCTCCGGCAAGATCACGGTGAACGGCAAGGACATCCAGTCCTACTTCGGCCGCGAAACCTCGATCATGATTGCCAAGCAACCCCTGGCGTTGACCAACCATGTCGAAACCTTCGACATCCAGATCAACGTGCACGGTGGTGGTGAATCCGGCCAGGCTGGCGCTGCCCGCCACGGTATCACCCGTGCTTTGATCGACTACGACGCATCCCTCAAGCCCGTCCTGAGCCAAGCTGGCTTCGTGACGCGTGATGCCCGTGAAGTCGAGCGTAAGAAGGTCGGTCTGCATTCCGCACGCCGCGCCAAGCAGTTCTCCAAGCGTTAAGCTGGTTGGGCTCTGGAGGGATGGCGGCTTTTGGGCTGGCATCCTTCTCCCTGCGAAGCTTTCCTCGGACTGCTTTACAGAACAAAAAACCGCCTTCGGGCGGTTTTTTCGTTTAAGGTGCGCTCTTTTCTCCGAGCCATCCTGATGTTTCACCCCTTCTCACCATGCGCCTTCGCCTTCTGCGCCGCCGACTGACGATCAGCGCCCCGAGGGTGGCCATCCGCAGTGCCTTGCCCTGGCCCCTTCGCTGGCTGGCCCTGGCCGTGGTTTTTGGTTTCTGTGCGGCAGTAGCCCTTTGGGCCTTCGAGTTTGGAAAGTCCATTGCAGGTCTGGATACCGTCTCCCGGGACGAATTGCTTCAGCTGCGGGCCGAGGTGGACCGCCTGCGCGCCGAGGGGCAGGAGCAACAGACAGTGGCCCACACGGCCGAGAGCTTGCTGGTCGCCGAGCGGTCTGCCAAGGAGAGTTTGATGGCGCAGGTCCGCCAGCTGGAGGCCGACAACCGCACGCTGCGCGAAGACCTGGGGTTTTTTGAAAAGCTGATTCCTGCGGCAAAGACCGAAGGGCTCGCAATCCGCAGCTTGCAGGCCGAGGTGCTGGGGGGAATGCAGCTGCGCTGGCAGGTCCTGGTGATCCAGGCGACGCGCAATGCCCCCGAATTCAATGGCCGGCTGGAACTGGTTCTGACGGGCACCCAGGATGGCAAGCCCTGGACCCAGACCCAGCCAGCCCAGGGACAGCCGCTGCAGGTCAAGCAGTACCGGCGCATTGAGGGTGTGCTCGATCTGCCCCCCAGCGCCGTGGTAAAAACCGTGACCGCGCGCGTGCTGGAGGGCTCTGCGGTTCGCGCCGTGCAGGCGATGACCATCGACTAGTCCGGCGGCAGGGTTGGGAAGGCCCCTCCGGGGAGCCTCATCCAGCCTGCTGCAAGGCCCCATGCAGCCCTGCGCCGGTCGTTGTGGCAGGCAGGCAGGGGTGATGTGTGCGGGGCTTCGCGCCGTAGCCGTTTTCCGTGGGCTTTCTGCCCCGTCGTTTTCCGTTTGTATGCTCCGGGTTGGAGCATGCGCATTGAGGAGTTTTCACCCATGTTTTCCCGCAAGAAGCAGCCGCCGATCAAAAGCCTGATCGCCCAGGGCACCCGGATCGAGGGAGATGTGCACTTTGCCGAAGGCATGCGCATTGATGGCGAGGTGGTGGGGGACATCCGTGCGGGTTCGGAGCAGCCCAGCATCCTGGTGATTTCCGAGACGGCGCGCGTGGAGGGGGCGGTGCATGCCGACCATGTGATCGTCAATGGCCAGGTGGTGGGGCCTGTGCACGCTGCCGAACTGCTGGAGCTGCAGCCCAAGGCGAAGATCACCGGCAATGTGCACTACAAGGCGCTGGAGATGCACCAGGGCGCCGTGATTGCCGGGCAGATGTGCCCGGTGGCTGTGCTGGTGGAGGAAAAGCCCCCACTGAAGTTAGCGTCAAACGGGCAGTGAACTGAATTCCCGAGAAGACTGCAGTACTATTCACCGCAAACTTTGAACCCGGAGTACCCCATGAGCGCTGTTGCCGAAAACATCCAGACCGAAATGCCTGCCCCCATCCTGTTTACGGACAGCGCGGCGGCCAAGGTGGCGGACCTGATTGCCGAAGAGGGCAACCCTGACCTGAAACTGCGCGTTTTTGTGCAAGGTGGCGGTTGCTCGGGTTTTCAGTACGGCTTCACCTTTGATGAAATCACCAATGAAGACGACACCACCATGACGAAGAACGGTGTGTCGCTGTTGATCGATGCCATGAGCTACCAATACCTCGTCGGCGCCGAGATCGACTACAAGGAAGACCTGCAAGGGGCTCAGTTCGTTATCAAGAACCCCAATGCCACTACCACCTGCGGCTGTGGCTCCAGCTTCTCTGCCTGACACGGAGAGGGTAGGGGTCAGGTGGTACACACCGCTCTGTACCTGACCTCTTACCACGTAGCCGCCCGCATGGGCGGTTTTTGTTTTTTCAGGCTGGGTAAACAGCGCCCAGCACACGGGCTCCCGCAGCGCCGGTCACACTGGCCAGGTTGCCGGGCCGTCCGTGCAGCGCCTGCCGTGCCAGCCAGGCAAAGGCCGCAGCCTCCACCTGCAATGCGGGCAGGCCCAGGGTATCGGTGGCGGTGACCTGCACGCCAGGGCAGGCTGCCTGCAGCCGTGCCATCAAATGGGCATTGAGTGCGCCGCCGCCGCAAACTGCCATCGTTTGGCTATTTCTTTTGTAGCTGTTTGCGCTTATTGCACATGTGCGGGCGGTGTATTCGGTCAGGGTCGCTTGTACGTCGGCAGGGTTTGCCTGTGCGAACGGCGCTAGGTGGTGGGCGAGCCATGCGGGGTTGAACAGATCGCGCCCCGTGCTCTTGGGGGGTGGCTTGTGCAAAAAGGGTTCGTCCAGCAACGATGCCAGCAACTCCGGCAGCACCTTTCCGCTGGCAGCCCACGCGCCTCCTGCGTCGAAAGCCTGGCCGGTGTGCCGTTGGCACCAGAAGTCCATCAGCGCGTTGCCGGGGCCGCAGTCAAAGCCCAGCACACTGCCGTCGGCGCCCAGCACGCTGAGGTTGGAGATGCCGCCGATGTTGAGCACCAGCACGGTTTCACCCGCGCGGCCAAAAACCCCCTGGTGAAACGCTGGCACCAGGGGTGCACCCTGTCCACCTGCCGCCACGTCACGGCTGCGGAAATCGGCCACCACGGTGATGCCGGTGCGCTCCGCCAGCAGGGCTGGGTTGCCCAGCTGCAGGGTGTAGCCCGTGCCATCAAATTCCTGGGGGCGGTGGCGCACCGTCTGCCCGTGGGCGCCGATGGCGCGGATGGAGGATGCTGGCTGCCCGCTGCGCTTGAGCAGCGTTTGCACAATCTGCGCGTAGGCCCGCGACAGGGCGTTGCCTGCTAGCGCGGCGCGGTGCAATTCGTCAGTGCCCGAAGTGTTGAGGGCCATCAGTTCGGCTCGCAGTTCGGGCGCGAAGGGCGCGCTGGCATGGTGGGTGACCACGCAGTGCGAGCCGGAAAAATCGGCCAGCACTCCGTCGATGCCATCGAGCGAGGTGCCCGACATCAGGCCGATGTACAGCTCGGATGCACTCACAGGAGCCGTGTGGACTGTGAAGGCGTGGACGAAAGAGCCTCAGGTTCAGGGGCCCCAAGGCCCGGGCAAGCGGCGCGGCCGAGGCCAATGGCTGCCGCGCATGGGCCGCCGCGCCGCGTATGCGGCGCTTCGCTTGCGTGCGCTGGCGGCATCCTCCCGTGGGGGGAAGGCGCGAAGCGACTCAGGGGGGGCTTCACTTCACTCTGCGCTGGCTTGTTCGATCTGTGCAGCGGCCGACAGCTGGATGCGCATGTTGGCAGCCAGGCGGTCAAACGCAGGGCGCGAAGCCGCTGAGACTGGCGCTGCGGCCTCGCTCTGGGCCACGATGGTCTGCGGATCCTGGTGTACGCCGTTGACGCGGAACTCAAAGTGCAGGTGCGGGCCGGTGGCCCAGCCTGTGGCACCCACGGCGCCCAGGGTCTGGCCTTGTTCGACCGACTGTCCCTGGCGCACGTCGATGCGGCTCAGGTGGGCATACACGGTGACGTGCTGGTTGCGGTGCTTGACGAAGACCACATTGCCAAAACCGTTCTGCACGCCTGCAAACTCCACCACGCCATCGCCCACGGTGCGCACTGCGGTGCCGGTGGGCGCGGCGAAGTCGGTGCCCAGGTGGGCGCGCCAGGTCTTCAGGATGGGGTGCAGGCGCATCTTGAAGCCACTGGTCACGCGCGAGAACTCCACCGGCGAGGTGAGGTACGCGCGGCGCATGCTTTCGCCGTCCAGCGTGTAGTAGGCGCCCTTGGCGGCACCGGGTTCCTGGAACCAGACGGCCTCATGGGTCTTGCCGTTATTCACGAACTCGGCGCTCAGAACGCGGCCACTGGACAGGGGCTCGCCATCGGCTTCCAGCGTTTCGTACACCACCGAGAAGCGGTCGCCCTTGCGCAGGGAGCGGCGAAAGTCGATGTTGCCCGAGAACAGCTCGGCCATCTGCACGGCCACGGCGTCGGGGATGTTGGACGCATCGGTGGCGGCAAACAGCGAACTGTGGATGATGCCGCCCGCCAGCCGACTGTTGGTCGTCATCTTGGCGGTTTCGATGCGCGTCGCAAACTTGTTGTCGCCCGTGCGCTCGACGATCAGGCGGCGGAAGTTGCCACTGTCGTCCGGCACCCAGCGCACCGTCAGGCGAATCAGGCGGTGGTCGTCCGTGGTTTCTGCCGACACGATGCGGCCGGTGCGGCCCAGCACATTTTGTCGCACAGGAGTGTCACCACGCATGAATGCAGCGGCGGCCGGGTCGGCCACGCCCATGCGCTGCAGCAGCGACTCGGGGGTGTCGCTGGAGCGCACCTGTTCGGAGCGGAACAGCGAAAAGCCCGGGGCTTCCAGCTCGCCCAGCACGAGGTTTTCTGCCAGCGATTCAACGGGGTAGCTCACCATGCGCACCGGCAACTCGGCCGGGTCCGGCGCAAAGGACGCCACAGCGAATGCGCCCCCACCACCCGTCAGCAGGATGGCTGCGACGGCGGCGGTGATGCGTTTGGGATGTTGTTGGATCGTGCGGGACAGCCGGTCAAGCAAAGCCGAGCTGGCGGTGGTCAAGCCGTGAATCAATGGTCTATCCCCAGGGTGAGAGTGAATCCGTGACACTTCCCCGGCGCTGGCGCGGGGCAAGGCATGGAGCACAGACTGTCAGGCTGCAGCCGTTCGACAGAATGGTCAAAAACAGGTCGAAACAGCGGTCCCACTAGAATCCGCCTCAAGCAATGTGGGCTGAAGTATAGCGGTGCATGCTGTCTAGACATCCCAAAAAACCCTTATGAATCAATCTGCTGTTACAACAACCCCGGTCTCTGATGGTGTAAGACAGGCCCTCGAAATCTCCCTGCGTGGCGTGCAAGAGCTGCTGCCGCAGGACGAATGGGTCAAGAAGCTGGCGCGCTCGGAGGCCACAGGCCAGCCGCTGCGCATCAAACTCGGGCTCGATCCCACGGCTCCCGACATCCACATCGGCCACACGGTGGTGCTGAACAAGATGCGGCAATTGCAAGATCTGGGCCACCAGGTGATTTTCCTGATCGGGGACTTCACCAGCCTGATCGGCGACCCCTCGGGCCGCAACAGCACGCGCCCGCCGCTCACGCCCGAGCAGATCAAGGTGAACGCCGAGACCTATTACAAGCAGGCCAGCATGGTGCTGGACCCGGCCAAGACCGAGATTCGCTACAACAGCGAGTGGAGCGAACCCCTGGGCGCGAGCGGCATGATCCAGCTCGCCTCGCGCTACACCGTGGCGCGCATGATGGAGCGCGACGACTTCCACAAGCGCTTCACCACCGGCCAGTCCATTGCGGTGCACGAGTTCCTGTACCCGCTGATGCAGGGCTATGACTCCGTAGCCTTGAAGAGCGACCTGGAGCTGGGCGGCACCGACCAGAAGTTCAACCTGCTCATGGGCCGCCATCTGCAGCAGGAATATGGCCAGGAGCCGCAGTGTGTGCTCACCATGCCGCTGCTGGTGGGGCTCGATGGCGTGGACAAGATGTCCAAGTCCAAGAACAACTACATCGGCATCACCGAAGAGGCGAACACCATGTTCGCCAAGGTGCTGTCCATCAGCGACACCCTGATGTGGGACTGGTACACGCTGCTGTCGTTCAAGAGCCTGGCCGAGATCGCCGCGCTCAAGGCCGAGGTGGAGGGCGGGCGCAACCCCAAGGATGCCAAGGTGATGCTGGCCAAGGAGATCACCACGCGCTTCCACAGCGCGGCGGCGGCCGATGCGGCCGAACAGGACTTCATCAACCGCAGCAAGGGCGGTGTGCCGGATGACATCCCCGAACTGAGCCTGTCCGGCGCACCGCTGGGCATTGGAGCGCTGCTCAAGCAGGCCAACCTGGCGCCCTCGGGCAGCGAGGCCAACCGCCTGATCGACGGCGGCGGCGTGCGTGTGGATGGCAGCGTGGTCAGCGACAAGGGCTTGAAGCTGGCTGCGGGCACCTACGTGGTGCAGGTGGGCAAGCGCAAGTTCGCAAGAGTGACTTTGTCCTGATTTTTAACTCAGATTGGCCGGCAGCGCTTGTCGAATAAGCGCTGGCAGCTATCAAAATAAAAGCGCTGAAGCCGCAAGGCCCAGCGCTTTCTTCATCAGGCCCCGTCCAGGTTGTCGTTCAAATCCGGATCGGGCACATCGCCAATTGCCTGGCGGGTGGCCTCGGCCTGCACCTGCAGCCAGGCGCAGAAGGCCTTGATCTCCGGCCGCTGCGCGCTGCGTGGCCCCACCATGAGCCAATAGGCCAGCGGCGAGTCGATGCGGTGGCCGGGCAGCACCTCCACCAGGTCGCCAGCGGCCAGCGCATCGGCAATCAGCGGCATGCGCGCCAGTGCCAGGCCCTGGCCGGCCAGCGCGGCCTGCACGATCTGGTGGGCGTAGTTGAAGTACAGCCAACGCTGGGGTTGCAGCTTGGTCAGGTCGCGCGTGTCGAACCAGCGGCGCCAGCTCAGGTACTCCAGGTAGTGCGTGCGGTGGGCGTCGCCTGCCTCGATCAGGGTGAACTGCGCCACGTCGGCCGGCGTGCGCAGCGGTTTGCCGCTCTTGAGCAGCCAGGGGCTGGCCACCACGGCCAGTTGCTCGCCAAACAGGCGGATGCCGCCTTGCGTGGCGCCGGCGGGCATGGCGTAGCGCAGGGCCAGGTCCACGTCCGAGGTTTCCAGGTCCACCTGCACGTCGCTCGCATCAATGCGGATGTCGATGCCGGGGTTGTCGCGCTGAAACTCCTCCATGCGCGGGATCAGCCACATCGATGCAAAGCTGGCCCAGGTGGTGATGGCCACACTGCGTCGCCCGGCCGTCTGACGCACCAGGCGCACGGCGGCGTCCATGCGCTCCAGCGCCGGGCCCACGGCACGCTGCAGCTGCGCGCCCGCGCTGGTCAGCTCTACCGCGCGGGTGTGGCGCAGAAACAGGGGCACGCCCACTTCTTCCTCCAGCGCCTGGATCTGGCGGCTTACGGCCGACTGGGTGAGCGCCAGTTCGTCGGCGGCGGCGCGGAAGTTGAGGTGTTTGGCCACGGCCAGAAAGGCGCGCCAGTGCCCGGTGGCCACGGGGCGGGTGCGAAGGACGGCGGGGGAATATTCGGCAGAGGCCATGGCAGGTGTCCTGGAGGGCGATTCATGCGTTGACGGAATGAATAGCGTACCGCGTTTTCATTGGACTGTGTACGGTGGAAGGCGCACCATTCAGGCTCCTCAACACGTTTTACTGAAGCCAAGGAGCCTGTCATGTCCCCCCGCAACGTTCTGGAATCGCAACAATCCGTCCACGCCGCCCTGGCTGGCCGTCGTGCGGCCGGTTGCTGGAAACTGGCCACAGGCCGGGCCTTGTCGCTGCGGCCGCACACCCATGGTGTATTGCAGATTGCGCAGGGGCAGGTCTGGCTCACCCTGAGCGGGTCTTTGGCGGATTTGCCGGGTGCGGCGGCCGATCATGTGCTGCGGGCTGGGGAGCAATTGACCATTGCGCCGGGCCAGCATGTGGTGATGGAAGCCTGGAACCCCCGGGGCAACGCTGAGGCCGTGGCTTTCCGTTGGGACAGCGTGGTGGCACCCGCCACGGCGCAGCCCGCCAGCCTGGCCGCCCGCGACTGGGAATGTGGCGTGGTGCAGCCGCTGCGCGACCTGGTGCAGGCACTGGGCCAAAGCGGGCGCGCCCTGGGTGCGGCGCTGGCCGATGTGACGGGTGCAGGCGGCCGGTTCGCCGCCGGTCTGGCCCGGTTTGCTCTGCATCGGATAGCAGCACCGCTACAGCGCAAGCCCGCTTGAAGCGTATATGCAGGAAAAGCATCAATAGGTGCCGTGCTTTTCATTGGACGTTGTTCTGCAAGCCGCGCACCATACGGTCTTATTAGGGTTTACCCGGAGAACACCATGACAACCTCTCACGCTCTTCATCTGTTTGCATCTTCCCGCGCGCTGGGCGCGGTCGCTGGTAGCACCGGCAACGTGGCAGCGGGCGCTGCTGTCACGCTGGCACCCAAGGTTGCAATGACTTTGCGCATTGCCGAAGGCCAGGCCTGGGTCACGCTGGGCAAGGGCCTGGGCGACAGCAGCGACGTGTTCCTGTGCGCAGGGCAGTCGCTGCCCGTGGCTGCGGGCCAGTCTGTGGTGGTCGAGCCGCTGAACGGCCGCCGTCTGCAGTACCGCTGGGTGGATGGCGATGCCGCCAGTGCCCGCCCCGCATCCTGGTGGCGCCGTGCGTCCGTTGGCAACGGGGCTCCCGCCTGGGGCGATGCCTGCTGCGCCTGACCTGATCTGAGGCGCTCGGTCGCCTCGGTTGGGTGTGGGGTTAGAGTCAAAAGAGCTGCTACCGCTTGTCCATCAAGCGGTAGCAGCTCTTTTTTTAATAGCGAACGGGGCAAGCACCAGACCGTCAGCGCGGCTCTTCGCCCAACAGCCCAATCAGCTGGGTCTGCAGCGTTGTCAGCAGTTCATCCGACAACGCGGGCTGCGCCGCAGCGGTGGCTCGGGCCAGCACCAGCCCGCCGACCATGGTGGCCAGCACTTGTATCGCGCAATCCCGGTCTTGTGACCGCACGGTTGCGCTGCCTGCCTCGGCCCTGCTGTCGACCAACAACTGGGCAAACCGCTGGATGTTGCGCTCGATGCCCTCGGCAAACACTTCCGACAGCCCACCGCCCGCCCGTGCGGCGTCCACCGCCAGCGCGGCGACGGGGCAGCCGGTGCCCGGCGCGTCGCGGTGCTGGGGCGAGAGGTAGCGCTGGATGCGCTCGCCCACGGTGGTGTGGGGTGTGGCGCCTTCCAGCGGGGTCATCGACCAGTCAAACGCCCGCGCACACGCCTCCTGCACCAGCGCGTCCTTGGAGGCGAAATGCCGGTACAGCCCGCCGTGGGTGAGCCCGGCGTTGCGCGTGATGTCGGCCACGCCCACTCCGGTCAGCCCCCGCTCGCGGTACAGGCGGGAGGCTGCATCCAGGATGCCCTGCCGGTTCTCTGCGGCCTGTGCTTTGGAAACCTTCATGGGAGCCTCTTATTGATTGCGAGCGTACGCAAAAAGCGGTTGTGCCTTTATGATGATGGCTGCAATCATAAAGGCGCGGGCCCTTTCCGCGCGTCGATGCAGCGTCCCAGAACCGGTTCTTGGTGCTGCGCCTAATTTGTCTGACGAGGTGAATGCATGAAAAAAATGATCCCTGGCGGCCGTGGTGCCCAGGTGTGGAGTGGTGTGTGCCGCGACAAGGCGGTGGCCTGATGCGGCGCGTTGTGGTCACGGGCATGGGCCTGGTGTCGCCGCTGGGCTGCGGCGTGGAACTGGTCTGGCAGCGCCTGCTGGCCGGGCGCTCGGGCCTGTCACGCCTGCCGGACGCGGTCACGGACGGCATTGCCGCCAAGGTGGCGGGGCAGGTGCCGGATGTGGCGCAAGACCCCGAAGGCGGCTGGGATGTGGACGCCATCGTCTCGTCCAAGGACCAGCGCAAGATGGACCGCTTCATCCCCTTTGCGCTGGGCGCGGCGCAGCAGGCGCTGGCGCAGGCTGGCTGGCCGCCTGCCGATGAGCGTGCGCGCGAGCGCACGGCCACGGTGATCGCTTCGGGCATTGGCGGCTTTGGCGCGATTGCCGAGGCGGTGCGCACCACCGACACGCGCGGCCCGCAGCGCCTGTCGCCGTTCACGGTGCCCTCCTTCCTCGTCAATCTGGCCGCAGGGCAGGTGTCGATTCGCCATGGCCTCAAGGGGCCGCTGGGGGCGCCGGTCACCGCGTGCGCCGCCAGCGTGCAGGCGATTGGCGACGCAGCGCGCCTGATCCGCAGCGGCGAGGCCGATGTGGCCCTGTGCGGCGGTAGCGAGGCGGCCATTGACCGCGTGAGTCTGGGCGGCTTTGCAGCGGCCAAGGCGCTCGGCACGGCGTTCAATGACACCCCTGAGCAGGCATCGCGCCCGTTCGATGCGCAGCGCGACGGCTTTGTGATGGGCGAGGGCGCGGGCATGCTGGTGATCGAGGCGCTGGACCATGCCCTCGCGCGCGGAGCCACGCCGCTGGCCGAGCTGGTGGGCTACGGCACGTCGGCCGACGCGTACCACATCACCTCCGGCCCCGAAGACGGTGACGGCGCAGCGCGCAGCATGCTGGCAGCGCTGGCGCAGGCAGGCCTCACGTCGCAGGACGTGCAGCATCTGAACGCCCACGCCACGTCCACCGGGGTGGGCGACCGGGGCGAGCTGGCCGCCATTCGCCGTGTGTTTGGCGCGGGGTCACAGGTGGCCATCAGCTCCACCAAGTCGGCCACGGGCCATCTGCTGGGGGCGGCGGGCGCGGTGGCCGCCATCTTCACGACGCTGGCGCTGCGCGACCAGGTGGTGCCGGGCACGCTGAACCTGCACACGCCCGATGCGTTGGCCGAGGGGCTGGACTTGGTGGCGCTGCGGCCCCGGCCCATGGCGCTCTCCCACGCCATGCTCAACGGGTTTGGTTTTGGCGGCGTGAACGCCACGCTGGTCCTGCGGCGCTGGCCGGTAGCCGCTTGACGTCTGGTGTCTGCCCCGTGCTGTGGGGGGGGCGGTCTCAGTGGACGAGTTCGCCCCGCACGGCTTCGAAGGCGGCCAGGGCTGCATCCCCATCCAATTTCTCCATGCGGGCGAGTGCATCCTCGTCTTCCACGGTGCTGAATGCCAGACTGAAGTGTTGAAAACGCCGGCCCGCCAGCGGGCCGTGGTGCAGCACCTCGACGTTGACATGGCGGGGGTCGTTGCGGATGCGTTCGATGAGTTTGAGCACCGCCTTCTGCGGACCTTCGAGCTGCTGGCAAAAACGCTGGCCGTCAAAAATCAGCAATCCCGTCACGTCCAGCTCCGCGTTGACCTGGCGCGCTCGCCCGGCAATCTCGGCCACCACGCTCAGCGGTTGCTCGGGGGCGAGGGTGCTCACGTAGAGGACCTCGTAAAGGGCGGGGGATACGTTCATAAGTGAGGCCCAATGTAGGGGGCACACGGCGGTTGCACAATGTCAAAAGACATAGATGTAACTGCTGCGCCACCCGGCGCGTTGTGGTGCTGTCGCCAAATGTGAATCGATGAGAATTGCGCCACCATGAACGCCACCCTGCCCGCCCATGTCTGCCCTCCAACGTGCCACGATTGCAGATTGCGCAAGACCGGCGCCTTCACCGCCGTGAAGCCCGAGGTGCTGGACTTCATTGAAGGCTTTCGCACCGACAGCCTGGCCGTAGAAGCAGGCGGCGCGCTGGTGCGCGAAAACCAGACCAACGCCAAGCTGTTCACGCTGTATTCGGGCTGGGCCTTTCGCTACAAGACCATGAGCGACGGGCGCCGCCAGATCCTCAATTTTTTGCTGCCTGGCGACCTGGTAGGCCTGCAGCAGGAGTTTGGCGATGTCTCCACCCATGGCATCGAGGCGCTGACCGATTGTTCGCTGTGTGTGTTCCAGAACGACAG
Source organism: Acidovorax sp. Leaf73 (assembly GCF_916855635.1). Lineage (NCBI taxonomy): Bacteria > Pseudomonadati > Pseudomonadota > Betaproteobacteria > Burkholderiales > Comamonadaceae > Acidovorax > Acidovorax sp. Leaf73. The sequence continues at coordinate 95,564 of NZ_CAKASI010000002.1, forward strand.
CCTGTGGGCGCTGTTTCGCGAGCACCCGCGCCTGGGCTACGACATCACCTGGCTGTCGGCCCACGAAGAAGGCCATGTGGACGACAACCTGCTTACCGCAGGCCGCCGCAACGCCACCGAGCGCGTGGCCATGCTGCTCATGCACCTGTACCGACGGCTCGACCGCATCGGGCTGGTGGAGGACGGCACAGTGGCGTTCCCGCTCAACCAGCAGCACATTGCCGACGCCCTGGGGCTGTCGCTGGTGCACACCAACAAGACGCTGCGGCGCCTGTCGCTGCTGGGCCTGCACGAGCTGAAGAACGGCCGCTTGCGCCTGCTTAACACCCGGGCTCTCGCGCGCATCGCCGAGTACTACGACACGCCGCCCCGGCTGATGCCGTTGCTGTAAAACGCTGTCTGCTGCGGCAGAAATCTGAGAGAAATGGCCTCTATCGCTTGATAGGTAGCGCGAATAGCTATTGTTTTAATAGCTTTTTGCGCCCAGCTGGCTGCAGCCGATAATCCACGCCATGCCCGCGTGCCGGGCTTTTGCAGCGCCCACCCATCTCCTCTTTCATGACCTCACTCGACATCCTCATCATGGCGGCCGGCAAAGGCACGCGCATGAAAAGCCGCCTGCCCAAGGTCCTGCAGCGCCTTGCTGGCCGCCCCTTGTTGCACCACGTGCTGGACCAGGCTGCGCACCTGCAGGCCCGCAGCGCCATCGTCATCACCGGCCATGGCGCTACAGAAGTAGAAGCAGCTACCGCAGGTGCAGCAAGCGCTAGCGCCTCTTTTGACCTCAAATTCGTGCGCCAGGAACCCCAGCTGGGCACGGGCCATGCCGTGTTGCAGGCCGTGCCGCACCTGCGCGAAGACGGCACGGTGGTGGTGCTCTCGGGCGATGTGCCCCTGACCCAGGCCGACACCCTGCGCGCCCTGGTGGCTGCCAGCGAAGGTGGCAAGCTGGCCCTGCTGACGGTGACCCTGCCCGACCCCACCGGTTACGGCCGCATCGTGCGCAATACATCGGATGCCGTGCAAGGCATCGTCGAACACAAGGACGCCAGCGACGCCCAGCGCGCCATCACCGAGGTCTACAGCGGCATCATGGCCGTGCCCGCGCGGTTGCTCACGCCCTGGCTGGCGCGGCTGACCAACAACAACGCGCAGGGCGAGTACTACCTCACCGACATCGTCGCCATGGCCGTGGCCGACGGTGTGCCCGTGGTGGCCCACCGCATCACCGACGCTCTGCAGGTAGCAGGCGTCAACAGCCCGCTGCAACTGGCCGAGCTGGAGCGTGCGCACCAACTGCGCCAGGCGCGGGCGCTGATGGAGCAGGGCGTGCGCCTGGCCGACCCGGCCCGGTTCGATGTGCGCGACGACACCCGCACCGGCGTGCGTGGCGAGCTGGTCTGCGGGCAGGACGTGGAGATCGACGTGAACTGCGTCTTCACCGGCCGCGTGGAGCTGGGCGAGGGCGTGAGCATTGGCGCGAACTGCTGCATTGCCAATGCGCGCATCGCGGCAGGCGCGGTGATCCACCCCTACACCCACATCGACGGCGAAAAGCTGGGCGCCACCGTGGGCGAGGGCGCGCTGATCGGCCCCTTTGCCCGCCTGCGCCCCGGCGCCCAACTGGGCCGCGAGGTGCACATCGGCAACTTTGTGGAAGTGAAGAATTCCACCCTGGCCGATGGTGCCAAGGCCAACCACCTGGCCTACCTGGGCGACGCCACGGTGGGCGAGCGCGTGAACTACGGCGCAGGCAGCATCACCGCCAATTACGACGGCGCCAACAAGCATCGCACGGTGATCGAGGCCGATGTGCATGTGGGCAGCAACTGTGTGCTGGTGGCGCCGGTGACGATTGGCGCAGGCGGCACGGTGGGTGGTGGCAGCACCATCACCAAGAGCACGGCGCCGGGGGCGCTGAGTGTGGCACGGGGCAAGCAGGTGAGCATTGCCAACTGGGCGAGGCCCGCCAAACAGCCCAAGCCATGAACGAACCAGACGCCAGCGCCGGGGACGAGCTGCAGCAATTGCAGGGATTGCGCGCCGAACTGGCCCGCAGCCAGCAGCAGGTGGCCGACATGGCCGCTGCGCAAGAGGCGTTCTTGCGCGCCGTGTCGCACGACCTGCGCGCGCCGCTGCGGCACGTGACGTCGTACGGCACGCTGGTGCGCGAGGTGCTGGGCGACCTGCCGCCCGAAGTGGTGCATGGTGCCGAGGTGCAGGAGGCGCTGGGTTTTCTGGCCACGATGGACCAGTCTGCCCGGCGCATGGGGCTGATGATCGACGGCCTGCAAGCCCTGGTGCGCGCCAGCCGCGCGCCGCTGCGCCTGCAGCGTGTGCCGCTGGGCAGTGCCATCGCCCAGGCGCGCGCCGCGCTGGCCGCTGCCGAGGCCGGGCGGGCGGTGGAGTGGCGCATTGCGTCGGATTTGCCCACTCTGCAGGCGGACCCCACGCTGCTGCAGGAGCTGCTGGTGCAAGTGTTGGGCAATGCCCTCAAGTTCACCCGCCCCGTGGCGCACGCGTGCATCACGGTGTCGGCGGATGCGGCACCCGCAGGCCAGGTGGCTTTTACGGTGCAAGACAACGGCGTGGGCTTTGACCCCGCGCGCGCGGGCAGCTTGTTCGGCGTGTTCCAGCGCCTGCACCGCGAGACAGAGTTTGACGGCGTGGGCGCGGGGCTGGCGCTGTGCCGCGCGGTGGCGCAGCGCCATGGCGCGCAGATCAGTGCCACGGCGGTGCCGGGCGGTGGCTGCACGGTGCGTGCGTGCTGGCCGGGGTGAGCAAGGATTTGACAATTTGCTATTAAAAATATAGCTTTTTGCGCTTGATGGATAATCGCTGGCGGCAATTTTTATGCTGATTCCTGGGTCCCGCAGCGTTGTCAGCGCCCCGGGCTCAGCAGGTGCAGCAAACCCCCTTCCGTGTTCAATGGGTCTGCACCACCGGCGCAGGTGGTGCCGCGTGGGATGTCTGCGCTTCATGGTCTGCCACCTGGTTGCGCCCGGCGTTTTTGGCGCGGTACAGGGCGGTGTCGGCGTCATTGATCCACTCGCGCAGGCCCGCCTGGTGGGGCGCGGCTTCTGCCAGGCCGATGCTGCTGGTGAGGTGCAAATCAGGCTGGTCGCGCAGGTGCAGGGCCGCGATGCGGCTGCGAATGCGCTCGGCGATGGCCAGCGCATCGGCTGCGCGGGTGCCGCTGAGCACCACCGCAAATTCGTCCCCGCCGTAGCGGCCTGCGTGGTCGTGTGCGCGCACGCAGTCCAGGATCACCTGGCCCACGGCGTGGATCACTTCGTCCCCCACGGTGTGTCCGTGCAGGTCGTTGATGGACTTGAAGTGGTCGATGTCGATCATCAGCAGGCAGGCGGGGCTGCCGCTGGCGTGAAACCGCTCCAGGCTGAGCTTGGCCTGGTCCTGCCAGTGGCTGCGGGCCACCAGGCCGGTCTGGGCGTCGGTGCGGCGCAGGCTCTCCAGCTCGCGGTTTTGCCGCGCCACCGTGCGGATCAGCCGGTAGCTGGACGTGCTGACCGCCAACCCATGCACGATGAGCAGGGGCAGGGTGCACACCACCACCAGCAGCGAGCTTTCCAGGCGCGGCTCGGGCCGCAGCAGCAAGGTCATCAGCAGGCACATGCCCGCCATGCCGGGCAGGGAGTGCAGCCACAGGCGTTTGATGCCGGTGCTGAACTTGTCGTAGGTGGTGATGAGGACCATCACCACGCAGGGCAGCAGGTTGAAGTGCAGCAGCGGCACCCACATGCCAGCGATGGCCGAGTCAATCAGCAGATTGCGCACTTCGGCCCGGTAGGGATCGGCGCTGTGCCGGGCCAGCAGGTAGGCCAGCTGGGGCCAGACCAGCGCGGTGACCCCCAGCAACCACCACATCCACGCCGGAGACTGGTTGTCGTGCAGAACACTGCCCAGCAACACGGCACCCAGGCCCATGCCCAGCATGCGCAACGGGTAGATGCGGCGGTAGGTCAGCCGCTCCGACGCGGGGCAGATGCCACCGTGGCGGCGGTAAGAAGCAGGCTGCGGATCGTTCGCGGGGGTCATGCTGGCACGGGGCGGCGAATGTGGTGTTCTGGAACCGGTTCTGGGCTGCTACACCGCAGGCGCCAGCGCTGGCTCCATGCACCCCGCCACGCGGTTGCGCCCACCGTTTTTGGCGGCATACAGCGCGGCGTCGGCGGCGTCGATCCAGGCGCGCAGGTTGCTGTGGCGGTGGTCGGCGGGGGCTACGCCGATGCTGCTGGTGATGCGCACGCCGGGCAGGCTGCGCAGGCGCACGCCTTCGGTTTGCTCGCGGATGCGGTGGGCAATGGCCAGCGCGTCCTTGGCGAGCATGCCCGGCAGCACGATGGCAAATTCATCGCCGCCGTAGCGCCCCGCGCAGTCGCCCGCGCGCACGTTGCCGCGCACCACATGGGCCAGCGCGCGGATCACCTCGTCACCCACGGTGTGGCCATGGGCGTCGTTGATTTCCTTGAAATGGTCAATGTCCAGCATCAGCATGCAGGCGGGTTCGTTGCTGGCGTGGTGGCGGCGCAGCGCCGCCTCGGCCTGCTCTTGCCAGTGGCCGCGCCCGAACAGGCCCGTGAGCGCATCCACGCGCCGCAGTTCGTCCAGCATCTGGTTGTGCCTTGCCGACTGGCGGATGAGCTGGTAGCTGACCATGCTGACCGACAGCGTGTGCAGCGCCATCACCGGCAGGCAGGCAACCATGACCCGCATGGAGGTTTCCGGCGCCCAGTGCAGGCCGGCCAGCGCCACGCCCGCCAGCCCTCCGACCAGCATGGCGGGCAGCGCACGCGCCCACAGCCCGCGGATGCCGGTGGTGATCTTGTCCACCATGGTCAGTGTCAGCAGCAACACGCTGGGCAGCAGGTTGAAGTGCATCAACGGCACAAAGCTGGCGGCCAGTGCGGAGTCAATGAGCAGGTTGCGGGTTTCAGCGCGGTAGGGGTCGGCGCTGTGCCGTGTGATCAGGTAGGCCACATGGGGCCACACAAAAGCAGGCAGCACCATGGCCAGCCAGGCGGTGACGCTGGCGTGGCGCTCCCACAGCACCACGCCCACCACCATGCCACCGAGCCCCATGCCCAGAATGCGCAGGGGGTAGATGCGGCGGGGCATCTGGCGGCGGGGTGTGGGCATGGATGGATAGGGTGATGCCGCTCGTGCTGCGCTCTGGGGGGGCGGGCTCGCGAAGGGGCTGGGGGGAGCTTACATGCCCCTGTGGGGCGATGCCAGCATGAAATGACCAGGTGCTGCGGCGTGGCCCCCCAGTGTTCCGTCGTGCTCTGCTGCGTTCAACGGCCTTTCAGGTGCTGCAGTTGCTGGCGCAGGGCGGTGACTTCCTCGATCAGGTCGGCCGTGAGCGCGGCCAGGTGCGGATCGGCGTCGAAGGTGAGTTCCAGGTGGGCAATGCGCCGGGCGCGCACTACGGTGGCCCCGCTGAAGCGCCAGGCCGAGCGGTCGCCTTCGCCTTCGGTGCCAGCCTGCAGCAACCCCTCCTGCAGCCGCGCGGCCACCCAGTCGGCATCCATGCGGCAGGCGCGGGCCAGGGCGTCCAGCGTGAGGGCGGCGCTGCCATCGTCGAGCAGTTCTGCGGGGGGCGTGGGGGAGTGGGCGCTCATGGCTGGGCTCCTTGCGCAGCGCGCGGGTTGTAGTGGGGAAAGGCCTGGGCCAGCGCGGCGTACGCAGCGCGTTCGGCATCGGTGGTGGCCGGTGGCAGGGCCAGGTGCAGTTCCAGATAGAGGTCGCCCGGTGGTGTGCCCGGAATGCCCCGGCCCTTCAGGCGCAGCTTGCGCCCCGCCTTCCAGCCTGCGGGCACGGCCACCTCGATGACCGAGCCGCCCGGCGTGCCCACCTCGACCGAGGCGCCCAGGGCGGCCTCCCAGGGGGCCACCACCAGCGGCAGGTAGACATCGCGGCCCTCCGCGCGCCAGCGCGGGTCGGGCTTGAACAGCACCTCCAGAAACAAATCGCCCGCCGGTGCACCACCCCAGCCCGGGCTGCCCTGGCCAGCCAGGCGGATGAGCTGTCCTTCGCGCACGCCCTGCGGGATCTTCACGGCCAGGTGGCGCTCGTCGCGCACCAGCGATCCATCATCGGCCTGGTGCGCGCTTTGCAGCGTGAGGGTGCGTTCGGCGCCCTGGTAGGCGTCGGCCAGGTCCAGCTCGATGCGGGCGTGGTGGTCTGCGCCGCGCTGGGTGGGGGGCTGTCTTCCGCTGGTGTGTTCGCTGCGCCCCGCGCCACGCGCCCGGGCGGCGCGGCCAAACAGTTGTTCAAAAAAGTCGCTGTAGTCGCCCGGAGCGCCATCTGGGCCGCCATGGGTGCCCGCGCCGTCCGAAAACTCGAACCCCGCATCCCAGTGCGGGGGCGGGCGGAAGTCCTGCCCCGGCTGCGTGCTCGGTTCTTGCGCGAGGCAGTCGTAGGCGGCGCGTTTTTCCGGGTCGGAGAGCACGGCGTTGGCCTCGTTCACCGCCGTCATGCGCGCCACGGCGTCGGGCTCCTTGCTCACGTCGGGGTGGTATTTGCGCGCCAGCTTGCGGTAGGCCTTCTTGATCTCGTCGGCCGTGGCGGTGGGGCTGACCCCCAGCGTCTGGTAGTAGTCCTTGAACTCCATGCGGCGTGGCTCCTGTGTGTCCAACCACTCTATGCCGATGCGGCGGGAAGGCAAGAGGACTGGGACAACTGCATGCAAAGGGGCTGTCAACCATTTGCTATGAATTAAATAGCTGTTTGCGATTTCTGATCAAGCGCTAGAGGCACTTTTGTGCCAAATTTCGCCCTGCGGGTTGCAAAGAAGGCCTTCACGTTGCGCACATTGGCATCGCCCGTGAACAGGCGCTGCGACAGCGCCAGGTATCCCGGCATGTCCCGTGTGTGCACCACCAGCACAAAGTCCGGCCCGGGCGATACGCGCCAGCATTGCTGCACGGCGTCGTCGGCCACGGCGCGGGCTTCGAACGCGTCAAGCTGTTCGGCGCCTTGGCGGTCCAGCGACACCTCGACGATGCAGGCCAGCCCGTGGCCCTGAATGGCCGCCAGCCGGTCGGGCTGCAGGATGGCCACCTGGCGCTCGATCAGACCGGCATCGTGCAGGCGCTTGACGCGGCGCAGACAGGTGGGCGGGGAGACATGCACCTGTTCGGCCAGGGATTGGTTGCTCTGCGCCGCGTCGGTTTGCAGCAGGTTGAGCAGCTGCAAGTCTGTGCTGTCGAGTGATATGGATTCCATGATTTTCTATAAATTGAATAAAAATTTCATACATTGCGTTTGATGAAATTTAAGTTCAATTTCATTGAAATATAAATCGATAATTTTTCTCGACGCTGCGTACGATCCGCCCATCGAATCCAACCCAAGGGCAAACACCATGTGCGGCATCGTCGGCGCGGTCTCTACGCGCAACATCGTTCCCATCCTCGTCCAGGGCCTGCAGCGGCTTGAATACCGGGGCTATGACTCCTGCGGCGTGGCGGTACATGCCTCCAGCCTCGATGCAGCGCGCCCGGCGGGCCTGCAGCGCGCCCGCAGCACCGCCCGCGTGGCTGAGTTGCTGGAGCAGGTGACCACCGAACACATCGACGGTGCCACCGGCATTGCCCACACCCGCTGGGCCACCCATGGCGCGCCCGCAGTGCACAACGCCCACCCGCACTTCAGCCACGGCACTGGCGCAGACGCGCAGGCCCAAAGCGCAGGCCGCGTAGCCCTGGTGCACAACGGCATCATTGAGAACCACGAAGAACTGCGCAAGGCGCTGCAGGCACGCGGCTATGTGTTTGTGAGCCAGACCGACACCGAAGTCATCGCCCACCTGGTGGACAGCCACTACAGCGGCGACCTGTTCGACGCCGTGCAGGCCACCGTTGCCGAACTGCATGGCGCCTACGCCATCGCCGTGATGCACAAGGACGAACCGCACCGCGTGGTGGGTGCACGCGCTGGTTCGCCGCTGATCCTGGGGGTTGGAAACGGGGGCGCAGAGCACTTTCTGGCCAGCGATGCCATGGCCCTGGCGGGCGTCACTGACCAGATCGTTTATCTGGAAGAGGGTGACCTGGTGGACCTGCAGCTGGGCCGCTACTGGATCGTGCGCAAGGACGGTGCCGCACTCACGCCCGAACAGCGCCCCGTGCGCACCGTGCTGGCCCACAGCGGCGCGGCCGAGCTGGGCCCCTACCGCCACTACATGCAAAAGGAAATCTTCGAGCAACCGCGTGCCATCGCCGACACGCTCGAAGGTCTGGCAGGCATCGTGCCCGAGCTGTTCGACGGCGCGGGCCAGCATGGCGAACCTGGCGCCGCCGCCTGGCGTGTGTTCAAGGAAATCGACAGCGTGTTGATCCTGGCCTGCGGCACCAGCTACTACAGCGGCTGCACCGCCAAATACTGGCTCGAAGACATCGCGGGCATCCCCACGCAAGTCGAAGTGGCCAGCGAATACCGCTACCGCACCAGCGTGCCCAACCCACGCACCCTGGTTGTCACCATCAGCCAGTCTGGCGAGACCGCTGACACCCTGGCCGCGTTGCGCCACGCGCAGAGCCTGGGCATGCAGCACACGCTGACCATCTGCAATGTGGCCACCAGCGCCATGGTGCGCGAATGCAAGCTGGCGTACATCACGCGCGCCGGTGTCGAGATCGGTGTGGCCAGCACCAAGGCCTTCACCACCCAGCTGGCGGGCTTGTTTTTACTGACGCTGGCGCTGGCCCAATCCAAAGGCCGTTTGAGCGACGAGCAAGAAGCCGCCCACCTCAAAACCATGCGCCACCTGCCCGTGGCCTTGCAGGCCGTGCTGGCGCTGGAGCCACAAATCATCAGTTGGGCCGAAGACTTTGCCCGGATGGAAAACGCTCTCTTTTTGGGCCGGGGCCTGCACTACCCCATTGCGCTGGAAGGCGCCTTGAAGCTCAAGGAAATCAGTTACATCCACGCCGAGGCCTACCCGGCCGGTGAACTCAAGCATGGCCCCCTTGCCCTGGTCACCAGTGCCATGCCCGTGGTCACCGTGGCGCCCAATGACACCTTGCTCGAAAAGCTCAAGAGCAACATGCAGGAAGTGCGTGCGCGCGCCGGCGTGCTCTACGTGCTGGCCGACGCCGACACCCGCATTGAAAGCAGCGACGGCATCCATGTCATCCGCATGCCCGAGCACTACGGCCCCTTGAGCCCGCTGCTGCACGTGGTGCCGCTGCAGCTGCTGGCGTACCACACCGCGTGTGCGCGGGGGACGGATGTGGACAAGCCCAGAAATCTGGCGAAGAGTGTCACGGTGGAGTGACGCGCAGGGTAAGGGGATTTTTGATTACAAGAAATAAAGTTCGTCGGATAATCCGGGTAATTAAAGTCGTAAACTCGCAAATAAAGTCGTAAACAGGCCTCTAGCATTCATGCGGGTTTGCGGGGCGGTCATTTGTAACTGTAAAGTCGTAAACTCGAATTCAACGGGTGAAGAAGACCTATACATGGGAACGTGGACTTGGCCTAGATTGGACGTGTTGCTATACAAAACAGAGCGCTCAAGACGAGCGCTCTTTTTTTGGGGTTTTGCGAGAAGTCTTGCGGTCTAGGCAGGCGTTAGATGTCCAAAGACCGCAAGAGGCTGATCTGAGTCATTCATGGCACTGCGCCTGAGCGGCAGCAATCAGCAACACCAGCCTTTGAGCGCCGTCAGCCTCGATGGGCAGCTTCACATTGAAGACCGTTCAATCGCTTGCGTGGTTCACCGCGTATTCAAACGGAAGACAGCCGCTACAGGCGTGTGCTGCCCCATTGCTGCCGTCCGCCAAGCAGCTGTTTTTGCTGCCCATGTCGACATCACGCACTATCTACAAACATGGTCGATTCGCATATCAAATTTTTTACCTAGCAACATAAATACAAGCAAGGCCAAGGCTTAAAAATTTAAGCCTTGGCCTCAAGTTTTATTGAGCCAGGAAGTGCAAAAGATCCTGATTCAGACGGTCCTTGTGCGTATCGGTCAAACCATGCGGTGCACCGGGGTAGACAATCAGTTGTGCGCCCTTGATCTGCGCAGCTGCTGCCTTGCCAGCGGCGTCAATCGGCACCACTTGGTCATCATCGCCATGGATCACCAAGGTAGGCACATCGAATTTCTTGAGGTCGGCGCGGAAGTCCGTGGCCGAGAACGCCGAGATCGAGTCGTAGGTGTTCTTATGGCCCCCCTGCATGCCCTGCACCCAGAAGGACTGGATCAGGCCCTGATTGGGTGTGGCGCCTGGTCGGTTAAAGCCGAAGAAGGGGCCGGAGGCAATGTCCAGATACAGCTGCGAGCGGTTCTCCAGCGCGGCCTTGCGGATGCCATCAAACACTTCGATGGGCAGACCGCCAGGGTTGTCGGCCGTCTTGAGCATCAGCGGTGGCACGGAACTGACCAGTACGGCCTTCTTGACGCGGGCCGTACCGTGGCGACCGATGTAGCGTGCCACTTCGCCGCCGCCTGTGGAAAAGCCCACCAAGGTCACGTCCTTCAGATCCAGTGCATTGATCACGGCGGCCAGGTCGTCGGCATAGTGGTCCATGTCATTGCCATCCCATGGTTGACTGGAGCGGCCATGGCCACGGCGGTCGTGCGCCACCACGCGGTAACCTTTGGATGCCAGGAAGATCATTTGCGACTCCCAACTGTCCGAACTCAAGGGCCAGCCGTGGCTGAAGGTGACAACTGGGCCGTTTTTAGGACCCCAGTCCTTGTAGTAAAGCTGCACGCCATCGACGGTGGTAATGGTGCTAGCCGTGCGGGCAGATGCTTCGACCGGAGCGGGTGCGGTGTGGGAGGTGGTGGGCGCAGCCTGGGCCACGAGTTGGGCGGCTGCGGCGAGCAGAGCGATGGCAGAAGTACGGACAAACGCGTTCATTGTGATCTCCTGAAGATTTGAGGTCGGGGTGAGGAAGTAATGGATAAACAGGGGCGCTGCTTAGTCGGCGATCACCAGGGTGACGTCGATGTTTCCGCGGGTTGCGTTGGAGTAAGGGCAGACGATGTGTGCCTGCTTCACCAGGTCTTCGATCACGGCACGTTCCATCCCGGGGGCGCGGATGGTCAGCTGTACCTGGATGGCAAAACCCGTGGGGATGGGGCCGATACCGACTTCGCCGGTGATGCGGGTGTCAGCGGGCAAGACCTTCTTATTGCGCAGGGACACAAACTGCAGTGCGCTCAAGAAGCAGGCCGAATAGCCAGCGGCAAACAGCTGCTCGGGGTTAGTGCCGCTGCCGCCGGCACCGCCCAGTTCACGGGGCGTGGACAGTTGCACGGCCAGGGCACCGTCCGAGGAAACAGTTTGGCCGGTGCGGCCGCCGGTGGTGGTGGCAGAGGCGGTGTAGAGCACTTTGGCGAGGGACATGGTTTTCAACTCCTGCGTGGGGTGCAGTTCAGTACTGCGTTGCGACAGGAAGAAGTTTCTCGCGTTCAGCGATACGATTTATGATGATTAGTATTTGATTCTTGACTTTCGGTATTTTTATGGTGGATCGCTTGGCAGCCTTGCTCAATCACTTCTCGGTCACGGCCGAGATGTTTCATGCTGGTACCTTGTGCGGCAGCCACTGGCTGGCTGCCAAGGAAAACATGGGACAGATGCACCTGATACGCCGTGGCCCGCTCACCGTCTACCACGGGAGTGAGCAGCTGGAAATCGATACCCCCAGCCTGCTGCTTTACCCACGGCCCATGCCGCACCGTTTTGAAAGCAATGCGTATTCGGGTGCCGACATGGTCTGTGCGAACTTGGTGTTTGCCGGTGGGATGAACAACTCCATTGCCGATGCGTTGCCCAACGTGGTCTGCCTGCCACTGGAAGATATGCCCGATGCCGCCGTGGTGCTGCAGTTGCTGTTCGATGAAGCCTTTGCCCAGCGCTGTGGGCGCACTACGGTGCTGAACCGCTTGTTTGAGGTGGTGCTGATCCAGGTGCTTCGACAGCTGATGGAACGCAGTCAGGTGCAGGGAGGCATGCTGGCGGGGTTGGCCCATCCGCGCTTGCGGTTGGCCTTGGTGGCCATGCATGAGTCTCCCGCCAATGCCTGGAGCCTGGAGGAACTGGGCGCGCTGTGCGGCATGTCGCGCAGTGTGTTTGCCAACAGCTTTCGCGACACGGTGGGCTGCACGCCCGGGGTGTATTTGCAGAACTGGCGCATGGCCATTGCCCAGCGCCTGCTGCGCCAGGGCCAGTCGCTGCTGCAGGTAGCCGATGCCGTGGGCTACGGCAGCGAGACGGCGTTTTCCCGCGCCTTCCGCGCCCAGATCGGCATGCCACCACGCCAATGGCGCGAAGCACAAAAGCAGGCGCAGGTAATGACTTAGGCGCGTTGCCGCGTCTGCCAAAGTGAAATAGTGACCCATGCAGCGATCACGGCGCCCTGAGCATGCACGGCCGTGAGCAACGGAGTCCGTTGAGCCAGACAACTTGCAACCATAGTGGGCAGGCCGTTAACCAGGTAGCTTTGCAGGTAGAACGTGCCCATGAGTCCGGCGCGGTCATGCGCCAGCGGCAGCAGGCTACGAGCCTCAACCGACCGAAGTCACCACCCTGCCTGAGTCCCATGCCAGCGACGCGGGATTGCCGCCGAGCTTCGGCTTCCTGGCGGGCTTGACAAACGTCAGCCTCGGCAAAAAGCGGTCACACAGTGCACCGTTGAAGCCGGCCGGCCAGACCCATATAAAGCTGACGCTGCAGAGTTCACACGCGGCATTAGCTCGCAGCGATTCTTTCGACGATGACTTGGAGGCTCCCAAGCACTTGCTCAAGTGGTTGGCCCATCTGTACATGGACGATAGCGCCGTCCACGGCCAGTGACAGCGACGGGCCTGCAGAGACAGCAGGGCTGCCGAACAACTCATCCAAAACGCATCCCATCTCCTTTTTGTGCTGGCGCACAACTTCCAGGATGCCTGGATCGGCAGAACCCAGCTCAGCCGCGGCATTCAGGAACGCGCAGCCTCGAAAGTGGGACTGACTAAACCAGCCTCTCAGCGTACGGAGTAGCGCCTCAACCGCATTCGCGCCGTCACGGGACTCTTGCGCCAGACTGCTCTTGAACCACGACATCCACTCTTGGTGTCGGTAATCCAGGTAGGCCCGAATCAACTCGTCTTTGCTCGCGTACTGGCGATAGAACGTGACCTTACTGACCGACGAGCGATCAATGATTCGGTCAACACCTGTCGCCCTGATTCCTTCGCTGTAAAAAAGCTCATGGGCGGCTACCAAGATTCGCTCCCGTGGAGGCAGCGCAGCAAAAGATGGTTTTTCAGGGTTCATGCAGATATTGTAGACAGATCGTTCTACATCGAATAGCATTCAGTATGTAGACAGATCGTTCTACATACTTGCATAGAGGTCAATCATGGAATCACGCCCACCCCTGCCCCCGTTCACCCACGAAACCGCCGTACAGAAAGTTCGCTTGGCGGAAGACGGCTGGAACACACGCGACGCCGCCAAGGTTGCCTTGGCCTATACGCTGGATACGAAGTGGCGCAATCGTGCCGAGTTCGCCAACAACCGAGCCGAAGCCCAGGCTCTCCTTGAAAGAAAGTGGAAGAAGGAACTTGACTACCGACTCATCAAGGAGCTCTGGCTACATGAGGGGAATCGAATTGCAGTTCGCTACGCCTATGAGTGGCATGACGACGCTGGCAACTGGTTCCGGTCGTACGGAAACGAAAACTGGGAGTTTGAGGCCGATGGCCTGATGCGCCGTCGCTACGCTTGTATCAACGACATGCCCATCAAGGAGTCGGAGCGTAAATTCCACTGGCCGCTTGGACGTCGTCCCGACGACCACCCCGGACTCACCGAACTGGGGCTGTAACCCGCACAGACGACCCAAAGCTGCCTATCCGCTTTGGGTCGTCTGCTCGTACAACGTTACAGCAGACATCCAGCGACCTATCTATCTGCCTGCACTTGATGGTCGTTACCCGCTGCACACCTGAAACCCGTCACTGGACTATCCCCCGCGTCGATGCTCGGATGGCAGGTATGCAACTGTGACCATTAGGAAGCGTTTCGACTATGAGCAGCGGCAATCGCTGCACCACAGACCGCCAACGCGGCGGCTTCAGGCTGATTGCAGTCGCACAACATGCAGTCGTTGAACGACTGCTGCGATCGAGAGCAGACAGTGAAGAACATCACTGGGCGTTTTTCTGCACCGCAAGAACTGACACAGCTACCGTGGTCACTCGTGGACAACGGCGTCTAGAAGGCGCATGGTCTTTGTCCCCCCACTCCATGGGAGACCATCATGGAATCCGTTGCAGCCGTCGTTCATCGCGAGCCCTGGAACAAGGGAAAGATCGTTGGTCAGAAGGCGCCGTTCAAGCCCAAAGACATCTGGGCGCTGCGCGTGCGCCTACAGATGGAGAACCGGGTGCGCGAGCTTGCGCTCTTCAATCTGGGAATCGACAGCAAGCTACGCGGGTGCGACCTGGTCGCCCTCAAAGTCCGCGATGTTTGCCATGGCGACCAAGTCGCTTCACGAGCAACGGTCATGCAGCACAAAACTCATCACCCCGTCCAGTTCGAGCTGACGGCGACCACTCGCGAAGCGCTTCAGCAATGGATCAAGACCGCCAAGCTGAAATCAGAAGACTTTATCTTTCCGAGCCGACTTCACAAGTCGCCGCATCTCGGGACGCGTCAGTACGCCCGAATTCTTGAGCGCTGGGTGTTGCAGCTTGGCTTGGATCCAACAGAGTATGGAACGCACTCCATGCGGCGCACCAAGGCTACGCTCATTTACCGCAGAACAAAGAACCTACGCGCAGTCCAGCTCCTCCTGGGCCACTCAAAGATCGAGTCAACTGTCCGTTATCTTGGCATTGAGGTCGACGATGCTCTTGAGCTATCCGAACAGACCGAGATTTGAGTTGACGGAGCACAAAATTCTCACCGGGGGCGGCTAAGCTGTGGGCCTTAGATCACCGGAAGCTGTGGGATCACGAAGGGCATCCCGGGCAGCAGATCCGAAGTTGATCGATTCCTTTTTTGGGAGCTATAGCCCTCAGAGTTTGTTTTTGCGAAACAGCGTTCGCTGCGGACGACAATAGTCATTCAGCTCATCCTGAAGAAACCGGCCCCACATCTTGGAGCTCAGTCGCGTAAGCGCAGGAGAACCCATCACGGTAGTCGCTAGCGCGTCTGGCCAATCCGTGCGCCCTCCGCTCGGACCTCGTGTACTTGGAACTCACACTATCACTCTACTTGCGGCAGGCTACTAAAGGTCAACGCTGGATCGGCATCAATGGTCCGTTTGATGTTGGCGCCAACATCTTGGAGCGTACGAGCAAGCCCAACCTGCCCCAGCTAAAGAGAATCTAATCGCGGTATGGCTCTGTTGCGGAAAGAGTCATGATGATTGAATGCCTCACGAATGTTCTCGCGCAGCAAATCATCGTCCCAGGGTTTAGTAAGGAACTTGTAGATGGATCCGCGATTGATCGCGTCCGCAATAGACTCAAGATCGGTGTACCCTGACAAGATGATCCGAATCGTTTCTGGATAAAGATCACGGACGCGGGACAAAAACTCCGTGCCGGACATTTCTGGCATCCGCTGATCCGACAAAATCACCTGCACATCGTGATCACCGAGGATTCTCAGGCCCTCTTTTGCACTCGAAGCGGCCAGGATTTCATATCCATCCCGCCGCAGTACGCGTCTTAGAGCTGAAAGAATGCCCGGCTCGTCATCGACCACCAGAATTCTTCGCACCGGAGCATCAGGCTCTCGCGGAACCGGAATACAAGCTCCGGTATGAAGCAGCTGTCCCATGTCCTGCATGGATAAGGGCTTGCTGAAGTAATACCCTTGTATCTCATCGCAGTGTTTGCGACGCAGGTAGTTCATCTGGGCTTCTGTCTCGACCCCTTCGGCAATCACTTTGAGCTTGAGATTGTGGGCCAGATCAATGATGGCAATACAAATTGCAGCAGCATCAGGGTCGTAAATAACATCTTTGACGAAGCTCTGATCGACCTTCAAATAGTCGATAGGCAGCTTCTTAAGGTAGGCCAACGAAGAATAGCCCGTACCAAAATCGTCAACCGCCACGCGAACACCGAATTCGCGCATTTTCCTCAGACACTGCACGCACGATGCCACGTCCTCCACGAACAGGCTTTCCGTGATTTCTATGTCCAGAATGCTTGCATTGAAGGCTTGGAGTTTCTTGCGAACAGCATCCGCGAAATCTGCTCGCCTCATCTGGACCGCCGACACGTTGACCGCGATTCGTGGGGGTACGAGCCCCAGGGCGCACCATTGCGCATGGTCGGCAAGAGCCCGTTCGATGACCCATTGCCCCACTTCACCGATCATGCCGGTTTCTTCCAAGATGGGAACGAACTGTGCTGGGGGTATCAGGCCGACTTCGGGATCTTGCCAGCGGATTAGCGCCTCCATGCCCGTAATCTTTCCATCATGCAACCCAACCTTCGGCTGATAGTGCAAGAGGAATTGATCGCTCTTCAGCGCCTTGTGCAGCTTGCTTTCGATGCTCAACTGATTGCGCACCCGAGTGTTCATCGAGGTGGCATAGAACTGGTATCGACCCTGGCTGGCGCTGGCCTCGCGGCAAGCGGCTTCAGCATTGGTGAGCAAGACATCCGCATCATGCCCATCCTCAGGAAACATCGCGATTCCTGCGCGCAAAGTCAGATACAGCTCTTTACCTTCGACGAGAAAAGGTTTGTCGATTTGCGGCTGTACTTTTTCACGCAAAAAATGTGCGACATCCGAAGGCGACCCGCAGTGTGTAAGAACACCCCCGAACTGGTCGGCACCGATTCTGGCTATTTGGTTTGTACGGCCAACAACCTCCGAAAGGCGCAAGGCCACGAGCTTGAGCAGTACATCGCCCACGTGCCTTCCTAGCGTGTCATTGACGTTCTTGAAGCGGTCTACGTTGAACCACAGCAACGCCATCTTCGAAGAACTCTCGGGGTTGTTCTGCGTCAACTGGCGTATGCGATCTTGAAGCAGACTCCTGTTGGGCAAACCGGTGAGTGCGTCGTAGTAGGCAAGATAGTTGAGCTCTTCCGCTTTCTCTAAATGATCCAGCGAAAACGCAATGTCGTTTGCCAGCTCCTCCAGCAAAAGAACTTCTTCGTCATCGAAAAAGTGTGTTTCTTCGGAATACAGCACCAATACCCCAATGGATTGCTGCGCGATGGAGAGCGGCAGAACGGCGAAACTTGCGAAGCCACGGTCGAGCGCCTGCTGTTTGAGCACAATCCGCTCATCTTTGGCGGTGTTCTGGACGAGGATTGTGAAACCTTTTCGGATGCTCTGCCCGACTATTCCGTACTCGCTCTCCTGCTCGACGCGCATTCCCATTGGGATGTGTTCGATATAGTCCTCCCCCGCCCCGGACCATGCCACAGCGGCTACGCGCTGCGAATCGTTATCCACAAGACCGATCCATGCGAGCTTGAAGCCTCCTGCATGGACAGCGATATTGCAGGCCTCCTGGAAAAGTTCTTCCCGATTCTGGGTTCGTACGATGAGTGAGTTGATTCCGCTGAGCACAGCGTAGACCCTATTGAGCCGCTGGACCTTAATTTCAGCGTTCTTGCGTTCAGTGATATCAACCACTGAGCCTGCCATGTAGGTGGCGCGTCCGTGTGCGTTCCAGACCGCCTGTCCCTTGGCGTGGGACCAGCGATAGCTACCATCCTTTGCCAAGGCTCTATATTCGACGTCATAGGGAACATGGTTCCTGATATGTGCGGAGAATGCAGCGAGGACTCGCACTCGGTCGGCGGGTTCTAGAAGCGCAAGCCATCCCTCTGCGGTGTTCTCGACATCTTCTTCGCTATAGCCCAAACGCATCTTCCACTGCGGCGAAATCTGGGCCAACCCCGTTTCGATGTCCCAGTCCCACACATCGCCCGTGGACGCTGCGAGTCTGAACCGCAACTCACTGTGACGCAATGCTTCCAGCGTTCTCCGCTGCTCAAGCGCTGACTGCGCATCCCCCAACGCGCGACGCACAGCTGGGGCCAACCTTGCAAGATCGTGCTTCAGGACGTAGTCGGTCGCACCGCTTTTGAGCGCATGGATGACGTGGTCCTCACCGAAGACCTCTGACACCAAAATGAAGGGTGTATCGGGACAAACATCCCTGGCGACTAGAAGGGCATCCAATCCACTAAATTGAGGCAACTTGAAATCCGAAACGATTAATTCGGGTAACTGGTCCTGCAGGGCAGAGCGCAAGCTCTTTTCGGAATCCACAACTCGGATCTCGGGATTCAGAGCCGCTCGCTGCAGAAGCTGCGCAACTAACTCGACGTCACTCGGGTTGTCCGAAACAGCCACAATGTTCAGGGATGCGATCTGCAACTGCCTCTCCTCGCTTCCGCAAGAGTGCGGGTGCGTCACGGTCAGTCTACGCAACGAGCCCTCGGATATCAAGAAATTCGGTCACCTTGCCCCGCTTCACATCTGAGCCCGGTCCTAACTGCCGGTTTCAAGTCAGGCACGCCCATCCCCAGTACAAGCGCAGGCTGCTCAGGCACTGGCGGCGGTGGTACCCAGCTGTTGCTCGGATAATCCGCAAAATCTTGCCCGCCCGCATTTGAGGACCACTTTTGCAGGCGCTTGATGGACATCCATGTGCAGTCCCTTGACGCCGTTAGGCAAGCCCAGTTCCTTACGAATCACCCGTACCAAAGCGGCTTCTCCTGGGTCTAGGTCAACGGTGAGGCGGTCGGTCGGTCGGTCGGTCGGTCGGTCGGTTAATTTTGTCTTCACCGACCTTTCAGGTGTGAAACTTAACCGCGTTCATCTGCGCAGGGCAGCAGCCCAGATTGCAGGGACACAATGTGCAAGAGCTGCGAGGGGCCCCTGAAAACTGCCACTGTCGCGCCCAATACTAGGGCTGCAGAGGTTCGTGCTCTCTAGCGAGCGCCTCACGTCCCTTTGGTGTTAGTGCTAGCACGCGCGCATGGTGTATGCCGGAGAGCGGGTGTGGCAGCAAAACGGACACCAGATCGGCAGCGCGCAACACCCGAAGCTTGTCAATGCTCTCCTCATCTTCAACGGTGATCGGCAACTGAGCTTGAGCGATCTCCCGCAGGTACTCGAAAGGCACAGGCATCTCCTCGAAAAACGTCTGGAAGCGAGAAATTTTTATGTAGTTGTCCGCAACGCTATGTAATAAATCGTTTACCCCACTCCACTCATGGACAAGCGAACTCTTGGGTCGAATGACGACTGCGGATTCGGAGACTCACGGGCTCCGAAGATGCCCCATGGCATCGTCCCTGCGATGGTTGCAATCTCGACAAAAAGCGTTGGACAGTAAATAGCGAGGGTATCGCTATCGCTGATAGTTTGCGGACCGTGCCTGGGGGGAGCCATGGAGCACGAAGCTCGACTATCTGGCTCTTCTTATAGAACACTTCAACACACGCGACATCTGGCGCAGGGCTGCGGCTTTCGAGGTGTCTTTCTCCGCAGCGGTGCAGTCGCTCGGCACCCAGACTTTGTACCCATGCATGTAGGCGTCCATCGCCGTCAGATGGACACACATGTCCGCAGCCAAGCCCACTACGATCAATTCGCGTGCCTTCAGCTGGTGTAAAAGATGGTCCAGCGGGGTTGAGTGAAATGCAGAATGGCGAGGCTTCAGGATTGTTAGGTCGCGCGGTTGGGGGGCAAGCAAGGTGGCAATCTCGCCACGAGCCCCGGCCAGAGCTTGGCAGGCCGTCACCAGCTGTTTGAAATCTGAATGCCAAATCCCGTAGTTGTCATTGGCATAGATGGCGGCAACACCTTTGGACGCCAAACGTTTTTTAAGCTGTGCTGTGGCCCTGGCAGCAGGTAACGCACGCTTGAGCAAGCTCTCCGCGCCCGGAAAGTGCATGGGGTTGATGAAATCCACCAATACTAGAATCGTCGGGCTTGCCTTCAGAGAGTGCTGGTGAGCCCTGTCAAGAATGGTGGTCCTGGAAGTCATAGCATGAACACCTGTGGGCCATCCGAGGTTTCAGTTGCCAGCCTTATCAGGAATGCGCCTGGCCATGGAGCTCTCCTGAAAGTAATCGGTCAGTCTGTTCTCATTGCTGTCGCCTGGTTGTAGGACGTATTCAGTCAGAGATGTCTCCTTCACCCGGCGGAGAATGGAGAAAGCTCCGTCCTTTCGGCGACCCCTATCTGCTTTAGGGGAGGCGACCGAGTGCCTTGATCGCCGCAGACAAAGAGACGGCAGCTCCGCCATAGTCTCGCCACGGTCCGTTACCGGTGCGCAGTCTGCGCCCGACAGATTGAACGTTCCAGTGCGCACCACCGGTGACCCTGCCTAGCTCTTCCCACGATACTGGCACCGACACCCCCATCCCAGGACGGGCTCGGGCTGTCCAGGCGCTGGCGGTGGTAGCGCCAAGTCCATTGCGCAGATAGTCCGCAAAAATCTTGCCCACGCGATTTTTCGGGCCACTCTTGGCTACGAACCGCTGCGGGATGGTGCGTGCCAGGTGTTGAACGACCTCATGGCTGAAGCCTTTGACGGTGTCCCAGTCGTGCAAGCGCTTGATGGGCACAATGATATGCAGACCTTTGCCGCCACTGGTCTTGAGAAACGCTGGCAAGCCTAATTCGGTGAGCATCACGCGTACCAAGGTGGCGGCCTCCTGCACATGTTCCCACAGCACTCCTTCTCCGGGATCCAGGTCAAAGGTAATGCGGTCGGGGCGGTCTATCTTGTCTTTGCGGGCATTCCAGGTGTGGAATTCCACCGTATTCATTTGCGCAGCTGAGAGCAAGCCCTCCAGGCTGCTCACCTCTAGCAAGGGCGGGTGAGACGGGTATAGCGCTTGCGCAAGCTCTCGCACGCCGCTCACCCCCTTTGCGCGCCCAACATCCCAATGTTTCTGGAAGAACAGGTCCCCGTCTATCCCATCGGGTGCGCGGACCAGTGAAGTTGGCCGTGCTTTGAGGTGGGGCATTAACAGCGGTGCCACGGTGGCGTAATAGCGCACTAGGTCCATCTTGGTGATGCCGGTGGACGGATCGATGATGCGGTCCGCATTGGACACGCGCACGCTGCCCACAGCCGAGTCGGCTGCTGGGGTGGTCTTGCTGAGTGGCTGGGGCTTTTCTTGCGGGATGAACTTGGGGGTTTTGTCGCTACGCAAGCCCCTGAACACCGCGTGGCGAATGCGACCCTCATGGGTCCACTCCGCAAAGGACACCTCTGCAAGAAGCCGGGGAGTGACCCAGTGCGCCTTCTTGTCGACCGCCCTGGCGTTCTCAAACGGGTTTTTCGATACCTTGATCCTCTGCAGTTTTGCATGCAAATCCGTCAGCAGTTGCTGACTGAAGCCCGTGCCCACGTTGCCCACATAGCGCAAGGTGCCATCATCGTCATGCACACCCAGCAACAATGAACCAAACCCGAAGCGGGAACCCTGGGGATCGGTGTATCCGCCAATCACAAACTCCTGACGATGGCTGCATTTGAGCTTGATCCAGTCCTTGGTGCGACGCGACACGTATGCACTGTCTTTTCGCTTGCCGATGACGCCTTCAAAACCCAGTTGGCAAGCCGAAGAGACTAAGTCCGAGGGCTGGACATCAAAAGCCTCGCTGAAGCGGATGTGGTCCGAGGAAGACGCACCAATAACCTTGCCAAGTTGCTCTCGGCGTTCCATGAGCGAAAGACTGCGCAGATCGTCGCCGTCCGCATAGGGCAAATCGAATACGTAGAAAACCAGCTTGTCCGTAGACTC
The DNA here is from genome assembly GCF_916855635.1 of Acidovorax sp. Leaf73. NCBI lineage: Bacteria > Pseudomonadati > Pseudomonadota > Betaproteobacteria > Burkholderiales > Comamonadaceae > Acidovorax > Acidovorax sp. Leaf73. The sequence continues at coordinate 117,342 of NZ_CAKASI010000002.1, forward strand.
GCCATCAAAAGCGTTTTGCAGCGCCTGAAAATCCGGGATGCCCTGTGCATCGGGCATCAATACCTCGCCATCGATCCATCCTGATTTCAGTGGCAGGCTGGCAACCGCCTGCGCAAGGTGCGGCAACTTAGCAGTCCAGTCGTTGCCATTGCGGGTGTACAGGCGCGCCTTGCCATCCTCAACGCGCGCCATCAAACGGTAGCCGTCAAACTTCAGCTCCCAGATCCATTCTTCCGCATCTGCGGGAAGGCCCTCCACCAGTGTGGCGAGCTCGGGAGAGAGTTTGGTGGGGAGGGGCACTACGGGGGCTTTTTTCGAGGTCTTTGGTGGGGCGCTGGGCCGAGTTCGGACGGGTTTTCCTGTTGATCGTTTATCTTGCTGCGGCACTGTGTCGCCCTTCTTAGGCGGCAAGGGCGGCGGGATGGCTGCCACGCTGTCCGGCATTTCGTCTACTACGCTGAAAATCTGTGCAGAACGCTCCAGTCCGTCGCGCTCCTTAATGAGCAGCCAAGGGGGCTGGCGCTCGCCGCTACGGCCGTGCATGCGCACCAAAGTCCAGTGTCCCTGCAGCTTGTGTCCATGAAGCTTGAACTTGAGCTTGCCGTTGCGATAGCCCTCCGCGGGATCACCCTGAGGCTCCCAATAGCCTCGGTCCCAGATGATGACTCGGCCTGCACCGTACTGCTTGGGCGGTATCTCGCCTTCAAAGCTGTTGTACGAAATGGGATGGTCTTCCACCTGCACCGCCATACGTTTTTCTGCCGGGTCAAAGCTCGGTCCTTTCGGAACCGCCCAACTCTTCATCGTTCCCTCGATTTCCAGCCGCAGGTCATAGTGCAGGCGACTCGCCCAGTGCTTCTGAATGACGAACTGCAGCGCTTCAATACCAGGGGCCCCACCTTCTACAGGTTCTGGCGTGATGCTGAAGTTGCGTTTCTTCTTATACGCATCGAGAGCGTCCTTCATAGCCATGGTTCGTTATGCGGCGCGTCGGCCAGTTTTTTTGGAGGCGGGTTTTGTGGGCTTGGCGGACGGGGCGCTTTTATTTTTGGCAAGGGGCTTCTTGGCAGCAGCTTTCTTGGCGGGCGTGGACGGAAGCCGAGTCACGGATGCCTTGGCTTTGCCTGTCGACAGACTGCGCGATTTCTCCGGCGACTGGGAAGACTTTCCCGCCAGGCTACGTTTCAGGAGCGAAGTGAGATCCAACACCTCGGCGCCTGCAGATGCCGGCGGGCTGCTCTCCACCTTCGCAACATCGGCGATGTCTCCGGCTGAGGCCTTCTTCTCCACCAGCGCATTGATTTGGTCAGCAAAGGAGTTGCGGAAGCTGTCCGCATCCCATGCCTGTGTCATGTCATCGATAAGCTGCACGGCCATAGCCATTTCAGCATCTTTGATACCTGCGGTCTTGGGGTCCAAAGGTGGCAGATTCAATTGCTCGAATGATCGAATTTCGCCGCCCCAGCGAAGGAGATTTAATATGAGCGCCCGACCACAAGGTATGAGCACGGCGAGGTGCTGCTTGGACTGGATGACGACCTTGGCCACACCTACCTTGTTACTTTTGCGGAGCGCTTCGCGGAGCAAGGCGTAGACCTTCTCGCCCCGCTTGAGTGGAGCGGTGTAGTAAGGCCGCTCAAGATACACAAACGGAATCTCATCAGCGTCAAGAAACGCTTCGATTTCGATGGTCTGGGTGACTTTCGGAAAAGCAGCTGCGATCTCTTCGGGTGAAAGAACGACGTAGCGTCCTTCCTCGTACTCCACGCCCTTCACGATGTCGGTGCTGGCGATGTCCTTGCCAGTGATCTTGTTGATTCGCTTGTACCCTACTGGCTGCATAGAGCGTTTATCGAGCCAGTCAAAATCAACGCCCGAACTCGCGGTGGCCGAATACAACCCGACCGGGATATGTACGAGGCCAAAGCTGATAGCCCCTTTCCACATGGTGCGGGTAGATGTGGGTGCCTGGCCCCGGTCTTCTGCCATGACGCCGCTCACTGGGAAACAAGGTAATTGTTGACTGCGCCGCCCGAGGGCACGACTGCCACCACCGCCATCCAACAGTGGGGCCAGCCGCGCAGCTCGTAAGGCTCCCCCAATCTGATGAACGCGCCGTCGTGAATAGTTTTGTCGTAACTCATATATCAACTCCTTGAAAGGCACTTAGTCGAAATGCGTCTAGGGACTGGTGGAGGAAGAGACATTCAAGCGCATAAATGGGATCACCGAGCGTGCATGGCAATCAGTGCTTAGCGATACAACTAGACCGTGTGGCTTGCCCCTCCACCGTAGCGCTAAAAAATCATCCCAGCGGTTTCCACCGTGGCGGCTCGGGCTCTGGGTACGGAAACATTTCGCGCCGGGGACGCTGCAACGCTTCCCACTGCCGCATTCGCTTCAGTTGACGGGGTTTGAGAAGTACAGAACCGGAGCGATGGGTCTTCGACATATAGGCCTCCTCAACGCGTGGACCGAAATAACAATGCTGGCCGCCGTTGCGTTGTCACCTGATTTGCGGTGCGTTCAATGCGGCCCTCTGGGGTACTTTGCGTATGAGCCTCACACGCGTGCGTGAAGGCAAGAAAATTTTCGTATGTGAACGCAAGAACCCGGCGCTCGCAATTCTCACAAGAGGGTATTTGCGCTGCACTTTGCTTTCTCATTGGAGTGACCTCCACCATTGCCAGAACGTCACATCAGCGTAGGACATGCACCCAGCGTCCGGGAGCAGGAATCTTTCAATCGAGCGTGTAGGTCATCACCGATTCAAAGCTGGAGTGATCACATTGCTCCGGACTGTCGGGAGTACGGACATTGAGCCTTGTTGGCCACCCACGTTTGCCTACGACTTTCGCCTACATCGACCTCATTCCTGTCTATCGACGATGCAGTTCCCAACGATCTATAAGGGACATTCGGATCCCCTGGCGTTTGACTTCAAAAAACTGGTGGCTTCGGGTTGGCCAATTTTCAAGGAGATTCTGTGGACCACGTCAATGATCACATTGCGCAAGTCACTTATCGAAATATCGAGAACATCCTATGCGCCGAGGACGTTCGAAGGAACAACACTCAGCTTCTTTACCGGGCTGTAGCGAAGGTAACTCAGGCATGCGGCACGGTGGGCTTTCTGGCTCTAAACGCCTTCATTTTTATTGGTTGGATAGTGTTCAACGAGCTCATCGTTAAGTTCGATCCTTTTCCATACACCCTGCTGCTATTTGGAGTGTCGCTCGAAGCGATTTTTCTGTCAGTTTTGATTCTCATCAGTCAGAACATGGCAGCAGCGGAGAGTGAACGTAGACACCATTTGGACCTCCAGATGAATCTACTCTCAGAACGAGAAATTACGGCGCTCATGCGGCTTGTAGTGCATATGGCAGAGAAGAACGGTATCCCGGATGAAAAGACGGAGGAAGTGCGTGCTTTCGCCCACGAAACGGATCCTGCGGGTGTGCTCCATCAGATCGTCCGCGCTGAACACCGACATCGCCTGGTCGTCGCAGGGGAGACCGCCCAGCCCAGGGCCAAAAGTGGCTGATGGGCTCCGCTGAAGTTCGGCCCCTGGGCATATCCCGCGTCACTGGAGCGACTGGCCACGCATTCTTTGCTCGCTCGTCCTACACGAGGCGCTTCCCTCCAAAAATACGATGGCATCGTGAACTTTGAAGCCCAAAATGCCCCTTTCGCTTCTGACCTTTAATCGCGGAGATTTCTCATGTTTGAGAAAGCTGCTCGAAGCCACCTCCCGGTCGCTCGACAAGACATCCGGGGAACGCGGGAAGTCGTGATGCCCTTTACACGAGGGTTGGCAGGACATACGAGTCATCACGAAATTGCGACTCGGGCCGAAGTAGCTCGCCGGATAGCGCACATGAAAGGCTGCGGAGTGAGTGATGAACTTCCCCAGGCGCTGTGGCCCGCCCGTACCTATCTCATCCCAAGCGAAACAGTGGTGGGTCTGGAGCTGGCTAAGAGCATTGGACTTCATGGTGAGGACGATTTGTTCGGAGGTGTCGTACCTCACGCATTTATCGCCTCAAAGGCGATTACGCATCCATTGGTCTCACCCAACTCAAAACGCCCTGAAGGGTGGAATCCTCAATTTCACGAGTTGGTACGTGACGCAGTGCTACCGGGTTACACAGCGTTTTCTCGTTCTGACGCTACAGAGGCCGTGAGGGAGTTGTTGGCACTGGGCCCGGTTCGACTGAAGCCAGTCGCAGAGACAGGGGGTCATGGACAGGTAGTAGTGAAAGGCCTCAAAGAGTTGAATGCATGCCTGTCACAAACGCCGGTTCAAGCATTGCGAGGGCCTGGCCTAGTGCTTGAACACAACCTGTCAGCGGTCGAGACACTGAGTGTCGGGCAAGTTCGAGTTGCTGGCATATTGGCTAGCTACTACGGTAAGCAGCACCTCACCGAGAACAATGCAGGTGTAGTGACATATGGAGGGTCTGACTTAACGGTCGTGCGTGGGGATTTCGGTGATCTATTGAAAACCCTAGCACCGGGCGCGGAGCGCATCGCTGTGGAACAGGCGCTCACCTACGACGAGGCGGTGAGGGGTTGTTTTCCAGGATTTTTTTCTTCGCGTATCAACTACGACGTCGCGCAAGGCCCGAACGCCATGGGCCAGTGGTGCTCTGGTGTCCTTGAACAGTCTTGGCGCATGGGAGGCGCGACGGGCGCCGAGATCGCTGCGCTGGAGGCTTTTCATGAGGACCCAAGTCTCATGCTGGTTCACACAAAGTGTGTCGAAATATTTGGCCCTCTTGTGCCACTTCCAGACGGTGCCGTGAAGTATTTCCAGGGAGAGGATCCTGAAGCGGGATTTTTGACAAAGTATGCGCTGGTGGAAAACCGATGACTACACGACACAGGACCATAAAGATTCCCACAGGAGATCGAACCATTGCTGGAACGTTGGTCGCGCCCGACACAATCGTCCCCGGCGTTTTGCTGGTGCATGGATGGGACGGAAGCCAGGAGCAGTACTTGGCACGGGCTCACGCCATTGCCGCTCTGGGATGCATTTGTCTCACCATTGACTTGCGTGGCCATGCGAACGATCGGGTACAACGTGACATCGTGACCCGCGAGGACAATCTCAACGACATGTTGGCGGCGTACGACACTCTCGTAGGCCATCCCGCCGTCGACGAAGAGTCTGTTGTGTTGGTAGGAAGCAGCTACGGTGGCTACCTGGCCTCGATCCTCAGCGCTATTCGGCCCGTGCGCTGGATGGCCCTGCGCGCCCCCGCCTTATATAAGGACGATGAGTGGCTGACGTCGAAACAGCATCTTGATCGGCAGGAAATTGCCCGTTATCGGGCATTGGAACTTCCAGCCAATAGCAACAGAGCCCTTGCGGCAAGCGCCGCTTTCAAAGGGGATGTTCTGCTGGTGGAGTCGGAGCTCGATCACATCGTCCCCCACACAGTGATCGAGAATTATCTAGCAGCTTTCCTCAAGACCCGATCCATGACACACCGGATGATTCCTGAAGCCGACCATAGCCTTTCTAAGAAAGAATGGAGCAACGCTTACACAGAAATGCTGGTGAAGTGGATGTCGGAAATGCTCGGTCACGCGAGGGAAGGCTTGGCTTCTGGACCAACACTGCGGTAGTGCTATCTCGAGTTGGAGGCTGACAGTAAGAAACTCAGAGGATCACGCATTTCTGCCCCAACAAGGGAATCTCGATAGGGACTCACGATGCAGGGAGGGCAGACAAAGTCAATCCGTCTGCCCGCCTCCTGCAGCGCCGCTGGCCGCAGACAGACCACCGCGATACGGTTCTGACGGCTCGGAGATGGTTCGCAGCGCGTCCATGGTGTCTGTGTCCTCCTCACCCTTGGTGGCCAAGTCACCCAGCGATACCACGCCCACCAGTTGCTGATCCTTGTCTACCACCGGAAGCCGACGCACCTGCTGGCTGCGCATAGTCTCCAGCGCCGCCGCGACGGTGTCATCCTCCTTGCAATACAACAAGCCCTCGGACATGACCTCGCTAAGCGGTGCATGCACGAGCTCTTGTGCCACCCCCCGCACGACAATGTCGCGGTCGGTGACCATACCCACTAGGCGGGCTCCATTGCAGACAGGCAGGGCACCAACGTCCAACTCACGCATTGCTTGCGCGGCCGCCGTCACAGTTTCACTGGGAGCCATGGTGCGTATGCCTCGGGTCATAACATCAGATACGGTTTGCATGTTGCGTCCTTAAATCAGGTGTGAGGTAGAACGGCGAGAAGAGCTCCAGTCGGGTCTGTGAATGGGCCAGGCAGTAGCGAATTCTTCCGCCTGGCCCAACAGTCAGCATCAGCACGGGCTGAGTCAACCGCAACGATCAAGTCGCATCTTTGGACTTTTGGGTATTCCCCTGGGAGCCGCTGGCGCCGCTGCCGGGTGCAGTGTTAGAACCAGAGTTCTTCTGGTTCTGCTGCCCTTGCTGCTGACCCGACGATCCGGTGTTGCGGGTAGTCCGCCACTGGCTGAAGTCGTCTGAGAACTTCTGGTAACGCTCCTTGCGCCAAGTGTCGTAGTCATCGTCCAGCATGCGTAGCTGCTCATCTCGCCACTGCTGATAATCGGGATCACGGTAGCCTTGGCTCTGCTGCGCGGGCATTGAACCGCGGATGAAACCGTATGCCTTGCCGCCCTGTTCTCGGTCCCCATCACGATAGGACGAAGTGAAGCGACCTTGATCGCGAAAGCCCTGATTGTCAAACGGCGCACTCCACGCATGCGGTTGTTGGTCGGCGTCTTGGTTGTAGGCGGAGCGGCTTTGCGAGCCATACGAGCCGCCCCAGTCTCGGCTTCTTGGAGATGGATATCCCTGCGACTCGCTGCGGAAGTTCCCGCTATCACGACTCATGCCATATTGGCCATAACCCTGCTGCCCGTAGCGCTCTTGACCCGAGCGTTCTTGGTCATAGCGGGCGCCGCGTGTCTCGAACTCCCGGCGATAACCGCCGGTACCGCTTCGTTGATCATCGCTGCTGTAGCCCTGGTGGTTGCTGCGCTCGCCGAGCCGCGTGTCATCGGCATCTCTGCCCATGCCGTGATGGGAAAAGTTGCTATCGTCGCTGTCTCTGTAGCCCATAGTTGACTCCTTGTGAAGTGGTTGAAAATTTGCACACGAACACCATGGGTGGGTCGTGTGAAGTTCATGTTCGGTGGGCGCAACAGAGCGTTTTGTAGGTCAGTTCCTATAGGCTTGTGAGCCCAGGGCGATGTGGTGTAAGAAGGAGCACTCGGTGTAGCAAGACGCAAAGACAATCTGCAAGTGAGCGATAAGACCGCCTTTCAAGGTTAGGGCGGAAACATTCCAGCCGATACCGGTTGGATGTGTGGAGGGGCCGCCGACGACGGCTGAAGAAAAGTCTTGCGTAAGTCGAGCTTGGCGACCTCGCAGAACATGGGCGTTGCGCGCCGTTCTGTGCTTCTCCCATCGCCGGGGCGCCCCCCCCCGAAAGTAGCTGATGCGCCATTCGTTCAATACGGAGATCCGCACCTAAACCCAACTCCCCCGCCCAATCCGACGCGAGGGTGAGTGGTGCGGTCGTGTACGTACTGACTGAGACGCCGCAGGCTGATGAGGTGTTCGGCTCTCATTTCTCCAGCAGCGCTAGTAGCTCGACACGGCAAATCGATAGCCGGCCTCTCAGGCATACGCAACTGTCCGACAAGGCGAGCAGAGCTCGGATGACGCTTTAACCCTCGGAGTCTTTTAGCCTGAGGGTACCTAGCAATCGTGCTAGCGATCTACTTCATAGGAGCTATCAAATGTCTACCTTGAAATCCCTAAAAGCTGCGGCTGCTGTGCTTACATCCTTTTCCCTCATCAGCCTTGCAACCGCACAGAGCAATCCGCCGACTACTGCAAATCCAAACCCAGCCACTGGGGCAGGCCAGCAAAGCTCTCAGAGCACACCCATGGGAAGTACTGGTACTCAAGGAAACTCCAACACCGGGACTCCTGCATCTTCATCTGATATGGGCAGTTCCGGCTCAACGTCCAACTCTGCCAACCCTGCTGCGCCTGCACAGTCGAATGCAGGAGCATCGGCAAGTCGTCCTCCCCGTGCTGACCGAAACTGAGAATTCAAACGAATGTACAAGGGCGACGTCGCGAGCAAAATATCTGCAGCTTCGAGCCCTTTTCTGATTTCCCGGCAGAAGGAATTATTCTGGACTACGGCGCGTAACTGGCGATGCCTGCCGGAGAAACCATTTCCCGTCCACTTGTTGCGAACAGAGCACAGATGCAATTGGCACACAACATCGAAAGTCCATAACAGCGATCTCTGGGGACATTTGCTGGGTATACAAAATGCAGTCAGTTGTTGATGCAAACTCATCGGTCGTCGGCGAGGAGGATCCGGGTGCTGGTCTGGAATCCGTCCGGGGGTATATGCAACAGCAGCAAATGCAGCTGAGCGACCATGTCCAAATGGTGTGCAGAACGGGCGGTGAAGAGCTTTGTATAGAAATTCGTCCAAGTGAAAATAGCCCCTGTCCGACTTTCACGCATCTTCTTGAGCTCGTAGTCGGGCACCACAACTCCATCGCAGATGCCGTTTGGGATGTGTTTCAGGCAACAGGTCAACACCAGCTTGAAGTTGCAGTCTGCGAGAGAGTGGACGGGACACTCGCTGTAAAAATTGATCATCACTAACTCCAATACGTCGTGCATTGACTTCTGAACTCGTCGCATTGTGGTGAAGAGGGGTTCCAAGGACACGCTGCGCTTTGATCGAGGATGAAGAAAGCTCAGCTTGGGACTAGCCCGCCTACCCCCGGAACGGCACCGGCACAGCCAACTGCAAAAACCAGGTGCACTTGACCACGGAGTCCACTGCAACGTGACCACACGCGCCACATCTGCTTGACCGACCGGACCAGGGCCCCGTGCCAATCGGAGTTGCTCGGCGTAGGAGCTCCTCCTCCTCTGACAAACATCAGATCCCCACAAAGCTACCTTGCAGAACCGAAACGCGCTAGGTCGCATGCTGTTCGGACTGCCATCGGCAGGTGGTAGGGGCTTGGCTGATCATTGAGTCCGGCAGACTTGCCACCAATCCGTTCAATTGACTATGAGATTGGGCGCACTCGACTGGCACGTATCAGCACTCTGCAGTGGGCCATTGCGCTGCAGGCATGGAGAGGGCTGCCATGCATCGGTTCTACCCGAGTCATGTCAACGTCTGAATCAGGCTGCTCGGAGTCACTCGCCGCCGATAGGCCGAGCGACCGCTTTTTTCCTCACCGGTCAACCGATGGACAGCGGCAAGTTTGACCGCTGCACAGAAAAATCGAGCACTCGATGCGCGTGGGCCGCTGATGCAATTCAGAGTGTTTGCATGTGACTAAACTGCTCCCGCATAAAACAGATACAAACAGCGGAGGGCGAATTGGCTTACTACGATTTGAATCGACGTTTTGTCGAGCGAGAAAGCTACGACCAGGACGAACTCATCGCTGCGCAGCTACGTGGCAAGCAGGTGGCGTGGGCCAAAGTGCTCGAGAATCGCAGCAGCGTCATCGTTGCAGCAGCAAACTTCGGGAAGACCACCGAAATGCGCCAGCAGGCGGCGCAACTGCGTGCGAATGGCGAGACCGCCGTGTTCATCGCGCTGCGCCAACTCGCGGATCGCGGCAGTCTCGACAAGGCATTGACTGGCGATGACCGCGACGCCTATCGCGTGTGGAAGGCTGCGCCAGTCGGCCCCATTACGGTGTTTGTCGACTCGTTGGACGAGGCCGCCGCCGGCGGCAAGGACGAGAGCATCAGCCACCTCGTCGGAGACGTTGCCGACGAACTGAGCTGGCCGAACGAGCATGTTCGGTGGGTGATTTCGACGCGGCCGGCCGTCCTCACTGCAGGCGTCTTCGAGAAGCTCTCGGAGCTGCTTTCTAAGCAGGCTCCGAAGACTATCGGGAGCTCGGGCGGACCGAGTGGTCTCGGTACTGGCGGTGCGGCCAGCGTAGCAGTGGAAGCCGAGGCGCCGGAGCCAGTGCCGCTGCGCCTGTTCTCCATGGCTCATCTGGAACACCACCAGGCTGCCGTGTACCTCACGGGGCGATACCCAGCGCTGGATGCCAAGCAACTGATCGAGATTGCCAATGAGCGCGGCTTGTCGGGCTTCGTCCGCAGCCCGGGCGGCCTGGACATCCTTGCTCGCATCAACATGGTGGCCAGCCCGCCAGAATCCTTGACCGAGGTGTTCGAGCGCGTCGTGAACGCCATCGGCACCCTGCGTGGGGCCGACCATCGGCTCGTTGACGCTGGCAGCCCTGCACAGGAGGTCCTGACCGGTGCGGCTCAGCGCCTGGCCTCAGCGTCGGTTGTGTGCCAGCTGGTGAACATCGAGATGCCCGAGGCGACCCTGGCTATTCCTGAAACGGCCTTGTCAGCCCGGCTAATTGCGTCTCCGATGCTTCACGAGGCAGGCATCAAGGCCCTCTTGAACTCCCAGCTCTTCATCGACGCGGGCTTCCACCAGGTCAAGGTCTATCCCGATGAGCTCGCGCCGTTCCTCGCGGCCAAACGGCTCGCCGGCTTGGTGGACTCGCCGGATCAGGCGGAGCGGCTCCTCGAGAACTTCACCTGGGCTGCGACCAGCGGCGAGCAAGGTGTGCAGCGCGCCTTCTTGCCGATGGCGGGATGGCTCGCCACGCTGAACGCGCATTGCCGCGAGGTCATCGTGCAGAAAGACCCGCAGGCGTTGGCGTTCTTCGGTGACCTGCGCAATCCGGCCGTCCCGACCAAGGCTGCGCAGGACGCTTTGACAGAGAGCATCAAGCGCTTGGTGGAAAAGGGCGACCACATCGGCCGCACCATGTTCCGGTTGACGTCTGAGAACTTCTGGCAGGCCGGGCCAGACCGATTGGCCGGTACCATCGCTAGCCTGTACGACCAGTACCAGGACAATTACTGGGCGCGCGACGTCCTGCTCGACATTGCTACCGCGTGCAAGATCGAGCCGTTGCGGGCGAAGCTTCTCAAGCGTCACGGGTCCAAGTTCGACCTCGTCCTCTCTGACAGCAGCGACGTCGGCTACTTCCTTGCATTGCGTCGGCCCGCCGATCTTGCTGCTCTCGCCGCCGCTGCGGTGGTGAGCACCACTGTGCGCGAAGGCGTCGTCAGCCTCCTGTTGCGAGAACTGGGATGGAGCTATTTCTCGCCTCGTGATGTCGCCGTGATGGTCGACAACCAGTTCCTGGCCGGGCCGCGCGGGTTCCAGCTTTCCTACTCCCTTGAGAAGGGAAGCATGCTGGCCGATGCAACGGACGACCAGCTGTATCAGCTGGCGCGCGGGCTCGTTGTGCGCATGGTGAAGAGGGAGGTGACTCAAAAGCGCAACCGCGAGGATCAGCAGTACGTCGACCTCGTTGCCACGGTTCTCGAAGCCTTGGTGGTGCGGACCGATGGCGCCCAGGCGGTCAAGGTCGCTCGCCTGTACCTGGTCGTGACCCGTGACATCCACGACCGCTATCTGCAGAGCAGCGCAATCGAGGAGCTGAGGTCAGCGGTAGAGGCGAATGCGGCCGTGCGCCTCGCAGTTCTGCGGGCCACCCTCGAGAGGCAGCTTAATGACGACGATCTGCTGCTGGCGGTCGTTGGCTTTCGCCGACCCACCACCTACACGCCCGAGGATGTAGTTCAAGTGAACGACGCGCAGCTCACCCGCGTGTACGCGGAGTGGCAGGCTCAACGCGCGCAAGCCTTCGCACAGCAGCCGACGCCTAAACCGGTCAAGCCGAAGAGCGAGAAGCTCACCGTCGGCGCCAAGGCGAAGCGGCAGCTCACCGAGCGCTTGAGCGCCCTGGCTGCCGGAACGGATACCCTGGCGCTTGAGTGGATCGCCGGGTGGTTGCTTCAGACGAATCGCACGTCAAGATACGGTGAGGTCGACTTCGAGGCGTTCGAGAAGGCCGCCGGCGCGAAGATTGCTGCGGCTACCCGACAAGGCATGAGTCGCCTGTGGCGCGACAAAGCCCCGACCTTCAAAGAGAGCGAGCCGAACTCGACTTTCCACATCACTGCAGCTGGCCTGCAGGGCCTCAAGCTTGAGCTTGCGGATGGGATGGCGCTCCCCGCCCTCACCGACGCGGAAGTTCGCCGGGCCCTTCGATATGCGCTCCTCGAAATCAACGGCTATCCGAAGTGGTTCTGGCCCCTCGTCGAGGCATATCCCGCCGTCTCCGTTCCTGAGTTGGTTGCAATCGCGGGCGAGGCAGCGAACGGCGCCACTTCTAGGGAGCATGCCGAGGACCTGCTGGCATCCATTCCTGACGCACCTCCACAGGTCCAAGAGGCGCTCGCCGGCCTTGCATGGACCCACCTGGCAAGCGTGAATCCATCGCGCGACTACGTGGTGAATCGGTTGCTCAAGGCGGCGCTGTCGGTGCCAGGCAAGGTCCCGCGAGATGACTTTGAGCGCCTGGCGCTTCAGAAGATGAAGGCGGCCTACTGTTCGCCCCTGGCTGATCCAGTGGATGAGGCCCTGCGGGCGCAGCGCGAACATGCGCTGACCTGGGCCACCCGCTGGTTCATTCAAAGTCCATTGCGGTGGCGCAATGCCGTGAACGCCTGGGGGCCGTTGGACCCGATGGCCGTCAAAACGTTCATCTTTGACCTTGCCGCTGCGTTCGGTCGTGACCGCGAGGGCATCGCTGGGCGAATTGCCATGGAGAGCGACCACGGCATCTTGGCGCTTGAAGACCTTTACCTGTGGACGAGGTGGGCGGTCGACCCGAAGGACGACGTGGACAGGCCGGAGGGCGTTTCCTACAGCCCGGGCGCTCGGGACAACGCAGAGCGATTCCGCGGCGTAATCATCAGCGGAATCGCCGCTGCTACGTCGCAAGCGGCGTACAGCGCGCTGGAGCGCATCCGGCAGGTTCTTCCCGCCGGCGACTTCACTATCGAGTACATCAAGAAGACGCAGTTCGAACTTCGTGAGAGGCAGCTCGCTCGGGAGCCCCTGGCGCAGGTGAACTACCCGAAGTTCGAGGAGAACTTCCGTGGGGATGTCACCGGTACGACCTCGTTCGCGATGGCCGTGGATGCAGACCTTCGAGCCGTCAAGTACGACGTCGAACGCGGTGAGCACAGCCTGCGCAGCTTCTTTAGTGAGCTCGACTTCACGCGAGTCAACAAGAAGGGAGAGGAAGGCGAGAAGGCGGGCATGGCGCTGGAAGCGCACTTCCAGAAGCTCCTAGCCAGCGAGCTGAACCATCATGCTCGCGCGCGGTACTCCGTGACCGTCGAATCCCACACCGCCGAGGCGAAGCGCCGAGACATCCTGTGCAGCAAGGACGATTGGCGAGCCTCCATCGAACTGAAGATGTCGGAGCGCTGGACGCTGGCCGACTACCTGGTCGCGTTGGAGAAGCAGCTGGTTGGCCAGTACATGCGCCACCGAAAGGCGACCACTGGCTTCCTGGTGCTGGTCTTGCAGACCAAGGGGCGCGAGTGGACTGACCCGGCCACGAATAAGAAGCTGAACTTCCAGCAGGTCCTGGCGATCCTGACGGATAAGGCGCAGCAACTCGAGGCCAAGGACCGAACGCGCTACCTGCGCGTCATCGGAATTGATGCGACGACGCCGGAAGATTTCCGGGCAGCCACCAAGAAAGGCCGTGCGAAGAAGACCATTGTGACTAAGACCAACAAGAACACATAGTGATTGCAACAGCTCGGAACGGATCACTCAGGAACGCCCGCGGCGAGGGCCCGGAGACTTTGTGCACAATGGGTGCAGCGTCTTGTTAAGCGACCGACCGAACAAGCGCGCGGCGTCCGAACCCGATGACCGCTTGGTCTCAGATAGCGCTAGTTCGGCTAGCGGATATGAGCGACTGCACCCGCTGCAAAACGATCGTTGGGTCCATCCTGTGTTTCGCGATGTGCGTGAAAGTCGCTTCTAAACAGGGGCCGTAGCGCCCTCCTAAAAATGGGTTCCGCCTGCTCCAGCCCCTGTGTCGGGTGATTCAACACACCCAGCCAGACCTGAATCACGTCGGTCACCATCCGCCTGAAGCAACTCCCCAACTCCCAAGCAACCTTTGCCATTTGGAAACCATACGCACCAGAACTCGGCATCTTTGCTGTTTTGATTTTCAGGGTACAGAGTTGATTCTCACGATCAAGATGCTGAAAACAGCCCGTCGCGAGCGCCCGGGTTCCACGCAGCGTTGCTATTTGCCTCTCCACAGCTGTTGCATGGTCCCTGGCGCAATGATTGGTTAGGGCAATTGAACCCAGTTCTGGTTGTTGCCGCCGTTGCAGGTCCAGGTCAGAAGGGGAGTGTCCTGCGCCGTCGCACTGTTGGGCACGTCCAGGCAAGCGCCTGAGGCGCGGTTGCGTAGAGTAGAGCTCACTAGCGACCACTGAGCCGTGTTGCCCGCGCTGCAGGCCAGCTGCACCACGCTGGCGCCGCTCGCTGCGGCGCTGTCCTGCGCCAGACACAGGTTGCTGTGCCGCGCCACCAACTGCACATAGCCGCCTGCCCCGCTGCGCACCGTGAAGGTTTCGTTGTTGGCCGTGCCGCAGGGCCATTGGATGGCCACTGCACCAGCATTGGCCGAGGCCCCACGGATGTTGACGCACAGGTTGCTGTGGTTGGAGCGCAGGCGGGTGGTGTACTCGGCCGTGGCGTCCAGCGAACGCACGTAGGCAGCCAGTGCCTGCTGGTCGGCGGCGGGCAAGCCGGCGGCGTTGCCGTGCCCATCGGTGATCACATCCAGCACGCTGGCCTTCTGCCCGTTGTGGAGGTAGGACTTGGCCGTCCAGCTGCCCAGCAGGGTGGGCGTGTCAAAGCCCACACCGGCCAGTGGCTGGTTCGCCCCTTTGCCTGACGAGGGCTGGATGCTGCCCACATCGTGCCGAAGTCCATCCTGGAAAGTCCCGCCCGCATGGCAACTGGCGCAGTTGGCGTTTGCGAACAGGGTCTGCCCGCGCGCAGCCTCCACCGTGAGGCTGCCATCGGCGGCGCGCGCCGGGCTGCGCAGGTACTTGTTGAGCGATGCCAGGTAGGCGGCCAGGTCATCAAGCTGCGCATTGCGGCCGGCCTTGGGTGTGCCCAGTGGGTCGCTGGTCGCGGAAAAGTCCGCGTCGCTCAAGAAGCCGGTGCCGCCGAAGGCGCTGCGCATGTCGTTCTCGAAGTCCTGCACCTCGTCGAAGTTGGCGCTCCAGTGCAGCTTGCCGTGGCCGGTGCCGCGCCGGCCTTGCAGGCTTATGGTGCGGCGCAGGCCCTCGCCGCGTTGGGTGAAATCCCAGACCATGCCGTCGTCGCCACCGTCGGCGTGGCAGCTCGCGCAAGACATGTAGTTGTCCTTGCTCATGCGCCGGTCTGCGGCGTTGTAAAACATCAGCTTGCCGCGCAGAGCGGCCGCTGCCATAGGCTCCTGCGCCACCGTGGCGATGTTCTGCAGGAACACGGCTGCCGCGCTGCGCGAGGCCAGCACGTCAGCCACATCGTGCACGGTGACCGAGCGCGCGAGGAAGTTGTTCACGAACAATCGCTTGCGTGTGGCGTCCAGGTACAAACCGTGCGGCGCGCTGCTGGCCTTTATCTCGCCGCGCACAGCGCGGGTGTAGGCATCGACGATGGCGATGTTGTTACCCTCCATCTGCGCGACGAACAGGTAGTCACCCGCCGGGGAGAAGAGGGCGGCGCGCGCGGGGGCCCGGTCGTCGAAGTCGATCTGCTCTGGCAGCAGGTGCGTGGCCTGGGTCAGATCCACCTGCGAGAGGATGGAGCGCACCGTCTGGTCGTGCAGCAGGTCGTTGCCGTCGCGGAAGCGCCCGCGCACAATGTTGTCCTTCTTGCCCGGCAGCACTGCGCGCGAGCCATCGGGCGAGATCACCACCTGGCTCAGGTAGTTGGCCACGCCGCGCGCGCTGTTCTCGGTGTCCACTGTAGTCGTGTCCACAGGCAGAGCGATGGTGGACAGCAGTTGCATGCCATTGAGATTCACCTTGTGCAACTGGCCGCCCGTCATCGTCGACTTGAAGCGTGTGATGTAGGCAGTTTGAGAGTCTGCCGCCACTGCAATGCCGCGCAGGTCGCCTTCGAGCGCCAGTGTTCCCGTGATGCTGCCGTTGGCCGGATCGAAGGTGAGCAGGGTAGATTTGCTTTCCAGCGAGAGCAGTCCCTTGCTGCCGTTGGGGGTGAACGCCACGCCATAAGGGCCGCTGCCGTAGGCCAGTGCAATGGTTGCGGAGATGCTGCCATCGGTTGGGTTCAAGGCTACGAGCTTGTCCTCGCCCTGCACGGTGACCCAGAGGCGGCCGTCCGGCCCGCGTGCCAAGGTCTTGGGCTCGTCGCCCACGCGGGTTTCCCAGCGCTTGGTCAGGGCCGTGGCGTCGATGGCCGCGACCGTGCCGCTGTCCGGGTTCACCGTGTAGATGCTGTTGGCGTCGCCGACGATGTTGCTTGAATGCGTGGGTGCCGTGGCCGTGGTCGGGAAGGTCACCGTCACGTTGTAGGTGTAGAAGGTCTCCAGGCCCGCTGCGTCGCGCACCGTCAGGGTCACGGTGTAGTGGCCGGGGCGGTTGTAGCTGTAGGTGGTGTTGGCCTGGGACGAGAAGGCGGTCTGCGTGCCGTTGCCGAAGTTCCAGCGGTAGGTGACGCCCGTGCCACCGCCCAGCCGGGTGGGGGCGAAGTTCATCTGCCCGTTCACCAGCTGCGGCCCGCCGCTCACGCCCGCATCGCCTATGATGGCCTGCGAGCGCAGCTGCGCGACATCGGCATCGCTGAGAACACGCCCGTAGATGCGCACATCGGCCAGGCTTCCGCGGAAGAAGTCGGCGTTGCCCTGGATCTGCCCGAGCAGCGCGAACTTGTTGGACAGGCCCTTGGTGCCGGTGAGGCCTGTCGAGCTGGTCTTGGCGCCGTCGATGTACAGCGTCTGTGCGCCTGAGGCCGCGTCGCGCGTCATCACCACGTGGTGCCAGTTGCCATCGTTCACCGCAGCAGTGGAGCGGGTGCCGGGGTTGTTGCCCGCCGCGTTGCCCACCGAGAGGTTCATGCGGCCGGTGTTGTCGATCCAGCCCCAGAACACGTCGTCCGCGCCGCCGGACTGGTCGCGCCCGAAGATGCCGGGCGCAGTCCAGGCGGTGGCCGAACCGTTCTGCGTGGTCTTCATGTAGAACGCCAGCGAGGCTGTGCCACCCAGGGCGGTGGCCACACCATCGTTCTTGAGCTGCACGCCGCCGGTGCGCTGCGCAAAATTCAGGCCGATGCTGCCGAACTGGTCGGCTGCCGAGGCCGTGCCATTGTTGGCGCTGATCTCATCGGCAAGCCCGCTGGTCAGAGGCCAGTGGTTCATCAGGCTGATGTCGGTGGCGTTGCCGGTGTGGAACACGGAACGGTACTGACTGGCGATGGCATTGCCTGCATAGTCTTTCACGCCGCCTGCGGGGAGCAGGATTTCATAGGTGGTGCCTGCTGCCAGGGGTTGCGCGGGGTGGAAATTGATGATGCCCAGTTGCACGCTGTAGGTACCTTGCAGAGTGTTGCCATTGACAGGGCGCACGATGAAGGTGCTCGCGTTCACGCTCTCGGGCAGGATGCTGTCCGTCAGACCTACGCCGATGCGCGAGGTCAGCGCCTGCTGCTTGGCGCCTTGGGTGGGCGATGTTTGCTTGACCGCAGGCGGTGTGGTGTCGCGTGTTGTCTGGTGCACGATGAAGCCGCTGCCCGAGCCGTGGTCGTTGCCGATGAACAGCAGGTTGCCCATGGGCGCCACCTGGCCGTGGTCGGAGTGCGAGTACTCGGGGTCGTTGGTGGCGAACAGGCTGCCCTGGCCCACCTCGACATGGTTGAGTGGGTTGCTCACGTCCACCTTGTGCACCTTGAACTGCGCGCCCTGGAACACGTAGTGGTCCTGCATGCCGCAGTACAGCTGCTCGTCGATGACCAGGCGGTTGTCCTCCACCACGAACCGCGTGCGGTCGGACAGGTCGTAGCTGTACATCTTGGCGCCGCCACCGCGCGCCGAAGCATGCAGATTCTTGCCGTCGAAGCAGGTGGCGTAGTAGTTGGGGTTGGAGCCCACGTTGTCCAGCACCTTGGGGTTGAGCGGGTCGGAGATGTCCAGGCTGGCAAAACCATCGGTGTTGTCCATCGAGGTCAGCACCATGTGGTTGCCCATGGTGAAGATGGGCCCGACGCGAAAGCCCCCGAGCTCGCCGGTGGGAACGGGGTTGGGTTTGCCCGCACCGCGATTTGCGATCACGGCGTTGGCCGGGTCGCTGGCATCGACGATGTAGACGCCGTCGTTGGCCGAGGCCACGTAGACGTAAGGGGCCTGCCACCACAGCTGCCAGGCCACGTTGGCGTAGTCGCCGCCATTGACGGTGGGCAGCGCCAGCTTCTTGACCTGCTGGATGTTGTTGATGTCGGTGAAGTCCCAGAACTCGATGCCCTTGATGCTGGGCACCACCACGTACTGGCGGCCATTGATCTTGGCCGTGCCGAAGGCGTGCGCCTCGCGGAACTCCTTTGTACGGCCCTCGGGCTCGTAGATCTTCTTGACGAGCACGATGGCGCGCGGGTTGGACACGTCGTAGAGCAAAAATCCGCCGGGGCCTAGGCCGCTGTCGGGTGCGAAGGAGGTCAGGAAATAGCCGTTGAGCATGATGCCCACGTTCAGCCCGTAGTCCTTGCGGCCGGGGTAGGTGGCCGGCACGTCGCCCGAGGCGCGGGTGATCATGGAGACCGGCTTGAACAGCTCGGTCGAGGTGTAGGTGAGATTGCCCAGGCCCGGCCCCTGCAGCGGCAGCGGAACCTCGGCGGCCTGTGTGACCGCAGCCGCCATGGTGGTGAGGGTGGTCATGGGGTTGACCCCCGTGATCGCCGCATGCGTGAGCAAGGTGGCGAACGGCAACAGCAGTGCCATCAGGTAATACCGGATTTTCATCGTCGTCTCCTGTGTGTGGTTCTTGGTGAACCTTCTTCCTCGATCTTTCCGACAGCCTTTCGAAGGCGCGCGCAGGCACGCCGGCCGGTGGCATCACCCCCACCGGCCGCAGGGCTCTTTCTCCTGGGCTCCCTCTCTGTTTTTCTTTTCTGTGCTCTTCAGCGCGCAGCCTCCTGCGCGTGGTGCTTTCGCTGCGTCAGGATGCGTGCGTTCCCGTGCTGTAGATGTCCCAGGCGGCGGCCGCGCTGGCGCCGCGGTGGATCATGGCCATCAGCGCATCGACCACGGCCGATGGTTTCGCGTGCTGGTACACGTTGCGGCCGTAGACCATGCCCACGGCACCCTGGTCCAGCAGCACGCGCGAGCGTGCGAACACCTGTTGCAGGTCCTCGCGGCCGCCGCCGCGCACCAGCACCGGGCAGCGCGCGGCCTGCACCACGCGGTGGAATTCGGCGGGGTCGGTGGTCGGGTCGGCCTTGACGATGTCGGCACCCATCTCGCGCGCCAGGCGCACCAGGGTGACGATTTTCTCGGCGTCGCCATCGACCATGTAGCCGCCTTGCTCGCTGTGCGGGCGCATCACCAGTGGCTCGATCATCAGCGGCATGCCGTAGCGGTCGCAGTCGGCGCGCACGCGCGCGATGTTCTGCACGCACTGGCGGAACAGGTCGGGTTCATTGGGCAGCATGAACAGGTTGACCACCACGCAGGCCGCATCGCGCTGCACAGCCGGCAGCACCGGGTCGTGCTCGTTCTGCAGCAGGGCCCACATCACGCGGTGGGCGGTGGCGTTGTAGGGGTTGCCCATGTCGATGCGCATCACCAGCGCCGGCTTGTTGTGGCCCGGGCGGTCCTGCAGCAGGTCGGCCTGGCCGTAGTTGAGCTGGATGGCATCGGGCGCGGCGGCCACGAGCTTGTCCATCACCTGGGGCATGTCTTCCAGGCCGTTGAGGAAGCTCGGCTCATTGCATACGCCATGGTCGAGCGCGATGTCCAGGCAGCGGCCGTTGGTGAGCAGGCGGTTCAGGCGTGCGGTCTTGTCTTTCGACATACGAAGAAGTCCTTGGGTTGTGGGATGGATACGGGTCAGGCCAGGGCCTTCAGATGGGCGCTTGCGGCATCGTCGATGCGCTGTACGGCCTCCTCGGGCAGCTCCAGCGCGCCTGCAGTCGCGTTCTCGGTGGCCTGCGCCCGCGTGCGCGCGCCGCACAGCGCCACCGACACGCTGCCATTGGCCAGCGTCCAGGCAATCATCAACTGGCCGAAGGAACAGCCGAACTGTCGGCGCAGGGGCTCCAGCTCGTCGAAGAAGGCCTTGAGCCGGGCGCGGTTGGCCGCGCTGAAGCGCGGATTGCTGGCGCGCTGGTCATCGCCCGTGAACTGGCGCGCCGGGTCGATGGGGCCGGCCAGCAGGCCCAGTGCCAGCGAGGAATAGCCCAGGATGGCGACATTGTTGCGGCCGCACAGCGGCAGCAGGGTCTGCTCGATCTCGCGGTCGATCAGGCTGTAGCGCTCCTGCGCGGCATCCACGGGGCCATGGCGCAGGTACTCGGCCAGGGTCGGCGCATCCACGTTGCTCACGCCGATGGCGCGGATCCTGCCCTGCTTCTTGAGGTCGAGCAGGGCGTCCATGGTCTCTTCGACTGGCGTGGTGCTGTCCTGCCAGTGGGTGATGTACAGGTCGATGTAGTCGGTCTGCAGGCGTTTCAGGCTCTCCTCGGCCTCGTGGAAGATCGATGCGCGGCCCAGGTGCCGGTGCACGGGGTGGCCATCCTCGTCGAAGAAGTGCGTGCCCTGCTGCGTATGCCAGACCAGGCCGCACTTGGTGGCGATCACCGCCTCGTGGCGGCGGCCCTTGAGTGCGGCGCCGACGAGCTGCTCGGAGGCCCCCAGGCCATAGGCTGGCGCGGTGTCGATCAGCGTCACCCCGGCGTCGAGCGAGGCGTGGATGGCCTCGGTGGCGGCGGCGCTGTCCTGCCCACCCCACATCCAGCCGCCCATGGCCCAGGTGCCCAGGCCAATGGCCGAGCACTGAATGCCCGAGGTGCCCAGGGTGGTGGTCTTCATCGCTGCGTTCATCATCACGGCATTCATCGCTTGGTCTTTCGGGTGTTCATGAGGTGGTCGATGGTCACGGCGGCCAGCAGGATCAGGCC
Source organism: Acidovorax sp. Leaf73 (assembly GCF_916855635.1). Taxonomy (NCBI): domain Bacteria; kingdom Pseudomonadati; phylum Pseudomonadota; class Betaproteobacteria; order Burkholderiales; family Comamonadaceae; genus Acidovorax; species Acidovorax sp. Leaf73. The sequence goes on from NZ_CAKASI010000002.1 coordinate 138,440, forward strand.
CTTGATCACGTCCTGCCAGTAGGGCGATACGTCCAGCAGGATCAGCGAGCTGGTCACCACCGATAGCAGGGCCAGGCCCAGCACGGCGCCGAGCACCGTGCCCGAACCGCCCTTCAAGCTGGCGCCGCCGATCACGGCGGCGGCGATCACGTTGAGCTCCATGCCCACGCCGAAGGTCGGCGTGGCCGCACCGAAGCGCGCGGTGTAGATCACCCCGGCCAGGCCGGCCGAGGCCGCGCACAGCACCGTGACCCAGAACTTCACGTGGCCCACGCGGATGCCCGAGTACAGCGCCGCCTTCTCGTTGCTGCCGGTGTAGAACACGCGGCGCAGCAGGCTGGCGCGGCGCAGCACGAAGTCGCTGACCACCACGATGAAAAGGAAGATCAGGATCACCGCCGGAATACCGAACAGCGTGCCCTGGCCGATGAACTTGAACGAGGCCGGCAGCGAGAACAGCGACTGCGGCGTGCCCTGGGTGAGCGCCAGGCACAGGCCACGCACGATGACCATGAAGGCCAGCGAGGCGATGAAGTGGTTGAGCCCGATGCGCACCACGCAGCCGCCGATCATGGCGCCGATGAGCGCGCTGGCGGCGATCGCGATGAGCCCGGCCGTCCAGGGGTCGAACCCCATCAGGAACAGCTTGCCCGTGACCACCATCGCAAAGCACACCACCGAGCCCACCGACAGATCGATGCCGCCCACGATGAGCAGGATGGTCATGCCCACGACCACGATGCCCTCGATGGAAAACGACAGCAGCATGGCGCGGATGTTGTCCCAGGTCAGGAAGTAGGGCGAGGCGAAACTCATGCCGATGCACAGCACCAGGATGATGACCAGAAGGCCCATCTCGCGCATGCTGGTCAGCCTGGTTCCGCCCGGCTTGCCGGGCCCTCCCTGGGGTTTCTCGCGCAGGGGCTGCAGGCCGGCCACGCTGCCGGCATCCAGTTGTGCGGGGTGATTCATGCCATCTCCTCTTGTTGTCGTTCCAGTCCCGAGGCCAGCCGCAGCAGGGCCTCTTCCGTCATGTCCTCGCCTTGCACCTCGCCCGCGACACGGCCGTCGCGGATGACGAGGGCCCGGTCGCAGAGCCCGATGATCTCGGGCAGCTCCGAAGAGATCACCACCACGCCCACGCCCTGGCAGGCCAGGTCGCGCAGGATGTGGTGGATCTCCGACTTGGCGCCCACGTCCACGCCGCGCGTGGGCTCATCCATCAGCAGCACCGCGGGGTTGGTCGCCAGCAGCTTGGCGATGGCCACCTTCTGCTGGTTGCCGCCCGAAAGGCTGGCCACCTCGATCTGCACGCCGTCGGACTTGAGCTTCAGGCGCGCGCCCAGCTCCTGCGCCAGCCGGTGCTCGGTCGCACGCTGCAGCAGGCCGAAGCGCGAGCTCACCCGCACCAGCGCCATGGAGGCGATGTTCTGCGCGATCGGCAGGTCCAGGTAGACGCCTGCGGCCTTGCGGTCCTCGCTGAGGTAGGCAATGCCTTCGCGCAGCGCGTCGCTGTATTTGCGGATGGAGAGCTGCTTGCCGTTGAGGCATACGCTGCCGCTGGTGGCGGGGCGCAGGCCGCACAAGGTCTGCGCCAGCTCGCTGCGCCCGGCGCCCATGAGCCCGGCGATGCCCAGGATCTCGCCGCGCTGCACGGTGAACGAGACGCCGTGCACGCGCTCGCCGTCGGCCAGGTCGCCCACTTCGAGCACATGCTCGCCGCGGTCTGCGTCCTGCTGCTTGGGCGGGTAGTAGTTGCCCAGGTCGCGCCCGACCATGCGGCGCACCAGGCCGTCGGCATCAAGCTCGGCCAGCAGCCCCGAATGCACGTTGCGGCCATCGCGCAGCACCGTCACGCGCGTGCAGTGCGCAAAGATCTCGGCCATGCGGTGGCTGATGTAGATGATGGCTATGCCCTGGTCCTTGAGGTCGTGCAGCACCCGAAAGAGGGCGGCCGACTCGTTGTCGGTGAGGGCGGCGGTCGGCTCGTCGAGGATCAGCACCTTGCAGTCGAGCGTGAGCGCCTTGGCGATCTCGATCAGCTGCTGGCTCGAGATGGGCAGGTCCCCCACGCAGGCCGCGGGGTCGATGTCCTGGCCCAGCCGCTGGAGCACCCGGGCGGCGCGCGCGTTCAGGCCGGCGTAGTCCATCCATGCCTGCCGGCCGGCATTGATCTCGGGCATGAAGATGTTCTCGGCCACGGTGGCGTCGGCGCACAGGGCGATTTCCTGGTGCACCAGGCCGATACCCAGGCGCATGGCCTGGGCCGGACCATCGATGGTCACCACGCGGCCGTCGAGCAGGATCTCGCCCGCATCCGGCTGGTGGATGCCATCGATGATGTTCATCAGCGTGGACTTGCCCGCGCCGTTCTCGCCGCACAGGGCGTGGATCTCGCCCGACTGCAGCGAGAAGTCCACGCCCGAGAGCGCATGCGAAGCGCCGAAGCGCTTGCAGATGCCACGCAGCGCGAGCAGGGGAGCGCCCATGGTGGTGGTGCTCACTCGCTGATGCCCTTGGTGCCGCGGCGGGCGAGGTACTTGTCCCAGTAGAAGTCGTCGGCGTTGGCCTTGCTGACCACGGCCAGGCCGTTGTCCAGGAAGGGCACGGCCATGGGGTTGGTGCCGTTGCGCTTGGCGTCGTTCATCGGGTCGATGAGGCCGGGGTTCTTGGCCAGGAACAGCATCATCATGCCCATGTAGCCCTGCATGCCCTGGTTGGGGTTGATGGCGCCGAACACATCGCCGGACTTGATCATGTCCAGGATCTTGGCGTTCACGTCGCAGCACATCACCTTGATGTTCTTCTTGGTCTCCACCTTGGCCTGGGCCGCTCCCAGGGCCGAGTTGGCCTCGGGCATGAACAGGGCGCCCAGGTTGGGGTTGGCCTGCGCCAGGCTCTGCACGGCCTGGTAGGCCTTGTTGGGATCCTGGTTGCTCGCGGCGCGGCCTACCAGCTTCATGCCGGGGTGCTTGGTCTTCATTCGGTTGATGAAGGCGGCGATGCGGCGGTCGTGGTTGTCCTGGCCGGGGTTCTCCAGCACGGCGAACTCGCCCTTGCCGTTCAGGGATGCCGCGATCGCATCGGCCGCCTGCGCGCCTTCGCGCTCGTTGTCCGAGGTGATGAAGGAGGTGCGCTTGGAGTTGGGCGAGTCGGCTGCGAAGGTGACCACCGGGATCCCCATCGCCGCGGCGCGGTTGATGGGTTCGATGAACGGGTCGGGGTTCATGGGGTGCAGCAGGATGCCGGCGGGCTTGCGGGCCAGCTCCTGCTCGAACGACGCCAGCTGCTTGTTCACGTCGTACTCCGGCGTGCCGGTGTAGCGGGTGCGCACGCCCAGCGTGCGGCCCAACTGCTTCATCATTTCGTAGACCGGAAACCAGTATTCCACGCCCGAGACCATCACGTTCATCACGTAGACGTCGCTGGGGTTGCCGCGCAGGCCGCCCGCTGCAGCGGGGGCTGCTGCGGGTTGCTGCGCGAATGCGCTGGTGCCGGCCAGGCCGATACCGGCGGCGGCTGCGGACTTCAGGAAATTACGCCTCATTTTTTTGTCTCCTCTTGTTGAACGGTGCAGCATGGGGTGCTGCTTTCTCCAGGGCTGCGATGGGGTGCTTTTTGTCACGACAGTTGTTATGACAGGTAGAATGTAATCTTGGATCGAATCGCCAGATAGTTAGGGGAAACACTACTGGATATGCCGTCTGGTTCGGCGGAAGCTGTTATGACATGAAGACCCAACTACTGATCGGCATCGACCTCGGGTCGAGCAGCCTCAAAGCCCTGGCCCTGGAGGCCGCGAGCGGCCGCACCGTGGCCCTGTCCCGCCTGCCCCTGCAGCACGACCGCTTGCCCGGTGGCGGCTGCGAGGTGGGCGCATCCATGATCCGCTTGGCCCTGTCCGCCGTGCTGCGCGACGTGGCGCACCAGCTTGGCAACCGGGTGGCCGATGTCCAAGCCATCGGCTGTACCGGGCACGGTGCGGGCCTGTATGCGCTGGATGCCCGCAATGAACTGGCCGGCGGCCGCGCCGTGGCCTCGACCGACCAGCGCGCTGGCGCGCGGGCAGAGTCCCTGGCAAAGAGCCATGGCCCGCAATTGCGCGCCGACGTCGGCTGCCAGCCCTGGCCGGGCCAGCCCACCGTGATCGCGGCCGAGTTGCTGGGCAGCGGCGCGCTGCGCAGCGGCGCCCTGCAGCGCCTGATGTTCGCCAAGGACTACGTGGGCTTTCTGCTCACGGGGGAGATCGCCACCGACGCCAGCGATGCCAGCACCGCAGGCCTGCTCTCGGTGGCCACGGGCACCTGGTCGCCGCTGGCCTTTGCGGCCTCGGGCATCGCCGGCCTGTCGCCGCAAGCCTTCGGGCCGCTGGTGCCTAGCGGCGAGGTGATCGGCAGGCTGCAGCCCTCGGCTGCCGAGGCGCATGGCCTGCCTGCGGGCATCCCCGTGGCCATGGGCGCCATCGACCTGCTGGCGTCGATGACGGCCATCCGCGCCGAAGAGCGTGGCCGCGCGGTGTCGGTGCTGGGCACCTGGTGCGTGAATGCTGTCATCGGCCCGGCGGTGGGGCCCCGTCCCGACGTGGTGGCGGTCGTCAATTTCGGGCCGCGCGAGCGGCGCCTGTACATGGAGAACAGCCCTTCGTCGATGGCCAACATCGCCTGGCTGGCCGGCGTGCTGGGCCTGCCCGATGCGCGGGCCGTGGTCGATCTGGCGATGTCGGTGCCGTTCGGTGCCGGGGGCCTGCGCTTTTTGCCGTTCGTGAATGGCGGCGCTGGCGTGTCGGCTGGCTTTGTCGGCCTCAAGAGCCACCACACACGCGGCGACATGGCGCGTGCCGTGGTCGATGCGGTGGCTGCATTGCATGCGCGCCATACGGCCCGCCTGGCGGCTGGGGGGCTGCCGGTGTCGGCCTCCACCGTGCTGGGCGGCGGTGCCAGCGACTCGCGCCTGGTGCGCCTGCTCGCGGGCCTGCTCGGGCATCCGGTGGAGCGCTGTGCCGATGACGAGACCGGTGCGCGCGGTGCGGCGATCTACGCCGCGATGTCGCAGGGCATCGATACCCACCCCTTGCGCGCGCCCTGCGACACGGTCGAACCCGACGCCAGCCAGGCGCGGGCCCATGCGGAGTTCAACGCCGCCTTCAACGAACTGATAGCCACCATGTCCCCTGTCTTCGGCCATCTGGCGGGCACATCGCCAGACACTGCCCCGCCACTGCCAGCGCTTGCCTGCACCCCTGCCACCACACCCGCGCAGAGCGTGGAGGCCTTGCCATGAGCCCGCTTTCACCATTGCCTTTCGTGCGCCCGGCCGCCGTGGCCGGCCGCCACTTCTCCACCGTGATCGTGGGTGCCGGCATCAACGGCGTGGGCGTGTTCCGCGACCTCTCGCTGCAGGGCGTGGACTGCCTCATCGTCGACAAGGGCGACTTCAGCGCCGGTGCCAGCAGCGCGCCTTCGCGCATGATCCACGGCGGCCTGCGCTACCTGGAAAGCGGCAGCTTCTCGCTGGTGGCCGAGGCCACGCGCGAGCGCAACCTGCTCTTGCGAAACGCCCCGCACCTGGTGCAGCCGCTCAAGACCGTGGTGCCGCTGTCGAGCTTCTTTGGCGGGCTGATGAGCAGCGCGCTCAAGTTCCTGGGCCGCACGCCGCCCCAGCGCACGCGCGGCCTGCTCGCCGTGGCCGCTGGGCTGCGCCTGTACGACCTGCTGGGCCGTCGCCAGCGCGTGATGCCCAACCACCACATCAGCCGTGTGCAGCCGGCGGACCGCCTGCTATTTCGCGCGGCCGTGCGGTGGACGGCGACCTTCTTCGACGCCTGGATCAGCCACCCCGAATGGCTGGTGCTGGAGCTGGTGCGCGACGCCTGCCGCGACCAGCCGCGTTCGGCGGCCAGCAACCACTGCCGTGTGATGGGTTGTGCGGGCAAGACCCTCACGCTGCGCGACGAAGTCACGGGCGAAGTGGTGCAGGTGACGGCCGATGCCGTGGTCAATGCCAGCGGCGCCTGGCTCGACCGCAGCACCGAGTTGCTGGGCGGCGCGGGGCCGCGCGTGATGGGCACCAAGGGCTCGCACCTGGTGCTCGACCACCCCCTGCTGCGCGACGCGCTGGGCGGGCGCATGGCTTACTTTGAGGCGCTGGACGGGCGCGTATGCATCGTCTACCCGTTTCTGGATCGGGTGCTGGTGGGCTCCACCGACATCCCGGTGGACGACCCCGACCAGATCGCCACCGAGCCGGCCGAGGTGGACTACCTGCTGGACGTGCTGGGCGAGGTGTTCCCCAACCTGGCCTTCGGCCGCCGCGACGTGGTCTACACCTATGTGGGCGTGCGGCCGCTGGCACGCTCGGACGCCGACAAACCAGGGCAGATCTCGCGCGACCATTCGGTGGTGATCGATGCACCCTCGCCATCGCGCGACATCCCGGTGGTGGGGTTGGTGGGTGGCAAATGGACCACCTTCCGCGCGCTGGCCGAGGAGGCCACCGACGAGGTGCTGCGCCTGCTGGGGCGAGCGCGCACCGCCTCGACCCGGCAGTTGCCCATTGGCGGCGGCACCGACATGCCACAGGGCGCGCAGGCGACCGAGCGCTTCATCGACCGCATTGCCAAGGATGCTGGCCTGGCGCGTGCCCGCGCCCAGGCGCTGCTGCGCCGCTACGGCTCCCAGGCCTTGCGCATGGCCCAGCATTTCAAGGTGGCGGGTGACGAGCCGCTGCAGCATGCCCCCGATTACTCGGTGGCGGAAGTGGCCTGGCTGTGCACCGAAACCGGTGTGATCCACCTCGACGACCTGGTGATCCGCCGCACGCTGCTGGCCATCCGTGGCCTCGTCACGGACGCGGCGCTGGCCGAAATGGCCGGCATTGCCGGGCAGGCATTGGGCTGGGATGCCGGGCGCGAACGGCAGGAGTTGCACAATTGCGCCAGCGCGCTGCGCGAACGCCATGGCGTGCGCCTGGCCACGGCAGCGCCCGATACCGATGCGGCAGCGCCGGCCTTCCATGCACCATTGACCATCCATCCGGCCCTGAGCCCGTCCTGACGTGAATGCACCGACCGAACTCCAGCCCCTGCTCGACCGCAACTCCGAATCGCCCCTGTGGGCGCAGTTCCGCGATGCCCTGCGTCTGCAGATACTGCAGGGCGAACTGGCCATCGGCGCCAAGCTGCCCTCCGAGGCCGAACTCGGCGAGCAATTCGGCATCTCGCGCATCGTTGTGCGCGAGGCACTGGCCGACCTGGTGCGCAACAACCTGATCTACAAGATCAAGGGCCGCGGCGCGTTTGTCGCGGCGCGCGAGCGCGACGAGGATTTTGTCTCCACCGTGCTCGGCTTCTCCGACGAAATGGAGCGCAAAGGCCGCTCGGTGCGCACCCAGATCCTGTCCCAGCAGCTGCGAGACCCCACTCCGCAGGAGATCAGCGCACTGGGCCTCACGGACGATACCCAGGTGGTGGCCTTGAAGCGGCTGCGCAGCGTGGACGGCGAGCTGCGCCTGCTGGTCGAGACGGTGGTGCCCGCCGACTTGGCACCCGGCCTGCACCGCATGCGCCTGGACGACCGCTCGCTGTACGACGTGCTGCGCCGCCAGTACGGTGTGCGTCTGGTGCGCGCCGAGCGCTGGATTGACGCCGTGCTGCCCGATGCTGAGACCTGCGGGCTGCTGCAGCTGGAGACCCCAGAGCCGCTCTTGCGCATCGAATCCATCGCCTATGGCGCCAACGGCCGGCGCCTGGAGTACTACAACGCCTTGCACCGCTGTAAGTCCAGTCGCCTGCATGTGCAGACCACGACTTAGAAGGGCGCATTGACTCTACGTGAATCGTCCCTGGTTCTGAGGAGACTCAACACTCTGAGAGGATTGAGCCATGAAGAAGACGCACAAGTTCTCGCCTGAGGTTCGTGAGCGTGCAGTGAGATGGATCAGGAGCGCCGTAGGGGTAGCTGCCACTGTGGGCCGCAATTGAGACTGTCGAACGGAAAGCGCTGACTTATCGAACCCGTATTTGAGTGATTGCTGCAGCGCTCTTGGAAGGGCTTGCGACTTTAGGTTGACAGCCACTTGGTTGAGCAGGGCGCCTGGGCTGCAAGGATGCTTGGCAGTGGGTTACGACTTTAGTTGCCCAGAATAATTGCGTTGCGATTCGGAGATGCTGGCAAGAGCAAAGAAGGAAGCCCCGTGGGAACCGCCTTCATCCTCGGTCCCCGCGCCGGATGCGCAAAACGCGCAGGGATAGACAGCTGCTTGCCGAGGCATAGGTGTAGCAACAAAAAGGGCTCCCAGTGGGAGCCCAGTTTGCTTGCCTGACAGTGAGGAAAACACTCCCCATGGCAGCAGCACCCGCGAAGTGCCACCGCCATGGGAAGGCCCGCAACTGCGTCAATTACATGGCGCTGAATTCGCCGTGGGGAATCTTGCCGGTGCGCAGGGCTTCGGCTGCCTGGGCACGCACTGCAGCCCGGTCAGCCGTGGAGGTGTATGTCACCACGCGCGAGCCAGCGGGTTCCTGGCTGCGGGTCTGGGCCACCGTGGCGGCTTCCGCTTGCACTTCAGCACGGGTGCGGTTGGTGTCGAACTGGAGCGCAAATTGCGAGCCATCGGCTTCATCTGCGTGGGCGCCGAAAGAGGCGAAAGCAGCAACAGCGGCGATAGAGAGGAAACGGGCAGTCGTGTTCATGGTGCAAATCCTTGGATAAAAAGCGTCTCAAAAAAAGCCGGAACAAAGCGCCAAAAGCGGATGCTGAAAACTACTTCAAACCGGGTTCGGTGAGTCGCCTTGCGGGTTCGGCTCATCGATGGGTTGAACTGTACGCCGGTGCTGTTCAGAGAAAAACTATCCAGTCGCAAACTAACTGTTCCAGTATTTGAAACAATTGATTTGCTACGCCAAGAAGCGCTTCGCAGGGAGGGGGTATGCAGGGATTGGAGGCCCATGGGCGTATTTCACCCACTGGGTTTTACGGGGAGAAGCTCTGGTGCCCGGGCCTGCGACGCCGGGAAAGCGTGGAGCTGTGGAACTGCTCAGCGTCAGTCAAAGCCTTGGTGATGCACCCGCCGGTGGTGGTGCAGGTGATCTTTGCACGGGGCGCCAGCCCTTCCGCAGCCCGTTGTGCGCAGTTGGTGGCCCGGCCTGATGTGTGGGGCCAAATTGTCGAAGCGTCTGTTCACGATCTCCGGCTAGATCGTAGACAAGTGCTCAGTGCTGCACGTACGGGAAATGCCTGCACCGCACGCGCAGCGTTTGCCGCGTCTGGCTACTTTTTCAAGGGGCAGGTGTTGATGCCCAGCAGTGTGTAGGCGGGGCAGAAGCGGAACAGGCCGGTGGCCAAGGGGACAACGCCCAACCAGCCCCACCATCCCACAGTGTTGGTGGCAGCCAAGGCAATCAGCACCAAGCCTGCCACGATGCGCAGCACGCGAACAATGGTTCCAACGTTGACGTTCATGACAATTCCTTTGGGTTACGCATGGGCCCCGGGGGCGGGACCTTTCTTGCACAGGAGGTGGCGCATGGCTGATGCACCACCGAATCAGTCGAAAGACGGTGGCTCGGGAGACGCCACGGGTTTGCCCGCCGCAGCCCAGGCGTCAAAGCCGCCTGCGATGGACTGCACCTGCAGGTAGCCCATGTCGCGCATGGCGCAGGCTGCCAAGGCGGCCCTCCCGCTGGTCTTGCAGTACAGCACCACCTTCAGATCGCGCGAGGTGAGTGCAGGCGTGCTGCTGAGCTTGAACTCCAGCACGCCGCGCGAGGCGTGGATGGCACCGGGTATGTGTCCGGCCTGGTACTCATCGGCCTCACGCACGTCGATGAGCACATCGGCCAGTCGGATGGCTTCATCGGCTTGGTCGATGGGGACTTCATGGACCTGGGCTTTCGCCGCAGCCACGAGATCGTGGGCTGTTTTCATCGGGTGTTTCCTTTAGTACGGTGTGACGGTGGATATGCCGTGGTGTCATTTGAGGACGGCGTTGTTGGCGTCCAGCACTTTCAGCACGATGGGAATGCCCTGCCCCACGCTCTGGGTTACCGTGCAATAGCTTTCGAACTGGCCCAGCACGCGGTCCAGGTGTTCCAGTTGTGTGGCAGGTACGCCCAGTTGCAAGGTGGCGTCCATGCGCAGCACACGCAGGCGTCCCTCTGGGTTGCGGCCCACCTGGGCCACCACGGTGGCGCGCAAGGGCTCCGGTGACTGTTTGAATTTGCGCAGCGCAAACAGCAGGGAGTCACTCAGGCAGTTGCCCACCGCTGCGCAAAGCAGCTGCACCGGCGATGGGCCCTTGCCCGAGCCCAACGGGGCGGGTTCATCGCCGATCAGGTGGGGGACGGTGCCGCCAAAATGGATGTCAAAGCGGTAGTCCTTTTGCTGGACCAGCTCAACGGTGACTTGTTCGTTGCTCATGGAAATCTCCGGGATCTTCTGAGGGGGCTCGTGGATAGCGTGTCACAGCGCGTTCACGGGAATCTTGAGATAGGTCATGCCGTTGTCTTCTGCCGGGGGCATCGCCCCGGCCCTGATGTTGACCTGCACCGAGGGCAGGATGAGAACGGGCATGTCGAGCGTTGCATCGCGCCGGGTGCGCAGTTCAACGAATGCCGCTTCGGTCATGCCGTCGTGCACGTGGATGTTGTGGGCGCGCTGATCGGCGACCGTGGTCTGCCAGGCCGGGGCGCGCTCCGCGGGGGGGTAGTCGTGGCACATGAAAAGGCGGGTCTGTGCGGGCAGGCTGAGCAGCTTGCGCACCGACTGGTACAGCGTGTGCGCATTGCCACCCGGGAAGTCGCAGCGCGCGGTACCGACGTCGGGCATGAACAGGGTGTCGCCCACCAACACGGCGTCTGCGATCTGGTACGCCATGCACGCAGGGGTGTGGCCCGGCACGGCCAGCGCCTTGGCTTCGAGGTGGCCAATAGAAAACACTTCTTCGTCGTGCAGCAGGTGGTCGAACTGACGGCCATCCGGGTGGAACTCTGGCTCCAGGTGGAAGATGGCTTTGAACACCTCTTGCACCTGGGTGATGGCGGCTCCGATGGCGATTTTCCCTCCCAGCTTGCTGCGAAGGTAGTGCGCGGCGGACAGGTGGTCGGCATGGGCATGGGTTTCCAGAATCCATTGCACGGTCAACCCCTTGCTCTGGACGAAAGCTACCAGGCGATCCGCAGAATGGGTGCGGGTGCGGCCTGATTTTGCGTCGTAGTCCAGCACCGAATCCACCAGTGCGCAGTGGCCCCCGGGTTCGTCAAACACCACGTAGCTCACGGTCCAGGTCGCGTCGTCAAAGAAGGCTTCTATCTGGGGCTTCACGGGGGTCTCCTGTTGCAGGTTCGATGGACACAATGCTCCGAGTGTGGCGGTGGCAAGCGCCTGATCCCATCAGTCGCGTTCGATGGGGCGGCCCAGCTGCAGGGCCACGCTGCTCACACCGCCGCCATTGGACACCTGGCTATAGCCTTGCGTGCGTAACCACTGGACTGCCATGCCCGAGCGAGCGCCCGAAAGGCAGCAAAGCACCATCGGTTGGTCGCGGTGCGGCAGCGCTGCAGCGGCTTGCTGGGCCAGGCTGTCCAGCGGCAGGTTGATGGAGCCAGCCACATGGCCTGCTGCGAATTCGCCGGGCGAACGGACATCGACGACCAGGGGAAGCGTGGGGGCGGGGTGGGGGTTCATGGCGCTGGCGGGGTGAGGGATGAGGGCATGGTTGGAGGCGTTCAAGGTGTGGGCGGGGCCAGCATGTGCGCTGTGTCGGTGGCCGCTTGCAACGCGGCCTCGTCGAGCTGGCCCGCCAAAGCCATCAACTGCAGGCGTTCTTGCGCCATGCGGGTCTGGTGCCCCAGCAGGTTGGATTGCGACTGCATCGCGTCATTGTGTGCCTGCAGCAAATCCAGTGTGGTGCGGTCGCCCACCTGGCGACCCAGTTGGGTCGCCTGCAGCCGAACCTGGGCCGACCTGAGCGCCGACTCCAGGGCCTGGATCCGGGCGGCCCCAGCCTGCAGGTGCAGCCAGCTGGTGCGTACCTGCTGGGCGACGGCAAGCCGGGCGCTGTCGAGGTCGGCCTGTGCCTTGTCTTGAATGCGCAGCAGTTCCTGCTGGCGCGCATCAAGTTGGCCACCGGTGTACAGCGGCACCTGGATCTGCACACCCACCATGTACTGGCGTGCGGAGTTGCTGGCCGAGCCCCACCGGCCTGATCCTGACAGGTGGTCGCCACCCGCCTGGGCCACCAGGTCCACCTTGGTGCTGGCAAAACGCGCCGCCTTGGTTGCCTCTTGCTCGGCCAGTGCGAGGGCCTGCGCCTGGGTGCGCACCTGGAGGTTGTCGCGCGCGGCGAGATCCAGCCAGTGAGACAGGGGCGCGAGGGGTTTGCCATCGCGCAAGGCGGTGGTTTCGTTGCCCGACGAGGCGGGCAGGTGCAGGGGGGGCAGTTGCGCAGGATTCCAGCCTGTGGTCTGCGCCAGAGCTTGGCGCGCAATCTGCATCTCAACATCGGCTGCTTGCACCAGTGCAGCGTTGGCCTGCGCGCGCGCCTCGGCTTCGCGCACATCCGTGATCGGCGAGTCCCCCAATGCAAAGCGGTCCTGCGCCTCTTTGAGAGCCTGATCGGTTGCCTCCTGCTGGCGCAGTAGCAACGCGCGCTGCTGCTGCGCCAGCACGGCCGAGAAGTATTGCTGGGCCGTTCGCAGCATCAGCTGTTGCTGCACCGAGGCGGCCTGCAGTTCTGCCAGATCGGCGGACAGCAGCAGCTGGCGCCCCTGTGCGCTGCGCTCGGGGTTGTACAGCGGCATGCGCGCCTCCACACCCCAGCGTGTGCCCGGGCCGCTGCGGACCGAGGTGTCAAAACCCACCCCAGAGGTCTGTGGCGTCCCTGGCATGGAAAACGCGGCCCCCTGGGCGGAGGTCTGTGAGCCCATCGCGCCTGCCGCGGCCTGGGCCGTCACGGAAGGGCTCCACAAACGGCTGGCCTGCACGCGGCGGGCCTCGCCTGCGGCACGTGTGGCCGTCGCTGCTGCCATGTCCGGGTGTTGCTGCCGTGCGGCCAGCCAAGCCTCGTGCAAATCTGCCGCCTGGGCTGCACCCATGCCGCAGGCCAGCAAGGCAGCGCTCAGGAGGAGTTTGCGCATGGCGTGGTCCTCCTTAGCAGCCTGGGCGCACGCCCAGTTTGCGCAAGATGGTCTCCATCAGGCACCACTTGGTGAGCCCGCTCTGAAGCAGGTTCACGCCCACAAACGCCGTGAAGGCCAGCCACCACTGGCTCACAAAAACAGGGCTGCCGGGAATGCCCAGCGCCAGAGAAAGCAGGATGAAGGTGCCTGCGACCAAACGAACGATTTGCCAGGTTGTCATGATGAACTCCTTGTTAAGAAACGATAGAAACTGGGGGTGGGGGCGTGGTCCCGCGCCGGTCAATGGGGCTTTTGCTCGTGCAGGCGGGTGATGCCCAGGAGCTTGAGCACGTACTTCTCGTAGATGGGCTCGGAATTGCCCGACTTCATCTTGTTCAGGAAGTACTTCTCGAAAGCAATCTTGCCCAGGTGCACCCATTTGCCCTTCTTGAACCAGTTGACGTTGCGCGGCGGCATCTGCGGCAGGGCCACAAAGGCCGCGCCGGTGTCCCCCATGTCGGCCAGGCAGATGGCGTTCCACGTGGCGGTGGCGGTGGCGGGCTGGCCCGCGATGTCAGCGGCAATGTTGTGCACGATGGCCGAGACCATGGTCTCGATCATGTAACCCGTCTTGGGTGCGCCGGTGGGCACGGGTGTCACCTCGACGGGCGGAATCGCAACGCAGACCCCAGCCGAGAAGATGTGGGGGTAGGCCTTGCTGCGCTGGTGCTCGTCGATCAACACGAACCCGCGCGGGTTGCACAGCCCGGGCACGGACGCCACGGCATCAACCCCTTTGAAGGCTGGCAGCATCATCGACAGCTTGAAGCCTAGCTCGTGCTGCTGGTGCACCTGGCCTTTGTCGTCCAGCTGTTCGACAAACATCTTGCCCGCCTCAACCCGCGTGGTGCGCGCGTTGTGGATCCACTTGATGTCCTGGCTGCGCAGCTCGCTCTCCAGCATGCTCTTGCTGTCGCCCACGCCGCCCAGGCCCAGGTGGCCGATGTAGGGCTCGCTGGTGACAAAGGTGATCGGCGCCTTGTGGCGCAGCTTGCGCTTGCGCAGGTCCGCTGCAACGATGAATGCGAACTCGTAGGCCGGGCCAAAACAGCTCGCGCCTGGCATGGCGCCAATGACGATGGGGCCGGGGGCTTCCAGAAACTTTTGGTAGTCGCGCCAGAAGTGCTCGGCGTGGTCCACGGAGCACACCGAATGTGTGTGCCCGTTCAGAGGGCCAGAACCAGGCACTTCCTCAAACGCCAGCCGGGGGCCGGTGGTGATCACCAGGTAGTCATAGGCCACGGTGCTTCCGTCCTCCAGCATGACGGTTTTGCCCGGAGCATCGATGGATTTCACCGGTTGGGCGATGAAATCAATGCCCTTGCGCTCCAGTAAGGGGCGGATCTGCAGGACGATGTCATCGCGCTTTCGCCAGCCCACGGCGATCCAGGGGTTGGAGGGCACGAACTGGAAGTAGTCCACCGCGCTGATCACTGTGATCCGATCCTCGCGTGGCAGCTTGCTGCGCATTTCGTACGCAGCCGGCATGCCCCCGATACCCGCTCCAATAATCACTACATGTGCCATGGTTGTCTCCTGTGGTTGAAGGATGGTTGCCCGATCGTTCGTTCAGTGCGTTCGGTGCGCTGTTCACTGCGCTCCGTGGTGAACGAAAGCCTCTGAGGGGCTGTTGTCCGGTGGGTTGGCGGGACCGGCACCGTTGGTGCTGCTGCGCGCGCTGCGGTCCCGGTACGCTGCGTAGTACAGGGTGGGAATCACCACGAGCGTGAGCACGGTGGAAACAAAGATGCCGAAGATCAGTGAAATGGCCAGGCCATTGAAAATCGGGTCGTCCAGGATGAAGAACGCGCCGATCATGGCCGCCAGCCCCGTCAGCACAATGGGCTGTGCACGGGTGATGGCCGAGTGGACGATGGCCGTCTTCAGGGGTACGCCCTCGCGCACCTGCAGGTTGATGAAGTCCACCAGCAGGATGGAGTTGCGCACGATGATGCCCGCCAGGGCAATCATTCCGATCATGCTGGTGGCCGTGTACTGCGCGCCCAGCAAGGCATGGCCGGGCATCACGCCGATGATGGTCAGCGGGATGGGCGCCATGATGATGAGTGGCGTGAGGTAGGAGCCAAACTGCGCCACCACCAGCAGGTAGATCAGGATCAGGCCCACCGCGTAGGCAGCGCCCATGTCGCGGAAGGTCTCAAACGTGATCTGCCATTCGCCATCCCATTTGATGGCGTAGCCCCGCAGGGCATCCGCAGGCTGGCGGACAAAGTATTCCTGCACCGATCCGCCATCAGGCGCCACGATGCGGGCAATCGCGCTGCGCGCCTGGAACATGCCGTACAGCGGGCTGTCGACACGGCCCGCCATGTCGGCCACCACAAAATTCACCGGCAACAGGTCCTTGTGATACACGGGCTGTTCGCGCAGGGTGTCGCTCACCGTGACCAGCTCGCGGATGGGGACCAACTGGCCTTGCGAACCCCGGACCGTCAGGCGCAACAGTGCCTCCAGGTCGCCGTGGCTTTCTGCGGGCAATTGCAAAAGCACGGGCGCCGGGTATTTGCTGGTGTCGCGCAGCCAGGTGGTGGCTTCGCCGCTCAGCCCCGCATGCAGCGCGCTCACGATGGCCTGCTGGGGAATGCCCAGCAGGGACGCCTTGCGCCGGTCCACGATGAGCAGCTTGCGGGGGGCGTCGGCAATGCTGCTGTCGTCGGCGTCCACAATGCCTTCGGTAGCGGCCAGCGCGGCGCGCACAGCACGCGCCACTTCGCGCCTGCCATCGGCCTCGGGGCCATACACCTCGGCCACGATGGGCGATAGCACAGGCGGGCCGGGAGGCACTTCCACCACCTTCACATTGGCGCCATGGCGCTTGCCGATTTCTTGCAAGGCGGGGCGCACCCGCATGGCAATGGCGTGGCTTTGGTCCTTGCGGTGTTGCTTGTCCACCAGATTGACCTGGATGTCACCGACTTCGCCCCCCGAGCGCAGGTAGTACTGCCGCACCAGTCCATTGAAGTTGATGGGGCCGGAGAGGCCTGCGTAGGCCTGGTAGTCGGTCACCTCGGGCACGGTGGCCAGGTGTGCGCCCAGCTCGTGCAGCACGGCGGCGGTGTGCTCAACTGGCGTACCCGCAGGCATGTCCACCACCACCTGAAACTCGGACTTGTTGTCGAAGGGCAGCATCTTGAGCTGCACCCATCCGAGCACCGGCAAAGCGACCGACAAGGCAATGAGTGCCGCCACGCCCAGCCCCAGCCAGCGGCGATTGCGCCGGCCTTGGGTGTCATCCAGCAAGGGGCTGAAAACCCGCTCGAAGGTGGGCGCGATGCGAGCGCTGAGCCCACTGTGCACCGGACTGGTATGCCCTGGTGGATGGCCAGTGTGCTCCTTCATCCACAGCCGGGCCAGCCAGGGGGTGATGACGAACGCCACGGCCAGCGACAGCAGCATGCCCATGCTGGCGTTGATGGGGATGGGGCTCATGTAGGGGCCCATGAGGCCGCTCACAAACGCCATGGGCAGCAGGGCAGCAATCACGGTGAATGTGGCCAAAATGGTGGGGCCACCCACCTCGTCCACCGCGTGGGGGATGATGTCCTTGAGGCTGCGTCCGGGGTGCAGCAGCTGGTGGCGGTGGATGTTCTCCACCACCACAATGGCGTCGTCCACCAAGATGCCGATCGAGAAAATCAGCGCAAACAGCGATACCCGGTTGAGGGTGAAGCCCCAAGCCCAGGACGCAAACAACGTCACCGTGAGCGTCAGCACCACGGCCACGCCCACGATGGCGGCCTCGCGGCGGCCCAGGGCCAGGAAGACGAGTGCCACCACCGACGCTGTGGCGAACAGCAGCTTCTGGATGAGCTTTTGGGCCTTGTCGTTGGCGGTGGCGCCGTAGTTGCGGGTTTCCGTCACCTCCACGCCGTCGGGAATCACGGTGTTGTGCAGTTGTTCGACCCGCTGCATCACCGCATTGGCGACGTCGATGGCGTTCTCTCCCGCCTTCTTGGTCACCGTGAGGGTCACGGCCGGGTATTCGTCCACGGCGCTCTGCGGGGCTTCGCCGCTGGTACTGGCGGTGCTGGCGGTGCGCCGTGGAACCCCATGCCAGACGTAGCGGCTGGCGGGCAAGGCGCCGTCCTGAACATCGGCCACATCTTTCAGGAACACCGGCTTGCCCGAGCGCACGCCCACCATGAGGTCGGCCACCTCATCGGCGCGCGCCAGAACGGGGCCGCTGTCCAGCTGAATGGTTCGGTCGCCGCCCAGCAGCTCGCCCACGGGTAGCCCCATGTTGGCCGACTGCAAGGCGCGGCGCAGGTCGTCCACTGTGGTGCCGGTGGCTGCCATGCGGTTGGTGTCCATGCGCACCAGCACGGCGCGGCCCGGGCCGCCCAGAGTCTGCACTTCGCGGGTGCCGGGCACGCGCTTGATCTCGGCCTCCAGGCTGTGGGCCACGCGCTCCAGCGCAAAGGCACCGGAGGTTTCGTCGCGGCTGTGCAGGGTGAGCGTCACCACGGGCACGTCGTCGATGCCCTTGGGCTTGATGATCGGGTCCAGGGCCCCCAGCCCCTTGGGCAGCCAGTCGGCATTGCTGCGCAAGGTGTCGTGCAGGCGCACCAGCGCCTCGGTGCGTGGCACGCCCACCTTGAACTGCACCGTCATCACCGCCACGCCGGGCCGGGACACCGAGGTTACGTGCTCCGTGCCCTGCATCTGCGACAGCACCTGTTCGGCGGGCGTCGCAATCATTTGCTCCACATCTGCCACGGAGGCACCGGGGAACGGCACGATGACATTGGCCATGGTGACGTCGATTTGGGGCTCTTCCTCGCGGGGGGTGACCAGCACGGCAAACACGCCGAGCAAAAACGCCACCACAGCCAGCAAGGGTGTGATTTGCGCGCCCTGAAACAAGGCGGCGATGCGCCCGGAGATTCCGAGCGGAGAAGGATTTTTGGGGGTGCTCATGTCAGCGCACCTTGGCAGCAGCTTGGGGCTGGAGTGCAATGCGGTCGCCTGCGCGCACGCCGCTCAACACCTCCACCATGTCGCCAGCGGGCCGCCCCAGGCGCACCTGCCTCAGCAGCGGCCGGCCCTGGCCGTCCAGCACGTAGACGCCCGTCATTTCCGCGCGCCGCACCACCACACTGGCGGGTACCAGCAGCGGGCCCACGGCAGCGGCTGTCGGTGAGGTAGTGCCCTTGCCAGCGTCCAGCCACAAGCGGGCGAACATGCCGGGTGCCACGCCCACCACGCTGGTTGGAAGCTCTACGCGCACCTGCACCGTGTGGCTTTGTGCATCCACGGTGGGCAGCACCTGCACTTTGGATGCCGGGACCGCGATGCGCGAAGCGGAGACCCCCGGAATTTCGACCTGCAGCTCGCCAGTGCCTCCATCGCGCAGCGTGGCGGCCTGTTGCTGCCCGACATGGGCGGTAACGCGCATCAGCGAAGGGTCGTACACGGTCAGCAGGGGTTTGCCCGGCATTGCCATGTCGCCCAGGGTGGCGGGCACATGGCCCACCACGCCCGCAAAAGGCGCCTTGATGACGTAGAAGCCCGATTGCGTGGTGGCCGCACCTGCCTGCGCCAGCAGGGCCTGCACCTGCGACTGGCTGGCGCGCCACTGGGCCTCTGCCCGGTCCAGCGCGGCCTGGCTGATGTACTGCTTCTGGAACAGCTGCTTTTGGCGCTCGTATTCCTTGGTCGCGACGTTTTGGGCGGCGCGCGCGGCGTCCACCTGGGCCGCGCTGGCAGCGGCGTTCTGTTGCGCTGCGAGCGCATCAATGCGTGCCAGCTCCTGGCCCGCCGTAACGCGGTCGCCCGCCTTGGCAGAGAGGCTGATCACCGCACCCTGTACCTGGGCGGAGAGGGTGGCGTCCCGCACGGCCTCGACCTGGGCGTCCACACTGCTCGCCAGCTGGGCGGCAGCGGGCTTGACGGTAAAGGTGGCGACCGGCTGCGCAGCGGTGTCGCCGGCCGCCCAGGCGCCGGACACGGCCAGGGAAAGCGCTGCGGTCAACAGGGTCAGGGACTTCATGGCGGCTCCAGGGAATCTTTGTGAGATTGATTATTTAACTAATCAGCTAATTAGTCAATAATGTATCATGTGTTCCCAATGCACGGAGATCCCGCGATGAAAGAAATGCCCCCCGAAGCCCTTGAGCAGGTCGCTGCCTACTTCCAGGTTCTTGCCGAACCCACGCGGCTGCGCATCCTCAATTTGCTGCGGGACGGAGAGAAAAACGTGGGAGACCTGGCGCAGCAATGTGGCTACACGGCGGCCAATGTCTCCAGGCATCTGTCGTTGATGACCAAACACGGCCTTGTGGCCCGCGAGGGGCGCGGGACCAGCGTGTACTACCGGCTGACCGATGAGTCGGTCGATGCCTTGTGTGATCTGGTCTGCGGCAATATTGCACGCCAGCTGGAGCGGGACTCGGCGGCGCGTGCCGCGTTTCAGGTGGTGCGCTGAGCCTAGCCCACCAGGTTTCTGGGCGCAGTGGCCCGCCTAAAAAACGCCCAGCGCCAAACCCTGCGCCATCGCTTCGCCCAAGGCTCGGCAGCGTTCCAGTTCATCGCTGCAGATGCTCTTCCTGGCCAGAATCGCTTCTGGCGTCTGCGCGTGGGTGCAGACAATGAGGGGCTCTGCGATGGCCCGCAGACGCCAGCCGGTCGCAATGCGTTCCATCTGCCGGGCCGCGTTGTGCCCATCGCTGCCCGCGCAGACCAGGCATGCATAGGGGCGGCCATTGACGTGGTCGAGCACGGCGTAGTAGCTGCGGTCAAAAAAATCCTTGAGTTGTCCGCTGATGGCTGCAAGGTTTTCCGGGGTGGCAAAAATGAACCCATCCGCGCCCAGCACGTCTGCGGCGCCAGCCTGTGCGGCATGCAGCAGTCGCACTTGAACGGCCCCATCCTTGTCGGAGCAAGCGCCTGCCCGTGCTGCATCTGCCATCTGGCGCGTGCCATCCGTCATCGAGTGGTAAACGATCAACAAGGTCTTGCGGGGGCTCATGGGTAAAGCATAGCCCCTCGCCCTGTGACCCCTGAAGACCCGCTTGCCGCCATGCAGGGGCGGCCCCATTGACCCGCATTCGAGAAGCGCGTTCAATCCGCCAAGATGCCCGGTTCGTTGCAAATTGTCGCAATTGGTACGAAGCCCAGGGGGCAGTGCTAGAGCGCCGCCGCAACGCAGATTTCTTCCTTGCAGAGGTGACACCATGAGCATTGCCAGACGTCTTCATGCCATTTCCTTCCTGCTGATTGCAGGACTGGCCGGGATCGCCGTACTGGCCTGGATCTATCTGGGTGAGGTCAATCACCAGACCGAACTGGTGGCTCGGGAAGAGGTGCCGCGCCAGCTTCAGGCCAGTGCCATGGAGTTGAACGTCACCCGGGTTTCCTTGCAGGTTCGCCATGCCATCCTGGTCCGCACACCCGAAGACCTGGCCGCCACGCTCGCAGATATCGGCGAGAAAAGGCGCCTGATTGACAAAGACCTTGCGGGCTTCCAGCAAGCAGTAAATTCGGCATCGGAAAAGGCACTGAGTGCCGAATTGACCCAAGGACTGGAAGCTTTCTGGCGGGTTGCCGAACAGAACCTGCAGTTGATCAAGGAAGGAAAGAAGGAGCCAGCGTTTGACTTCCTGGTCGCGTCCACGATACCTACGCGCAATGTGGTGCTGGCCGTTCTTGCCAAGGAGAAGGAACACCAGTCCAAGCTGCTCGATGCCAGCCTTGCCGAGATTGGGCGGGACGTCAAGCTGACCTTGCGTGCGCTGGTGAGCTCCGTCGTGGTGGTGGCTATCGGGTTGCTGCTGTTTTCGTGGCACATCGGCGCTACCCTCCTGCGCCGGGTTGCCGAGTCACAAGCCGTGGCCGACCGCGTGCGCAATGGCGACCTCACCACGGCGGTGGTGGATGCGTCGCAGGATGAATTCAGCCCCCTGCTGGCAGCGCTGGCCGTGATGCAGGACTCGCTGACCCGCATCGTCAGCCAGGTGCGCAGTGGTTCGGAAACCGTGGCGGCGGCCAGCGCGCAGATATCCATCGGCAACAGCGACCTTTCCACCCGGACGGAGAACCAGGCCAGTGCGCTGGAGCAGACCGCTGCCGCCATGGAGGAACTCAATTCCACGGTGCAAAACAATGCGCAGAATGCACGCCAGGCCAATGCCCTCGCCCAGAGTGCATCCACGGTGGCCAAGCAAGGGGGCGATGTGGTGTCGAAAGTGGTGGACACCATGAGCGGCATCAACGAAAGCTCCAAGAAGATTTCCGAAATCATCGGTGTCATTGACGGGATCGCGTTCCAGACCAACATCCTGGCCCTGAATGCGGCCGTGGAGGCTGCCAGGGCGGGTGAGCAGGGACGGGGTTTTGCCGTGGTGGCCTCGGAGGTGCGCAGCCTCGCGGCACGCTCTGCGGAGGCCGCCAAGGAGATCAAAACGCTCATTGCCACGAGTGTCGAGCGGGTTGAGGCTGGCACCGTGCTGGTCGGCACCGCCGGGCAGACCATGAAAGAGGTGGTCTCGTCCATTGAGCGGGTGACGGAGACGGTGGCGCAAATCAGCGCGGCCGGAACCGAGCAAAGCGAAGGGGTGAATCAGGTCAATGTGGCGGTGAACCAGATGGACCAGGCCACCCAGCAAAACGCAGCGCTGGTGGAGGAGATGGCCGCAGCAGCCTCCAGCCTGAGCACCCAGTCGAGGATGTTGGTGGAAACGGTCGCAACGTTCAAGCTCTCCGGCGTTGCCCAGCCACTGGAATCGGGGCAGCATGCGGGCCAGCGCCTGATGCTGGCCTGAACGTCAGCGCCCTGACAACAAGCCCCGGGCGGAGTGCTGCACATCAGGGGCGGCGAGCCGCTCCTTGCGCAGGGCCAGCTTGCGGTACAGCGTCTGGCGGCTGATGCCCAGGGTGCGCGCTGCGTGGCTCATGTTGCCCCGGCAGCTCTCCAGCGCCTGCTGGATGGCCGATTGGGACAGCTCATCCAGGTTTTGCGGAGGGCGCTCCGTAGTGGAGGGCGTGGAAAAACGATCCGCGCTTTGCAGTTCTTCCAGAAAGTCATCCGACAGGTGGTGCCATTCCACCATCTCCTCGTGCGCGTCCAGCATGGCGCAGGCGGTGCGCAGCACGCTGGCGCATTGGCGCAGATTGCCCGGCCAACGGTATTTTTCCAGCGCTGCCGTCAACGAAGGGTCCAGGCGCAGGGGGCGGGCGGGTTCAATGTCCTGGAGCATGCGATGGCTTAGCGCTTCGAAGTCGGTGCGCTCGCGCAGGGGGGGCAGCTCGACCGCCAGACCGTTGATCCGGTAGTACAGGTCGGTGCGAAACCGCCCCTGCTCCGCCTCTTCGCGCAGCTTGCGGTTGGAGGCGCAGATGAGTGCAAAGTCCACGGCCACCGGCTGCGCGCTGCCCAGTGGAACCACCTGCCGCTCCTGCAGCACGCGCAGCAGCCGCGTCTGTAGGGCCAGTGGCATGTCGCCAATCTCATCCAGAAACAGCGTGCCGCCATGGGCTTCGCGCAGCAGGCCCAGGCGCCCCTCGCGCCGGCCGCCGGTGAACGCGCCGGGGCTGTAGCCAAACAGCTCGGACTCGATCAGCGACTCGGGCATTGCGGCGCAGTTGATGGCAATGAAGGGGCCGTCGCGGCGCGGGCCACTTTGGTGTGCACTGCGCGCAAACCACTCCTTGCCCACCCCGGATTCGCCCTGGATGAGCAGGGCGATGGGCTTGCCCAGAATGCGCCGTGTTTTGGCGGCCGCTGCGCGCCAGCGGGCATCGCCGGTGTCCAGCTGGGCCAGCGCATCCTCTGGCGGGCGGGCGGGCGCGGATGGCGCCAGGGTCCGCACCGTGCGCTTGTCGGGCACTGGCAGCCCAAAAAGCGGGGCGCCATCGTGCCGCCGCAAGGACAGCGGCGCGTCGGGTCGGCGGTGGTGGCGCGCCAGAAGCTCTTGCAGGTCCACGTTCAGGATCTGGTCCAGCGAGATGCTGCCCAGCTGCGCCACCGAAATGCGCAGCAGCGCCAGCGCACTGCGGTTGCCGCCCACCAGCCAGCCGTCTTCCGACACCAGCGCGATGCCTTCGGCCACGGTGCCAATGCCCTCGGGGTGCGTGTGCAGGTGCAGGCGGACATGGCGCTGGCTGCTCGACACCAGCAGCCGGTTTTCGATCATGTGGGCGGCGGTGCTGACCAGCCCCAGCGTGTGGGGGTTGCCCCGGCTGTGTTCGCTGGAGATGTCCAGAATGCCCAGTATCTGCCCGGTGGCAGACAGGATGGGTGCGGCGGCGCAGGTCAGAAAGCCGTTGCGCTCCAGAAAATGTTCTGCGCCGTGCACTTCCACGGGCGCCATTTCGGCCAGCGCGGTGCCGATGGCGTTGGTGCCGCGCTGCTTTTCGTGCCACGAGGCGCCGCTGGTCAGAGCCACCCGTTCGGCCTTGCCCAGAAAGTAGGCGTCACCACAGGTGTCCACCAGCGTGCCGCAGGGGCTGGCCAGCACCACCACGCTCTGGCTGTCGCGTACCTGCTCAAACAGGTACTCCATCACGGGGCGCGAATGCGCCAGCAGCTCTTGGTGGTGGCCGCGCAACTGCCGCAAGGCCTGGTGTTCCAGGTTGTCGGGGTTGCCCAGTCGCCCGGTGGGCAGCAGGCCGCTGTCCAGGCTGCGCTGCCACGACCGTGCCAGGCGCTCGTCCACGAGGCCGATGGGGCATTGGCCTGATTCCAGCAGGTGCTGGCGGGCTTGCCGCAGTGCCACAGATGTGGAAGTGGATCGCATGGTGTTTGTCTCCTGCCCGGGCGTCATGAACGCGCCCTGTTTGAAAGCCAGTATGGCGGTGGCCAGAGGCCAGGGCAATAGCAAGCGCTGAGGGGCCGCTTCAACTGTTCCATTTCGTGACAGGTGTCGCGTTCTGGAGCGGACACCTTAGCGGCCGATGGGTTGTGCATTCTTGCGGACGCGCAAACAAAGCCATAAAAATCAAACACTTAGCAGGTGGGGCAGGTTGGCACGGGTTTTGAGTCATGTCCTCTATCTGGCGGCGCGGTGTGCCGACCAGATGTCCACAAATCCACCGGAGACAGACAAAATGACCGTTTACGCAGCCCCCGGCGCCGCTGGCGCCAAGATCGCCTACAAGCCCCAGTACAACAACTTCATCGGCGGCCAATTTGTGCCCCCGGTCAAGGGCCTGTATTTCGATGTCATCTCGCCCGTGAACGGCAAGGTCTACACCCAGGCCGCCCGCTCCACTGCCGAAGACATCGAGCTGGCGCTGGACGCCGCGCATGCCGCTGCCGATGCCTGGGGCAAGACCGACGCCGCCACGCGCGGCAACATCCTGCTGAAAATTGCCGACCGCATTGAGCAGAACCTGGAGCTGCTGGCCTATGCCGAAACCGTGGACAACGGCAAGGCGATCCGCGAGACGCTGAACGCCGACATCCCGCTCACCGTGGACCACTTCCGCTACTTTGCAGGCTGCGTGCGCGCGCAGGAAGGCGCCCTCTCCAACATCGACGAGAACACCGTGGCGTACCACATCCAGGAGCCGCTGGGCGTGGTGGGCCAGATCATTCCGTGGAACTTCCCCATCCTGATGGCGGCCTGGAAGCTGGCCCCTGCGATTGGCGCGGGCAACTGCGTGGTGCTCAAGCCTGCAGAGTCCACGCCCATCTCCATCCTGATCCTGGCCGAGTTGATCGCTGACCTGCTGCCGCCCGGCGTGCTCAACATCGTCAACGGCTTCGGCCGCGAGGCGGGTATGCCGCTGGCCACCAGCAAGCGCATTGCCAAGATCGCCTTCACCGGCTCCACCAGCACCGGCCGCGTGATCGCGCAGGCCGCCGCCAACAACCTCATCCCCGCCACGCTGGAGCTGGGTGGCAAGAGCCCCAATGTGTTCTTCGCCGACATCATGGACAAGGACGACGCCTTCCTGGACAAGGCCGTCGAAGGCCTGGTGCTGTTCGCGTTCAACCAGGGCGAGGTCTGCACTTGCCCGTCGCGTGCGCTGATCCAGGAATCCATCTACGACAAGTTCATGGAACGTGTCTTGAAGCGCGTGGCCGCCATCAAGCACCAGAACCCGCTCGACACCGACAGCATGATGGGCGCGCAGGCCAGCAAGGAGCAGCTCACCAAGATCCTGTCGTACCTCGACCTGGGCAAGCAGGAAGGCGCCGAAGTGCTGGCCGGTGGCGGCCAGGCCCACCTGGGCGGCGACCTGGAAGGCGGCTACTACGTGCAGCCCACGCTGTTCAAGGGCCACAACAAGATGCGCATCTTCCAGGAGGAGATCTTCGGCCCCGTGCTGGCCGTGACCACGTTCAAGGACGAGGCCGAGGCCCTGGCGATCGCCAACGACACGCTGTACGGCCTGGGCGCCGGGGTGTGGAGCCGCAACGGCAACGTGGCCTACCGCATGGGCCGCGCGATCAAGGCCGGGCGCGTGTGGACCAACTGCTACCACGCGTACCCGGCGCACGCAGCGTTTGGTGGGTACAAGGAATCGGGCATCGGGCGCGAGACGCACAAGATGATGCTGGACCACTACCAGCAGACCAAGAACCTGCTCGTGAGCTACTCAGAAAACAAACTCGGCTTCTTCTGATCGGGGTGGCGGTCCACAGACCGTCCCTGGCGTCGTTGCTCTCTCTTGCCGTAGCGTTGCTACTGTCTGCGGGAGAGACGCCTAGCCAGGAACGGCCTGTGAACCGCTGGTGGCGCTGCGGCAGAGTCGCTCTGCAGCAGTTTTTGCGTTGGCACATCAGGAGAGCACCATGGTCGAAAGAGTCATCGCCACCGACGCAGCGCTTGCGCTGATTGCGCAGCTGCAGGCGCAGCATGGCAGCGTGATGTTCCACCAGTCGGGTGGCTGCTGCGACAACAGCGCCGCCAACTGCTATCTGCCTACCGATCTGACCATTGGGGCGGGGGATGTCTTGCTGGGGCATGTGGGCGGTGCGCCGTTTTACATCGGTAAATCGCAGTACGAATACTGGAAGCACACGCAGCTCATCCTGGATGTGATCGACGGGCACGGCGGCACGTTTTCGCTGGAAGGCAGCACCGGCAAGGCTTTCCATACCCGCTCGCGCCTGTTCACTGATGAGGAATGGGCCGGGATTGAACCGCTGGCTACCCGGGATCTGGCGTGACGCGCGGCGGTGCTCTCTTCACGCGCCGTCTCCGGCATTGCCCGTGATCGGCAGCACGGTGCCGGTGATGTAGCTGGAGCAGCATGGTGCCGCAAGGAACACGTAGGCGGGTGAAATCTCCTCAGGCTGGGCCGGGCGTCCCAGGTGGGTCTTTGCGCCAAATTTCGCGATGTCCTCTGGGGCCTTGTCTGCCGGGTTGAGGGGTGTCCACACCGGCCCGGGCGCGACGGCGTTCACTCGGATGCCCTGGTCGGCCAGGTTGTGGGCCAGGGCCTTGGTGAACGCATGGATGCCCCCTTTGGTGGCCGAGTAGTCGATCAGTTCCTTGCTGCCGCGCAGCCCGGTGACGGAGCCGGTGTTGATGATCGAGTCACCCCGGTGCAGGTGGGGCAGGGCTGCCTTGGCCATGTGGAAGTAGCCGTAGATATTGGTCTGGAACGTTTCGTCAAAACGCTCGGCCGTCAGATCTTCCAGGGATGCCGCATGCTCCTGGAATGCCGCGTTGTTGACCAGCACATTGAGCTTGCCAAAAGCGGTGACCACCTGCAGCACGGCATCCGCGCAGTACGCAGCGTCTTTGACGTCGCCGGGGATCAGAATGCACCGGCCGCCTTCGGCCTCCACCAGCTGGCGAGTCTGCTCGGCATCTTCATGTTCCGCCAGGTACGCAATGGCAACGTCCGCGCCCTCGCGGGCAAACAGCACGGCCACCGCGCGGCCAATGCCCGAGTCACCGCCGGTGACCAGGGTAGAGAACCCTTTGAGTTTGTCGCTGCCCCGGTAATGGGCTGCCTCGAACTGGGGCTTGAGTTCCATGTCCGCCTCCAGGCCCGGTTTGGTGAGGTGCTGGTCGGGCAGCGGAGGTGCCGATTCCGCGTGACCCGGCCCCGGTGCCGCTGGACTGCCTTTGCCCTGCGTGGGTTGTGCCTTGCTCTTTGGAGGCTGGTGTGTGTCGTGGCGGTCCTGCTCGGTCTGGATCCGCCTCTGCTTCTGGACCGTTGCGTGGACCGCTGCGTCGGAAGGGGGCGTTTTGGATGTGTTCATGGCAGAGGGTGCTGGCTCAATGAATGAAAGAAAAACGAAGCGCAGTGGTGTGGCGCGCTGAATGAAGGCCGCAACAGAGGCAAAAAGTAAGGCCGCGCTGCTTCCGAGGTGGAGGCAGCGCGGCCCGAGGTCACAAGGCGGACGCCCCACCGCCGGCTTGCGGCTTGGCGTGCGCCCGTTTGGCCTGTATCAGTCTCACGGCAAGGCGCCGCTCGACGGATCAGCGCTGGTTCTGGGGTGTGCGGCGGGAAGAATCGCCATGTTGCTCACGGCTTCCCTGATTGCCGCTGGAGCCCGAAGGGTCGTTCTGCCCCTGCTGACGGTTGCCGGATGGGTCGTTGCTTTGCTCGGCCTGTCGGCTGCCCTGGTTCTTGCGCTGGGAGTCGTTGTTGTCGGTGTGCTGGTTCTGGCCTTGAGGGTTGTTGCTGGACATTGATATCTCCTGGTGAAAGAAAAGAAAAATTGCACACGGGGGCCGTGTGTGAATTCATTCTCAAAATGCACCAGGGCAATTTCTGTAGTCCCTGTCCTATAGGCGGGTCGTCCTTTTTCCATCTGCCGTAAGCAAACGCACACCAGGTTTCTGCATCTTGCGAGGCGCGCAAAGGTGCGTGGGATTCTTCTGGATAGTGCAGCGTGGCGCTTTGGCTGTGCTGGCGGGAAGTGCGGGGCGCGTGCGCTAAAGTGCGCCGGTCATTTCTCGCCTGACTATGCGCAACTGCTGCGAGCGTGGTGGATGGCTTAAATGCTATAAAAATAATAGCTGTTTGCGATTATCCATCAAGCGCTAGGGCCCTATTGCACTCAAAATTTGATGCGCAATCCGACCAACCTGGAGGCGCACCACCACCAGCGCACTTCCCGTGCCGCCGGCCTACGGACCGGCGGCGATGCAGCTCAGTAGGTCTCCAGGTGCAACCGTCCTTCGCGCTGGAGTGCGGCGCCCACAGCGTCCCACTCCAGGCCGGCTTCGCTGGCGATGTCGCGCAGGGCCATAACCACGCCTTCTTCCATGCTCTTCAGGCCACAGACATAGAAGTGGCTGTTGCCGTCGCGCAGCAGCGCTGCCAGGTCAGCGGCGCGCTCGCGCATCAGGTCTTGCACATAGCGCTTGGGCTGCCCGGCGGTGCGGGAGAACGCCAGGTTGATGTCGATGAAATCCTTGGGGAGGTTTTGCAGCGGGCCAAAGTACGGCAGCTCCTGCTGCGTGCGTGCGCCGAAGAACAGCATGAGCTTGCCGCCTTCAAACTTGCCGCTGCTGCGCAGGCGCCGACGCCATTCGGTCATCGCGCGCATGGGGGCGCTGCCGGTGCCGGTGCAGATCATCACGATGTGCGAGCGCGGGTGGTTGGGCATCAGGAAGGAGCTTCCAAACGGCCCCACCACCTGGACCTTATCGCCCACTTTCAGGTCGCACACGAAGTTGGAAGCGATGCCGCGCACGGCGTTGCCGTCGTGGTCGGTGGTCACGCGCTTTACCGTGAGCGCCAGGTTGTTATAGCCGGGCCGCTCGCCATTGCGCGGGCTGGCGATGGAGTACTGGCGCGCGTGGTGCGCCTTGCCCAGCGCGTCGGTGCCGGGCGGGATGATGCCGATGGACTGCCCCTCCAGCACCGGGAACTGCATGCTGCCGAAGTCGAGCACCACGTGGTGCGTCTCGCTCTCAAAGCCCGCCTCGGTGCAGTTGAAGTTGCCAACCACGGTGGCGGTGGTGGGGCTCCTCGGGGGGAACAGGTTGGTGTAGGGGTGAGCGGCCGACCAGGGTGGCACCGTGGCGCCGTATTGCGCCGAGCGGAACGCCTGCGTACCCGGCTCCATGGGCGTGGTCGGTGCAGCCGGTGCGGACGGCAGCTTTGTATCGCAGGTCGACGTTGCCACACCCTCGGCAGCCAGTTCATCGGGCGTGAGTTCGGGCGGCAGTTCTTCCCAGGTGAGCTGTTCTTCGATGCTGTAAGCGCGCGCCAGCGGCATGGTGCGCCAGTTGTCGATGGAGCCGGTGGGGCAGGGCGAGATGCAGGCCATGCAGCCGTTGCACACATCGGCGCGCACCACGTAGTTGTTGTCGTCGTGTGTGATGGCACCCACCGGGCAGGTGGCCTCGCAGGTGTTGCAGCGGATGCAGATCTCGGGGTCGATCAGGTGCTGCTTCAGGATGCCGTTGTCGATCAGCGTGGTGGTGGTCATGCCCATATTCTTCTTCCAACAGTTGTTCCGGTGCCATGTCCCTGAGCCATTGCGCGCAGCGGTAAGCAGTGGCGCGACCTGATGCCAGTGCCACCGCGGAACCGGCTTTGCCGGGCCGCTGGAGGCGTCCCCTTCGGGGGGAAAACGCGCAGCGGCTCAGGGGGATCAACCAAACCGCACGTATTCGAAATCGACGGGCTGGCGGTTGATGCCCATGACCGGCGGCGCGATCCAGCCCGCAAACTTGCCGGGCTCCACCACGCGCCCCATCAGCGAGGCAACGAAGGCAAAGTCCTCGGGCGTGGGCAGCCACTCGGCCTTGCGGGCTGTCCATTCGGCTTCGCTCACCACGCGGCCGTCGGGTGACATCTTGATGCCCGCCAGCGCCCCGATCTGGCGGTTGAAGGCCTTGTGTGGCACGGCCAGGCGCGTGGGGATGCCGGCCTTTTCCAGCACCTTGTTCCAGCGGCCTACGCCCGCCATCGAGTCCTTGATGAAGTCGTCGCGCAGCACCTCGTTCAAGGCGTTGAGCATGGGCACTTCCTTCTCCTGCAACTGGCCGTTGACAACTTCCAGCACCTTGTAGGTCTGGCCCTTGAGGATGTGGTCGTCACTCCGCTTGCCCTCTTCGTAGCGGCCCTTGAGGCCGGAGCTATAGAACGTGGCGGCGTTGCTGGACTGGTCGGCACCGAACAGGTCGATGGTCACGCTGTAGTGGAAGTTCAGGTAACGCTGGATGGTAGGCAGGTCGATGGCGCCGGCCGCGCGCACCCGGGCGGGGTCGTCGGTCTTGAGGTCGTTCATCACCTGCGCGGTGCGGCTGAGCACGCGCGAGATGCCGCTTTCGCCCACAAACATGTGGTGCGCCTCTTCGGTCAGCATGAACTTGGTGGTGCGCGCCAGCGGGTCGAAGGCACTCTCGGCCAGCGCTGCCAGCTGGAACTTGCCGTCACGGTCGGTGAAGTAGGTGAACATGAAGAACGCCAGCCAGTCGGGCGTCTTCTCGTTGAACGCGCCCAGGATGCGTGGGTTGTCCACGTCGCCCGAGGTGCGCTGCAGCAGTGCCTCGGCCTCTTCGCGGCCATCGCGGCCAAAGTGCTTGTGCAGCAGGTAGACCATGGCCCACAGGTGGCGGCCTTCTTCCACATTGATCTGGAACAGGTTGCGCAGGTCGTACATGCTGGGCGCCGTCAGGCCCAGGTGGCGCTGCTGCTCGACCGAGGCGGGCTCGGTGTCGCCCTGCGTCACGATGATGCGGCGCAGGTTGGCGCGGTGCTCGCCGGGCACGTCTTGCCAGGCCTTTTCACCCTTGTGGTCGCCAAAGTGTATTTCGCGGTTGGTGTCACCGGGGTTTAAAAAGATGCCCCAGCGGTAGTCGCGCATCTTCACGTGGCCGAACTGCGCCCAGCCGTTGGGGTCCACGCTCACGGCGGTGCGCAGGTACACCTCGTGGTTGGTGGAGCCCTCGGGGCCCACGTCGTCCCACCAGTTGATGAAGTTGGGCTGCCAGCCTTCGAGCGCGCGCTGCAGCGTGCGGTCTTCGCCGAGGTTGACGTTGTTGGGGATCTTCTCGCTGTAGTTGATGGTGCTCATGGATGTCTCCTCGTTGGATGGAAAACCGAACGGTCGGGGTTGGGGCTAGACGCGGTTCAGATCAAAGCCAGCTTTCTGGCCAGTGCCGTAGACCTTGAGCGCGCCCTTGTCGCCCACAGCGTTGGGGCGGTTGAAGATCCAGTTTTGCCAGGCGGTCAGGCGGCCGAAGATGCGGGTGTTCATGTTCTCCTTGCTGGCAAAGCGCAGATTGGCCTCCAGCCCGGTGAGCGAGTCGGGCGACATCGCCGCGCGTTCTTCGATGGCGATGCGGATCTCGTCGTCCCAGTCGATGTCGTCCGGGGCGGCGGTGACCAGGCCCAGCGCAAGCGCGGCATCGGCGTCCAGTGGCTTGCCGGCGGCCGAGCGGGCTGCCTCCATGGGCGTGGCTTCTTCGTAAAAGCGGCGTTGCAGGCGGCTTTGGTCGTTCACCATTGGCAGCAGGCCGAAGTTGAACTCGTTGAGCGTGATCTTGGGTGCGCGCTCGGCATCATCGGGCAGGGCCAGCATGTAAGTGCGGTCGGACGCAAACGCCAGTTCTGCCAACGAGCCTGCGAAGGCCGAGCCGGATTCGACCAGCGCAAACAGGCTGCGCGACGACACATCCAGCCGCGCAAAGGTGCGGCGCAGTGCGCCAATGGTTTCGCGCACGAGCCAGTGGTCCTGGTGCGCGATCAGCGCGGCATCGCTGGCCAGCACGGCTTGGGCATCACCTTCGGTCTTGAGCAGCCAGGTGCCAATATCGAGCTCGTTGGTGCGCAGGTTCAGGATGGCGTCGTCCAGCTGGCGCGCCAGGGCCAGCGGCCACCAGGCGGCGCCTGCGGCTTCGATGCCAGCGATGTCCGTGGGTTGCGCGCCGGTGGGGGCCTTCAGCGTGAGCGTGGCGGTGCGGCGGGTGCGGTCGATGTCCACGCTGACGTGTGCGTAGCGCAGGCTGTCGGCGCTTTCTTCGCGCTCCACGCGGGTCAGGGCCACGCCCTGCGCGCTGGTGGGGCGGGGGCTGCCTTCGGCCAGGCGTGCGGCGGTTTCATCGACGGCGGCGGCAAATTGCGCGGGCTTGGCGATGCGGTCCACCAGGCGCCAGTCCACCGCGCGCTGGCCGCGCACACCTTCCACGCTGGTGCAGAAGATGTCGGCCAGGTCGTGGCGCACATGGCGCTTGTCGGTCACGCGGGTCAGGCCGCCAGTGCCGGGCAGCACGCCCAGCAGCGGCACTTCAGGCAAAGACACGGCCGACGAGCGGTCGTCCACCAGCACGATCTCGTCGCAGGCCAGGGCCAGCTCGTAGCCACCGCCCGCGCATGCGCCATTCACGGCGGCGACGAACTTCAGGCCCGAGTGTTTGGACGAATCCTCGATGCCGTTGCGCGTCTCGTTCGTGAATTTGCAGAAGTTCACCTTCCAGGCGTGGCTGGAGACACCCAGCATGAAGATGTTGGCGCCCGAGCAAAAGATGCGGTCCTTGGCGCTGGTGACGATGACTGTGCGCACCGTGGGGTGCTCGAAGCGGATGCGGTTGAGTGCGTCGTGTAGCTCGATGTCCACACCCAGGTCATAGCTGTTGAGCTTGAGCTTGTAGCCGGGGCGGATGCCACCGTCTTCGGCGATGTCGAGCGACAGGCGCGCCACCGGGCCGTCTACGGCCAGCGCCCAGTGGCGGTATTGGGTGGGATCGGTGCGGTAGTCCACGCGGGTGGGGGCGGGTGTGGTCATGGGGTCTCCATCCATCTGCTAACAGGAATAATAGTGCATTAAATGCATCGTTGATGTGCATCATCATGCATATCAATAGGCAAGTCAATGCATGTCGCTGTTTTCTGCGGATTTTTCTGAAACCACGCGGCGGCAGCCCCAGAGAGCTTCGAGGCTGTGGGCTGGTGGTGGGGAGGAGGTCAGCCTGGCCGGGCGGTCATCAGCTTGCGCACTCCGGCGCGCAGTTGCTGCAGGCTGTCTTCCAGGCTGCTCCCGGAGGTGTCGATGGTGAGGTCGGCTTTGGAATAGAAGGCCGCGCGCCCTTCCAGGATGCGGCGCAGGTCGTCCATGGCCTCCTTGCTGGCGGCCATGGGGCGCATATCGCCCTGGGCCAGCACGCGGCCCATGTGTTCCTCGGGTGCGGCGCGCAGCCACACGGTGGTGCAGTGCGCGAGCAGCTCGTTGAAGGTGGCGGGGTCCGAGACGATGCCACCGGGCGTGGCGATAACCACTTCGCTGTGGATCTGCACGGTTTCTTCGAGGGCGCGGCGTTCGTAGCGGCGGTAGGCCGTGGTGCCGTACAGGTCGTGGATCTCCCGCACGCTGCAGCCCGCCAGGGTTTCGATCTCGCGGCTCAGCTCAATAAAGGGCACGTCCAGGTCGCGCGCCAGCAGGGGGCCCAGGGTGGATTTGCCCGCGCCCCGCAAGCCAATGAGTGCGATGCGCCTGTGGCGTGCCGTGTCGCTGCCACCGCCGCTCAACAGTTCGTTCAGCGCCAGCCGCGCACGGCGCAGCTCGGGCTCGCTGCGGTGCTCCAGCAGCTCCCGGATCAGCAGCCATTCCGGCGAGCGTGTGGTGAAGTCGCCCACCAGCTCGGCCAGCGAGCAGTGCAGGGCGCCTGCCACTTGCTGAAGCACCAGGATGGACGCGTT
Source organism: Acidovorax sp. Leaf73 (assembly GCF_916855635.1). NCBI lineage: Bacteria > Pseudomonadati > Pseudomonadota > Betaproteobacteria > Burkholderiales > Comamonadaceae > Acidovorax > Acidovorax sp. Leaf73. Next base: position 172,191 of record NZ_CAKASI010000002.1, read on the forward strand.
GCCGGTGCCGTATTCGAGGTTGGCCAGATGCCGCTCGGACACGTCGGCCGCCACCGCCACGGCCTTGCGCGTGAGGCCGCGCTGTGCGCGCAGGTTGCGCACGCGCTCGCCCAGCGCGACCAGCAGGGGGTTCTTGGCCTCTTCCGCAGCCCCCGGCATGTTGTCGGCACGCGTGGAGAGCGCGGTTTCTGCGTCTTCTTGTTCGGTCATGCCCATCTTTCTTGGAACAGGTTCTTACAGCCCATTGGCGGGTATTGGTGGGTAGTGGCAGGTCGAGCGCGCTCTGGGGCGCTTCACCACGGCGCATTTCCACCCCTTCGGTGAAAACAATTTATGCACTATAGTGCTTGACATTCAGCCATGCATTACCTATTGTTCATGTGCAAGCAAAATACTGCGCATCTGAAAAATCCACAAGGATACAGATCAAAAAGGTGTGCGGGCCCCCATTTTCCTAGCCCCCGAGAAGCCATGCCCCACAAAGCCGCATTTCATCAAGCCCTGGTGGATCTGACCGCGCAGATCGCCGGGCGACCTCTGGATTCCGAACTGCAGGACTGGCTCAACCAGACCCATGGGCCTGACAGCGCTGCCTATGCAGGGCTCAAGGCGGCCTGCCTGGTGGGCGTGGAAGAGGGGTGGCTGTGCGACCGCGAAGGTGGCGGCATCCGCTACGGCCGCGTCTTCAAGGCTGACGATGCGCTGCATCGCTTTTCCGTCGATGTGGTGGACATGCAGGACATTGCGGGCCCTCACCACAGCCATCCGCTGGGGGAAATCGATTTGATCATGCCGCTCACGGCCGGTGCCACCTTCGACGGGCACCCCGCTGGGTGGTGCGTCTATCCACCGGCCAGCGCCCACCGCCCCACGGTGGCCCAGGGGCGTGCGCTGGTGCTCTATCTGCTGCCGGAGGGGCAGATCCAGTTCACACGTTAAAGCGGTCCCTCCTTTCTGGCGCTTCTCGCCATACCGATCCCTTTTTTGAAAGACCTGCATGACTGAACTCCTGGCCAACTTTGCCGCTGGACGCTGGCAAACCGGAAACGGCCCGGGCACCGTGCTCAGCGACCCGGTGTTGGGCGACGCGCTGGTGCGCGTCGATTGCACGGGGCTGGATCTGCCGGAAGCCTTTGCCTTTGCACGGGATCGCGGCGCCGCCGCCTTGCGCGCCATGACCTACCGTGAGCGGGCCGCGCTACTGGCGGCGGTGGTGAAGGTACTGCAGGCACACCGTGAGAGTTACTACGACATTGCAACCGCCAACTCTGGCACGGTGAAGAACGATTCGGCGGTGGACATCGACGGCGGCATCTTCACCTTGGTCCAGTATGCGCGGTGGGGCGATGCGCTGGGTGATGTGCGGGTGTTGCGCGATGGCGACGCGGTCAAGCTGGGCAAGGAGCCGGTCTTTTTGTCGCAGCACCTGCAGGTGCCCACGCGGGGTGTGGCGCTGTTCATCAATGCCTTCAACTTTCCGGCCTGGGGGCTGTGGGAGAAGGCGGCGCCTGCGTTGCTGTCTGGCGTCCCGGTGATCGTCAAGCCCGCCACCGCCACGGCCTGGCTCACGCAGCGCATGGTGAAGGATGTGATCGATGCGGGCGTACTGCCTGCGGGGGCGCTGTCGGTCGTCGCGGGCAGCTCTGCGGGCTTGATGGACCAGCTGCAGCCTTTCGATGTGGTCTCCTTCACGGGCTCGGCGGAAACTGCGGCTGTCATCCGGTCGCACCCGGCCGTGGCGCACCGCTCCGTGCGGGCCAATATCGAGGCCGACAGCCTGAACTCTGCCCTCCTGCTGCCCGACGCCACCGTGGGCAGCGATGCCTTCAACCTGCTGGTGCGTGAAGTGGTGCGCGAGATGACGGTCAAGTCCGGGCAGAAGTGCACGGCGATCCGCCGCATTTTGGTGCCCGCTGCGGTATACGACGCTGCGGCCGAGGCCATCGGTGCCAAGCTCGCAGGCATCAGCGTGGGCAACCCGCGCAACGAGAGCGTGCGCATGGGTTCCCTGGTCAGCGCCGCGCAATTGCACGCGGTGCGCGAAGGTCTGGCCGCTTTGAGCGCCCACACCGACCTGCTGCACGATGGCCGCGCACGCCCGCTGGTGGATGCCGACCCTGCCGTAGCGGCCTGCATGGGGCCGGTGCTGCTGGGTGCGCGCGATGCCGATGCGGCATCTGCGGTGCATGACATGGAAGTATTCGGCCCTGTCGCCACGTTACTGCCCTACCGTGACCTGGACCATGCCCTGGCGCTGGCGCACAGGGGCCAAGGATCGCTGGTGACCTCGCTGTTTGGTGCTGACGAGGCAGCCTTGGCAGCTGCGGCCGTGCAGCTGGCCGCGAGCCACGGGCGTGTGCATGTCGTCACACCCGATGTGGCGCAGACTCACACAGGGCACGGCAATGTGATGCCCATGTCGCAGCACGGGGGGCCGGGGCGCGCTGGTGGTGGTGCAGAGCTGGGCGGCTTGCGTGCGCTCGACTTTTACCACCAGCGCAGTGCGGTGCAAGCCAGCCCAGGTGTGTTGGCATCGCTCGGTCTATGAGGCCTGCCAAGGCCTGTGAATTGCCCAGAACAATACGGAGACATCCCCATGACCAGCCTGCCAGAGCGATTCAATTTCGCCGAACATCTGTTCGACCTGAACCGGGCGCATACCGAGCGCACGGCCTACATCGACGACCGGGGGCGCCTGAGCTATGGCGATCTGGAAGACCGCGCCCGGCGGCTGGCCAGCGTGCTGGCTGAGGCGGGGGTGCGGCGCGAAGAGCGGGTGCTGCTGCTGATGCACGACACCAGCGACTGGCCCGTGTGCTTTCTGGGCTGCCTGTATGCAGGGGTGGTGCCGGTGGCGGTCAACACCCTGCTGACCGCAGACGACTATGCCTACATGCTGGCGCATAGCCGGGCGCAGGCTGCTCTGGTTTCGGGGGCCTTGCTGCCTGTTTTGTCCGAGGCCATGGCGCGCAGCGCGCACGAAGTGGGCACGCTGCTGGTATCGCTGCCGGTGGGCAAGCTGCATGCGGGCGCCCGCGATCTGGAGGCGGCCTTGAACAGTGCGTCTCCGTTGGCCGCACCAGCGCCCACCGGCGCGGACGACCCGGGCTTCTGGCTTTATTCGTCGGGCTCTACGGGCAAGCCCAAGGGCACGGTGCACACCCACGGCAACCTGTGGTGGACGGCCGAGCTGTATGGCAAGCCGGTGCTCGGCCTCACCCAGCAGGACGTCTGTTTCTCAGCCGCAAAGCTGTACTTCGCATACGGCCTGGGCAATGCGCTCACCTTCCCGCTGTCCGTGGGCGCCACCGTGGTGCTGATGGCCGAGCGGCCCACGCCCGATGCCACCTTCAAACGCTGGGTGGACCACCAGCCTACGGTGTTTTTTGGCGCCCCCACAGGCTTCGCGGGCATGCTCGCATCACCCCGGTTGCCAGCGCGTGCTGCGGTGGCGTTGCGCATGTGCTCCTCGGCGGGCGAGGCGCTGCCCGCAGAGATCGCGCAGCGCTTCAAGGCGCACTTTGGCTGCGACATCATCGATGGCATTGGCTCCACCGAGATGCTGCACATCTTTTTGTCCAACCGCCCGGGCGACATCCGCTATGGCACCACCGGCAAGCCCGTGCCGGGCTACGAGGTGCAACTGCGTGGCGAGGACGGCCAGAGCGTGCCCGATGGCGAGGTGGGCGACCTCTACATCCGGGGCCCCAGCGCTGCTTTGATGTACTGGAACAACCGCGAGAAGACGCGCGACACCTTCCAGGGCGGGTGGACCAAAAGCGGCGACAAGTATGTGCGCGACGCGGACGGCTATTACACCTACGCAGGCCGCAGCGACGACATGCTCAAGGTCAGCGGCATCTACGTATCGCCGTTTGAGGTGGAGGCCACGCTGATGCAGCACACCGCCGTGCTGGAGGCCGCCGTGATCGGCAAGCAGGACGCAGACGGCCTTACCAAGACGAAGGCGTTTGTGGTGCTCAAGGATGGCAAGGCCGCGACGCAGGACGAGCTCAAAGCCTTCGTGAAGGAGAAACTCGCGCCCTACAAGTACCCGCGTTTCATCGAGTTCGTACCGGAGCTGCCCAAGACCGCCACGGGCAAGATCCAGCGTTTCAGGCTGCGCGAGCTGGAGTCCCGGGCGTGAACGGGGGCATGCGCGGTAGTACCAGCGGGGGCAGCGAATGGGCCGCCATTGACTGGCGAGGTCGGCCAGTGCGGGTGGAATACCAGTGGATTGCGCCAGAGCGCCGGTCTGCACCTTTGGTGGTGTTCCTGCACGAGGGGCTGGGGTCGCTGGCGATGTGGAAGGACTTCCCGCAGCAGCTGTGCGAGGCGGGAGGCTTTCGGGGTCTGGTGTTCTCGCGGCCGGGGTATGGGCGTTCCACCCCACGGGCGCCCGATGAAGCCTGGGGTGTGGACTTCATGCACCGGCAGGCGCGGGAGGTATTGCCTGCTTTTTTGGAGGCTGTGGGCGTTAACGAGCCGCCTTGGTTTTTTGGCCACAGTGATGGCGCATCCATTGCCTTGCTGTACGCATCGATGTTCCCGCAGAGGGTCAGCGGTCTGGTGGTGTTGGCGCCCCACCTCTTTGTGGAGGATGTGACCATCCAGAACATCGAGCAGGCGCGGGACGCCTACCAGACCACCGACCTGCCCCGCAAGCTGGGCCGTTACCACGACGACCCGGACTCCGCTTTCTGGGGCTGGAACCGCATCTGGCTCGACCCGACATTTCGCGCATGGAACATCGAAAAAGAGCTGGGCACCGTGCGTGTGCCCGTACTGGCTGTGCAGGGGCTCAATGACGAGTACGGCACGCTGGCCCAGATCCACGGCATTGCTGCCCGCGTGCCCGGAACACAGCTGCTGGAACTGTCCGATTGCGCGCATTCACCCCACCGCGATCGTTCCGACGATGTGATCGCTGCGACCTTGGCGTTCGTGATGGCAGCAGGCCGAAATCCGTGAACACCCGATAGGCCTGCACACCTGCGCCCGTCGAACGCCGCGCCGGCCCTCATTCCACTCTGCGGCGCAGTTCTTGCAGGTTCACCACAGTGATACCGCCGTACTCGATCTGCAGCACACCCTCGGCCTCCAGGCGCTTGAGTGCAGCGTTGCAGCGCTGGCGCGAGACACCGGACAGATTGGCGATTTCCTCCTGCGATACCTGCAGGTGAGGGTCGCTGCCAGGGTGCAGCCAGGGGTGGAAAAGACCTGCCAGCGCCCGCGCCACCTGGCTGTCCGTGTCCAGCAGGTGGTGGGCCGTGAAATTGCCCAGAAACCAGTGCATGCGCTCGTTGATCTGGCGCAGCAGAAAGTGGTCAAAACTGCGCTGGGTGGCGTGCAGCCATTCAAAGGTGTCCACGGGTAAAAGCGCTACCCGGCTGGGCCGCAGCGCAATGATGTCCGCCGTGCGCGGCACGCCACGCAGCAGGGTTCCTTCACCAAACCAGCTGCCTGCAGAAAGACCGCCGAGGGTCACCGAGCGCCCGTTGTCCGAGGTCACCGTCCACTTGAGCAGTCCTTCAACGGCACCGTACCAGTGCAGGGGGACGTCGCCGCGCCGGCACAGGGCGCTGCCCTGGGCCACTTCGACTTCACGCAGGTCGTCCAGGACGCGTCGCTGTGCGCTCTCGTCCAGCAAGGGAAACCAGGCTGAGTTTTTCAGGAGATCGGCGACCGTCGGCGGCGCCAGCTTGACCAGCATGGTGTGAGGCTCCAGAGTGAAGGAGAAATGCGTCCTCGTATACCCTGAGTCCAAATGTCATCGCGATGACTGAGTATGCAGACGCTAAAAAAAATAATGGGTGCATTACCATTTTCCACCAGTCCATGTCATGACAAAGCGCAAAGTCATCGTCACCATCGCTCCCACCGGTGGCATGGCCCACAAGTCGCAGAACCCGCACCTGCCCACCCAGCCCGGTGAAATTGCCGACGATGTGCAGCGGTGCTGGAACGCAGGGGCCAGCGTGGTGGCCATCCATGCACGGCGCCCGGATGATGGCGCCACCTGCAACGCAGATATCTACCGCGACATCAACACCCGCATCCGGGCCAAAGGCTGCGACATCGTCATCAACAACTCTACCGGCGGTGGTGTGCATGGCGACATGGTGCGGCCGCTGTCCGGTGACCGCTGGGAGATCGCCTGGGAAGAGCGCATCAAGGGCATGGATGCGGGGGCCGAGATGTGCACCCTGGATGCCACCACGCTCAATCTGAGCTTTGACGGCCGCGAGATCCTCATGGACACCCCGCTCAGCAAAGGGCGCGAACTGGCACTGGGCATGAAGGCACGCGGCATCAAGCCCGAGTGGGAGGTGTTCAGCCCCACACACATCCTGCAGGATGCCACCACCTTGATCGATGAGGGGCACGACGAGGGCCCGCATTTCATCAACCTCGTGATGAACGTGCACCGCAGCTTCCAGAACGCCATGCCATATTCGCCGCGCTACCTGCAGATGATGGTGGACACCCTGCCGCGCAACAGCATCTTTTGCGTGAGTGGCATCGGCCCCTCGCAGCTCGAAGCCAATGTGGCGGCGCTGCTGCTGGGTGGGCATGCCCGCGTGGGGCTGGAGGACAACCTGTATTTCCGCCAGGGCGAACTGGCCACCAATGTGCAGCTGACGGAGCGCATCGTGCGCATCATTCGGGAGCTGGACATGGAGCCCGCTTCGCCGGCAGAGGCCCGCGCCCTCATGGGTCTGCCCCGCGCAGGCGGCGTTCGCCCCGCCTTTGCGATCGATTGAGTTGTTGCGATTTCACCCACCAAGAAAGAGGAGACAGATGATGCAGACACGCCGCCAATTCATGAATCACCTGGGCTATGCAACCGCGCTGGGGGCACTGACTCCCTGGAGCGCGATGGCCCAGACGCTGGAGCAGGTGAAGATTTTCTACGGCTTCCCGGCGGGCAGCGCGGGTGACAGCGTGGCGCGCAGGGTGGGTGAGAAGCTGGCGGGTTCGTCGTATACCCGCAATGTCGCCGTGGTGGAGAACAAGCCCGGTGCCGGCGGGCGCATTGCGCTGGAGGCGCTCAAGGGCGCCCCCACCGATGGCAGCGTGCTCACGCTGTCGCCGTTTTCCTGCACGTCCATCTATCCGCACATCTACAGCAAACTCAGTTACGACCCCACGAAAGACTTCGTGGCGGTGTCCATCGCCGCCGTTATGCACCATGGGCTGGCCGTGGGGCCGCTGGTGCCAGCCTCGGTGAAGAACGTGAAGGACTTCCTGGCCTGGGCCAAGGCGAACCCGGGGCAGGCCAACTACGGCTCGCCAGCGGCGGGCTCTACCCCCCATTTCATCGGTGCGCTGCTGGGGCTGAACAACGGTGTGGACCTCAAGCATGTGCCCTACCGGGGCTCCATTCCCGGTGTGACCGATGTGGTGGGTGGGCAGATTGCCTCCATGGTGACGCCCAGCGGCGACTTCATTCCGAACCACAAGGCGGGCAAGCTGCGGTTGATCGCCACCTCTGGCCAGGCGCGTTCGCCGTTTTCGCCCGAGGTGCCCACCTTTGCGGAGCAGGGCTTCCCCGAGCTGACGACCGAGGAGTGGTTTGGCTTCTACGCACCCGCCAAGACACCGGCCAGCGTGGTTGCAGCCGCCAACGCTGCCATCAACATGGCGATCAAGGAAAAGTCGGTGATCGACAGCCTGGCTGTGGTGGGCCTGATTGCCAAGGGCTCCACCGCCGCAGAGATGGCCGCATCGCAACAGGCGGAGGCAGATCGATGGGGGCCTCTGGTCAAGAAGATCGGCTTCACGGCCGAGTCCTGAAGGGCACGGACATGGATGCTTCCGTGAACCGGGTGGCGGTGGTTGCCACTGGCGTCATTGGTGCAAGCTGGGCTGCGTACTTTCTCGCCCGGGGGCTGAACGTGGATGCCCACGATCCTTCTCCGGGGGCCGAGCAGCGCCTGCACGATGCCGTGGCACAGCACTGGCCGGTGCTCCAGCGGCAAGGGCTTGCGCCGGGCGCCAGCACGGCAAGGCTGCACTTTCATGCTCGGCTGGAGGACGCCGTGGGGCAGGCGGACTTCGTGCAGGAAAACGGGCCGGAGCGGCTGGACTTCAAGGTGGATCTGCTGCGCCGCATAGACGAAGCCGCCCCGTCGCATGCCATCCTGGCTTCCAGCTCTTCAGGGCTGTCTGTTACGGCCATGCAGGCCCAGTGCAAACACCCGGAGCGCGTGGTGCTGGGCCATCCGTTCAACCCCCCGCACATGATCCCGCTGGTGGAGGTGGGCGGAGGCGAAAAGACATCGGCCCGGGCGATCACTACCGCGATGGATTTCTACACCGCCATCGGTAAGCGCCCCATCCATGTTCGGCGCGAAATCAAGGGGCACATTGCCAACCGCCTGCAGGCGGCGCTGTGGCGGGAGGCGTTTCATCTGGTCCACGAGGGGGTTGCCAGTGTGAGCGACATCGACACCGCCATTGCCCATGGCCCGGGGCTGCGCTGGGCGCTGATGGGGCCTTTCATGAACTTGCACCTCTCCGGCGGCGAAGGTGGAATCGCCCATTTGCTCGCGCACCTCGGCGGCCCCATCGAAGACTGGTGGCAGGACCTGGGGGCTCCGCAGATGACGCCAGCGCTGCAAAGCCGTGTCGCTGACGGCGTTACGCAGGCGCTTGGAGGGAGAACCAGTGCGGAGCTGGTGGCTGCACGCGACGCCTTGCTGGTAGACCTTCTGCGTGCCAAGCAAGACGCCCGCGTCCTGGACTGAGAGCGGCCAACAGAACCCTGCTGGCGTTGTTGCCGCGTCTTGCCGTACTACCCGTACTGCCTGCGACGCAGCGCCCGGCCAGAACCGCTTCGCTGAGTTTTGTTCGCCGGTCTGAATCCGCTATTGCACCGTGCGGTCCTGCCGCATGGGTTTATTCGACGGGTTCAACCAAGCGCTTCCAGCAGTGGTGCTGCGCACCGCCGCGCCGCTGGTTAGCGCTGTGTTGCCCATTTTTGTTGCTGCCCCAAGAACACGAGAGACCACCCACACCATGCACCCCGAATTTCTTGGCAATGAAAACCAAATCGCACCGCCCGCCACGGTGTTGGTCCATCAAGACGACGGCTCGTTCGTATTGCGTTCCCCCGTGGCGCTGGGCGCGTATGCGCGCTGCATCGGTGAATGGGTGGAGCAGTGGGCGCGCGAGACACCCCACGCGCTGGCCTTGGCGGAGCGTGACGAGACGGCCGAGCACTGGTGCATCCTGACCTATGGCGAATTGCGCCAGGCTGTGGGCGCCGTTGCGCAGTCATTGCTGGACCTGAAGCTGCCGGCGGGCCGCCCTATCGCCATTCTTTCCGACAACGCGGTAGACCACGCGGTGCTCATGCTGGCGGCGATGCATGTGGGCATCACGCCCTGTTCCTTGTCGAGCGCCTATGCACGATCCCGAGACCCGGGCCGCCTGCACAGCATGCTTGCGGTGCTAGAGCCTTCGCTGGTTTATGCATCGGACGCCTCGGTCTACGCGCCCGCCCTGGCGGGGTACGCGTCCGATGCCGTCAAGGTCTTCAGTCGCCATGCCGAGGCCGTGCCTGGCGCCTTGCCTTTTGCTCAACTGCTCGCGGGCGTGGAAAGCCCGGCCGTGTCGCAGGCGTTTGAGGCCATCCAGCCCGACGACCCTGCCAAGTACCTGCTGACGTCGGGCTCCACGGGCCATCCCAAGGTGGTCATCAACACCCACCGCATGCTGTGCGCCAACCAGCAGATGATGGCCCAGACCTGGCGGTTCCTGGCCCACGAAAAGCCTGTGCTGGTGGACTGGCTGCCGTGGAGCCACACCTTTGGCGGCAACCACAACCTCAACATGGTGCTGTGCCATGGGGGCGCGCTCTACATCGATGAAGGGCGGCCCGTGCCAGGGCTTATCGAGAAGACGGTGCGCAACCTGCGCGATGTGAAGCCGACGATGCTCTTCAATGTTCCGCGTGGTTTCGACATGCTGTTGCCGTTTCTGGAGGCAGACGCCGCGCTGGCCGCTGAAATCCTCTCGCGCATGCGCCTGGCGTTCTATGCCGCGGCAGCGCTGGCCCCTTCCACCTGGCAGCGGCTGGAGGCCGTGGCAGTACGCGTGCGGCCCGCGTCGCCGCTGTGGCTGACCACGTCCTGGGGCTCCACGGAGACATCGCCCGCAGTGACCAGCGCCCACTGGCGCATGGAGGGCGCTGGCTGTATCGGTGCGCCGTTGCCCGGGCTTGAACTCAAGCTGGTGCCCAACGGCAGCAAGCTCGAAATGCGGGTCAAGGGTGTATCGGTGTTTCCGGGCTACCGCAATGCACCCTCCGAGACGGCCGCCGCGTTTGACAGCGATGGCTTCTACCGCATCGGTGACGCGGGCTACCTGGTGGACCCCGCGCGGCCGGAGTGTGGCGTGGTCTTCAACGGCCGGGTGGCCGAGGATTTCAAGCTCTCCAGCGGGAGCTGGGTGTCGGTGGGCACGCTGCGGGTGGAACTGGTGTCCGAGTTGGCCCCCCTGGTGCAGGACCTCGTGCTTACGGGCCACAACCGGGACGAAGTGGGCATGCTGGTGTTTCCCTCTGTCGCCGGTGCAGCGGACCGCGCGCGGCTGGACGACGCCCTGCGCGGTGCCATGCAGGCCCGCCGCACTGCTGGCGCGGGTTCATCGCAGTGCCCCGCGCGTGCACTGGTGATGGCGGCGCCGCCCGACCCCGATGCTGGAGAAATCACCGACAAGGGCTACATCAACCAGGGCGCTGTGCTCTCGCGCCGTGCTGCACAGGTCGAGCTGCTGCATGCCAGCCCTGCTGCCCCCAACGTGATCTCAATCTGACGGGGTGCCGTGGCAGCGCCTTCTGCGGTTTTTCGAATCCACCCGTAAAAAAGGACCCGCTGCCTTGGGCAACGGGTCCTTTTCTTGCGGAGAAGGAATGATGGGGCATCACCCCGTCACGCCCTTCGCAACGGCTGAGATCAGACCGTGGCGTCCTTGAGCTTCTTCAGCGCGCGGGTCTTGATCTTCACGGCTGCAGGCTTGGCGGGGAACCAGCGCTCTTCACCGGTGAAGGGGTCTTTGCCGAAGCGCTTCTTCTTGGCGGGGATTTGCTGCAGGCCGATTTTCATGAGGCCGGGCAGCGTGAATTCGCCAGAGCCCTTCTTGTGCACCGAACCCAGGATGGTGGCTTCGAGTGCGGCCAGCACGGCCTTGGTGGCCTTGGGTTCCACACCAGCCTGCTCGGCCAAGTGGGCGATCAGCGTGGTCTTGTTGAAGGCAGTCTTGATCGGCTTGATGCCTGCAGCAACAGGCTTGGCCACGGGTGCGGCGGCCTTCTTCGCTGCGGGGGCTGCAGCCTTCTTGGCGGCAGGTGCCGCCTTCTTTGCAGCAGCAGGTGCTGCCGCCTTGACGGCCTTCTTCGCGGGCGCTGGAGTCTTTTTTGCAGTTGCCATGATGGTGATTCTTCTTTGTTCAGAGTTGCAATATGCCTCCCCCCAATGAAGGGAAGGTGCGCAATTTTAGGTGCGACTGCGGCATACCGTGCAAAAACGAAGACCCGCCAGCATTAGAGGCTTCTGAGAAGGGCTGTAGAAAGACGCTGCGAGTGAGGGGCCGTGCTCAGTTGGCGTCTGCTGAAGGCCGTGTGTGCTGCGTGCGATCACGCGCTCGCATACATGCATAGGTGCATGCACGCATGTGTCCGTCCTGCTGCTGCGTCAGCGGTGCGCAGGGGTCTCGTGGCGTTGGCGCCACTGGTGGTAGCGCTGGCGCTGCAGCGCCAGCAACTCCACCAGACCCCAGGCCAGCGCACAACCGAGGGTGCCGCACAGCAGGGCGATGCGGTGCACCTCAGTCCTGCGCTGCGGCTGCGTCTTCATAGTGGGTCCATCCGTCGGGGCTGGGCAAATCGAAGCTGGGCCAGCCCGGGGCATCGAAGAGTTCATCCAGCAGCCGCTGCAGTCCGAGCAATCTCCAGAGCATGATCATGTGCCTCTTCGAAGGGTTGTGTCTGCGGGCAAGTTAACGCGCTTGTGTGACAGTTCCGAGTCGTTTCGCCGAATTCACACAGATGCGTCATGGCGCTGTTGGTGCGTGCGGGCCGGGGCTATGCTTGCTGCCTATCGCCTTGCTGCACGGCCCCACGCCGCCATCGCCATCCACCATGAACACGCTGCCCGAGTTGCTGGCGCTCGAAAAAATCATCGAGCTGGGGGCACCCCATCTGCAGGTGCAGGTGGTTCGGCAGGTGCAGCTGGCGTCGGGCCACAGCTTTCCGATCCATGCCATCGGCGTGGGCAACCCGTCGCTGGACGTGCCTGCCATCGGCTTTTTCGGAGGCGTGCATGGGCTGGAGCGCATCGGCGCCGAGGTGGTCATCGCCTACTTGCAGAACGTGGTCATGCGGCTGCAGTGGGACACCACGCTGCACCGCCAGCTGGAGCAGATGCGCCTGGTTTTCATGCCCGTGGTCAACCCGGGTGGCATGTGGGCCGCCACACGCGCCAATCCGCGCGGGGTGGACCTTATGCGCAATGCACCGGTCGATGCCACGGACCGCGTGCCGCCCTGGATCGGCGGGCAACGCATCAGCGCGGGGCTGCCTTGGTACCGGGGGCGCGCGGGCGATGCCATGGAGGCAGAAAGCCAGGCGCTGTGCGAGGTGGTGGCCCAGGAGTTGCTGGCGCGGCCGTTCAGCATGGCCATCGACTGCCATTCGGGGTTTGGCGTGCGTGACCGCCTGTGGTTTCCGTTTGCCCACACGCGCAAGCCCATTGCGCACCTGGCCGAGTTGCATGCGCTGCAGGAGATCTTTCTGCAGGCCCACAGCCACCACCAGTACGTCATCGAGCCGCAAAGCGCTCAGTACCTGGCGCACGGCGACCTGTGGGACCACCTGTACCTGCAGGCCTGCCGCGAGGCGCCCACACACACCTTCCTGCCGCTCACGCTGGAGATGGGGTCGTGGCTGTGGATCAAGAAGAACCCGCGCCAGCTGTTTTCGCGCAACGGCATCTTCAACCCGCTCATCAACCACCGCCAGCAGCGGGTGCTGCGGCGCCATCTGTCACTGCTCGATTTTCTGGCCCGCGCGGCCTGTAGCCACGAGCGCTGGGTGCCAGCTCCCGAAGCGCGGGCGCAGCGCAGGGCGGATGCCCTGGCCGCGTGGTACTGAAGAGGTGTCCACCATGCACCATCCATGGATTCTGCTCAGAGGTCTCACGCGCGAGGCCGCGCACTGGGGCTCATTTGTCGAAGCGTTCGAGCACGCCCTGCCGGGTGCCCGCGTTGTGGTGCAAGACTTGCCTGGCAATGGCCTGCTGCACCGGGCCGTGTCGCCCGCCACGGTGCGGGGCATGGTGGATAGCTGCCGCGCCGAGCTGGCCGCGCAAGGTGTGCGGCCACCTTTTCGGGTGCTGGCCATGTCGCTGGGCGCCATGGTGGCGACCGAGTGGGCGCGGGTGGCGCCGGAGGAGCTGGTGGGCTGTGTGTTGATCAACACCAGCCTGCGGCCCTTCAGCCCCTTCTACCAACGGCTGCGGCCAGCCAGTTATCTGCAGGTGCTGCGCTGCGTCGCGCCCTGGAGCAGCCCGCTCACCATTGAACAGACCGTGCTGCGAATGACCAGCAACCTTGCCCACGCCAGGGGGGCGGTGGTAGACGATTGGGTGGCCCTGCGCAGGCAGCGACCGGTGTCGGCATCCAACGCCCTGCGCCAGTTGGTGGCTGCAGCGCGCTACATGGCGCCTGTTGCAGCGCCCCTGGTTCCGGTCTCAGACAGCCCCCGCATCCTGCTGTTGGCCAGCCAGAACGACGGGCTGGTGTCTTGCCAGTGTTCGCAGGCCATTGCACGGGCGTGGGGGGTGCCGCTGCGCATGCATCCGTCGGCCGGACATGACCTCCCGCTGGATGACGCGCAGTGGGTTATTGGGCAGGTGCGGTTCTGGATGGAGGGCTCGCCGTGAGGTGGCGCAAACCCCGCGCTGGCGTTCACTCCCCCAGACCGGCAAGCCCGCCCTGGGCCACCAGTTCGCGGTACCACTCCTCGTAGCCAGCGCTGCTGGGGTGCAGGCCGTCGGCGGCGTTCAGTGCCTTGCTACGGGCCACGAACGGGTCTTCATGGCGTGGCTTGAGCAGGCGCACATAGCGCGCCTGGCGCGTGGCTGCGACGTCTTTGACGATGGCGTGCAGGTCCTCAGAGCGGTGCAACATCACCCACGAAACCGGGGGGATGAAAAACGGTGCATGCCCCACGTTCCCACACGGCATCAGCACCACGTGCTGGCCCTTTTGTTGTGCAAGGGTTACCACCTGCTCGATCTGGGGGCGCAGGGTATCCAGCGCTGTCAACCGGATCACGTCGTTGCCACCCGCGAGCACCAGCACCAGGTCGTAGCCCGCAGACGCCCGATCCAGCTGGGCGGCCACGTCGGCGTAGCGTGCACCGTTGGCGGCCAGGTTGTCGATGTGCCACTTCGGGTGGTCCTGGCCAATGCGCCCGGGCAGACTGTCGAGCGGGGCATTGGCCCCTGTGCCCACGGCCGTGCTGTCGCCCACCACCAGAACCCGCCGCACGGGTTGATCCGGTTGCGCAGTGTAGGGCTGGGCCTCGCGGGCCAGGTCTGCGGCGGTCCACATGCGCCAGGGCGCGCAGGCGGTGAGCAAGAGTGCGCCTGTGGCAATGGCCACCAGGGTCACCATGCGGCGCGAGGATGCGGGGCGGGTACGGACGGCGTGTTTCATGGGCTGGAGCAAGAGTAGGACCTTGCTGCAGCCTACCGGCGGGCAGGGGCCGGATGCGTCGGTGGCGGGCAACGGAGCGAGTAGGACGGGCGCGTAGGACGGGCGCGCCGCTACAGTCGGCTACTGCTTGAAAACCACAGCTTCCAGCGCCATCGCCCGGATCGACGCGGCCGCAGCCTCTGCCTTCGCCCGGCTTTCATAGGGCCCCACGCGCACGCGGATGCGGCGGCCCTTGGCGTTGTTCAGCTCCTGACGAAAGGCGGGTAGCCCTTCGTTGAGCAAGCGAGCCTGGGCCTTGCGGGCATTGGCCTCGTCGGCAAACAGGCCCACGTTGATGTAGTAGCCCGCCGCCGTGCCCACGGTGGGGAGAGGGGCTGAGGATGCTGGCGCAGCGGCCGAAGCGGAGGCTTTGGGCGTTTTGGCCTTGGCTGCAGAGGCCGCGCGGCTGGCGGGCTCGGCGGAGGGCGTCGTCTTTGCAGAGGGCTTGGGGGCTGCCGTGGCGGGCGCTGAAGAGGGCGTTTTGGACACCGTGGAGGCTGCAGAGAGCGTAGCCGGAGCGGGGCGGTTGGCCTCAGAGGATCGCGCTGGCGTGCTGGCTGGTGCTGCGGCCTTTGGCGCTGGGGTTGCTGGGGCCGCTGTCGGTTTCGCTGGGTCAGGAGCCGAGGCGGTGGTGGCGGGACGGGCGGGAGTAGGGGGCTCTTGCGCAGGAACCGGAACAGGTACGGGTGCTGGTGCTGGTGCTGGTGAAGGCGCCGCCGTAATGGCAGCGGCTGCTGCAGAAGCCGCTGCGCTGGGCCGGGAAGCCGCCGCCGTGGCTTGCGCCACCGTTACGGCGGGCTCCAGGGCCAGCGGCTTGGTGTCTGAAGGGGCCCATACCAGATAAGCCAGCGCGGCTGCGGCCACCAGCACCAGGTTGGCTAGCACCAGTGCCTGCAGCCGCTTGCGTGAGCTGGCCTGCTTCTCCAGCAGCACACAGGCCTCGGGCAGCGTGCGTGAGGCCGCCAGCGCGCGGGCCACCCGCTTGCGGATGTCGGCATACAGGATGGCGTTGCCATACAGGCCCGGCACCGCAAAGGCCAGCATTGCAAAGGCGCCGAGCACGCCCAGTTCCACGCCCGGCGGCCATTGCAGGAAGGTCCGGCCGATGCCATACACGATGAGCGCCAGCCCTTCGGCCGCTGCCAGGTAGACCAGCGCGGGGGTCCACAACTGCCGGAACAGCATCCAGTTGAGCGTGGCAAGGCAGGCCGCCCAGTTCCAGGTGGTGGTGGTGCGGCCCGTGTTGTCAAAGCGCTCGAAAACGGCCATGTAGTAGGCCGTGTTCACGGGTCCCAGTGCCAGCCGGGACAGCGCCGTCATGGCGTTGTCGGACGGTGAGTCAAGCGACATGGCCGGGATGATGGAGGCGACAGGGTCCGTGTGGTCGAGCATGGGCCGATTCTGTCATGGGCCGATGTTTGCGCCACCTGGTTTGCGCGCGGGTCAGCGCGGGCGCAACGCTCTGGCCTGATTGCGTTTGGCCCACGCGGGCCTCGCCACTGGATTTTGATTAAAAATGGCCTCTGGCGCTTGTCTATTAAGCGCTGGTAGCTATTAATAATATAGCGTTTGCCGCAGTGGCTGTGGCGTGTCAGGCACCGCGCACCATCGCCATGATCTTCCCCGCGTCCAGCGTGGCGGCCTTTTGCTGGATCTGCGGTAGGTACTGCGACTGCATCTGCTTGGCGGGGCCCAGCAGGTTCTGGAAGGTATCGCGCAGCATGGCCGTGCTCATGACCCGGCCCCCGGCGTAGTAGTGCTTGGCCACCTGCCCCAGCGCGTAGGTGGTGGCAAACGAAAACGCCATGCCGGTGGCGGCGCTGCCCAGCCCGCCGATGGTCCGGCCCGCCGCCTTGCCCAGCAAGCCGCCCAGCAGCTTGCGGCCAAACTGCTCCAGGTACTGCGACGTCATGCCCACGCCCGCAGCGGCGATGAATTCCTTGATGTGGCCCTGGTCCAGCTCTACGCCATGGGCCTTGCCAATGCCGTACACCATCTTCACCTGCATGGGGATGATGGCCATTGACGCCCAGGACTGCGGCAGCAGCTCCAGCGCACCGTTGAGCAGCGCGTAGTTGAGGATGGACTTGTCCAGCTCGGCATCCAAAGCACTGCTGGGGGCTGCGGCGGCTGTTGCCGTTGCGGCGGCTGCTGCCACTGGGACCGCGATGGGCGCGGACACAGGCACGGATAAAGGCACGGCCTTTTCGGCCACATCCACGATCGCATCGGCTTCCCGGTCAAACGCGTCGGTCTGCGGTGCGCCCAGCTGCAGCGCCGCCTTCAGGCTGCTCAGAAACTCGCGTTCTGCCGCGGTCTGGCGGCCATCCACGTCGCACACACACACGGCCATCTCGTAGGCCAGCTGGCGGTGCATGGGGTCGCTTAGGGCCTGCACCGCCGCCTGCACGCTGGTGCGCCGGAGCAGCACGTCCTGGTAGATGCGTGGAAGGTCCGCCATGCCTGCGTCGCCCGCGAGCGACTGGGCAATGCGGCGGATCTCTTCGCGCTCGGCGTCGTCCTTGTTGCCGTCCGCAAACGCGGCCAGGAGGGCGATGGTGAGAATGGATTTTTGCTGGTCCAGGTTCATGGGGTGTTGCCTGCAAGGCGTTGGGTAAAAACGGTGGTGCGCTCGCCTGGGGGGCGGTCGCGCGCATGGGATCAGATGCAGTCTAGGCAACGGGGTTTCAACGCCACAGCCTGTGGGGATTTGGGCGCGCGTGGTAACCGGGTGTTTCGGGGGCGGGCCGGGTTATCCCTTGGGTATTTTGGCGACTGTGCGCCAGCGCCCGGCGTGCCTACAGTGCCAACAGGTCTCCACGGCTGTGGAGGCGGCTGACCCTGAAAAATCCCGTTGTTGTGGAGTGCACACTATGAACATCGCCCACCTGCTGCGCCGCAGTGCTTTGCTGCATGCCCACCAGCCCGCTGTACTCCAGGGGAGTGACGTGCTGTGGTCCTACGGCGACCTGGGCGCACGCGCTGCCGCCTTGGCCGCCTATCTGCACACGCAATGCGGCGTGGCCCCCGGTGACCGAGTGGCCATCTACGCCGCCAATGCGCCCGAGTACCTGGAGGCCCTGCACGCCATCGTGTGGGCCGGGGCCGTGTCGGTGCCGGTCAACTACAAGCTGCATTCCAAAGAACTGGCCTACGTGCTGGCCGACTCCGGCGCGCGTGTGGTGCTGGCATCGCAGGCGTTGGCCCCGGCCGCGCGCGAGGCCGGGGCGGCGGATGCCGGTCTGCTGGTGTTCGGCTCCGAAGCGTACCGCGCCGCCGTCGCGCACGCGCCCATGGACGTTTGCGACCGCGCACCCGAGGATGTCGCCTCACTGTTCTACACCTCCGGCACCACTGGCCGCCCGAAGGGGGTGATGCAGACCCACCGCAATCTGCTGGCCATGACGGCCTGCTACTTCACCGACGTGGACGATGTGCTGCCCGGCGACGCCATGGTCTACGCCGCGCCCATGTCGCACGGCGCTGGCCTCTACAACTACGCCCAGGTGCTGCGCGGCGGGCGGCATGTGGTTCCGCTGTCGGGTGGCTTCGAGCCTGCGGAGCTGGTGCAGCTTGCGGCCAGCGTGGGCCAGCTCACGTTGTTCGCTGCGCCCACCATGGTGCACCGCCTGGTGGACCATGTGCGCGCCACGGGTGCCGACGTGAGCGGCTTCAAGACCATCGTCTACGGTGGCGGTCCCATGTATGCCGACGACCTGCGCAACGCGCTGGCCGTGATCGGCAACCGCTTCGTGCAGATCTACGGCCAGGGCGAAAGCCCCATGACGATCACGGCCCTGTCGCGCGCCCAGCTGGCCGACCGCAACCACCCGCGCTGGGCCGAGCGCATGGTATCGGTCGGCGTGGCGCAGTCGCTGGTGGAGGTGCGTGTGGTCGATGCTGCAGGCCAGCCGATGCCCACAGGCGAGACCGGGGAGGTGGTGGTGCGCGGCGACACCGTCATGCCCGGCTACTGGAACAACCCCGAAGCCACGGCGCAGACGCTGCGCGATGGCTGGCTCTACACCGGCGACATGGGCGCGCTGGATGCCGATGGTTTCCTCACCCTCAAGGACCGCTCCAAGGACGTGATCATCTCTGGCGGCTCCAACATCTACCCGCGTGAGGTGGAGGAGGTGCTTCTGCTGCACCCCCAGGTGCGCGAGGTGGCCGTGGTGGGGCAGCTCGATGCGGAATGGGGCGAGGTGCCTGTGGCTTTTGTGGTGGCGGAGGAGGGCGTGAGCCCGGATGCACTGGACGCGCTGTGCCTGGCCCATATAGCCCGTTTCAAGCGCCCTCGGCTGTACCGCTTTGTGCAGGCTTTGCCCAAGAACAGCTATGGCAAAGTGCCAAAGACAGCACTTCGAGAGATGCTCTCGGCGGATCGAACGGGTTAGCGCGGGTGTTCGGCGTCTTTGTCAGTTTGCGCAGCAGAGAACGCACGGGCGCTGCGTCAACGAAATTTTTCAGCGGTGCGAATCCGTGGTCAAGCTTCCCAGCACCATTCCGCCCCATTCCTGCAGCTGCTTTTGTTTCTCGTCATCCGTCAACTGGTTCGCATCCTGCTGCCGTTTCAATTGCTTCAGCAAGGGCAGCAAATCTGTCTGCTTTGACTGCACATGAGCTGGCTCTGCCGTGTTCTCGGTGATCTTGTTGTTTTCCACCTTGAGGACGTGCAGCGATTGCGAGGCGGCCTGCGTGATCAGTGCGCGCACAGGCTCATCCTTCTCGTAGCCTAGCTCTACCTGCGTGCTGCTGCTGTCTTCCACCTTTTCGTAGGAATAGTTCTGGGTTGCAGAGTCTGATGTCAACTTTGGTGCTGCTCTTGAGTGCAGCGATTGGTGATAGGCAGCAGAAAGCTTGGCGGACTGGGTCTGGGTGAAGCCGCGGTTGCTGGGGGATGAGCCGGAGATCTGAGTGGACTGTTTGAGTGTGTATTCGAAGGTGTCAACCTCTTTGGTGCGGCGCGGATTGGACGCACGGCGGGTTGCGGTAATCGATGCATCAAAGTCCGCCAGGCCGGTGAGCAGGCTCTTGTCGCCTTCACTGAAGGCGTTGGCGTCGCGCGTCAGATCGACCGGGTCGCCAATGCTGATACTGGCGCTGCCTGACCTCCCAGGGGAGTTTGCCGATTCATAGCCGCCGTTCAGGGCGGCGAAGCTGGACTTGAACAGGTCAACCAAGCCGCTGTCTGCATGCCCGCGCTCTGCTGCCTTGTCGATGCGGCTGAGGTACTGTCGCACGGCGTAGGCCTTCTGGTCTGCGGTGCCCCATAGCGCGGGCTGCCGCAAATCGGTTTTCATTCTTACGGTGCCTTCAGGGCTCTTGAGTTCAATCTCGCGGGTTTTGGCGTCTGCGCTGATGTTGGCACCGAGCTTCAGGATGCGGACGCCATCCTGGTCCACCCCATAGATATCCACCTTGAATTCCAGCTTGGTGAAGAGCTTGCTATCGAACTTCAGCAGACCGTCCAGCCGCAGCACAGGGGATTCAGCCGTCAGGCCCTCGATAGCAAGATCGAAACCTTCTGCCAGAGATTGGAGTGCGTCCTTTTCCTGCTGCGTAAGGTTGCCATCCACCTCGATCTGCACCGCGATGCCAGAGCCTGTGGCGCGTTGCTCCCGCTGGTCGGCTATGGAGATCCGGACCGTGGCGCCAGATTGAGTGGTGATGGCAAATGTCGCACTGGCGCTTGGGCTGGATTGAATGCCCCACATAGCGCCAGTAGCCTTGCCTTGAATTTTGTCGGGCGAACTCACTGCACCCAGGTTCACCACAGTCTGACGGTAGCTCGAGCCGGTGCGGGCGGCCTGCTCTATCAGGGCGGACCCCAAACCGGCAAACCGCGCCTTTTCCGTCGTGGCGCTCGCGTTTCGGCCGATGATCTGATCCACAGCGGTCGTCGGTGTCTGCTCCCATACCTGCATTTGCCGGCTGCTGGTCTGCGATGGGGCGATTGCTTCGTAGGTGACGTCGATCGACTCCATCGCCGAGGGCCACTGGGTAACGTGCAGAAACCGGGTGTCACCCATCGTCGAAGGCACGGCTTCCGGGATGGCAGATGGAGTGAAGTTTGTGACGCTGTTGCGGGTCACGTCCGGCGATACGGCGCTCGCTATCGGCACGCGTGAAGAAGCCTGCGCAGAGGCCGTCACCGATGCTTGGGTGGAATTTCCTGACGGGCTCCAGCTTGTGGAAAGAGGGGAGAGGCTGATCGCACTCATTCAGGATATTTCATAGCTGTCTGACGGATATCGGCAGAAACGAGGAGGACTGAAGCCTGGCGTTCTGCGCTAGCGTGCAACGCCACACTAGAGAACACTGGGGCAGGAAGCGGGCGCTTCAGGGGCACAAAAGCGCCCTCCTGCGAAGGCCAATGCATTGGTCTACCATCCAGCTCTGATTTTTTGAGCTTGCCATGACTACCAAAACCCTCAAGATCGATTTCGTCTCCGATGTCTCCTGCCCCTGGTGCATCATCGGCCTCAAGGCGCTGGAGCAGGCGGCCGATCGCCTGAAGGGCGAAGTGGCCCTTGACATGCACTTTCAGCCTTTCGAGCTGAACCCGCAGATGGGCCCCGAGGGCCAGGACATCAACGAGCATCTGCAGGAAAAGTATGGCTCCACGCCCGAGCAGCTCGAACGCAACCGCGAGGCCATTGCCGCGCGTGGCGCGGACTTGGGGTTCACCTTTGGTAAAGGCAAACGCAGCCGCGTCTACAACACTTTTGACGCGCACCGTCTGCTGCACTGGGCCGAAGAGAAGGGCTTGCAGCCGCAGCTCAAACATGCGCTATTCAAAGCCTATTTCACCGATGGGCAAGACCCGAGCAACCACGAAGTGCTGGTGCGCGTGGCGGGTGAGGTCGGGCTGAATGTGGACGAGGCGCGTGAACTATTGGCGTCTGACCGTTTCGCTGAAGAGGTGCGCGAGCGTGAGCAGTTGTATTTGCAAAACGGCATCCACTCGGTGCCCGCCATCATCATCAATGAGCGCCACCTGATTCAAGGTGGTCAGCCAGTGGAGGTGTTTGAGCAGGCGCTGCGGCAGATTGCCAGCCAGGCTTGATGAATACTATTGTTTTGATAGCTGCTGGTGCTTGATGGGTAAGCGCTAGGGGCTGGTTTTATATAAAAAGCAGAAAGGAGCCATGGCCCCTTTCTGCTTTCTGTTGTGTACGGCCTTGCCCGCTTATTTGCGCAGCGGGATGGCCATGGCCCGGTCCACCGGCACGGCGGTCACGCTGTTCTGCGGCGAGCCATCGATGAGTTTTTCGGAGTAGGTGAGGTAGACCAGCGTGTTGCGGGCCGGGTCGACCATGCGCACGATGCGCAGGCGCTTGAACAGGATGGACATGCGTTCGCTGAACACCTCTTCCTGCTTCTTGAGCGGCTCGGGGAAGCTGATAGGCCCCACCTGGCGGCAGGCGATGGAGGCTTCGGCGCGGTCTTCGGCCAGGCCCAGGGTGCCCTTGATGCCGCCCGTGCGTGCGCGCGAGACGTAGCAGGTCACGCCCTGCACGCCGGGGTCGTCATAGGCTTCCACAAGGATGTCGTGGTCGCGGCCGATCCACTGGAAGGCGGTGTCCACCGTGCCGATTTTTTCGCCAGGCGCTGCCTGCGCTGTGCCAGCTGCGCCCACCCAGGCGGTGGCTGCGGCCAGGGCCAGCAGCGCCGAGGTGGCCGCTTGCTTGAGGGCCATCACGCACCGGCCCCGGCTTCGGTGCAGCGCTGGGCCAGGTGGGCGAGGGCTTCTTCGACCTGGTCCACCAGCACCAGGCACAGGTCGCCGGGCTGCAGGCGCGCCAGGGCGGCGTCGATGGCGATGAACTCACCGCGAATCTCTTCGACGTGTGTGGTGCGCGATGCGCCCGCCAGGCCCTCACGCAGCAGGGCCATCACCTCGCCATCGGCGCGGCCGCGCTGGGCAGCGTCCTGGTACAGGATCACGTCGTCAAATGCGGCGCCCAGGATCACGGTCTGGTCGCGGATATCTTCGTCGCGGCGGTCGCCCGCGCCGCTGATCACCACGCTGCGGCGCTTGGCGGGCAGGGCGTCCACGGCACCCACCAGGGCGCGCATGGCGTCGGGGTTGTGGCCGTAGTCGGCAATCACGGTGGCGCCCCGGTAGTCCATGATGTTGAAGCGGCCCGGCGCGTTGTCGCTGTCGTTCACAAAGCCTGACAGGCCCCGGCGGATGGTCTGCCAGGGCATGCCCACGCCCCAGGCGGCGGCCACGGCCGCCATGACGTTCTCGACCTGAAAGCCGATCTTGCCGTTGCGTGTGATGGGTACGTCGCGCAGGTGGATGGTCTCGCGCCACGAGCCTTCCGAAGCCACGATGGAGTCGCCATCCACATACACGGTGCGGTGGCCCTGCGCGCGGTGCGTGGCCATCACGGGATGGTGGCGGTCGCTCGCAAAGAAGATGATCTTGCCAGGGCAGGCCGGCGCCATGGCGGCCACGATGGGGTCGGCCGCGTTGAGCACGCCGTAGCCTGTGGTGGCCACGTTCTGCACGATCACGCGCTTGAGCACGGCCAGGTCTTCCACCGTGGTGATGTAGTTCAGGCCCAGGTGGTCTCCCGCACCGATGTTGGTCACCACGGCCACCTGGCAGCGGTCAAACCCCAGGCCTTCGCGCAGGATGCCGCCACGGGCGGTCTCGAACACGGCTGCATCCACCTCGGGGTGCAGCAGCACGTTGCGGGCGCTCTTGGGGCCGCTGCAGTCGCCGCTGTCGATCTGGCGGCCGTTCACGTACACGCCATCGGTGTTGGTCATGCCCACGCGCAGGCCCTGGGCGGTGAACAGGTGGGCGATGAGGCGGGCCGTGGTGGTCTTGCCGTTGGTGCCCGTGACGGCCACGACCGGAATGCGGCCGTCGTCGCCATGGGCGTACAGCTTGTCCACCATGGCCTGACCCACGTTGCGGGGCTTGCCGTAACTGGGCGCGAGGTGCATGCGCAGGCCGGGGGCGGCGTTCACTTCCACAAAGCCGCCGCCTTGCTCTTCGAGCGGGCGCAGCACGGTCTCGGCCACCATGTCCACGCCGCAGATGTGCAGGCCCACCATCTGGGCGGCGGCCACGGCGCGTGCGGCAACCTCGGGGTGCACGTCATCGGTCACGTCGGTGGCGGTGCCACCCGTAGAGAGGTTGGCGTTGTTGCGCAGGACGACGCGCTGGCCCTTGGCGGGCACCGAGTCGGGCGTCAGGTCTTGCATGGCCAGGCGGGCCACGGCAATGTCGTCGAGCCGGATCTTGGTGAGCGAGGTGGCATGGCCCTCGCCCCGGCGTGGGTCGAGGTTGACCTGGTGGACCAGCTCGCGCACCGTGTGCTGGCCGTCGCCCAGCACCTGGGGCGGCTCGCGGCGTGCAGCGGCCACCAGTTGGTCGCCCACCACCAGCAGGCGGAAGTCATGGCCCGGCAAAAAGCGCTCGACCATCACGGTGCCGTATTCGGCGGCGTTCTTGTAGGCTTCTTCGAGCTGGGCGCGGTCGGTGATGTTGACCGTCACACCCTTGCCCTGGTTGCCATCCTGCGGCTTGACCACCACGGGCAGGCCGACCTTGAGGGCCACTTCCCAGGCTTCGTCCACGCTTTCGACCGGCTTGCCCAGGGGCACGGGCACGCCAGCGGCATGCAGCAGGCGTTTGGTCAGGTCCTTGTCCTGGCCGATGGATTCGGCCACGGCGCTGGTCGAATCGACCTCGGCCGCCTGGATACGGCGCTGCTTGGAGCCCCAGCCAAACTGCACCAGGCTGCCACGCGTGAGGCGGCGGTAGGGGATGCCGCGCGCCACGGCGGCGTCCACGATGGACCCGGTACTGGGCCCCAGGCGCTCGTCTTCGTCGAGTTCGCGCAACTCGGCAATCACGGTGTCGGCATCAAAATTGCCTTCGCCTTGCGCTGCCTTGATGAGTTGCTGCGCATACTCAAAGGCTTTGCGGCCCACGGCCTCTTCGCTGTATTCCACGACCACCTGGTACACACCCGCATCGGTGGTGGCGGTGGTGCGCGCGAAGGTGACAGGGCAACCTGCCTGTGCCTGCAATGCCAGGGCGGCAGTCTGCAGCACATGGGCCAGCGAGACATCGCCGCCCCCGGTTTCGGGGTGCAGCGCGCCGATGGCGGGAAACAGGGCCCGCAGGCGGGCTTCGAACCCGGCCATCTGGCCCACGGCGCGCTCGTTTTCGGCGCAGGTCACCACGGCCTCGATGGCCATGTGGCGGCTCCAGAGGTTGGGGCCACGCAGGGCCCGGGTGCGGGATACATCCATGGAAGTCTCTTTCAGTGGTCCATCAGGGCGCTGAGGCCCTGTTCAGGTCGTGGGATGCGAGGTCAAACAACAAACAAAAGCTAATGCGCGAGGTGCCATCACGACCGCAGTGCGGCGGTGGGGACCAGTTCGGGCTCAAAGGTCTTGATGCCAGCGCCGATGAGGTCGGGGGCAATGTTCAGCGCCCAGGCCGTGCCGATGGCAGCCAGCAGGGCGTCGGTGTCGGGCGCCACGGCATTGCGCCCAAAGGTCAGGTCTGCCAGCGAGCCTAGTACATGTTCTGCACTGCCCGTGGCCAGCACCACGCGGCCGTTCTTCACAACCACGGCGCGGCCGTTGTCCTTGGCGCGGTGTTCCACGATGACGGGCAGGGTGGCGTCCTGGGCATACAGCACCACGGCACCGTCCGACAGCGGCGCCAGGTCGGCCACTTGCGGGATGGCAGCGTTGAGCACCGCTGCGCCTTCCGACAGCACCACGTCCACCTGGGTGCGCATCACCTTGGTCATCTGGTCCTGTTCGTGCACGTCGAATTCGGCCAGCGTTTCCACGCCGTCCATGTCGGTGACCACACCCACCTGGCAGCGGTCGTAGGCCAAACCGTCGCGCAGGATGGTGCGCGCGTCGCTTTCGATCACGGCGGCCTGCACGGTCTTGTTCATCAGCAGGCGGTGGGCGGCCTCCCAGTGCGCGCAATCGGTCGATTCGACGCAGCGGCGGTCCAGGAACAGCCCTTCGCGACAGGCCAGGCCCGTGTGGTGGCCGCTCAGGTGCAGCAGCCAGGCCACGACCCGCGCGATGGTTGACGTGCCACGCGTGCCCGCCACGCCCACCAGCGGAATGCGGCCTGCCTGGCCCGCATCGTCTTCCGACGGGAACAGATGCTCTGCAATGGCCTGGCCCACAGGGCGCGGTGCACCCACGGCGGGCTTCAGGTGCATCAGCAGGCCAGGGCCTGCGTTCACTTCGACAATGGCACCGCCCTGGGCGTGCAGGGGTTTGGAGATGTCCTTGGCCACCAAGTCGATGCCGGCGATGTCCAGCCCCACCACCTTGGCCGCCAACTGGGCGATGTAGGCCACCTCGGGGTGCACGTCGTCCGTGCAGTCCACGGCCACGTTGCCGTTGCGCTGCACCACCACCTGGCGGCCAGCGGCGGGCACCGAGTCGGCGCCCAGGTCCTGGCGCTTGAGTTCGAGTTGCACCTTGGTGTCAGTGGCCAGGTCGATGATTTCGAGCGGGTACTCTTCTTCGTAGCCACGGCGCGGGTCGGAGTTGAGCTGGGTGTCGATCAGCTCCTTGACGGTGGAGCGGCCGTTGCCGGTGATGGTGACCACTTCACCACGTGCCGCTGCGACCACTTTGCCGCCCACCACCAGCAGGCGGTGCTCGTCGCCGGGGATGAAGCTCTCGACCATGACGTCGCTGCCCTCGGGGTAGGCCACGTGGTAGGCGGCCTCGATGTCTGCCTGCTTGTGCAGATCCAGCGTCACCCCCCGGCCGTGGTTGCCGTCAGAGGGCTTGACCACCACAGGCAGGCCGATGTCCTGGGCGGCTTCCCAGGCTTCCTCGGGGCTGTTGACCACCTGGCCCTCGGGGATGGGCACGCCGCAGGACTTGAGCAGGCTCTTGGTCAGGTCCTTGTCGCTGGCGATGCCTTCGGCGATGGCGCTGGTGAACTCGGTCTCAGCCGTCCAGATGCGGCGCTGGCTGGCGCCATAGCCCAGTTGCACCAGATTGCCGTCGTTCAGGCGGATGTGCGGGATGCCCCGGTCGGTGGCGGCGGTGACGATGCAGGCGGTGCTGGGGCCAAGGTACTGGTCGTCCACCTCGGTGCGCACACGGGCCACGGCGGCAGCCACGTCAAACGGCTCATCGTTGATGGCGGCCATGATGAGCGCGTGGCCCTGGGCCAGCGCCACGCGCGCCACGCTTTCGTCGCGCGCCCGGAACACCATGCGGTATACGCCACGCTGGCTGGTGCTGCGGGTCTGGCCAAAACCGGTGGGCATGCCCGACAGGTTGAGCAACTCGATCACGATGTGCTCCAGCACATGGCCGCACCAGGTGCCTTCCTGCAGGCGCTGCAGGAACCCACCGCGTTCGCCCACGCCGCAGTGGTGTTCGATCAGTGCGGGCAGCCAGGCGGTAAGTCGGTCGTTGAAACCGGGCAGCAGGTTGGAGGGGTAGTCCTCCAGCTCGCCCAGGTCCAGCCAGACTTCCAGTACAGGCCGGTAGGTCCAGATATTGGGGCCGCGCAGGTAGTTGATGCGAAGCAGTTGGATGTCGTTGAGTTTCGCCATGGATTGCAGCGGGTGAGTTGGTCCGGCCGGGTAAGGGCTATGGGCTATGCGGGAGAGGAAGAAACTGTGAAAGGAAACTTTTGTGGACGAGGATTGTGCTCCAGTCCTGGGGCTGTGCGCAGTGTCAGCCAAATGAGCGTCAGAGGCGTTAAATGAGGATGCCGTCGCACCGTGGCATGCAGTATCGGGGAGAATTCGCGCTTTCGCGAGATCGGTCACCGCAGGCAGCCGGGGGCGGAAAACCCAACCAAAAATGCAACATCACCATTCTGTGGACGCCTCGGGTGTCTTTTCTGGCCCTTTGGGGGCCGATTTGCGGGCCATGCTCGCTTCCAAGGAAAACGTACTGGCAGCGCTTCAGGTTGACCTGAGCACGGCGCTGCGCTTTGCGGCAGGCTGGGTGGTGGTGACGTCTGAACGGCTGCTGGCCTGTGATGCGGGCACCACGGCTTGGCGCAGCTGGCCCCTGGGCGATGGCCTGGCGCTCAAGCTGCAGGACCATGGCGGTGTGGGCTCGCTGGAGCTGCACAGCCCTCGCGAGCGCTTGGCGCTGTGGCGCTTTACCCTCGCGCACCACGCCCAGGCCCTGCGTCTGCTGCAGCGTTTTGAGCAGCAAAGCGCCCGGGGTGACAACGGCGCCGAGGACGAGGCCGACGAACCCGCCTGTCCCACCTGCCACACGCCCCTGCCGCCCGACACCGAAGAATGCCCGGCCTGCGCCCGCGCCCAGCCGCCCCAAACTTCCACCTGGGTGCTGCTGCGCCTGTGGCGCTTTGCCCGGCCCTACCGCAAGCAACTGGCCGCCGGTTTTGCGCTGACGCTGGCGTCCACCGCCGCCACCCTGGTGCCGCCGTATCTGACCATCCCGCTGATGGATGACATCCTGATCCCGTTCCAGAACGGCAAGCAGATCGAACCCGGCCTGGTGCTGCTGTACCTGAGCGGCCTGCTGCTGTCGGCGCTGGCGGCCTGGGGCCTCTCCTGGGCGCGCACTTATATATTGGCGCTGGTGTCCGAGCGCATCGGCGCCGACCTGCGCACCACCACCTACGAGCACCTGCTGCGCCTGTCGCTGGACTACTTTGGCGGCAAGCGCACGGGTGACCTCATGGCGCGGATTGGCTCGGAGACGGACCGCATCAACGTCTTCCTGTCCCTCCACGCCCTGGATTTTGTGACCGACGTGCTCATGATCATGATGACGGCGGCCATTCTGTTCTCCATCAACCCATGGCTGGCGCTGGTCACGCTGGTGCCGCTGCCCTTCATTGGCTGGATGATCCACACCGTGCGCGATCGTCTGCGCACCGGGTTTGAAAAGATCGACCGCGTGTGGTCCGAAGTGACCAACGTGCTGGCCGACACCATCCCGGGCATCCGGGTCGTGAAAGCCTTTGCGCAAGAAAAGCGCGAAGCCCAGCGTTTTCGCGACGCCAACCAACACAACCTGGAAGTCAACGACAAGCTCAACAAGACCTGGAGCCTGTTCACGCCCACCGTGTCGCTGCTCACTGAAATTGGCTTGCTGGTGGTGTGGGGCTTCGGCATCTGGCTGGTGTCGCGCAACCAGATCTCGGTGGGTGTGCTCACGGCCTTCATCGCCTACATCGGCCGGTTCTACGGGCGGCTGGATTCAATGAGCCGCATTGTCTCGGTCACGCAAAAGGCCGCCGCTGGCGCCAAGCGCATCTTCGACATCCTGGACCATGTGAGCAACGTGCCCGACCCGGCCCAACCCGTGAAGGTGGACAAGGTTCAGGGCGCGATCACCATGCAGGGCGTGGGGTTTCGCTACGGCAGCCGCGCAGTCATCAAGGGGCTGGATCTGGATATCCGCCCCGGCGAGATGATCGGCCTGGTGGGCCACAGCGGCTCAGGCAAGAGCACGCTGGTCAACCTGATCAGCCGTTTTTATGACGTGAGCGACGGCTCCATCCAGGTCGATGGCATCGACATCCGCCGCTTTGCCGTGGCCGACTACCGCCGCCACATCGGCCTGGTGCTGCAGGAGCCCTTCCTGTTCTTCGGCACCATTGCCGAGAACATTGCCTACGGCAAGCCCGAGGCCACGCGCGAGGAGATCGTGGCGGCGGCCCGCGCTGCGCACGCCCATGAATTCATCCTGCGCTTGCCCCATGGCTACGACTCACTCGTGGGTGAGCGCGGCCAGGGCCTCTCGGGCGGCGAGCGCCAGCGCATTTCCATTGCCCGCGCATTGCTGATCGACCCGCGCATCCTGATCCTGGACGAGGCCACCTCGGCCGTGGACACCGAGACCGAGAAGGAAATCCAGAAGGCGCTCGACAACCTGGTGCAGGGCCGTACCACGATTGCCATCGCCCACCGCCTGTCCACCCTGCGCAAAGCCGACCGCTTGGTAGTGATGGACCGGGGCGAAGTGGTGGAGGTCGGGCCGCACGACGAACTCATGGAGAAGCAGGGCGCCTACTGGCGGCTCTACGAAGCCCAGGCGCGCCGTGCTGAAGAAGACGCCCAGGCGGCCGGCGTCATCATCGACAGCAGCCTGCTGCACCCCGCCCACCCTGCGGGCAACCCGTGATGACTGCACTGCAGGAAAACGCCATGAACACCCCTTCCTTCCCGCAATCGCCGTCCACCGCCTCCGCCACGTTCACCTTGGCACGCAATCCACACGGTCGGCTGGTTCTGACCCTGGCCGACGGCACGGCCCACGAGGGCGTCACGCCCGTGCGGGCCTTCCCCATCGCGGCACCCGCCGAAGGGCTCTCGCTGATCGGATCTGACGGCCACGAACTGCTGTGGATCGACCGGCTGGACCAGCTGCCAGCCCCCGCCCGCCAGCTCATCGAAGAAGAGTTGGAAGTGCGAGAGTTTGTGCCCACTATCGAAAAAATCATTGCAGTATCGAGCTTCTCCACCCCCAGCACCTGGCAGGTGGAGACGGACCGGGGCCCCGCCAGCCTCGTCCTCAAGGCCGAGGAAGACATCCGCCGCTTGGGCGGACGCACCCGCCTGCTGATTGCCGGGGGCGACGGCGTGCAGTTCCGCGTCAAAGACACCACGGCGCTGGACCGGCATTCGCGCCGGTTGCTGGAACGCTTTCTCTGATCTGACCCTGTACGGGGTCATCCCTGTGTCTCCACCGGCAAGGCACAACGGCAGTGCCAAGCCCTGCCGTGCCCGCTCCCCCCACAAGCCAGTAGCTCCAGACCCGGTGCGGGAATGAGTGCAATCGGTCGGCTGTGAGCCGATCCGGCCCCCGCATGCTCCCAAAAGGGTGACAAAAATTAGGGAAAACCCTAAATTTGAGCCAATCGGTGAAAAAGACCTAAATTTCCCCTTCTTTTTGCCGTAATAGATTACGAAGACGGCGAAAAAGCCTCTGCACTTCGAGCATATCTATTCATCAACCATTGGGGCCACTGCCATGCAAATGCCACCTGTCGACCGATCGCCGAGTTGGCGTCCTCAGGGCGCTGATTTGTATTCCACTGGCGCCTCTGGCGCGCCGCCGGTGCGGCCCATCAATGCATCCAATCCCGTCGAATCCATGGACCGGCTGGGCGAGGGCGCCATCGTGCGCGAGCCCGACAAGCCCTCCGCGCCCGATGTAGCAAACCGGGACTGGACCGAGGTCAAGAAAAAAGACACCGTGGAAGAACCGCCCGAGCCCCCCAAGGAGCCGATCTACAAACAACTGCTGGAGCTGATCCAGTCGATGTGGCGGGCCAGTGGCAGTGCGGTGGAGGTGGCGCAGGACATCAACAAGATGACCCTGCAGGAGCGCATGGCCCAGCAGGTCAAGAACGAGCCGCTGACCTACTCGGACCCCAAGATCAAGCGCACTGGTGGCTTGTGAGGGTTTTGCTCCTAAAATTATAGCTAATTGCGCATAACTGATAAGCGCTGGAGCCTTATTTCATTCAATTTTTGCCCCATTCTGGCCTCAAGGCCGGGGCGATGAAGCGGGAGCCGCTGCCTGGGCCGCCCGCTGCTGATCCCGCTCCGCGCGGTACTTGGCGGCAAAGGCCCGCACTTCCTCGTACGACACGTAGCCATCCTTGTCCGTGTCTGCATCGTCGAACGCGGCGGCCAGGCGGGGAAAGAGCTTGACCTCGGTGCGGCTGAGCTTGCCGTCCCCATTGAAGTCCAGCATCTTGAACTCGCGCATGGCCTTGATCTCGCCTTTGGTCAGAGCTGCCTGGGATTCCGCGGGGGTGCTGGCAGCGGGTGCAGGCGGTGCCGACGCAGTTGCAGGGGGCATGGCCAGCGCAGTGGTGCCCAAGGCTGTCGCCAGGGTGCTCATCACGCAGGCGGCCAGGGAAAATCTGATGCGCAAAACAGGCTCCTTCTGTGGACTGGCAACGATGTTGGCACAGCTGGGCGTGCGTGGGCGGAATGCAACCCAAGGCTTGCAGCTTTCACCGGGAGTTGCAGGGGATTGCAAAACTTTTCGAAGGAACGCGGGTCGTGCCAGGCCCCGGTCTAACCGCCGGCAGGGCGCAGGGGGTTGGAGATACCGCTGTTCACATGCCCGGCTGGCACATGGCGGGCGGCTGAGGTCACATGGCCTGTCTGGTCGTCGAAGAAAAAGTCGGGTTCGAATTCGCGCAGGAATTCGCCCTTGGGCAGGCCGCCCAGGAACATGGCTTCGTCCACATCGATGTTCCAGTCCATCAGCGTGCGGATCGCGCGTTCGTGCGCCGGGGCGCTGCGCGCCGTGACCAGTGCGGTGCGGATGCGCATGCCGGTGGTGCCGCCAGCCTCTCCGGCGGATTGCAGCCGGTGTAGCGCCGCCAACAGGGGCTTGAACGGGCCATCGGGCAGAGGCAGGGCGGCCTTGTCGGTTTCGTGCTGCTGGAAGGCGGCCAGGCCTTCAGCCTGGTACACACGCTCGGCCTCATCGGAGAACAGCACGGCGTCGCCGTCAAAGGCAATGCGCACTTCCTGCGGGTTGGCGTCGCCTGCCTGTACCGATTCGGTGATCACCCGCGCGGCCGGGTAGCCCAGGTGCAGCGCCTCGCGCACATCGGCCTCGTTGGCAGACAGGAACAGGTGTGCGCCCAGCGGTCGCAGGTAGCGAAACGGGTCACGCCCCTGGGTGAACACGCCGCGCTGGATGGTGGGCAGGCCATGGGCGTTGCAGGAGCGAAACACGCGCATCCCACTGACCGGGTCATTGCGCGAGAGCAGCACCACCTCCACCCGCTGGTGCTCCGAGGTGTTGAAGGCGAGCAGCTTGCGCACCAGCGAGAACGCCACGCCGGGCGCGGCGGGCACGTCCAGGCGCTGGCGCTGCAGGTCCACATAGGCGCGGTCATCCCTCTCGTGCTCGAAGACGCGGTTTTCCTCTTCGAAGTTGAACAGCGCCCGCGATGAGATCGCCACCACCAGCTTGTCGTCCAGTGTCACAGCCATAGGGTCACTTCACGAACTGATTCAGTTGGATGATCGGCAGCAATACCGCCAGCACGATGAGCATCACGATCAGGCCCATGCCGACGATGAGCAAAGGCTCCAGGATGGTTGCCAGCGCCATGGCGCGGCGCTGGACCTCGGTGGAAAGCTGCCTGGCGGCGCGCTGCAGCATCACCGGCAGTTGCCCCGTCTGCTCGCCCAGGCGCGCAAACATGGACAGTAGGCCGGGGAAGCGCTTTTTCTGCGCCAGCGCCGAGGCCAGGGGCGCACCTTCGCGCACCAGCACCAGCGCTTCGAGTGCATCGGCGCGCAGGGCGCGGTTGTTCAGCGTTTCGGCGGCGGCCTGCAGCGCCTTGAGGATGGGTACGCCCGCACCCGCCAGCATGGCCAAGGTGCCCGCAAAACGCGCCGCGTTGTAGCCGCGCGCCAGTTTGCCCACCAGCGGCAGGTTGAGCCAGGCGGCATCGAATTTTTCGCGAACATGCCCGATGGTCAGCGCCCAGCGTGTGCCAAAAGCGATCAAAACAGAAGCAATCAGCATCATCCAGCCATAGCTGCGTACAAAAGCGCTGATGCCCAGCATGGCCACGGTCAGAAACGGCAGCGCCCGCTTGGTGCCCGCAAACACGCTGGCCACCTGGGGCACCACGTAGCCCACGAGGAAGAGCACGATCACGATGGCGACGATGGTCACGATGGCGGGGTACAGCGCAGCGCCCACCAGCTTGGCCTTGAGCGCCTGGCGTTCTTCCAGGTCGTCGGCCAGGCGTTCCAGCACCAGGCCCAGGTTGCCGCTGTGCTCGCCCGCGCCGATCACCGCGCAGTAGATGTCGGAAAACTCGCGCGGGTGCTGCGACAGGGCGCGCGCAAACGTGGCTCCGGCATTGACCTCAGCGCGCAGTGCGGCCACCAGGTGGCGCTGGCGTTCGTCGTCGGCTTCTTCAGACAGTGCCGTGAGGGCGCGCTCCAGCGGCAGGCCGGAAGACACCAGCCCGGCAATCTGCCGCGTCCAGATCGACAGGCCCGTGGCGCTGAACACGGGCCGTGTGAACAGGCGCTGGCCCAGGCTGGCCGAGCTGCCATCCAGCGACTGGCCGGTCTGCACCAGCTCTACCGCCAGGGGCACGAGGGCCTGGGCTCGCAGCAGGCTGCGCGCGGCCTTGGCGGTGTCGGCCTCCATGAGGCCCTTGCGGGTCTGGCCCTGGGCGTCCAGGGCTTCAAAGGAAAAAGCAGGCATGCGGGTGCGGGCGGTATGGCGGTGGCGTGGAAATCAGGCGGTCACACAACAGGCTGATGCGGGCGAAAACCTTGCAGCCCCTGATGGTAGCCGGTACCCAAGGCCCATGGCTGTGGGCCAGTACCCTTGCCAGCGGGATGACCCAGGTCAAGGCGCTGACGCATTGGGCGCGCAGAATGAAAAGCGATCTGTGGCATCGGGTTGCAGGTGTTCTGAATGAACAAGGAGTCTTTCATGCTGAAGAACAAGGTTGCGATGGTCACCGGGGCATCGTCGGGCATTGGGCGTGCCATTGCGCTGGTGTGGGCACGCGAAGGCGCCAAGGTGGTGGTGTCGGATGTGAATGTGCAGGCAGGCGAGGAAACGGCGGCGCTGGTACGCGCAGCCGGGGGCGATGCCATTTTTGTGGCTGCCGATGTGGGCAGGCCCGAGGACTGCGAAGCGCTGGTGAACCGCACCGTGGCCTACTACGGCCGGCTGGACATCGCCTGCAACAACGCGGGCATCGGCGGCCCGCAGGCGGCCACGGCCGATTACCCCCTGGATGGCTGGGCCCAGGTCATCAACATCAACCTCTCCGGCGTGTTTTACGGCATGAAATACCAGATCGCAGCCATGCTCAAGAATGGCGGCGGCTCCATCATCAACATGGCATCCATCCTGGGGTCGGTGGGTTTTGCCACCGCCCCGGCCTACACCGCGGCCAAACACGGTGTGGTGGGGCTGACTAAGGCGGCTGCGATTGAATACAGCGCCCATGGCGTGCGTATCAATGCCGTCGGGCCTGCCTTTATCCATACGCCCATGATCAGCGGGCTGGAGCAGGATGCTGGCATCAACGCGATGCTGGTGGGCGCCCACCCCATCGGCCGCCTGGGGCAACCTGAAGAGGTGGCCGAGCTGGTGACCTGGCTGGCGTCCAGCAAGGCGTCGTTTGTGACCGGGGCGTATTACCCGGTGGATGGCGGCTACCTGGCGCGATAAAACACCGGCGCGGCGTTGGAGCCATGGAAACTGGATGGCTGGAAAGGGTGGCTGCCTCTGATGAAGTTCTCCTCGAACCCGATGTGGCGTGGGTGAGACGGCCCGCCACCGCATGCCATTTTGCCCTGTGCCGCTTGCGGTGCCTGCGCTTAAGATGCGGCAGTTGGGGCCGCGCCATGGCGCAGCCCCCCAGATTTGACTTACAAAGGAGAAGAAAGTGAATAAGACGACTGCCCTGGGAGGACTGGTTGCCGCTTTGGTGTTATCTGCTTGCGGCGGAGGCGGGGATGATGTGGCGCCACCTGCGCCAAAGCCTCCTGCGACCGTGGTCACCGGCGTGGAAGGCCTGTGGACCGGGGCGACCACCGACCCTCTGAATGTGCAGGGTGTGGTGCTGGAGAACGGCGAATCCTGGAGCATCCTGACCGATGCAGTGGGCGCCGTGGTGGGCATATCGCAAGGCGCCGTTCAGACGTCGGGCCCAGATGTTGTCTCTGGCACCGGGCGCTATCTCAATGTGGTGGATGAGGCAAACCTTGCCAGCCGGACGACGGTGGCGGTCAGCTATAGCGGCAAGTACGCGGTGCGGGACTCGGTGCAGGTCACGGATTCCAAGGGCGTGAAGTTCACCGGTA
The DNA here is from genome assembly GCF_916855635.1 of Acidovorax sp. Leaf73. Classification (NCBI taxonomy): domain Bacteria; kingdom Pseudomonadati; phylum Pseudomonadota; class Betaproteobacteria; order Burkholderiales; family Comamonadaceae; genus Acidovorax; species Acidovorax sp. Leaf73. The sequence goes on from NZ_CAKASI010000002.1 coordinate 207,794, forward strand.
CCTATGGCGTGCTCTACGAGCAGCCTGCTGTCGTGAGCGAGTTGCTGGGTACGTATTCCGGCACTGGCATTGGCAATCAGGTGCGAGAGCCCCTGGTGTCGGTTTCCATTTCCACAGGTGGATTGGTGTCGATTCCCTCCTACCCGGGCTGCTCCGTTCGCGGCACCGTGGTGCCCCGCGCCAGCGGCCGGAACGTGTTTGATCTGCCGCTCACCTTCAGCGGAGCCACCTGCCCCGTGGGCGATGGCGTGGTTGTTCAACACGTTGTTCTGTACAACGACACCACCCAAGCGATCGTGATCATGGGGCAGAGTGCGAGCAAGGCAGAAACTTTCGTCTACACCGGACAGAAGACCTAAGCTCTTTTATCAAGGCACTCAGCGGCTTTCCCACGCTTCGGCGTGGGCCTGTGCAGCAACATCCAGCGAGCGCAGGCGCAGTGCTGGGTCGTAGACATCGCTCACCAGCATCAGCTCATTGGCCCCGGTGGCTTCGGTGAGCTGTGCAAGGCCCGCGCGCACTGTGTCGGGCCCGCCGATCACGGCAGCGGCCAGAAAGTCGCCAATCGCGGCGCGCTCCTGGGGCTGCAGCTGCGCGGCGTAGTTCTCAACGGGCGGCAGCAGGCGGCGCCGGTCGCCGGTCAGAATGCCCAGCACCCGCTGGTAGGTGCTGCTGGCCAGAAACTCCGCTTCTTCATCCGTGGGCGCTGCAATCAGCGGCACCCCGATCACCACATAGGGCTGGGGCCAGGCGGCGGACGGCCGGTACAGGTTGCGGTACAGGTCAATGGCCTGGTGCAGCAGGCGCGGGGCAAAGTGCGAGGCAAAGGCATACGGCAGCCCGCGCTCCGCCGCCAGTTGCGCAGAAAACAGGCTGGAGCCCAGCAGCCAGATCGGCACGTTGGTGCCCGCACCGGGCATGGCGATCAGGCGCTGGCCTGGTTCGGCCGGGGCCAGCAGGCGCTGCAACTCTGCGACGTCCTGCGGAAAATCATCGGCTGTCTCCACCCGGCTGCGGCGCAGTGCGCGCATGGTGGTGGGGTCCGTGCCCGGCGCGCGGCCCAGTCCCAGGTCGATGCGGCCCGGGTACAGCTCGGCCAGGGTGCCAAAGGCCTCGGCCACCACCAGAGGCGCGTGGTTGGGCAGCATCACGCCGCCAGAACCCACACGGATGCGCGAGGTACCACCGGCAATGTGGCCCACCAGCACGGCGGTGGCTGAGCTGGCAATGCCCGCCATGTTGTGGTGCTCTGCCAGCCAGTAACGGGCAAAACCCAGCTTTTCAGCATGTTGCGCGGTGCGCAGGGCAATCTGCAGCGCATCGGCTACGGTGCCGCCCTCCCGGACGGCGACGAGGTCGAGCATGGACAGGGCGGGGCGTTGAGCAGTGGAAGTCATCCGTGCATTGTCTGGCCCTGGCCACATTGCTGCTGGCTACCGGGGCAGAGCTGGCAGGGCCAGAAGGGTTGACGCGCACGGTTTTTACCAAGAGGTCATTTTTTGGTAGCCAAAAGCGCGCGCGCCCCACAGAATGTTTCAAGGCATTTCCGGCAGGACCATTCCTGGTGCTGGCGGACGAGGTGCCTCCACAGGGACCAAGCATGGGTTTTTTCAGTCGTCTGTTCAAGATCCGGGAGCAAGATCCCACCAGCCCTGACACCACCTGGGCCATGGAAGACAACGGCAGCGAATTGGTGCTGGACGCCGAGTACGCCTCCATGCTCATGACCGAAATCGATATCGACGCGGCCATTGCCAGCCATGAGCGCTGGCGCCTGCAGCTGCAGGACATGGTCAATGGCCGCTCGCAGGAAGTGATGCGGCCCGAACGCATCTGCCAGGACGACCGCTGCGACCTGGGCCGATGGCTCTATGGCACGGGGCGCGTGCGGCTGGGGCATTACCCCGCGTTCGACATGCTGGTGGCCCGGCACAAATACTTTCACCAGCAGGCGGCCGATGTGGTGACTGCGTTCCAGGCGGGCGAGCAGCAAAAGGCCGTGCAACTGCTCAACAGCAGCTGCCGCCATGCGTCCAACCAGGTGCTGTTGCTGCTCAAGGAACTCAAGCGGGGCCTGGGGCGCTGATACCTTGGGGCGCGGTGTACACAGGCACGGCCAGGGCCAGTCGGCGCTGTGTGAATGGTCGCTCTGTTTTTGATAGCTTAAAACGCCTGATGCACAAGCGCTGAGGCCATTTTATCTGAATTCTGCGAAGATTTCCGGCGCCGCAACCTCGCCCAGCCCCCACCGTTTCGGCCCGCCCGCCAGCATCGGCACACAGTTCTTACATCTGAAGACACGGCCGCCAGCGAGAAACGCCGTTGGCGTGGCTATCCTTCGGCGCGCGCCAACCATTGCTTGCAGTTGGTTGCGCAAAAACACAATCGATCCATCGATTCAAGACCAATCAAGAAGCTGACCACGTCAGAGAGGGAACCCCCATGGACCGCCGTAAATTGTTGACGCTCGTAACCCTGGCTTCCGGCGTGAGCGCCGTATCGCCCGTGTGGGCGCAGTTTGACCTGGGCAAGATGCTGGATGCAGGCAAGGACCTGGCCAAGTCCGAGAGCCTGTCGGACGAGGAACTCAAGAGCACGTTCGACCAGATGTCCGCCGAGATGGACAGCCAGAACCAGGTGGCCCCGGCAGGAAACCCCTATGCCAAGCGCCTCACGAAGCTCACCTCGGGCCTGGGCACCCACGACGGCCTCAAGATGAACTTCAAGGTCTACCTCACGCCCGAGATCAACGCCTTTGCCATGGCCAACGGCACCATCCGGGTGTATTCGGGTTTGATGGACAAGTTCACCGACGATGAAGTGCGCTATGTGATCGGCCACGAGATCGGCCACGTCAAGGCCGGCCACACCAAGGCCCGCATCCAGACCGCCCTGCGCACCAGCGCGCTGCGCAATGCCGTGGCGTCGAGCAACGGCAAGGCCGGTGCCATTGCCAGCTCGCAGCTGGGTGACCTGTTCGAGAAAGTGGTGCGCGCACAGCATTCGCAAAGCAACGAGCGCGAGGCTGACGACTACGCCATGGGCTTCATGAAGGCCAAGCGATACCAGCCCGCCGCTTGCGTCACTGCGCTGGAAAAACTCGCCGCCATGTCGGGCGGGGATTCGACCAGCTTTTTGTCTACCCATCCGTCACCCAAGGAGCGGGCGGACCGGATGAAGACGCAGGTTGCCTGACCTGAAGGCCCGAAGGCCTGAAGGTGGGCCTGCGGCTTTAGCTTGATACCTGGTGGGGCCGCGCCTTCGGGCGCGGTTTTTTTACGTGGGACCGTTGCGGATGTACCTCGGTGCTTGCGGATGACCCCGGAAATCACCATACACCTTTGCGTCAGGGTAGTACTCCGCCCCAAACTGCACCTTGCCTGCGGCTTCTTCGCCGCCTACATGGGCGATGAACGCCAGCATCAGGTCAATGCCTGCTGATACCCCGGCGGACGTCCACAGCGACCCATCGCGTACCCAGCGCTGCTCCACAACCTCCACATCGCCCAGTGCGCGCAGGCGGTCCAGGGACCCCCAATGTGTGGTGGCGCGCTTGCCGCCCAGCAGACCAGCCGCGTGCAGCACAAAAGCACCCGTGCAGACGGACAACACGGCCTGGCAGGTTTGCGCCTGCCGCGCCACAAAATCGCGCATGGCCGGGTTGTCCACTTCACGCCGCGTGCCCTGGCCACCGGGGACGAGCAGGTAGTCCAGCGGTGGGCAGTTGTCGAAAGCGTGGTGGGGGTTGACCGAGAGCCCCTTGGCGCAGGTGATGGGCGCTGCCGTCTGCGCGACAGTCATGCAGTTTTGGGGGCCATCGGCGTAGCGACTCCACATCGTGAGCATTTCCCAGGGGCCGACGAAATCGAGTTCCTCGACGTCGGGGAACAGAACGATGCCGAAATTCATGCGCAGGCTCCTTGCGTTGTGGCGGCTCATAAGGCCAATGGTTCAGTAACTCCGCCCACCCTTGTACATCGCATGCTGGCGCCGGTTCAGCGTCGCGGCTTCGCCCAGCCGCCCCATGGCAGCACCCGCATGCGCATGCGTGATGGCCATGCCCAGGCCATCGGCCGCGTCGGTGCCTGGCACGCCGGGCAGGCTGAGCAGGCGCCGCACCATCTCCTGCACCTGGCTCTTGGCGGCGCGGCCGTGGCCGACCACGGCTTTTTTCATCTGCAGCGCCGTGTATTCGGCCACCGGCAAATTGCTCGCCACCAGGGCCGTGATGCAGGCGCCCCGTGCCTGGCCCAGCAGCAGGGTGGACTGGGGGTTGACGTTGACGAACACGATCTCGACCGAGGCCACATCGGGTTCATAGCGGGCCGCCACTTCGGTGATGCCGTCGAACAGGATCTTCAGGCGCCCGGGCAGATCGCCCAGCGCCAGCGTGGTGGTGCGGATGGTGCCGCTGGCCACGTAGCTGAGCTTGTGGCCGTCCATGTCTACCACGCCAAATCCGGTGGTCTGCAGGCCGGGGTCGATGCCTAAGATGCGCATTTGCTCACTATTTGATAGCTGCTATCGCTTGTTGGTAAAGCGCTAGATGCCAATTTTCTTGAAAATTTCTGGGTCGGTTCATTTACAGACCGAAGTACCAGCGCACCGAATGGAAAAACACCGGCGCCGCAAAACACAGCGCGTCCACCCGGTCGAGCAGGCCACCCGCACCGGTGACCGACATGCCCTGCATGCCCCAGCTGGTGATCCCGCGGTCGCGCTTCAGGGCCTTCATCACCAGGTGCCCCAGGCTGCCCGCCACGCAAGCCAGGAGCGCCATACCGAGCGCCTGGCCGGGCTTGAACGGGGTGATGAACGTGAGCAGCCCGCCGGCCAGCCCCCCGGCCGCCACACCGGCCAGCCAGCTCGTCCGCTGAAAACTCTGGCTCACCTGCGGCGCCACGGGCTTGTGCGGAAAGCGCCGCCCCAGCAGGTGCTGCACCAGCATGCAGGTCTGCACCACAAACACCAGGAAAAACACCAGAAACGCACCCTTGTCGCGGTAGCCCGGAAAGTCCAGCAGCAGCAGCGCGGGCACGTGGCTCATGCCGTACACGCACACCATGATGCCCCACTGCAGCTTGGCGTTGCGCTCCAGAAAACGCTGCGGGTCGTTGGCCAGCGCACTCACCACAGGCAGGGCGAGGAACACGTAGACGGGGATGAACACCGTGAACAGGTCAAAGTGCTTGCTGCCCACGATCCAGAACTGCAGCGGCAGCACCACAAAAAACGCCAGCACCAGGCTGCGGTGGTCGCCACGCCGTGTGGGCGAGAGCGTGATGAACTCGCGCAGCGCAAAAAACCCCACGATGGCAAAGAGCACGGTGGCTACCGTGTCGCCCAGGACCCAGCCAATCCAGAAGACGGAAGCCATCATCCAGGATGTTTTGAGCAGTCCCCAGAAACGCTTGGCTTCGAGGATGCGGGCTTCGGATTCAGGGTCGTCGCTGGCGTGTTCACGCAGATTGCGTACGAAGGCCCAGATGGTGACGACGGACAGGATGCCAAACATCACCAGGAACAGGGCACCGACCTGCTGGGTGGCAGTCAAATTGCGGAGGAAGTTGTTCATGTTCAGACTTCCCTGAGCGCGATGACTGCACGGCGTGCCCGGTCGAGGAACGGGCGACGCTCTTCACCTGCTTCCAGCTGCACGGGCTCTCCAAAAGTCACTGAGCACAGGATGGGCACTGGCACCACTTCGCCCTTGGGCATCACGCGCTGCACGTTGTTGATCCAGGCGGGCACCAGCACCACCTGCGGGAACATTTGCGCCAGCTTGAACAGGCCCGACTTGAACGGCTGCGGCTCGTCGCCATGGCCGCGCGTGCCTTCGGGAAAGATCACGATGGAGTCTCCGCTCTCCAGCGCACGCACCAGCGGGGCCAGCGGGTCGGACTCGGGCAGGGCTGCGCGCAGCTCCTCGGGGGTGGGCGCGCGGGGCGGGGCTTCGGGCGACGGATCGGGGCCGCCCGCCATGGCGGTGTCCGCGTCGCTGGCGGCGGTGGCAAGGGCCTCCAGCACGCCCACCGGCTCCGCAGCCAGGGGAGCCGGGGGCCGCGCAGGCGTGGCCTGACGGTCTACATACACGGCGTTGAACACGGCGGTGGTGATCCACTGGCGGAACGGCGTCTTGGTCCAGTAGTCCTTGGCGGCAATGGGCCGCGTGATGCTGCGCAGCTCCTCGGGCAGCGCCGCCCAGATCAGCACCATGTCGGCGTGGCTCTGGTGGTTGGCGAAATAAATGCGCTGCTCGGCCTTGGGCGGGCAGCCGTACCAGCGGGCCTGGGAACCGGTCAGAAACCGCACGATCCCCAGCAGAAGGAAACTCATCAACTTGGCAAGCATGACGGGGATGATACGTGGCGGGTGTGCCCGGTCGGGCGTGTACTGTGGCGTGCCGCAGCCGGGCGGCTGCAGCTACCCTGGCCACTACACCCAGATGCGATATGCCCAGAACGCCTCGTCGCCGTAGATGCCGTCGTACAGCGCCTGTGGGGCATAGCCGGTGATGCGCCGCGTGACGCGGCACAGGTGCGACTGGTCCGAGAAGCCCGCGCCTGCCGCCACATCGGCCCATTTCACGGTGCCCTTCGCGGCGTCCGAAGCGATGGTGTCGAAAAACGCCTGCTCGGCCTTGCCAAAGCCGCGCAGCTCGCGCAGCGGCAGCCCGGCCCAGCGCTTGATGCGGCGCTCCAGCTGGCGCAGGCTGCGGCCGGGAGCCGATACAGCGGCGCGCTGCGCGAGGTGCATGGCCCAGTCACCGTAGCGCTGCACCTGCAACGCCTGCGCGGGACGGCAGGCTTGCCAGCGGGGTTCCAGAAACGCCTCCAGGCAGTCCATGCGGGCGGCATCGCCCGGCTGGTGCTGCACGGCTTCGCACATCGCGATCCAGTCGGGTGGCAGCACGGTTTGCGCATCCACGAAACGGTCAGTCAGCGCCTCAGGCTCCAGGCCGGTGAGCTGGTGCAGCGCGTCGGGCATGAACATCACCATCATGGCGTGGGTGGGCGCTGCGCAATAGCTGGCGCTGGGCCGGGTCTGGGGGCCCGCCAGCACCCAGCGGCCGGGATACGCCTCGCGCGGGCTGTGCAGGCCGGGCAGGGTGTCGGGGCGGTCTGCCACCAGGGCTTCGCTGCGACCTTCAAACCACCAGCTCAGGCTGCAAAGGGGCGTGGCCGGAAAGCGGTTGATGCGTTGCGCATCCGTGAGCGTGTAGCCGAGTGTGCTGCGCACCATGGTGCCGCGCAGGCAGGCCGACAGGCTGGCGCGCGGAAGCCACAGCTGGCCCGAGGGGATCAGCCCCTGCGGATGCCGTGCGGAAGGTGGGACCAGGGTTGCCATGGGGCGCGAGTGTAGGCCAGGGGCGATGTCGAATTCGTTCAATACCTGCCCGCTGCTGCACCGCACCATCCGCACCATGAACCACGCCATCACCACTGCCCCATCGAAGCCCGCAACACCTTCCCCCTCTGCGCAGCTTGCGCCAGCCCGGCTCCCCGAGCCCGGTGGCCCGCCCAGCCGCTGGTGGGGCCTGCCCTTGCTGTGGGAGATGCGGGCCGATTACCTCGGTTTCGTCACCCGTCTGCAGCGTGACCATGGCGACCTGACTCGCATGCGCCTGGGTAATGAAGATGCCTGGGACCTCCTGTCGCCCGACCTCGTGCGCGAGGCGCTGGTCACCCACGCAGACCACCTGATCCGCTGGGAGCGCGGCATCGCCGTGTTCGAGCAGGTGTTCGGCCAGAGTGTGCTGGTGACCGAGGGCGACACCTGGCAGCGCCAGCGCCGCATGCTGATGCCTGCTTTTACCCCCAAACGCGTGGCGGGCTACGCGCAGCTCATGACCGATGCCGCCCGCAGCGCACTCGACGCCGCCGTGCCCGCTGGCCAGTCCGAAGCGCTGGTGGCCATGGACACGCTCTGGACCGATGTGGCCATGGATGTGATCCTGCGCACGCTGTTCAGCGAATCGGCCCAGGCCGACGCGCGCGATGCCGCCTGGGCCACGCAGACGCTGTCGGAGACAGCCTTCCGAGAAATGTTCATGCCCTTCACGCTGCCCGACTGGCTGCCCCTGCCCGGCAAGGCCGCCAAGCGGCGCGCGCTCAAGGCGCTCAAGGGGCTGGTGCAGCGCCACATCGGTGCGCGCAGCCGGGAGGCGGCAGATTCAGCAGGCGCCCCGCCACGCACTGACCTGCTGCACATGCTGCTGGCGCTGCGCGACGAATCCACCGGCGAGCCGCTGTCGCCGCAGGAAGTGTTCGACCAGTGCATGGTCAGCTTCCAGGCCGGGCACGAGACCAGCGCCACCACGCTGCTGTGGTGGAGCCGCCTGATGGCCGAACACCCCGAGGCCGCGCAACGCGCACAGGCCGAGGTGGACAGCGTGCTCCCCCCAGGCCAGACGCCCGGCCCCGAGCACTTGGCGCAGCTACCCTTTCTGTCCGCCACGCTCAAGGAGGCGCTGCGCCTGTACCCACCCATTGCCGCGCTGATGACCCGGCGCACCACCGCACCCATCACGCTGGGCGGCGTGGAGGTGCCCCAGGGCGCCATGCTGCGCATCACGCCCTGGGTGCTGCACCTGGATGAACGCTGGTTTGCCCAGGCCGACCGCTTTGTGCCGGAGCGTTTTCTGGATGACGCCCCGGCCATCCCCAAAGGCGCGTGGATACCGTTTGGGGTGGGGCCACGCGTCTGCATCGGGCAGCACTTTGCGATGCTGGAGATGACGCTGCTGGCGGCGATGTTGTTGCAGCGGTACCGGCTGCGGTTGCCGGAGGGGGCGGCGGTGTGTGTGCCGAAGCTGCGGGTGACTTTACGGCCGGAGGAACCAGTAACGCTGCTACTAGCGCGAAGGGGGTAGACGCTTTTAGCTTGGCAATTTGCTCCCCAGACTGATGCCGAGGTACTGCTACGGAGGGGAGCGTCGCCGATTTCTCAAAAACCGATAGATGGAAATGTAGGCCCACCATTGCGGTCCGCAGAGGGTGATCCACACCAGTTGCTTGAAGGCGACGAATGCGGTGAAGTCCTGACCATAGAGAACTTTCGCAGCAAGCGCGGCGGGCAACCACGAAGGGATGTTCAGTGTTGTCAGCACGGCCTCGACATAGCTCGGGACGCCACAGCATGCTGAAAGTGGAATCTCGCCATAGGCGACCGCGAGGCTCCAGGCGCTAAAGACAACAACCAGTGCGATGTTTGCGGCGGCCACCCAACGCTCGGCTCGCGTGAATATCATCAGCAAATCCTTCCGTTGAGCACTGGATCCTTCACGGCAGCTCCGCACTCCCCATCCGACCCAATATCGTCCGCGTCCTTCCCGCCAGATACGCCGACCCCGGTGTCTTCTCAAACCGCTTGGGTGCAGGCAGCATTACCGCCAGCCGCGCGGCTTCCGTGGCGCTCAGGCGCGAGGCGCTTTTGCGGAAGTAGTGCTGCGCGGCCGCCTCGGCGCCGAACACGCCTTCGCCCCATTCCACGCTGTTCAGATAAATCTCCAGGATGCGCTGCTTGCTCAGCAGCTGCTCCAGCAGCAGCGTGAGTACAAATTCCTGCCCCTTGCGCAGCAGCGTGCGTTCGCCGGATAGCAGCAGGTTCTTGGCCAGTTGCTGCGTGATGGTGGAGCCACCCCGGATCTTGGGGGCGCGCACGGGGCGGTCGGGGGCACGGGCCTGGGCTTTGTTGGCCAGGGCCTCGGCCTTGGCGTTGCGCTCCCAGGCTTTTTCGATGGCATTCCAGTCCACGCCGTCGTGGCTCACAAAGCCATCGTCTTCCGAGGCGATCACGGCGCGCTTGAGCTGATCGGAGATGCTGGCGTAGGGCATCCACTGCTGGCGCCAGGGGACGTTGCCTTTGGTGGTGAGCAGCGTCCAGGCCTCGGAGCGCTGAAAGCTGGTGGATTCGGGGTCGATGACCACCATGGCAGCGATACGGACCACAAAGAACAGCTGCAGCGCCACGAAGGCGAGCACCACCAGTCCCAGCCAGCGCAGCACGGCTTTCATCGCGGTGTGTCTCCTCGTGTGGGGTGTTGTTATTTAGATGAGTTGGCCTGCTGCATTTCCTGCAGCACCTGGGCCGACGGCGGGCGCACGCCGCGCCACAGCAAGAAGGCTTCGGCGGCTTGCTCGACCAGCATGCCCAGGCCGTCGCGCGGAACGGCGCCGTGCTGGCGGGCCCAATCCAGAAAACCCTGCGCGGCGGGGCCATACATCATGTCGTAGGCCAGGCAACCGGGGCGCAGCACGCTGGCGGATACCGGCACTTCGGCACCGGCCAGGCTGCTGGCCGTGGCATTGATAATGACATCAAAATTGGCCTCTAGCGCTTGTGGAGTAAGCGCAATAAGCTCTGATTTTTGTAGCAATGCAAGCGCACTGTGCGACTGCACCAGGGCCTGCGCCTTGGCCAGCGTGCGGTTGGCCACCGTGATGTGGCGGGCTCCTGCCAGCAACAACGGGCCCAGCACGCCCGCAGCGGCGCCACCGGCGCCTACCAGCAGCACATCGCGTCCCGCCAGCGACACACCCGCGTTGCGCGTGATGTCGGCCACCAGGCCCAGGCCGTCGGTGTTGTCGGCATAGATGCTGCCGTCGGTGCGGAAGGTGAGGGTGTTGGCCGCACCGGCCAGCTGCACGCGCTCGCTGCATTCGGTGGCGAGAAGTGGTGCGTCGGTTTTGAACGGAACCGTCACGTTGCAACCGCGCCCGCCCTGGGCCACGAAGTCGCGCACGCCCTGGGCAAAACCATCCATGGGCACCAGGCGGCGTTCGTAGGCGATGTGCTCACCCGTCAGTTCGGCAAAGCGGGCGTGGATGGCGGGGGAGCGGCTGTGCGCCACCGGATTGCCCATCACGCAGTACAGGTCGGCGGCTTGGCTCATGGGTAAAAAATCGTGCGGTATGAAAAAAGGCGGGTTGGCAGGGCCGCCGCGGGCAGGGCCTGGTGGCGACTAGCGGACGCTGGTCTCCAGCGTCTGATCGCGCGTGAACTTGAAGCGCGCCACCATGGCGATCTGGTCGGCCTTCTTGCGCATGTCGGCGCCAAACGCGCCAAACGGACCGGCAGCCCGGGCAATCGCCTCGGCGCGCCGGTCCAGCGTGGGGTTGCCCGAGCCTTGCACCACCTCGGTGTCGAGCACGCGGCCGTCGTGGTTGACGGTGACGATCATGGTCAGCTCGCCATACAGCTTCTTTCCGCCCTGTTCGGGGAAGTTTTCGGTGCCCTTGTCTTCCACCTTGCGGCGCAGGCCGTCGTAATAGATGGCGTAGGCCTCTTCGCGCGTGGCGGGGCTGATGTAGCGCTTCTTGGGGCGCGAGTTTTCTTCATTGATGCGCTTTTCGATCTCGGCGAGTAGCTTGACGAGCTGGCGGCGCTTTTCCTGCTCGTTGGCCTGCTCGGCGCTCTGGCTGGCCTGGCGCGGATCGGGCTCGGGCATGGTGGCCAGCTGCTTGCGCAACTGGGCCAGCAATTGCGCCTGCTGCTCCTGCATCGCGTCCATCTTGCGCTGGGCTTCTTCGTAGTCGTCGCCCACCGTGGTCAGCGCGGTGTAGGGCAGGGGGCTGGTGGCGCGGCCCTTCTCGGCATCGCCGCCGCCGGCCAGGTTGGCCTGGGCAATCGCCTGGGCCTTGTCGGGGCGCTCGTTGGACTTGGCGTTGACCAGGATGACTTCGAGCGGCGTGTCCTGGAACACGCGGTTGAAGCCCTCGGGGTCGATGAAACGCACCGAGATGAGCGCGGCATGCACGGCCACCGAGATGCCCAACGCGAGCTGCAGCGTGCTGAAGGTGCGGAGGAAGGCAGGGAGTTTCATCGCCAGCAATTATCAGGGGCTGTCAGGGGGAATCAGGCGGCCGGTGCTGCCGCAGCGGCTTCGGCGGGTGCCTCGTTCACGTCCACTGCAATGGCAATCGGTCCGGCCACGGTATCGTCGTCCTCGGCATCGTCCACCGGGCCGTCGTCGCTGGTGTCGGCCGGGTCATCCAGGCGCTCGATCACGGTGCCATGGATATCGAGGGTGATCTCGTCCACCTCGCCCAGCTTGACCTTCAGGCGCGCGCCGCGCGGCAGGTTCTGCGCGCCCAGCACGGGGAAGACCAGCGGAATATCGTCTGCACGAACGAGGAAGCTGCCGCCCGGGCCTTCCTTGAAGACGGTGACGTTGAGCTCAGTGATGCCGTTCTGCTCTACATATTTGAGCGTCCAGAACCGTTCCATGCCCGCCTGGTAGCCGTTGTAGGCGCTGTAGGCGCCGTCAAAGCTGCTGATGATGGAGAACAGGTCGGCATCCTTGGGCTTGAACGGCGCGGCCAGCGCAGCGGTCTTGCCGTGGCGGGCGCAGGCAATGATTTGCCACTGGTTGACCAGGTCGGTGTAGCGGCGCAGGGGCGACGTGGCCCACGAATACGCTTTGACGCCGATGCCCGCATGCGGCAGCGCCTTGGTGCCCATCCGCACCTTCACGCCCGGCGCCATGCTGGCCTGGCTGCGGTAGATGCCGGGCACTCCCAGCTCGGCCATCCAGCTGCCCCAGGTGCTGTTGGCCACGATCATGGCCTCGGCCACGATCAGGTCGAGCGGCGCGCCGCGCTGGCGTACGCTGATCTGCACTTGTTCATCGCCCGTGGGCTCGGCGCCGTTGTTGCCGACCAGGCGGAAGTTGTAGTCCGGCCGGTTGAAGTTCTCGGGCTTGCCACGCACCACTTCGCGGCGGGCTTTGAGGTCCTTGGCAAGGCGGTGCAAAAATGATAGCTGGGGGCGCAGGTCAGACAAGCGCTGGGAGTCGTTTTGATGCTCGAACGCCGGGTTGGAGAGCCATTCTTCGGTCACCACGCTGTCGAGCTGGTCGTGGCGCAGGTTGGCGACCACGTGCACGCGCTCCAGCCTGGTTTCAGAGCTTTTGAATTCCAGCGTGGCTTCGTCGATGGTGACGTACAGCGACACGGCCGGGTTGGCGCGGCCTTCGTCCAGCGTGTAGGTCTGCACCACGTCATCCGGCAGCATGGTGATCTTGTAGCCCGGCATGTACACCGTGGACAGGCGCGCACGGCCGAGCTGGTCGATGGCGCTGCCCGGCTGGATGGCCAGACCCGGCGCGGCGATGTGGATGCCCAGCACCACGGTGCCCGTGCCCAGGCCCTGCACCGACAGCGCATCGTCGATTTCGGTGGTCTGCGAATCGTCGATGGAATACGCCTGCGCGGTGGACAGCGGCAGCTCGTCCGCAATGGAGGGTGCGGTGACGGCGGGAAAACCCGTGCCCTTGGGGAAGTTCTCGAACAAGAAGCGCTTCCAGTGGAACTGGTAAGCCGAATCGATGGCGCCCGCCTTTTGCAGCAGATCGAGCGGCGCGGTGTGCGTGGCGCGGCTGGCGTCCACCACGGCCTTGTACTCGGGCGCGTTCTTGTCGGGCTTGAACAGGATCTTGTAAAGCTGGTCGCGGATGGGCTGCGGGCATTCGCCCCGTCCCAGCGCGGCGGCCCATTCGTCGATCTGCGCGAGGATGGCCTTTTTCTTCTCGATGGCGGCCAGCGCCTGCTGCAGGATCTCGGCCGATGCCTTCTTGAACCGGCCCTTGCCCGCACGGCGGAAATAGTGGGGCGCGTCGTACAGGCGGAACAGCGCACCGGCCTGCTGGGCCAGGGTGGCGTTTTCAGAGAAATAGTCCCGCGCCAGGTCGGCAAAGCCGAATTCGTCTTCGGGCGCGAACTCCCAGGCCAGGTCCAGCTCAATGGTTTCGGCCACGGCCTGGGCCTGTGCGATCAGATCGGCGGGAGCTGGCTTTTCAAACTTCAACAGAATGTTGGCGGCCTTGACCTTGACCCGCTTGCCCGAGTCGAGCTCAACCTGGGCGGATGTATCGGCTTCGGACAGGATACGACCGGCCATGAACTTGCCGGCTTCTTCAAACAATGCGTGCATGGGCGGCATTGTCCCATGGGTGCCGCGCCGGTCCGACGGCCCCGGGCCTGCCCCTATGATCCAGGGCTTTGCACGATGGCCCGGTTCTTTCGACATGTTTTTTGATGCCATTGCCGTTCCGCTGGCCTTGCTCGCAGTGGCTTTGCCGTTTCTGTTTGCCGTCACTGACTCCCCAATCGCCAACTTCTGGCCGCTGATCGCGTCCTGGGTGTGTGGTGCGGTGCTTTTGCTGCTGGCAGCCGGGTGGGCACGCGCCGGGGTCGCGAAGCGCAGGGGGCCTGCGGGCTGGGGTTGGCTGCTGGCGGGTGGGCTGGGGCTTGCCGCGCTGGTGGCCAGCGTCATCGGGCTGGTGCAGTACCTTGCTGGCGATGTCGGCCTGGGGCCCTGGATTCATGCCTCGGTGCCGGGCCAGGCGGTGGGCAACCTGCGCCAGCGCAACCAGCAGGCCACCCTGCTCAGCCTGGGCGCGTGGGCCTGGCTGTGGTGGACGCTGCATGCCCGTCCACAAGGTAACGCGGACTTGGCCGGGGCGGCCAGCCCAGGCCGCGTACCTTCCACCGGTGTGTGGGGCGTGCTGACCGCCGTGGCGCTGATGTGGATCGCCGTGGGCGGGGCCGCCACAGCGTCGCGGACCGTGGTGGTGCAGTGGCTGCTTGTCTTTGTGCTTCTGGTCGTGTGGCGTGGCGCGGGCCGTGGCGAGGCGCTACGCCTGGGTATCGCAGGGTTTGCGGTTTTTCTGGTGGCAGCCTGGGTGCTGCCCGAGGCGCTCTGGAAGTTCCAGGGCGTGCGCGCAGATGCCTTGTTCCACCGTTTTACGGACGGATCGCACACCTGCACCAGTCGGCGGGTGCTGTGGTCCAACGTGCTCACCCTGATTGCGCAGAAACCGTGGCTGGGCTGGGGCTGGGGCGAATTGGACTACGCACACTACATCACGCTGTTCCCGGGCGAGCGCTTTTGTGTGCTGCTGGACAACGCGCACAACCTGCCCCTGCACCTGGCCGTAGAGCTGGGCCTGCCCGCTGCCGTGGCGTTGTGCGGGGTCGTCGTGGCAGGGTGCCTGTGGGCCCGGCCTTGGAGCGAAGCCGAACCTGTGCGCCAACTGGCCTGGGGCGTGCTGGCGATCATCGGACTGCACAGCATGCTGGAATACCCGCTGTGGTACGGGCCGTTCCAGGTGGTGGCCTTGCTCTCGGTGGCGATCCTGGTCTGGCCCCGGCGCGATGAAGCATCGGATGGGCGCGCGTGGCCTGCGGGGGCTGCTGCGCTGGTGGCCGCCTTGGCAGTCCTGGGTGCCTGCGGCCTTGCCGCCTGGGACTACCACCGCGTGAGCCAGCTTTACAAGCCGGGGGCGCAGCGGGCTGCCGCGTACCGTGAGGATACGCAGGCCAAGGTGTCCCATTCGCTGCTGTTTTCGGGCCCGCTGGACTTTGCGCGCCTGACCACCACGGGGCTGACCCGCGACAACGCAGCGCGCATGAACGCCCTGGCCCAGGAACTGCTGCATTACTCCCCCGAGCCCCGCGTCATTGAAGTGCTGGTTGAAAGTGCCGTGATGCTGGGCAAGGACGACGAAGCGGCTTTCCACATGAAGCGCTACCGTGCAGCCTACCCGGACGACTATGCCCGCTGGATGGGGGCGGGTGGAACCCGGGCATCCCAGGCACGTTGAAGAGGTTCTGATGCGCTGGTGCCCCCGGCGCCCGGTTGATGTCAGGCCAGAGCCAGAAACTCCGTCACCTGGGGCAGGTAGTCGCTGAAATTGGCGAGGGCGTGTTGTCCCCCCTCCTGCACCACCAGCCGTGCCTGCGGGTAGCGCGCCACCATTTCACGCCAGTCCAGCACCTCGTCGCCCTTGGCAATGATGGCCATCTCGGGGGCTGCGGGCGGCTGGCCCGTGGTGTCCAGCGCGCGCAGCTCGTCAATGTATTCAGGCTGGAAGTAAAACCGCTCCGCTGGGTCGTGCCAGATGGTCTGCTCGCCGATGTACCGCGCAAGGTCACGCGCCGGGTGCACGGCCGGATTGAGCATCACGCTGGGGCAGCCCTTGTGCTGCGCCACCCAGCTGGCGTAAAAGCCACCGAGCGAGGAGCCGATCACCGCCATTGCTGCTCCGGGCCACAGGGCAAGCCCCTGCGCGACCAGTTCCATCGCCGCTTTGGGGGAGGGCGGCAGCTGGGGGCACCAGAAGGTGACACCCGGGTGGTGCTGCGCCACATGCGCAGCCATCTGCCGCGCCTTAGCAGACTGGGGCGAAGAGCGAAAGCCGTGCAGGTACAGAAGGTGGGTGGTGGTCATGGAGGGGGAAAACGACAGGGCAGGGGAATCACTGCTGTGAAAGGGGTGGCCGAGACATAAGATGCATGGCATGGGCACCACGCGGTGGGCCCGCTGCCTTGATCCCCACCATGACTGATTTTGCCCCGCTTTCCACCGCCAAACGCTGGGCTTTGGGATCCACCGACAAGCCTCCCACGTCGCTGGGCCGCTTTGAACTGAAAAAGCTGCTGGGCCGGGGCGCCCAGGCCACTGTGTGGCTGGCTCTGGACCCGCGCCTGCAGCGCGAGGTGGCCATCAAGCTCATGCGCCCCGTGGAGGACCAGGACCCGTCGGTGCTGGAGCACTGGCTGCGCGAAGCCCGGCATGTGGGGCGCCTGGCGCACCCCTTCATCGTTCCGGTGTTTGAGGCCGATGTGCAGGGCCGCCAGCCCTACATCGTGTTCGAGTACGTTCCAGGCAAGACGCTGGCCGAGCATCTGGCGCAGCAGGGGCGCTGCACGCCGCACGACGCAGTGGCGCTGATGGTGGATGTGCTGGATGGCCTGCAGGCCGCGCACCAGGCCGGGATCGTGCACCGCGACCTCAAGCCTTCCAACATCATGATCGACACCCAGCGCCACGCGCGGGTGATGGACTTCGGCATGGCGGCTCCGGTGCAGGCTGTGCCGGATTCGCAACTGGCCAGTGGCACCCCGGCGTACCTCGCGCCCGAGGCGGCGGCCGGGGCGGCCCCTGCACCGGCCATGGATGTGTATTCGGCCGCCCTGGTGCTGGTGGAGCTGCTCACGGGCCGGCCACTGATCCACCAGAAGGACGCCTGGCAGGCGCTGTACCGCGTTGCCAACGAAACCCTGGTGCTGCCGGAAGACCTGGGGCCGGGCGTGGACGACGCCCTGCGGGCCATTTTGCAACGTGCGATGGCGCGCGAGCCGGGCCAGCGCTATCCGTCGGCGGCGGAGTTTCGCGATGCCTTGCGTGCCTGGGCCGCTCCGGCCAGCGCGCCCACGGCCGCCAGCAATGCCACGCTCGACTTCCTGCTGCGGCGCATGCGCCACAAAAGCGACTTTCCGGCGCTGTCGGACTCGGTGGCGCGCATCCAGCGCGTGGCCAACTCCGAGGACGACAGCATCAGCGATCTCACACACGAGATCCTCAAGGATGTGGCGCTCACCAACAAGTTGCTGCGCTTGGTCAACAGCGTGCATTTCGCGCATGCGGGCCGGGGCACCATCAGCACCGTGTCGCGGGCCGTGAGCCTGGTGGGCTTCAACGCCGTGCGCAACATGGCACTCAGCCTGGTGCTGCTCGACCACATGCAGGACAAGGCCCATGCAAGCCAGATGCGCGAGGAGTTTTTGCGCGCCATGATGGCCGGTTCGGTGGCGGCGGAGCTGTGCGAGCCCGGCCAGGCGGCTGAAGAGGCCTTCATTGGCGCGATGTTCCAGAACCTGGGCCGCATGTTGTGCGAGTTCTATTTTCCGGAAGAGGCGCGCCAGGTGCGCTCCCTCATGGAGACTGGCCGCGTGGAGGGGGGCGAAGAGTCGGCCGCGCTGCAGGTGCTGGGCCTGGGCTTCGAGGACCTGGGGGTGGGCGTGGCCCGCGTCTGGGGGCTGCCCGAGAGCCTGCAGCGCTGCATGCGCAAGCCCCTGGGCTCGCCCATGCAACGCGCGCCGGAGCAGGGGGTGGAGCGCCTGCGCTGGGTGGCGATGGCTGCCAATGAGGTGGCCAGCACCCTGCTGGCGAGCGATGCCGCGTCGCTGGAAGCCCGCCTGGGCCAGATCGGCACCCGCTATTCCCGTACGCTGGCGCTGTCTCCCGCAGCGATTTCGGAGGGCACTTTGCGCGCCCGCCACAAGCTCGTGGCGCTGGCCGAGGCGCTGGACCTGCGCGTAGCCCCCGGCACGCCTGCGGCGCGGCTGCTGCAGCTGCCCCCGGCGGCCGGTGCCGGGCCCGCGCAGGATGACGCCCTGGGCTCGCACGAGCTGCGGGCCAGCGAAACCCAGCCCTTGCCAGCGGTGCTGGAGTCGCAGGCCAGCGGCGCCGTGTCGGTCGCGCAGGTCAACGAAGTGCTGGCAGCGGGCATCCAGGACATCACCAATGCCATGGTCGAGAGTTTTCAGCTCAACGACGTGTTGCGCATGATCCTGGAGACCATGTTCCGCGCGCTGGGGTTTCGGCGCATGGTGTTTTGCCTGCGTGAGGCACGCACCGATTTGCTGACCGGCCGCTTTGGCCTGGGCGAGGGCAGCGAGGCCGCCGTGCGTGCCATGAAAGTCCCGCTCAAGGCGCCGGGCGACCTGTTTGCCGCCGTCTGCCTGCGCGGTGCCGATACGCTCATCAACGACGCGACGGAGCCCAAGATGCAGGCCCGCCTGCCCGAGTGGTACCGCGCGGGGCTCAATGCCCCCTCGTTCTTGCTGCTTCCGCTGCAGATCAAGGGGCAGACGTTTGCGCTTATCTATGCCGACCAGTCCACGGCAGGGGGCATCGTGGTGGACGACAAGGCCCTGGGCCTGCTGCGCACCCTGCGCAACCAGGCGGTGATGGCCTTCCGCCAGGCGGGGTGACGGTGGCGCGGCCCCAAGGGCCGCGATAATCCCTCGATGGCCGTTGTTTTTGAAAAGCCCTCGCTCGCCCAGCGTTTTCTTCCCCTGTTTCGCGGGTTTGACCTGCCGCTCATGCTGGTGGTGGCGTTGCTCGCCTGCGCCGGGCTGGTTGCCATGTATTCATCGGGCTACGACCACGGCACACGGTTTTCGGACCATGGGCGCAACATGCTCATTGCGGGTGCCATTTTGTTCATGGTGGCCCAGGTGCCGCCCCAGAAAATCATGCTGTTCGCTGTGCCGCTGTATGCGGCTGGCGTGGCGCTGCTCTTGGCGGTTGCGCTGTTTGGCATCACCAAAAAAGGGGCGACGCGCTGGATCAATGTGGGCATCGTCATCCAGCCCAGCGAGATCCTGAAAATTGCCATGCCCCTGATGCTGGCCTGGTGGTTCCAGAAACGCGAGGGCACCTTGCGCCCGCTCGACTTTGCGGCGGCAGGGCTGCTGCTGGCCGTTCCGGTGGGGCTGATCATGAAGCAGCCCGATCTGGGTACGTCGCTACTGGTTCTGGCAGCTGGCCTGTCCGTGATCTTCTTTGCCGGGCTCTCCTGGAAGCTGGTGCTGCCACCGGTGGTGCTGGGGGGCGTGGGCATCCTGGCGCTGGTGTTGCTGGGGGACCAGTTGTGCGCGGACGGCGTGCGCTGGTCGGTGCTGCACGACTACCAGCAGCAGCGCATCTGCACCCTGCTCGACCCCACACGCGACCCGCTGGGCAAGGGGTTCCACATCATCCAGGGCATGATCGCCATCGGCTCGGGGGGCATGTGGGGCAAGGGTTTCATGGCGGGTACGCAGACGCATCTGGAGTTCATCCCCGAGCGCACCACTGACTTCATCTTTGCCGCGTTCTCCGAGGAGTTCGGGCTGGCAGGCAACCTGTTTCTGCTGGTCTGCTTTTTGATGCTGGTCTGGCGCGGCCTGGCCATCGCCGCAGGGGCCACCAGCCTGTTCGGGCGCCTGATGGCCGGGGCGGTCTCGATGATCTTTTTCACCTATGCCTTTGTGAATATGGGTATGGTCAGCGGCATCCTGCCCGTGGTGGGCGTGCCGCTGCCTTTCATCAGCTATGGCGGCACCGCCATGGTCACCCTGGGCCTGGCGCTGGGCATCCTGATGTCGGTGGCCCGGGCCCAGAAGCAGGACCCCAAGGACGCTCGGCCTGCCCTATAGCCATAGGCTTCGCTGGGAGATCAGGAACACCTTCCAGGGTCTTTACCCAGGCGTTGCGTGCATAGCGGCAAGAGGGTACAAACCGGCAGGCCAACTGTGCCTTGGCCCATGCAACCGGAGGGATTCCCTATGGCGGCGAAGTTTGAGCTGAAGAAGTCGAAGAACGATAAATTTGTCTTCAACCTGTTGGCCTCCAATGGCCAGATCATCCTCACCAGCGAGATGTACGAATCACGGGCCAGTGCATTGAACGGCATCGAATCCGTGCGCAAGAACGCTCCCGATGATGGCCGGTTCGGTCGCCTGAGCGCCAAGGATGGATCGCCTTATTTCACGCTCAAGGCGGGCAATGGCCAGGTAATCGGCCAAAGCCAGATGTATTCCGGTGCCAAGGCGCGCGATGCCGGTATCGAGTCGGTGCAGACCCATGCGCCCCTGGCCGCGCTGGACGACCAGACGACGGCCTGACGCTTTGCGTGGGCGCTTTGAGGCATAGGGGCATGTGCCCCCTTGTCCGGCAGGGTGGGGCTGCGCGCCTAAAATGCCCCGATGACTTTCCGCTCCACCACTGCCGCGCCCCAGCGTGCGGCCACCAGCCAGCGCATCGATGTCGCTCGCGAATTGTTGCTGACCCCTTTCGGGCTTGACGAAAGCGATCTTGCACGGGCACTGGCCGAGATCCGCACCCACAAGGTGGACGATGCCGACCTGTACTTCCAGTACACCCGCAGCGAGGGCTGGAGCCTCGAAGAGGGCATCGTCAAGACTGGTTCCTTCAGCATCGACCAGGGTGTGGGTGTGCGCGCGGTGAGCGGCGAGAAGACGGCGTTTGCCTATTCGGACGACATCTCCGAGGCGTCCTTGTTGGACGCAGCCCGAACTGTAAGGTCTATTTCGGCCGCAGCGCAGGCGGGTAAAGTGCGAGTAGCTCCTAAAAAAGTAGCGGCAGGCCGCAGCCTGTACCCCGGCGTGGACCCCATTGCCTCGCTCGACAGCACCGCCAAGGTGGCCTTGCTGGAAAAGCTGGAGCAGCGCGCCCGCGCCAAGGACCCGCGCGTGGCGCAGGTCATGGCCGGGCTGGCGAGCGAATACGACGTGGTGCTGGTGGCCCGTGCCGACGGCACCCTGGCGGCCGATGTGCGCCCGCTGGTGCGCCTGTCGGTCACTGTGATCGCCGAGCAGAATGGCCGCCGCGAAATGGGTTCGGCGGGCGGCGGTGGTCGTTTCGGCCTGGCCTATTTTGACGACGAGCAGATGGGCAAGTACGTGGACGAGGCCGTGAATGCGGCCCTGGTCAACCTCGAATCGCGCCCCGCCCCTGCGGGCGAGATGACGGTGGTGCTGGGGGCGGGCTGGCCCGGCATCCTGCTGCACGAAGCCATTGGCCACGGGCTGGAAGGCGACTTCAACCGCAAGGGCTCGAGCGCATTCAGCGGCCGCATCGGCCAGCGCGTGGCGGCCAAGGGCGTGACGGTGCTGGACGACGGCACCATCGCCGACCGCCGTGGATCGCTCAACGTGGACGACGAGGGCCACGCCAGCCAGCGCAACGTGCTGATCGAGGACGGCATCTTGAAGGGCTACATCCAGGATTCGCTCAATGCGCGCCTGATGGGTGTGGCACCCACCGGCAACGGTCGGCGTGAGAGCTATGCCCACATTCCCATGCCGCGCATGACCAACACGTACATGCTGGGCGGCGACAAGGACCCGCAGGAAATCATCGCCAGCATCAAGAAGGGCCTGTACGCCAGCAACTTCGGCGGCGGACAGGTGGACATTACCTCGGGAAAATTCGTGTTCTCGGCCAGCGAAGCCTACTGGGTGGAAAACGGCAAGATCCAATATCCCGTGAAAGGCGCGACCATCATCGGCAGCGGCCCCGAGTCGCTCAAGAAGGTCACCATGATCGGTAACGACATGCGCCTTGACAGCGGTGTAGGCACCTGCGGCAAGGAAGGCCAGAGCGTACCCGTGGGCGTGGGCCAGCCTACGCTGCGTATCGAGGGGTTGACGGTGGGTGGCACGGCCTGAAGAAGGCGGATGCGAAAAGTTGGTGTGGCATTCCGGCAACCCACTCTCCGCCTGCTGAGCAGCATAGTCTGCTTGTGGGGGCTGGCATGTGCGAGCGGCAGCAGCTTCGCTCAGCACTGTCTGGCGGTAGATGCCAACCCATCGGCTCCAGTTCGCAAGCTTTTTGTCATCGCAGGACAATCCAACGCGGTGGGCTTGGCGTCCGTCAGGGACATTACCAGTGGTCCCAATAATTATGTTGAGAAAGATACCGTTTTTCCGAACGTGAAGATCTATGGCGTCTTTAACGCTGGACCTGAAATCGCCGGAAAGGATGATGCAACACATTCCAGCACAGTAAGCTGGAGTCGTTTTGCATCATGGCAGGTGGCACGGCCTGGTTTCGGCTACAAAAATGTGACCCATTACCCGCAGTATTTCCCACAGGGCTCGGGTGCACAAGACATGTTTGGACCTGAACTGTACTTTGCCCGCTACTTGAATGATCGGCCGCCGAAAGACCACTACATTGTAAAACTGGCTGTTTCAAATACTTCGCTGAATACCACGACCAATGCTGATAGCTGGTCCCCTGGGGGACGATTGTATAAAGAGCTTATGAAAATGATTGCTGAAGCTCACAATACCAAGCGAACGGAAGTGAATTTGAAGGTGGCTGGCATTTTTTTTATGCAGGGCGAAACCGACGCAATGCATAATGAATGGGCAAGAAATTACGAAAAAAATCTCAAGGAATTCGTGCAACGCTTCCGAGAGGATGTTCAAAGTATGAACTGTGCAGAGGCAAAAAATGTCCCAGTCGTCCTTGGAAGAATTCAAAATAATTCTGCGTGGGTGCATGCAAAAATCGTGCGACTTGCTCAGAAAAAGGTGGCTCGCGACGTCCCGCATGTCAGTATTGTGAATACGGATGATCTTTCGGGATGGCTTGACAAGAGTGGTTTGCACTTCAACGAGTATGGTCAGGCCCAGTTGGGCAAGAGGGTTTATCAAGCCTTTTTTCCTCCTTCGTAAAACTTTGAGCAAAACGGAAACTTCGAGAATTTTCGGATGTGAGCGATATTTTCGTTTTTACGATTAAATAAGATTATTTTGTGGATTGCAATGAATATATTGGGAATATCTGCGTACTATCATGACAGCGCGGCGGCGCTATTGCGATCAGGCAGGATCATCGCTGCGGCACAGGAAGAGCGTTTCACGCGGAAAAAGCATGATGAACGATTCCCAAGAAATGCAATCCATTACTGCCTAGCGGAGGCAAATGTTCGTGTCCATGAACTGGACTCGATTGTTTTTTATGACAAGCCCATCCTCAAGTTCGAGCGCTTGCTCGATACCTACTTGAGCTATGCGCCCCGCGGCTTTCATTCTTTTGTCATGGCTGTACCCGTCTGGCTCAAGGAGAAGCTGTATCTGAAGAGGACACTCAGGCAAGAGCTTGCCAGCTTGCTTTCCTGCAAGGAGTCGGAACTTCCACCAATTTTGTTTGCCGAGCATCATGAGTCGCATGCGGCGTCCGCCTTCTATCCGAGTCCCTATGAAACTGCCGCCGTTTTATGTCTGGATGGCGTAGGAGAGTGGGCAACCACATCGGCATGGCTGGGGCAGGGTTCAGAATTGACCCCTTTATGGCAAATCGATTTTCCGCACTCACTGGGGTTGTTGTATTCGGCGTTTACCTATTATCTAGGTTTCAAGGTGAACTCGGGAGAGTACAAGCTTATGGGCCTTGCGCCCTATGGGAAGCCTGTTCATGCCCAATTGATCTGGGATCATCTTATCGACGTCAAGGAGGACGGGAGTTTTCGTCTGAATCTGGATTATTTTGATTATTGCGCTGGATTGCGGATGACCAACCAGAAGTTCTCCGATCTATTCGGGGGGGCGCCCCGAGATCCAGAGAGCATACCGACCCAGCGCGATATGGATCTGGCAGCGTCCATCCAGGTGGTGACGGAAGAAATAATTATAAAATTGGCTCGGCAGCTCAAAAAAGATACCGGCGCCGATTATTTGTGTCTGGCCGGGGGGGTGGCTCTGAATTGTGTAGCGAATGGGCGCCTTTTGCGAGAGGGAATTTTCAAAGACATCTGGATTCAACCCGCCGCTGGAGATGCAGGTGGTGCATTGGGGGCCGCTTACGCTGCCTACCATACCTATCGCAAGCAACCCAGGGTGTATGTGCCGGGCGTTGACCAGATGCAAGGCTCCTTGCTGGGGCCGCGCTATGAACAAGCTGATATCGTTGCGAAGCTTGATCAACTGGGGGCGCACTACACAGTGGTTGAGCCTAGTAGGCTGTCTGATACCGTTGCAGATCTGTTGGCCAATGAAAAGGTTGTAGGCTGGTTTCAAAATCGGATGGAGTTCGGTCCCCGGGCGCTGGGTGCGCGGTCGATCATTGCGGATCCGCGTTCGAGTGCCATGCAGTCCCAGCTGAACTTGAAAATAAAATTCCGCGAGTCGTTCAGGCCTTTTGCCCCGGCCGTCAAAGAAGAGGCCGCTGCTCGGTACTTCCACTTGGATAGGCCCAGCCCCTATATGCTCTTGGTGGCACAGGTCCACGAGGACATTCAGACCCAGCCGGATGAGTCCTTGCACGGTTTGGCGCAGTTGCATCAGGTGCGTTCGTCGATCCCTGCCGTGACACATGTGGATTATTCTGCGCGCGTACAAACCGTGAGTGAACAAAGTAACCCAGAGTTTTATCAGCTATTGAGTGCCTTCGAACGAAAAACCGGCTGTTCGGTACTGGTGAATACATCGTTCAATGTGCGCGGCGAGCCTATTGTCTGTACGCCGGAAGACGCATACCGTTGTTTCATGGGAACGGATATGGATTGCTTGGTATTGGGTAACGTACTGCTGTCGAAGGACGCACAAAAGAACGTCAATATTGCCCATCGCAGAGGTGCCCTGGCACTGGACTGACGAAAATGATGAAAAATAACACTGAAGCCGTAGTTGATGCACGTGAACTGCGTAAATTCGGCTATGTCATGGCAGGGTTTTTTGCCCTGGTTTTTGGCCTTTTTGTGCCTTGGTGGTGGTCTCTAAAATGGGCTTATTGGCCATGGGGCGTCGCTGTGGTCTTTCTTGCGTTGGCCCTTTTGAAGCCCTTGGCTTTGGGTATTGTTTACAAATGCTGGATGCGACTGGGCCGAGTGCTGGAATGGGTCAATGTCCGGATTGTTCTGGGTGTTGTCTTCTTTTTGGTTTTTATGCCATTGGGAATGATCATGCGGCTGCTTGGAAAGGATACGCTGCAAAAAAAGTGGGATAAGCAGTTGGCTACCTACAGAGTCAACAAGGTATCTAGAAAAAATAATCACATGGAGCGGCAATTCTGATGTTGGAGCTGATCAAAGAGCTTATTCTTTTCTTCCAGGAGCATAAACGCTACGCACTGATTCCTGTGCTCTTGGTCTTGCTGCTGCTGGGAGCCCTCATTGTGTTTGGGCATGGTTCGGTGTTTGCACCGTTTATCTATACGCTGTTCTAGATCGATGAAGAAATTCATTTATATTCTTCTTCCTTCATTCGTACTGTGTGCACTCGTGGCTTTGGGGTACTGGGCTGGGCTGTATACGGTGGCTGGTCGGTTCGACAAAGTAATTCGGTGGGTGGAGCAAGGGGAGACTTTGGCTGGAGTGCTGGCGGTGACTCCTTTGAAGGATGAGCAGCGCAATCATTACGCACGTGCTTACACCAGTTCTGCGTTGGATATCGGCTCCATTAGTTGGTCTGTTCCCAATCAGCCGACTCCTTTTGTAGGTACTGCCCCATCACCAGGGCAGCACCAAAATGCACATATCAACTCTTGGCAGATGCGCAATAGCGAGGAGCTCCAGATGCCCAAGCCGGAGGGGATTTATCGCATTTTTCTCACCGGCGGCTCCACTGCATATGGATCCGGTGCTCCGAGTCAGGAGCAGACGATTGGCAGCCTGTTGAATGATCTGCTCAACAAGAACCTGTCAAAACCTGGTCTGCGTTACGAAGTGTTTACTTTTGCCAATCCAGCTTGGGCGTCCACACAAGAGCGTATTGCCATTGAAAACTATCTTTCTGAGCTTCAGCCGGATCTGCTGATTTCACTATCCGGAAATAATGATGTTTTTTGGGCGGACGCGGGTCGAAATATCCTGTGGTTCAGTGCATTTTCAGATGATTATTTCAAAACACTGGCAAATACGGGGTTGAAGATAGCTGGCAGAAAGGAATTGCAGGACTTGCCGCAGGCCCGTCCTCTGCCTCAGCCTGTACCCTCGCAGACTGTCGCTTATCGACTCGAAAAGAATGTTCGATTAGGAGCACATGCTCTTCAGGGTGTAGATTGGGTATTTTTCCTGCAGCCTACTCTTTCTGTGTCTAAAAAGTCTTTGAGTTCACGTGAAAAGGATTTTCTCTCCAATTCTAAAGAATATTATGTGCAGTGCTATCAGGCAATTAAAGCCAGTCTGTCGGGCGTCAGCTTGAAGAACTTTAAGTTTATCGATCTGTCTGGCGTCTTCGACCGCTACGGGGCAGAGGACGACATGTTCCTGGACCAGTTTCATTTTGGGGATAAGGGCAATGCTGTCATTGCTCACGCCATCCTCACCTCATTGACTCCGCAAATAGAAGGCAGTCTGCGCAAGCCTTAGCCTTGAGTTGTGATATTTGCGTATGGAAGCGGCTGCTGTGGCTCCATGCCTTGCTGCTTCCGCGCGCGCTAAGGGCTGAAGAGGGTGTGGCGTAGAGCTACGGAGCGCACAATATGTGCCATGCCCGCCACGCTTCCGAGCCAGCAGACCCTTCAGTCATTTGGCGACATCAGCCGCTTTCTGCGTGAAGGCGTGGCCGATGAGGAGTCTCGCCAACTGCGCGATAGCTTGAGCGCGCTCTCAACGCAGATCGACGAGGCGGTGCGGATCCGCCGCACCAGCACCGATACCACCGCCATCACCCGGCGTGTGTTGACTTTGTCGCATTGCGCCCGCGAGCACCAGCTGTTCCTGACGGGCCTGGGATCGGCCTGGCACGCGTTGTACGAGTTCGGGGCCTATGAGCGTGCGCTGAGGGAGTTGCGCAATGCGACCGCGGACTGGCAGCAGATGCTGGAGCGGCGCAGCCCGAAGGAAAGTGCGAGCTTCGACCAGTTCGAGCTTCTGGCCTGGCGCACGCTGGGCGAGGCGTTGCTGCTCATCGACATGTATGAGCACCAGAGTGATCCACCCAGTGACCTGCAGGATCGCGCGCCTCCGCGCAAGCTGTCAGTGCTGCAACGTGCGAGCGCCTGGTTTCGTCGCTGGCGGCGTTGAATCAGGGGGTTGGAAGTGGGCCTGGTGGGCATCCGGATTACCTGCACTGTCGCGCAATCGCAACAATCCGGGGGTGCTGCACTGCCGCACTCCTGTGCTACATTGGCTGCCATGCAAGTTCGCAGCGCGTTTTATTTTTGGTTTTTTATCTCGGTCCCCGGCGGATGAGAGGAAAACGCGCAAGCAAACACAACCTTCCCATACCAACCGCCGACGCTGCAAAGCCCGGCGGTTTTTGTTTTTCTGCCCTCCCGTTTTTTCATCCCTCCCACTACTTTTACTCCACGAGGAAGCAACCATGACGGCCACCACCACCCCGACCAGCGATGCCTGGTACCGCAGCGTCGAGAAAACCAGCCAGACCGACGACGAACGTATCAAGGACATTACCGTGTTGCCTCCTCCCGAGCATCTGATCCGCTTTTTCCCGATCCGTGGAACGCCGGTCGAGACGCTGATCACCCAGACCCGCAAGAACATCCACAACATCATGGCCGGCAAGGATGACCGCCTGCTGGTGGTGATCGGCCCATGCTCCATCCACGATCCGGCTGCCGCTGTTGAGTACGCGCGCCGCCTCATGGCCGCGCGCACGCAATACGCCGACACCCTGGAAATCGTGATGCGGGTGTACTTTGAGAAGCCACGCACCACGGTGGGCTGGAAGGGCCTCATCAACGACCCGTACCTCGACGAAAGCTACCGCATCGACGAAGGCCTGCGCATTGCGCGCCAGCTGCTGATCGAAATTAACCGCCTTGGCATGCCCGCCGGCAGCGAGTTCCTGGATGTGATTTCGCCCCAGTACATCGGCGACCTCATCAGCTGGGGCGCCATCGGCGCCCGCACCACAGAAAGCCAAGTGCACCGCGAGCTGGCCTCCGGCATCTCGGCGCCCATCGGCTTCAAGAACGGCACGGATGGCAACATCCGCATTGCCACCGACGCGATCCAGTCGGCCAGCCGGGGCCACCACTTCCTGTCGGTGCATAAAAACGGCCAGGTGGCCATCGTCAACACCAAGGGCAACAAGGATTGCCACGTGATCCTGCGCGGCGGCAAGACGCCCAACTACGACGCTGCCAGCGTGGCCGCTGCCTGTAAGGACCTCGAAGCCGCCAAGCTGCCCGCCACCCTGATGGTGGACTGCAGCCATGCCAACAGCAGCAAGCAACATGAAAAGCAGCTCGACGTGGCGCGCGACATCGCCGCTCAGCTCGCCGGTGGCTCGCGCAGTGTGTTCGGCCTCATGATCGAGAGCCACCTCACCGCCGGTGCCCAGAAGTTCTCACCGGGCAAGGACCAGCCCGG
Source organism: Acidovorax sp. Leaf73 (assembly GCF_916855635.1). NCBI lineage: Bacteria > Pseudomonadati > Pseudomonadota > Betaproteobacteria > Burkholderiales > Comamonadaceae > Acidovorax > Acidovorax sp. Leaf73. The sequence continues at coordinate 236,433 of NZ_CAKASI010000002.1, forward strand.
CGCGCTGGAGTATGGCAAGAGCATCACGGACGCCTGCCTGGGCTGGGACGATTCGCTGACGGCGCTGGCTGAGCTGTCTGACGCCGTGAAGGCGCGCCGCGCGCGGTGATCTGCGCCGCCGGCCGAAGGCCCTAAACTGGAAACCCGTGGCGGGCCGTGCAAGGGAGCACGGCAGTCGCCGCCACGGTTTCAGTAGATAGAAAGGCAAACCATCATGCACAGCGAAGTGTCGGTCCGTCTGGCCGGAAACCAGGAATTCCGTTTTGATCTGGAGGGCGCCGAGCCCATGGGCCACGAGGCTGGCAGGCGCTGGCTGGATGATCAGTTCACCGCGCTCGATTGCGAGCCCCTGCGCGCCAGCGGCAAGGTGCTGCTGGCGGACAAGGTGCTCACCGTGGCCCGCGCTGCGGGGGCTTCGTTGCTGGCCGACCCGGCATGGTCCCGTGACTTTGCGCGCGCTGCCAGCGCGGCACTCGCCAAGCCCGTGGTGCGCGTGGACGTCCCGGGCATGGCGGTATCGTTCTGATTTTTGAAGAAAATCAGGCCCTGGCGTTTGCCTGGTAAGTGTTGGCAGCTATTTATTTTGTAGCGATTCCAGCAGTTTGGCGTGGATGCCGCCAAATCCCCCGTTGCTCATGCACACGATGTGGTCCCCCGGGCGGGCTGCCGCTGTGACCTGTTTTACCAGGGTGCTGATGTCGGCAGCGGTTTGCGCCCGCAGGCCTGGGCCCACGCCCAGGGGGGCGAGGGCTTGCGCCGCGTCCCAGTCCAGACCGGCCGTGTGACAAAACGCGAGGTCGGCAGGCTCCAGCGCCCACGGCAGTTGGGCCTTCATGGCGCCCAGTTTCATGGTGTTGCTGCGGGGCTCGAACACCGCCAGGATGCGCGCACCCTGGCCCAGGCTGCGGCGCAGGCCGTCCAGCGTGGTTCTCAGGGCGGTGGGGTGGTGGGCAAAGTCGTCATACACCGCAACGCCCTTTACGGTGCCGCGCAGTTCCATGCGCCGCTTTACGTTCTGAAAGGTGGCCAGTGCCGTAGCGGCCTGCTCGGGGCTCACGCCCACATGGTGGGCGGCGGCAATGGCCGCCAGTGCGTTGAGCTGGTTGTGCACGCCGGTCAGCGCCCACTCCACCCGGGCGGCCTTGCTCCCCTGGTGCAGCACGTCGAATGCCTGGGGATCGCCTTCGGCGGAAAAGTCGCTGACGGCTTCACCAAAGCTGGACACTTCGCTCCAGCAGCCCGTGTGCAGTACGCGGGTGAGGCTTTCTTCGAGACCGTTGACCACCACACGGCCCGACGGCGGCACCGTGCGCACGAGGTGGTGAAACTGCCGCTCGATGGCGGCCAGGTTGTCAAAGATGTCTGCGTGGTCGAACTCCAGATTGTTCAGCACGGCGGTGCGGGGGCGGTAGTGTACAAACTTGCTGCGCTTGTCGAAGAAGGCGGTGTCGTATTCGTCGGCCTCGATCACGAACAGCGGCGCATCCCCCAGCGGCGCACTGCCGGGTGATGGTCGCCGGGTCGCCCCCAGGCGGGCGGATACGCCGAAATTCAACGGTACTCCGCCAATCAGAAAGCCCGGCTGCTGCCCGGCGCTTTCCAGAATCCAGGCCAGCATTGAGGTGGTGGTTGTCTTGCCATGGGTGCCAGCAACCGCCAGCACATGGCGGCCTTGTAGTACATGCTCGGCCAGCCACTGCGGGCCGCTGGTGTAGGGCAGGCCTGCGTCCAGGATGGCTTCCATCAACGGAAATTTGGGCGAACCGTCTGCCAGGCGGACGCGGCTGACCACGTTGCCGATGACAAACATGTCGGGCTGCAGGGCCAATTGGTCGGCGCTGAAGCCTTCGATCAGATCGATGCCCAGGGCCCGCAATTGGTCGCTCATCGGCGGGTATACGCCAGCGTCGCAACCCGTCACCTTGTGGCCAGCCTCGCGCGCGAGCGCGGCCAAGCCGCCCATGAACGTGCCGCAGATGCCCAGTATGTGTATATGCATGGGCGCAGATTCTAAGGTTCAATACGAAAAAGGCCCCTAGCGCTTGATGGATAAGCGCGAGAAGCTATGAAAAATATAGTGACCCTGGGCGTATCTAGGGGTAACCCGTAGTCCGGGCCGGTGCTTCGGGCCACAATGCAGTTTCTTTCCTTGCCACCACCATCCCCTACCGCCATGCACACACCTTTGAGCGACGAAATCGCCCACACCACGGCCCGGCTGGTGGTGGAAGAGGGCCTGGAATGGGGCCCGGCCAAGCGCCGTGCGCTGCGCCAGATGGGCTTGCCTGCCCGCACGCCCCTGCCGAGCAACGACCAGGTCGAGGCCGCCGTACGGGAGTACATCCAGCTCTTTTGTGCCGATACGCAGCCGCACGAGCTGCGGGCGCTGCGCCAGCTGGCCCTCGTGTGGATGGAGCGCATGGCGGCCTTCCGTCCCCATCTGGCGGGGGCTGTATGGCATGGTACAGCCACGCGGCTGTCCGACATTTACCTGCAGTTGTTCTGCGATGACTCCAAATCTGCAGAAATAGCGCTCATCGATCACCATGTGGACTACGAGCCACGCACGGTCACCGGTTTTCATGGTGAGTCGGTCGAAGCGCTGAGCCTGGGCAGCAAGTCGCCCGAACTCAATGAGATGATCGGGGTGCACTTGATGATCTATGACCTCGATGACCTGCGCGGCGCATTGCGCCCGGATGCCCAAGGGCGTGTGCCGCGCGGTGACATGACCGCCGTTCGGCGCCTGCTCCAGGAAACCCCTGCCCCATGACAAGCCCTTCCGATCGCCCTGAGTCCATCCCCGCCACCAGCGATGCGCAACCGTCTGCCGCACGTAGGCGCCTGCTGTACGCCGGGGTGGCGGGTGCTGCAGCGTTGGGTGGTGCCGGCCTGGCATGGTGGAAGTTCCAGCCCCACGCCCTGGAGCAGGGGGTGGAAGAAGCGCTCTGGACGATGGAGTTTGAAAAGCCTGAAGGGGGTGTGGTGGCGCTGAAGTCATTGGCTGGCAAGCCGCTGCTGCTGAACTTCTGGGCCACCTGGTGCCCACCCTGTGTGGAAGAGCTACCCATGCTCAATGCTTTCTATCGCCAACAGGCGCCGAACGGATGGCAAGTTCTGGGATTGGCCATTGACCAGCCTTCTGCCGTGCGCAAGTTTCTGCAGCGCATTCCGCTGGAGTTCCCGGTGGGCCTTGCCGGACTGGGCGGTACCGACCTGGGGCGATCACTGGGCAACCTTACCGGTGGCCTGCCGTTTACCGTGGTGCTCGGGGGCAACGGGCGTGTCCTGCACCGTAAAATGGGGCAAATCACCCCGCAAGACCTCCAGCTGTGGGCGCCTCTGCGCTGATCAACCAAGCCTTCTGTTCGGCATTTTTGTGGGCTCGGGCTGGGTATCGGCATGATGTAGTTCATCAAAAATACCTGTGGAAGACGGAAATAGGCTGAAATTGGAGTAAATTCGCGCCCTATTCAGTCATGACTTGCGCAAAGCAGGGCTCAGGCAAGCGGCTCGCCCAACGCGAGGCGGCTGTTGCGTCCCGATTGGCGCGAGTCCTATCAGTTTTATAGCCGTTGGAGCTCCCATGGATCTGCGAAAACTCAAAACCCTCATCGATCTCGTGTCCGAGTCGAACGTATCTGAACTCGAAATCACGGAAGCCGAGGGCAAAGTCCGCATTGTCAAGAGCGTGGGTGGTGTCGTTCAGCAGTACGTCCCCGCCCCGATGCAGGCACCTGCGCCCCCTGCATCTGCCGCCGCCCAAGTCGCCGAGCTGCCTGCGCCCTCGGCACCTGCAGTCCCTGCTGGCCACATCGTCAAGTCACCCATGGTGGGCACGTTCTACCGCTCGTCCAGTCCTGGCGCCAAGGCTTTTGTCGAAGTCGGCAGCCAGGTCAAGGAAGGCGAAACCATCTGCATCATCGAAGCGATGAAGATCCTCAACGAAATCGAGGCCGACAAGTCGGGCACCGTCACCCGCATCCTGGGTGAGAACGGTCAGGCCGTGGAATACGGACAACCTTTGTTCGTCATCGAATAAGGCGCGCATGTTCAAGAAAATCCTGGTCGCAAACAGAGGGGAGATCGCCCTTCGTATCCAACGCGCCTGCCATGAACTGGGTGTCAAGGCCGTGATGGTCTACTCCGAGGCCGACCGCGACGCCAAATACGTCAAGCTCGCCGAAGAAGCGGTGTGCATCGGCCCAGCGCCCTCGCCGTTGTCCTACCTGAACATGCCAGCCATCATCTCGGCCGCCGAGGTGACCGACGCCGAGGCCATTCACCCCGGCTATGGCTTCCTGTCTGAGAACGCAGATTTCGCCGAGCGCGTGGAAAAGAGTGGCTTCCAGTTCATCGGCCCCACCCCCGAGTCGATCCGCATCATGGGCGACAAGGTGTCCGCCAAGCAGGCCATGATCCGCGCAGGCGTGCCTTGCGTGCCGGGCTCTGAGGGCGAGTTGCCCGACGATCCGGTGCAGATCCGCCGCATCGCCAAGGCCGTGGGTTACCCGGTGATCATCAAGGCCGCAGGCGGCGGTGGTGGCCGTGGCATGCGCGTGGTGCACACCGAAGCTGCCTTGGTCAATGCGGTGCAGATGACCAAGGCCGAAGCGGGCGCTGCGTTTGGCAATCCTGCGGTGTACATGGAGAAGTTCCTCCAGAACCCGCGCCACATCGAAATCCAGATCCTGGCCGACAAGCACCGCAATGCGGTGTATTTGGGCGAGCGCGACTGCTCCATGCAACGCCGCCACCAGAAGGTCATCGAAGAGGCTCCAGCCCCCGGCATCCCCCGCAAACTGATCGAGAAGATCGGCGAGCGCTGCGTGGCCGCGTGCAAGAAGATCGGCTACCGTGGTGCGGGCACGTTCGAGTTCCTGTACGAAAACGGCGAGTTCTACTTCATCGAGATGAACACCCGTGTGCAAGTGGAACACCCCGTCACCGAGTGGATCACCGGCGTGGACATCGTGAAGACGCAGATCATGGTCGCGGCGGGCGAGAAGCTGCCGTTCACCCAGCGCCAGATCGAGATTCGGGGCCATGCCATCGAGTGCCGGATCAATGCGGAAGACCCTTACAAGTTCATTCCGTCGCCCGGGCGTATCACAACGTGGCATCCACCAGGCGGCCCCGGCGTGCGTGTGGATTCGCATGCGTACACCAACTACTTTGTGCCGCCTAACTACGACTCGATGATCGGCAAGATCATCGTGCACGGCGACACGCGCGAGCAGGCCCTGGCCCGCATGCGCACGGCGCTGTCCGAGACGGTGATCGAAGGCATCAACACCAACGTGCCGCTGCACCGCGAGCTGATGGTGGACGCCAAGTTCATGGCCGGTGGCACCAACATCCATTACCTGGAAGAGTGGCTGTCGCAGCACAAGCGCTGAAATCGTATTGCGCAGTCATTCACATGCTGGCTCCTGGCAACGGGTGCCAGCATTTCACTTTTTCTGAGAGGCTTCTATGTTTGAGCTGAGTCTGATGTGTCCCGAGGATCGGATCGAGGCGGTCAGCGATGCGCTGGATGCGCTGGATGCGCTGAGCGTTTCGGTGGAGGACGCTGATGCCCAGACCGACGCCGAGCAGGCCTTGTTTGGCGAGCCTGGCATGCCGCCGCCCAAGGATGGCTGGCAGCGCAGCAGGGTGGTGGCGCTCTTTCCTTCGGAGGTGGCAGCCCGGGAGGCCCAGCAACTGCTGGTGGTGCAGGATTTTTTTGCGGGCTGCCAGGTGCTGGGGGTTGCCCACGTGCCCGAGCAGGACTGGGTGCGGCTCACGCAATCGCAATTTGCGCCTGTGGACATCACGCCGGATTTTTGGATAGTTCCTACCTGGCACGAACTTCCCGCCGAGGCAAAGCGCAGCATCCGGCTGGATCCGGGCCTGGCGTTTGGCACCGGCACCCACCCCACGACGCGCATGTGTCTGCGCTGGATTGCCCGTAACGGTGCCACCGAGTCGTCCATGGGCAATCCGCTGGGCCGGGTTCTGGACTATGGCTGTGGCTCTGGCATCCTCGCCATTGGTGCGGCCAAGTTTGGTGCCACGGACATCGATGCGGTCGATATTGATCCTGCGGCGGTCGAGTCCACCGCGCTGAATGCACAGGCCAATGACGTGCGGCTCCACGCGGGTCTGCCCGACAAGGCACGGGGTGAATACCAGACGGTGCTGGCAAACATTCTTGCCACCCCCTTGCGCGTGCTGGCGCCCCTCTTGTGCAGCCACGTCGCGCCTGGCGGGAATCTGGTGCTGGCAGGCATTTTGGAACGCCAGGCTGAGGAGTTGAAAGAGGCATATGCTCCCTGGCTTCAGCTCGATGTGGCGGATACAGAAGATGGCTGGATCTTGATGACCGCCCGTCGCTAAGACGGGGCCGAAGCCCGCTTCGCCGGGGTCGCACGCGCCTCTACAATCCATCGCTGATGAGCCAGATCACTCGCTGCCCGTCCTGCTCTACCTCGTTCAAGGTGGTGGCGGACCAATTGCGCATCTCGCAAGGGTGGGTGCGTTGTGGTCAATGCAAAGAGGTGTTTGACGCTTCGGCGCACCTGCTTCCAGCGGCTCCACCAGCGTTGTTGCCCGATGTCTCGTTGACCGACATACGTCCGCCATCCATGCCGGTGGCGCGCAAGGCAGAGACGGGGCGGTCATGGGGTGAGCCGCCTTCTTCGCCACCGGTTGCCCCATCTGCGGGGGCGCTGTCGGCAACCTCCGAAAAACCAGTGTTTTCGCTGTTTCCCGCAGGTACTTCCGACGTAATGGCGGGGTTGCCGGATGCACAGGCCCAGGTGGTGGCTCCGGTTCTAGAGGTTCCTCAGCCTGCGGTGCCCGCGTTTCTCTCTGCGGCGGCCGGGGCGGTGGCACCCGGTGCCGATGCGGGAATCGGCCCCCTCACTCCTTTTGCCTGGCGCCCGGACTCCGTGCGCAATGCGCCAACAACGGGCGGGGATGTTGCAGGGATGCGGAGCGATGCCGTCGCCTTACCTCCTTTGGCCTTTCCCGAGGTGGCTGTTGATGGGCCATCCTCTTTGCCCAAGGGGGAGCACCCCACTGCCTCGTTGTCAGCCGTCTTGCCCGGTGCAGGCGATGGAACATCACTCCCTTCAGGGTATGAGTTACCTGCTGCTGCTCTTCGAGACGGCGCAGAGGTGGCTGCCGATCCAGCTGCAGCCGTGGCGTTGACCCCGATGGGATACCCTGCACTGGAGTTGCCTACCAAGACGGCGTTGCCGGTGGAAGGTGCGGAGCCGGAAGAGCGGGCTGAAGAGGCCGTGCCGCCGGTGGGTTTTGCGCAGCCCGCGACGCCTGAACCCGAGCCGGAGGCACTTGCGCTGGTGGAAGACCATTCGCCCGCAGCCGTGTTGCAGGCATCGACTCGCAAGCGATCCTCGGTCCGAAAGGCGTCGGATGCCGTTGACGAGGACGATGACCCTGAGGCCGGACAGGAAGTCAGCTTTGTAGTCGCTGCGCGGCGCAAGGCGTTCTGGCGCAGGCCGATGGTGCGCACGGTGCTTGGAATGCTGCTTTTGATGTCTGTGGCGGGGCTTGCGCTGCAGGTCGCTGTTCAGGAGCGTGACCGCCTTGCCGCGATGGATGCGCGTGCCAGGCCATGGTTGATGGCGTTGTGCGCTCCCTTGCACTGCGAGATCGCGCCGCCGCGCCAGATTGCGGATGTGGTCATCGACAGCTCTTCATTCAACAAGGCCCGAGGTGATAGCTATCAACTCGCGCTGACCATGAAGAGCAAGGCCTCGATACCTCTGGCCATGCCCGCCGTCGAGTTGACGTTGACCGATGCGCAGGACCAGCCAGTGCTGCGGCGTGTGCTTTTGCCCACTGACATGGGGGCTCCCATGGAGTTGTCTGCAGGGGGCGAGTGGAGTGCGTCCGTGTCAGTGATTGTGACCACCGGCGGAGCGCGTGTTGCTGGCTATCGGTTGCTGGCGTTTTATCCCTGATTTTTTACCAACCTACTTCTTTGATATGGCTGCCCTCATTTGTGGTTCTCTGGCGTTCGACACCATCATGACCTTCGAGGGCCGTTTTGCCGAGCAGATACTGCCCGACCAGCTGCACATCCTGAACGTCTCTTTCCTGGTGCCTTCGTTGCGGCGCGACTTTGGTGGTTGTGCGGGCAACATTGCGTATAGCCTCAAGTTGCTGGGCGGTGAGCCATTGCCAATGGCCATGCTGGGCAGCGATGGCGCAGACTATCTGCAGCGCCTGGAATTGCTGGGTATCAGTGCGCGCCATGTGGGGCAGGTCCAGGACACCTACACCGCACAAGCCATGATCATGACGGACCGTGACAACAACCAGATCACCGCCTTCCACCCCGGGGCGATGATGCAGGCACATGTGAACCGCATCGAGGCAGATGTGGGGGTGAGCGTGGGGATCATCGCGCCGGATGGTCGTGACGCCATGCTTGAACACGCGGCACAGTTTGTGGCGGCCGGTATTCCTTTTGTGTTTGACCCGGGCCAGGGCTTGCCCATGTTCAATGGCGAAGAGCTGGCGCGGTTCGTGGACCAGGCTTCCTGGGTGACGGTCAATGACTACGAGGGGAAAATGCTTTGCGACCGCACGGGCTGGACGCTTGCAGAGATTTCGAACAAGGTAAAGGGGCTTGTGGTGACGCTGGGTGCGGAGGGTTGCGAGGTCTGGGTGAATGGTCAGAAAACCCATGTACCCGCCGTGGTGCCTGCCCAAGTGGTGGATCCTACGGGGTGTGGTGATGCTTGGCGGGGCGCGTTGTTGTTCGGCCTGGAAAAGGGCTGGCCGCTGGTGCGTTGCGCCGAGCTGGGCAACCGGGTGGGAGCCCTTAAGATTGCGCAGCGGGGCCCGCAAAACTACACACTGGATTTCATCCCCGCGTAATTGGGCCAGCTTTCCATGAAGTCACGGGGCGCCCCATTGCTGCCGGCTTCTTGTGTTGCACGGCGTGTGGTGTGCAACACGAACAGGCATAAAAAAACCCGGTGCGCAGGCACCGGGTTGAGCGTGTGATACGCCAGGATTAAGGCTTGTTGCCCGTAGGGAAGGGCCAGGCTGCCTGAGGATTCAGGGTGGTCTGTGCTGCTGGAGCTGCTGCCGCAGGGGCAGGCGCCTTGGGGGCCTTCTTGGCCGGTGCAGCTTTTTTTGCAGGCGCCTTGGCGGGAGCGGCCTTCTTGGCAGCCGTTGCCTTCTTGGCGGGAGCCGCCTTCTTGGCTGGGGCGGCAGGCTTCTTCGCTGCTACTGCCTTCTTGGCGGGAGCGGCTTTCTTTGCCGGTGCTGCTGCCTTCTTGGCAGGTGCGGCCTTCTTCGCTGCTACTGCCTTCTTGGCGGGAGCGGCTTTCTTTGCCGGTGCTGCTGCCTTCTTGGTGGGTGCGGCCTTCTTCGCTGCTACTGCCTTTTTGGCGGGAGCGGCTTTCTTTGCCGGTGCTGCTGCCTTCTTGGCAGGTGCAGCCTTCTTCGCTGCTACTGCCTTCTTGGCGGGAGCGGCTTTCTTTGCCGGTGCTGCTGCCTTCTTGGCAGGTGCAGCCTTCTTCGCTGCTACTGGTTTTGCAGGTGCAGCTTTTTTCGCTGGGGTCGCCTTCTTAGCGGCTGGTTTTTTCGCAGTTGCCATCATGTTCTCCTTGGGTCAATTTGCAAAGAGCACTTCCTGTCTGCAGTGGACACGAAGCGATCCATGGCGATGGAGAAATCCCCATCGCCATGAACACGGGAACGCCCTGCACCGCAACGCACTGCAGCGCTGCTTGTGGTGGTGGGCGTGGTGTAAAAATCCATGGTGGTGTGTTGCGAAAAGGCGCTAGTCCCAGGACAGCGCACCACCGGACTGGTATTCAATAACCCGGGTCTCGAAGAAGTTGCGTTCCTTCTTGAGGTCAATCATCTCGCTCATCCACGGGAACGGGTTTTCTTCATTGGGAAACAGCGTCTCCAGCCCGATTTGTGTGGCACGGCGGTTGGCGATGTAACGCAGGTATCCCTTGAACATCGATGCATTCATGCCCAGCACGCCGCGCGGCATGGTGTCTTCAGCGTAGCGATACTCGAGTTCAACCGCCTTGAGGAACAGCGCCTTGATCTCGGCCTTGAATTCAGCGGTCCACAGATGGGGATTTTCCAGCTTGAGCTGGTTGATCAGGTCAATGCCAAAGTTGCAGTGCATCGACTCGTCGCGCAAGATGTACTGGTACTGCTCGGCGGCGCCAGTCATCTTGTTCTGGCGGCCCAGTGCAAGGATCTGTGTGAAGCCGACGTAGAAGAACAGGCCTTCCATCAGGCAGGCAAACACGATCAGCGACTTGAGGAGCGTCTGGTCGGTATCGGGCGTGCCAGTGTGGAAGTTCGGATCCATGATCGCCTCGATGAAGGGGATCAGGAACTGGTCTTTGTCGCGGATGGACTGGACTTCGTTGTACGCGTTGAAAATCTCGCTCTCATCCAGCCCCAGCGATTCCACGATGTACTGATAGGCGTGCGTGTGGATAGCTTCTTCAAAGGCCTGGCGCAGCAGGAACTGGCGGCACTCGGGTGCCGTGATGTGGCGATAGGTGCCCAGCACGATGTTGTTGGCAGCCAGCGAGTCTGCCGTGACAAAGAAGCCCAGGTTGCGCTTGATGATGCGGCGTTCGTCATCGGTCAGGCCATTGGGGTCCTTCCACAACGCGATGTCGCGCGTCATGTTCACTTCCTGAGGCATCCAATGGTTGGCGCAGGTGGCCAGGTATTTTTCCCAGGCCCACTTGTATTTGAACGGGACCAGCTGATTGACATCCGTCTGCCCGTTGATGATGCGTTTGTCGGCGGCGTTCACGCGGCGTTGCGTGGCTGCGGCAGGTGTTGCGTGCGGTGCTGCAGAGGCCGTCATCGGTGCGTGCACTTCCTGCAGTGAGGGGGTTTGGAAAGGCAAAGGCGGCTGTCCCGCCGGGTGGCTTTGGTTCAGTCCACCGTCCAGTTGATTTTGCGATGAGGGCTTGACTTCTTCGTCCCAGGTCAACATAGATTTTCCAGTGTTCGGATTATGAAAGCAGTGCTGCGAAAAGAAAAGCACTGAAGCGTTGTGCAGCAAGGATTTGTTGCTTCACAGCACATGCGCGACACCTCGGAAGAGCCCAAGGTGTCGCGTGCGAAGTTCTTATTGGCAGGCTTCGCAGCCGGGATCATCGATAGCGCAGAACTTGACGTCCGTAGCAGGCACTGCTGATGCTTGATGGGTGGCTTCAGCGGCTGCCGCATCGAGTGCGCTGGGTTTCGCTGCAACGGGCACCGACGCTGCCGATGCACCACTGTCATTGCCCGACGAAACGGCATTGAGCTGGCGTGTATTCACGGTGCTCATCTCGACGTGTGTGGCGCTTTGTGTGCGCAGGTAATACGTGGTCTTGAGGCCACGGATCCAGGCCAGCTTGTAGGTGTCGTCGAGCTTCTTGCCCGATGCACCTGCCATATAGATATTCAGGCTCTGCGCCTGATCAATCCATTTCTGGCGACGCGATGCGGCTTCCACCAGCCACTGCGGCTCGACTTCAAACGCTGTGGAGTACAGCGCCTTGATGTCCTGTGGCACCCGGTCGATGGGGTGCAGCGAACCCTTGAAGTGCTTGAGGTCCATGATCATCACGTCATCCCACAGGCCCAGGCGCTTGAGGTCGCGCACCAGCCCACCGTTGATAACCGTGAATTCACCTGACAGGTTGGACTTGACCGACAGGTTGCCGAACGAAGGCTCGATCGAGGCATCAACGCCGATGATGTTGGAGATGGTGGCCGTGGGGGCAATGGCGACGCAGTTGGAGTTGCGCATGCCGTCCTGTGCAATTTTCTTGCGCAGGGCATCCCAGTCCAGGGTGGACGAGCGATCCACTTCCACATATCCGCCACGGGCCTGCGAGAGCATGTCCAGCGTGTCGAAAGGCAGGATGCCGCGATCCCACAGCGAGCCCTTGTAGCTGGAGTACTGGCCGCGTTCCCGGGCCAATTCGGTGGAGGCCCAGTAGGCGTAGTAGCAGATGGCCTCCATCGACTTGTCGGCGAATTCCACGGCCTCCTGCGAGGCGTAGGGAATGCGCAGTTCGTACAGGCTGTCTTGGAACGCCATGACGCCCAGGCCCACGGGGCGGTGGCGCAGATTGGAGTCGCGGGCCTTCTTGACGGCGTAATAGTTGATGTCGATCACGTTGTCGAGCATGCGCATGGCAACCGTGATGGTCTTCTTGAGCTTCTCGTGGTCGATCTGGCCGTCCTTGATGTGCTGCAGCAGGTTGACCGAACCGAGATTGCAGACGGCGGTTTCGGTGTCGCTGGTGTTGAGTGTGATCTCAGTGCACAGGTTGGACGAGTGCACCACACCAGCGTGCTGCTGGGGCGAACGCACGTTGCAGGCATCCTTGAAGGTGATCCAAGGATGGCCGGTCTCGAACAGCATGGTCAGCATCTTGCGCCACATGTCGGTGGCCTGCACCGTCTTGGCGGGTTTGATCTCGCCGCGCGCAGCCTTCTCTTCGTAGGCCACATAGGCCTTCTCGAAGTCGGCGCCGAACAGATCGTGCAGGTCGGGCACGTTGGAAGGGGAGAACAACGTCCAGGTGCCCTTTTCCATCACGCGGCGCATGAACAGGTCAGGGATCCAGTTGGCCGTGTTCATGTCGTGCGTGCGGCGGCGGTCGTCGCCGGTGTTCTTGCGCAGTTCCAGGAACTCTTCGATATCCAGGTGCCAGGTTTCCAGGTAGGTGCAGACGGCGCCCTTGCGCTTGCCGCCCTGGTTCACCGCCACAGCGGTGTCGTTGACCACCTTGAGGAAGGGCACCACGCCTTGCGATTCCCCGTTCGTGCCCTTGATGTGGGAGCCCAGGGCACGCACGCGGGTCCAGTCATTGCCCAGGCCGCCAGCAAACTTGGACAGCAGGGCGTTTTCCTTGATCGATTCGTAGATGCCATCCAGGTCGTCGGGCACCGTGGTCAGGTAGCAGCTGGACAGCTGCGAGCGCAGGGTGCCGCTGTTGAACAGCGTGGGGGTGGACGACATGAAGTCGAAAGACGACAGCACTTCGTAGAACTCGATGGCGCGGGCCTCGCGGTCGGTTTCATTGAGTGCCAGGCCCATGGCTACGCGCATGAAGAACGCCTGGGGCAGTTCGATGCGGGTTTTCTTGACGTGCAGGAAGTAGCGGTCATACAGGGTCTGCAGGCCGAGGTAGTCGAACTGCAGGTCGCGCTCGGCCTTGAGCGCGGCGCCCAGGCGGTTCAGGTCATATTGCTTGAGCAGGCGCTCGTCCAACAGCTCGTTGTCCACCCCCTTCTGGATGAAGGCGGGGAAATAGTCCCTGTAGGCCTGGCCCATGTCGCTCTGGGCGACCTCGCGTCCCAGCACCTCGCGCACGATGGTATGCAGCAGCAGGCGGGCCGTGGCATAGGTGTAGTCGGGGTCTTTTTCGATCAGGGTGCGGGCAGCGAGGATGGACGCCTTGTAGACCTCGTCCATGGGAACGCCGTCATACAGGTTGCGCATGGTCTCGGCGACGATGGGCGCGGCCTGGATGTCGGCGCCGAGGTTGGCGCAGGCCGATTCGATGAGCCCGTGCAGGCGCAGGATGTCCAGCTGCACGCGTTGGCCGTTGTCGATCACGTTCAACATGGGGGTTGCGGGCGCGAGCTGTTCCTGGTGGTGGGCACGCTCTTGCGTGCGGCGCTCGCGGTACAGAACATAGGCCCGGGCGACTTCGTGGTGTTCGCCGCGCATCAGGCCCAGTTCAACCTGATCCTGCACGTCTTCAATATGGAAGGTGCCGCCACCGGGACGCGAGCGCATGAGGGCGCGGACCACATTCTGGGTGAGCGTGTCCACCACCTCGCGCACGCTGGCGGAGGCGGCGCCCTGCGTGCCGTGCACTGCCAGAAATGCCTTCATCATCGCCACCGCAATTTTTTGCGGCTCAAAGGGCACGACTGCTCCGTTGCGGCGAATGATCTGATAGTGCGCCAGCGAGTTACCCGCCGCTGCTGGTGCGGACTGGGTGTTTGGGGCCTCGGGGGAGGCGGCATGGGGCGTGGAAGGCGTGTTCAAAGCAGCTTGCATGGGGGGTCCTCTTCTGTGGGCTGTCTGGGGTGTGGTGCGCGGCCTGGATGCCGTCGCAGCGTGTGAGTGGTGCGGCGGACTACTGTCTGGCGCACACTATATATGGTGTGTCACATGCATTCAAGACACTACCGGTAGTGTACCGTCGTATTGCCCTCAGAAAAACGAAACAGCATGTCAGCGGCGCCGCAGGGCCTTCTGTTGACCCCGCCGGAACCCGTTGCCCCTGCGGAAAAGCAGGACGAAAACCTCGCAAAGACAAGCGTTTCGAGCGGATTTTCTGCGCGAGGCCGCGTGGTGTCTGGGGACGCGACGATGTGCAAGTGCACATAGAAAAAAGTCGCTGAATGTGGCGCAACCACAGCGCCCTCAGCGGGCGGCTTGAATGTCAGGCCAGGTGGCTGCCGGAAAACGTTGCACGGGCCAGCCCAGTGCTTTTTGTACCTGCGCCCAATCGAAGCCGGAGCCTGGGTCCTGCTTGCGCCCGGGCGCGATGTGCTCATGCCCTGCGATGTGTTCAATGGGGTAGCGCTGTTCAATGTCCTGGCAGAGCGTTGTCAGGGTCTGGTACTGCGCCGGTTCGAACGTAAGCCCTTCAAGGCCTTCCAGTTCAATGCCAATCGAGTCATCGTTGCACTGGCTGCGGCCACGGTAGGCCGACTGGCCAGCATGCCAGGCCCGAAGATCACAGTCCACAAACTGCCAAAGGGCGCCGGTGCGGTCAATGAAGAAATGCGACGAAACGGCCAAACCACGGATGCTCTGGTAGTAGGGGTGTGCGTCCCAGTCCAGCGAATTGGTGAATAGCTGTTGCACCGCATTCCCGCCATATGTGCCTGGCGGCAAACTGATGGAATGCACCACGATCAGGTCGATGGAGGAACTTGCCGGGGCAGGGCGCACACCATGGTTGGGGGATTCCAGCCTAGTTGCTGCACGGTGCCATCCACCGTCCCAAGGCGTTGATCTGCCTGGTGCCGCGTCAGCC
Organism: Acidovorax sp. Leaf73; assembly: GCF_916855635.1. Lineage (NCBI taxonomy): Bacteria > Pseudomonadati > Pseudomonadota > Betaproteobacteria > Burkholderiales > Comamonadaceae > Acidovorax > Acidovorax sp. Leaf73. The sequence continues at coordinate 251,498 of NZ_CAKASI010000002.1, forward strand.
GATCTCGTCATGCGGGTCCTGGTCATTGGGGACGGCGATGTTCAGCCGGGCGATGCGGTAGCGTATCTGACGCAGGCTGATGCCCAGCCGGGCTGCGGTGGCGGTTCTGTTGAAACCCGCTTCGCGCAAGGCTCGTATCAGAATGTCCCGCTCCTGCTGGTCCAGCCAGGCCTGAAGGTCATTGGGCAGAGGGACCGAGCAGCCCGTGCTGGCGGCGGGCTGTGGTGATTGGTAGGCAGGCTGCGCCTCGGTGTGGTTGGGGAGGGTGGGGGCTGGTAGCGTCCGCGCCACCAATGGGGCGGGGGTGCCAGAGGGCCAGTCCACATGCAGCTCGTCTCCGTCGCTGAGTGCCACGGCCCGGTGCAACAGGTTTTCCAGTTCGCGGACGTTGCCGGTCAGGGGGTGTGCGGCAATGGCTTGGAGCGCATGCTCTGTCAGAGAAGGCACTGGCATGCCAGATTCCTGGGCGATGCGCGCCAGAAGTGCGGCACACAGCACAGGCAGATCTTCACGCCGCTCGCGCAACGGGGGGATCACGATTTCGATCACGTTGAGCCGGTAATAGAGATCCTGGCGGAAGCGGCCCGATTGCACGTCGGCGGCCAGGTCGCGGTGTGTGGCGCTCACGATGCGCACATCCACCGTCTCCTCCTGGGTGGAGCCAAGAGGCCGTACGCTGCGCTCCTGGATGGCGCGCAGCAATTTGGACTGCATGGCCAAGGGAAGGTCACCGATTTCGTCCAGAAACAGCGTGCCGCCACGGGCTGCCTGAAAGTAGCCGTCCCGATCCTGGGTGGCACCGGTGTAAGAGCCTTTCCGGGCACCAAAAAATTCTGCCTCCAGCAGGTTTTCTGGGATGGCGCCGCAGTTCACGGCAACCAGGGGACCATCGGCACGCTGGCTGCTGGCATGCAGCGCTTGCGCAACCAGTTCCTTGCCCGTGCCGGATTCCCCATGAATCAGCACGGGCGCCATGCCTCGTGCCACCTTGGCCACGCGCTGCTTGACGTTGCGAATGGCCTCTGAGGTGCCCACCAGCCGGTCCAGTGCGGTGCCCGCTGCCAAGGGGTCTGCGCTGAACGCGCCCTGCCGACTCTGTACGCCGCCGGTGCGTGCGGCCCGGGGCGCGGGGACACCCCCGGTGCCTTGTACGGCCGATGCGACGACCGAGCGGAACTGCTTCAGATCCACGGGTTTGGTCAGATAGTCGAAGGCACCAGAGCGCAGGGCTTCCACGGCGTTCTCTGCGGAGCCATACGCTGTCATGACCACGCAGCGCTCGCGGCGCTGCTGGTCGCGCAGATCCTGCAGCAGTTCCATGCCGAAACCATCGGGCAGGCGCATGTCGGTGATGACGGCGTCAAAGCGGTGGGCCTTGAGCTGTTCGCGCGCCTCCTGGACGCTGGATGCGGTCTCCACCCGATAGCCTTCGCGCAGCAAGGTCAGTTCGTACAAGGTGCGCAGGTCGGGTTCGTCGTCCACGACGAGGATGGAAGCGGTAGGTGCGTTCATGGCAGGGCGTTTCAGACCACGATGGTGTCAAACAGCGTGGCAGCATCGGCAGGGCGTGTGGTGCGGCGAAAGCCGACGGTAAAGGCGTTGCCGCCTACCTCGCCCCGCAAGGTGGTACGGGTCAGCCGCTGGTAGCTGATGGACGCTCCATGGCGCTGACATAACTCGCGGCAAATATAGAGGCCCAGGCCGCTGGAGCGGCTTTCGGAGGAAAAAAACGGTTCGAACAGGTGACGCTCCACGGACTTGTCCATGGGGGCACCGTCGCTCCAGACTTGCAGGCTGGTCTGGCCGGAGGGCAAGGTGCGGGTGGTCACCGTGAGGGAGTCAGGCTCCTGTCCCACATAGCGCAGGGCATTGTCCAGCAGGTTCACGAGCACGCGGCGCAGGTGTTCGGTGTCGAATTCCACCTGCGGATTGCCCGCTTCCAGCATCACTACTGCCCGGCGCTGCACGGGGTCCTGGGCCTGCCAGTCATTCCATATTTGCGACACCGTTTCGTCCAGGGGCAAGGTGGACGCGGGCGCATGGCTGATCTGGTGCTGCACGCGGGCGATATCCAGTACCTCCTCGGCAATGCGCGCGAGGCGGTCGGCGTTCTGCTGCACCATGTGGGCCAGGCGCTTGTGTGCCGGGTCGTGCAGGTCTTCTTCGAGCAAGGCATTGGCCTGCACGATGGCGGCCAGCGGGTTGCGGATCTCATGGGCCACGGCGGCGGACATGCGGCCCATGGCCGCCAGCTTTTCCGTGCGCAGGCGGGCTTCCATCTCGCGCAGGTCGTGCAGGAACATCACGCACAGGCGCTCGGTCTGCGTCTGCCGCGCTGCCTCGCGCGTCGAAGTCAACCACGTGCGTACATGCAGCCCGGTGGGGCTTTGTCCCGGGTGCAGGAGGTCTACGTCGGCGGTCTGGGGCTGTTCCTGGCGGAAGGTGCGCCGAGCCAGGATCACGAGCGGATTCCAGGGGGCCTCGGATGCCAGGATGAATGGCAGCTCGGGCAGCGAGGTGCCCCCGAGCAACTGCAGCCCTGCGGGGTTTGCAATGCGCACAACATCGCTTTCGTCCACGACCAACACCCCGTCGGTCAGGTTCTGGATGACCAGTGCGCTGACCTGCGTCTGCACGCGGGCAGCAACCTGGCTTTGCTGCGCCAGTTCCTGCTCGCGCGCCAGGCGTGTTGCCAGTTGGTGCACGAGATAGCTCACGATGAAATAGCCTGTGCCAGTCAGCGCGCTTTGCAGGTAGCGCGGTGCGTCGTCGCCCGCAGTGCCCGAGCCGAGCCACCAGGCCCAGCCCAGCAGCAGCAGCGTGACGCCTGCTGTGGTGCCCAGGGCCAAGGTCAGCGTTCCCAGCACGGCTGCCATCAGGATGGGCAAGCCAAACAGGGGGGTGTAGTTCATGGTGCCCGCGTTCAGCAGTTGCAGGGCGACAATCGCTGCAAGGTCAACACCAATGGAGGGGAGCCATTGGGGGCCGGTCTTGGGTGATGGCGGTCTGTGCCTGCCGAGCACGCGCAGCATGACGGCGGCCACAAGATAGGCCACACACACTGCCAGCACGGCGGGTTCGGTGGTTTGGTTGATGGCCTGCCCGGCCCCTTGGAGTACCAGCAGGGCCAGTGCGACCATGACACGGCCCGTCAGAAACCCGCGCCACAGGCGCACAAATGGCGCATCCATGGTGGACGCAAAGGTGCTTGCGGACAGCGGAGGCATGGTCGGTTTCAGACCGGGCCCAGGCGCCGGTGTTCTGTGCAGCAGTAGGCTTGTTCGCCCACCATCAGTGCGTCTGCCTGCGGAATGTGAACGCCGCAGTGGGCACAGGCCAGCATGTTCTGCGGGAGGGCCAGCGGAGGTGCAGGCGGCTTGGAAGCGTTTGCATCCGGCGCGCGTCGGCTGCGCCAGATACCAATGGCGATAGCCAGAACCACCAGCAAGACCAGGTATTTCATGCGCTGCGGCCCAGGACGACTTCCATGACAAAGCGGGAGCCCACATAGGCCAGCAACAGCAGCGCTGATCCGGCATAGAGCACGCGCACGGCATTGCGTCCCCGCCACCCGAAGCGTGCTCGGCCCACCAGCAACGTGGCAAACGTGATCCAGGACAGCAGCGAGAACACGGCCTTGTGGTCCCACCGCCAGGCCCTGCCGTACAGCGTGTCACCAAACAGCCAGCCCGCCAGCAGCGTGGCAGTCAGCAGGATGAAGCCCGCCGTCACAAACCGGAAGGTCAGGCGCTCCAGTGTGAGCAGGGGGATGCCGCTGTGGGGATCTTCGGCCTGCCGGATGCGTTGCTCTGCGCGTGTCATCAGCCAGGCGTGCACCACGGCGGCGGCAAACAAGCCATAGCAGGCAATGCCCAGCGCCAGGTGCAGCGGCAGCCAGGCGGAAGCCGTCACATGCAGCGGCTGGCCCGGAAAGAGCATCGCCAGCACAATGGCAACCGCCCCCAGCGCTGCCAGTATCCAGCGTGACTGCATCTGCGGAAACAGCTGCCGCTCTACCGCGTACACCGTTAGCACCAGCCAGGCGGTCATCGACAAGGCGGGTGCAAAACCAAATCGGGGGGAATCGCCCCACAGGCCCCATACCAGCATGGCGCCATGCAGCAACCAGGCCACCAGCAGTGCATTGCGCGCCGCTGTAGCGCCCAGCCGCGAGGATGCGGCAGCCGGAACGGCGTATGCCACGGCAGCGGCCAGGGCCAGGAGCCAGCTGGCAGGGGAAGCACTGGGTAAAATCATGGATCGCAGTTTAGCCTTTCGCCCCACCGCCAGCACCCTGGCGCGCAGGCAACACCGGACATCTCCCCTATGGCCTCCGCCCTTACCGACAAACTCACGCGCCTCGTCAAGGAGATGCGTGGCCAGGCCCGCATCACCGAAACCAATGTGCAGGACATGCTGCGCGAGGTGCGCATGGCCCTGCTCGAAGCCGATGTGGCCCTGCCGGTGGTGCGCGATTTCATCGCCCGTGTCAAAGAGAAGGCCCTGGGCCAGGAAGTGCTGGGCTCGCTCAAGCCCGGTCAGACGCTGGTCAGCATCGTCAACCGTGAACTGGCCGCCACCATGGGCGAGGGCGTGGCTGACATCAACCTGGCCGCCCAGCCGCCCGCCGTGATCCTGATGGCTGGTCTACAGGGCGCGGGCAAGACCACCACCACGGCCAAGCTGGCCAAGCACCTGATCGAAAAGCGCAAGAAGAAGGTGCTGACCGTGTCGGGCGACGTGTACCGCCCGGCCGCTATCGAGCAGCTCAAGACGGTGACCAAGCAGGCCGGTGCCGAGTGGTTCCCCAGCACCCCCGACCAGAAACCTCTGGACATCGCCCACGCCGCGCTGGACTACGCCAAGAAGCACTACTTTGACGTGCTGCTGGTCGATACGGCGGGTCGCCTGGCCATCGATGAAGCCTTGATGAAGGAAATCAAGGACCTGCACGCCGCGCTGAACCCTGTCGAGACCCTGTTCGTGGTCGATGCCATGCAGGGGCAGGATGCCATCAACACCGCCAAGGCCTTCAAGGAAGCGCTGCCGCTCACCGGCATCGTGCTCACCAAGCTCGACGGCGATTCGCGCGGCGGTGCTGCGCTGTCCGTGCGCCAGATCACGGGCGCGCCCATCAAGTTTGCGGGTGTGTCCGAAAAGCTCGACGGCCTGGAGGTGTTCGATGCCGAGCGCCATGCAGGCCGCATTCTGGGCATGGGAGACATCGTGGCCCTGGTGGAGCAGGTCACCGCCGGGGTGGACATGGAGGCTGCGCAAAAGCTGGCGGCCAAGGTCAAGAGTGGCGACGGGTTCGATCTGAACGACTTCCTGTCCCAGATCCAGCAGATGAAGCAGATGGGCGGGCTTTCCAGCCTGATGGACAAGCTGCCGTCTCAGCTGACTGCCAAGGCAGGCGCACTGGACATGGACAAGGCGGAGAAGGACATCAAGCGCAAGGAAGGCATCATCCAGAGCATGACGCCGCTGGAGCGCCGCAAGCCCGAACTCATCAAGGCTACGCGCAAAAAACGCATCGCCAACGGGGCGGGCGTGCATGTGCAAGAGGTCAACCGCTTGCTCAAGGAGTTTGAGCAGATGCAGGGCATGATGAAGAAGATGAAGGGCGGCGGCCTCATGAAGATGATGAAGAAGATGGGCGGGATGAAGGGTATGGGCGGGGGCGGCATGCCCAAGATGCCTTTCTGAGCCCCCGGCGCTGAAATGCAAAAACCCTGAAGAGGCGCGGCTTCTTCAGGGTTTTTTGCATTCGGGGGAGACGGGCTTGTGGCGGCCGGCTTATGGCGCTTTCGGTGCTTGCAACCAGTTCTTGAGAGGTTGATTCGCCCAGGCCTTGGCCTCGTCACCGACAAAGATGCGCGGCTGGGATGCGGGGACCTTGCGGCGCCTTTCCTGCGCTGCGATGGATTTCTGCGCCTCGCCCATCCAGCCGGTCACAGAACGGTTTTCTGCGCCCGCCTGGCCAAACAGCGCTTCGGCAAACGGTGTGTGGTCGCCTTTGTACTGGCAATTGAAAGTGGTGCGGCGGGCGTCCGTGGCAGTGAGCAGCACGCGGTTCGGAGCTTTCAGGGGCTCGATGAACGCGCCGCTGTAGCAGGCGGAAAGCACCACCAGCGTTGGCACATCGTTGAGCGGGGCCAGCGCATTGCTAAGGATTTGGGGGGTGAGCGGCGGCAGGTGTTTGCCGCCCGCGTTGATGTTGAGCAGACCGGGGTTGCTGTGGGTCGAAATGAACAGCAGAACGCGGTCTCGCGGGCGCGCCACTTCGGCCATTTTGGACATCACCAGCGCGAAGTTCTCGGGGGTGGCCTGCGGCCAGTCGGCGCTCTGATCGCGTGCCGGGTTGGCCAGCTTGAGCATCAGCGCATTCGGATCGATATCTTTGACCAGCTTTTCGGCCAGAAGCACGTCGTTGCGGAAAACCTTGGATTGCGAATGCATCGCAAATCCCGCAAAGATGATGCGCCCTGGGGGCTCGGGTGGTGGAGCCGGTGGTGCTGGCGCAGCGACTGGGGCCGGTGCTGCCACGGGAGCCTTTGCTGAGGGCGCGGCGCAGCCGGTGATGACAAGGGCCAGGGCGAGTGCGCTGGCATGGCACAGCCGCTGGCGGGCGACAGTTAAAAACAGAGACGATTGCATCGATGACAGGGCCGCACACCGCAGAAACCGCGATGAATCGGTTTCACGCACAGGGGCCGGTTGGAAGGGATGCGTATCGTAACGGTGCCCCAACAGCGGGGGGCGCCACCCTGCTGCTGGGGAATGTGCTGTTTTTCGGTGCTAGCGCTTATTGATAAACATTTTATTGCTATAAATAAAATAGCAATCGCAAAAAAGCCGGTGCATGCACCGGCTTGTGGCTTGTGGGGCAATTGTCACATGCCTACAACGCTGCCAGCGGCGCTGGCCGTGCCAGCCGGCTTGCATGCAGCCAGGCCCGGCGCAGCACCGGCGGTGACCAGGACTCCTCGGGGATCAGCAACAGGCGTTGTGCGCGCATGGCCTTGCCCAACGCGATCTGGCTGGTGAACACGGCCAGCGGTATGGCCAGCGCCAGGGGCAGGCCCACAGGCATGAGCCACAGCAGGGCGCTGCTATCGATCACGGCGACACCCACTGCCAGCAGGGCAATCACCAGGCTCATGGGTGCCAGCTGGCGCACGGCGTGGCGCCAGGGCACGGCATGGGCTTCGCGCGGGGGCGACTTCCATTCCAGCTTCAGACCGGTGAGCGCAATCAGCACGAACAGCGAATGCGCCAGCATGCGGATGGGGGCCTGCAGGATGGCCAGCACACTCTCCAGCGCGGCGCTCTTGAGCAGGCTGACGGCACCGCCGTATTCCTTTTGCTCGCGGCGCATGAACACGGCGGCCACACCCAGGATGCGGGGCAGGAACAGCATGCACAGCGTCCAGGCCCACAGCGACAGCAATTCGGCCGGCAGGATGTGCCAGTCGGCCACGAGCTTGGCGCCCGACAGCCACAGCGCCGTGCCCAGTGTCAGGAAGGCGAGCCACAGCGGCGCCGACAGGTAGGCCATGGCGCCCGTGATGAACATCGAGCGGTGCACCGCGTGGATGCCGGGCTCGGCCATCAAGCGTGCGTTTTGCAGGTTGCCCTGGCACCAGCGGCGGTCGCGCTGCAGTTCGGCCAGCAGGTCGGGGGGTTGCTGTTCATAGCTGCCAATCAGGTCCGACACCAGCCACACGTGGTAGCCAGCGCGGCGCATCAGCGCGGCTTCCACAAAGTCGTGCGACATGATGCCGCCCGCCAGGCCACCATTGCCCTTGATCGGCGCGAGGGCGCAGTGTTCCATGAAGGGTGCCACGCGAATGATCGCGTTGTGGCCCCAGTAGTGGGATTCACCCAGCTGCCAGTACTGCATGCCGAGCGTGAACAGGCGACCGGTGACGCGTGAGGCGAACTGCTGCGCGCGGGCGTGCAGCGTGACGTGGCCGATGGCCTGGGTTGCCGTCTGGATGATGCCCGCCGTGGGGTTGGCTTCCATGAGCTTGGCCATCGAGACGATACAGTCACCGCTCATCACGCTGTCGGCGTCCAGCACCACCATGTAGCGGTAGTCCTTGCCCCAGCGGCGGCAGAAGTCGGCCACATTGCCGGCCTTGCGGTGCGTGCGGCGTGCGCGCAGGCGGTAGTACACCTGCACCTGGGGTTGCTGACTGTGCTGCGCCAGGGCGCTGCGCAGTTCCTCCCAGGCGGCGCGTTCAGCCTGGGCGATGGCGGGGTCATAGCTGTCGGACAGCACAAACACGTCGAAGGTGGCCCCGTGGCCGGTCGATGCCACCGACTCGCACGTTGCCCGCAGCCCCGCAAACACGGTGGCCACGTCCTCGTTGCAGATCGGCATGATGATGGCCGTGCGCGCGCCGGGTGCCAGTTCGTGCTCCACCACACTGCGCACGGACAGCGCATGCCTGTCGCCGCGCAGCATGACCCAAAAGCCCATCAAGCCGGTGAGAAAGCCGGTGACCACCCAGGCCGACAGCAGGGCAAACAGCGCGATCTGCCCATAGCCCAGCCACGGGTTCTCATACTCAGGCTGCATGCCGGCAAACAGGAAACTCGCCAGGGCCGTGGTCAGCACCGTCAGCACCGCAAAGGTCCAGCGGCGGCGCTGCGCAGCACCCTCCCATTCCTGGGCTGGCCGGTTTTCGGGCGACGCGGGAGGGCTGGTTTCGGTGCGACCGGTCAGCTTGAGAAGCAGGGCTGTGCCCATGCTGTTCCAGAAGCCGCGCCAGGGCACGGGTGCCATGGAACCCCGGTGGACGGGCGGCGCGGTGACGGCATTGGGATGCCGTTCCTCGCGCAGCGTGCTGCGTTGGGGGTGATGGGGCACCGGGGGGCTTACTCGGGAAGAATGATGTGCGTCCATGTTTCACTCACAGCGTTGTTGTCGTGTTGAAGAAAAGCGCGCAGCTCGATCGGTCGATCGGCCTTTTGGCGCTGTACGCGAACGGTCATGCGCCACTGCTCGGTGGCGGGATTGCGGTAGACGATGTTTTCCAGCACCTTGCCGTTGGCATCGCTGGTCACCACGGCTTTCACGGTGGCGTCAGCGGGCAAAGCCTTGAGGGCGGGGCCGTCGAAATCGACCACGTACTGCGCCTGCTGGCGCAAGGCGGCAGTGGTCTCTTTGGTGTAGCCCACGCCCCGGCGCGATTGCGTGGCCCAGGCCCCGGGCGGCCGCTGCTGTTCATCGCCTTGCCAGCTCAGCTCGTAGGCAAATTCCAGGGGCTGGCCGGGGGCGGGCATCTGGGCGGGTACCCAATACGCCACGATGTTGTCGTGCGTTTCGTCGGGGGTGTTGAGCTGCACCAGTTCGACGCGGCCAGCGCCCCAGTCGTGCAGGGGGCGCACCCAGGCACTTGGGCGGCGCTCATAGCGGGCTTCCACGTCCTCATAGTTCGACCATTGGCGGTCGCGCTGCATCAGGCCAAAGCCTTTGGGATTTTTGGTGGCAAACGATGTGACCAGCGTCTGCTTGGGGTTTTGCAGCGGACGCCAGAGCCATTCGCCTTCGCCCGTGGCAATCATCAGCCCGTCGGAGTCATGGACCTCGGGCCGGAAGTCTTCTTTGCGGGGCTGGTTCTCGCCAAAGAAAAACATGCTGGTCAAGGGAGCAATGCCCAGCGTGGCGATGGGTTTGCTGCCCGTGCTGGGCCGCACAAAAATGCGGCTGCGCACGGTGGTGGTGGTCTGCGTCCCCGGCTGGATGTCGAAGCGGTAGGCGCCGGTGGCACGGGGCGAATCCAGCAGCGCATACACGGTGACCTGTGTGGACAAGGGATCTGGCCGCACCAGCCAGAACTCGGTGAAGCGTGGGAACTCTTCGCCACTGCCACCCACGGTGTCGATGGCCAGCCCGCGCGCTGACAGGCCGTATTGCTGACCCTTGCCCAGTGCGCGGAAGTAGCTGGCGCCCTGGAAGACCACCAGCTCATCCTTGTAGGCGCTGGAGTTGAGGTGGTTGTGCAGGCGAAAGCCCGCAAAGCCGAGGTCGCCCCAGGCCTCAGGCCGCACTTGGTTCTTGCCGTAGTCGAAGTCCGCGCGGCTGTAGCCGATGTGGCGCGCGCCCTGCGGTGTCACCTCGTTGATCAGCACCGGCTCCTTCTGGTACAGGCCCAGGTGGAAGAACATGGCCTCGAACGGCAGCTTTTCGGCGCGCCAAAGGGCACGGTCGGGGCGCCAGCGGATGTCGCGCACCTGGTCGTAGTTGAGTTTGGCGAGGTCGGCGGGGAGCCTGTCGCTGGATGCGCGATAGGGCTTCTCCGCCCGTTCCCGGGCGATGCGGGTGACGCTGTCGAAATCGAAGCTCTGGGCCTGTGCGGCGCCTGCCAACAGGGTGGCGGCCAGCGCTATCGCGGCCTGTGGGAGGCGGCCGGTGAAGCGTGAACAGTGAGAAAAAACAGCTTGCATGCTGAGACTAGGGCAAACCCTGTGCCAGCTTCAAAAAACTGTTTTAAATCAATGGTTTAAGTCATCAATTGCATGTAAGCAGTTGTGCGACTCGTGGATTGGGGGGGAAATCCAGTGTTTTTGTCGCCGAATGGCGACAGTGTGGCAAGGCGCTAGAGAAAAACTGAATCAAATCAACGACCTAGTCGTGTCGCTCATCAGCGACGTCTTCGTTGTCCACAGCGTCGTTCTTGAAGTTTCCGGGGGTCAATGCGTGCTTTTGCAGCAGCCGGTAGAACTCCGTGCGGTTGCGCTGTGCCAGGCGCGCCGCGTCGGCTACATTGCCATCCGTCATCTTGAGCAGGCCCACCAGGTACTCGCGCTCAAACCTTTGCCGGGCCTCGGCAAAGCTCAGCACCTGGGTAGATGGCGTGCGCAGCGCGCGCTGCACCAGCGTCAGGGGCACCAGGGGCGTGGTGGACAGGGCACACACCTGTTCGACGACGTTGTAGAGCTGGCGCACGTTGCCAGGCCAGGCTGCCAGGGTCAGTGCCTTGAGCGCCTCGGGTGCAAAACCTGACAGGCGCTTGTCGTACTTGCGCGCCAGCTTGTCGAGAAAGTGGTTGGCCAGCAGTGCGATGTCTTCGCGCCGCTCTCCCAGGGTGGGCAGCGCCAGCGTGACCACATTGAGCCGGTAGTAAAGGTCTTCGCGGAACTGGGCCGTGGCCATGGCGGCTTCCAGGTCGCGGTGCGTGGCCGAGATGATGCGCACGTCGATGGGAATCGACTGGCTGGCACCCACGGGGCGCACCGCGCGTTCCTGCAGCACCCGCAGCAGCTTGACCTGCAGGGCGGGCGGCATGTCGCCAATCTCGTCGAGCAACAAGGTGCCGCCTTCCGCCGCCTGGAACAGCCCCTTGTGGTTGCTCACTGCGTCGGTAAAGGCCCCTTTGACGTGGCCGAACAGTTCGGATTCGAGAAGGGCTTCGGGGATGGCGCCGCAGTTGACCGCCACAAAGGGGTGGCGCGCGCGCGGGCTGGCGCGGTGGATGGCCTGGGCCAGCAACTCCTTGCCCGAGCCGCTATCGCCCAGCAGCAGCACACTGGCGTCCGACTGGGCCACCATGTAGGCCTCGGCCAGCAGGTCGGTCATGCGGTTGGAACGGCTCACGATGTCGGCACGCCATGCTTCATGGGCGTGGGCATGTGTGACGGCGGGGGCGCTCAGGGCCAGTGCCTGGGCAATCTTTTCCAGCAGTTCTTTGCCGTCGTAGGGCTTGGTGAGGTAGGTGAACACCCCGCGCGAAGTGGCTTCCACCGCGTCGGGAATGGTGCCGTGGGCAGTGAGCAGGATGACCGGCAGCGAAGGGTGTCGCGCACGCACTTCGTCGAACAGCGCGAGGCCATCACGCCCAGGTAGGCGCACATCGCTCAGCACGAGCTGTGGGCGTGCCATGTCCAGCTGCGCTAAGGCCGCCTCGGCCGAGCCCACGGCGACCACGTCGTATCCGGCGGCCTGCAAGCGCAGCGACAGCAGCCGCAGCATGTCGGCATCGTCGTCCACCACAAGGACGCGGGCGCGGGGCGTTGTGCGGGATGGGGTGGGGGCAGCTGCCATGGCGGTTTCCTTTGACACCTTCCTGAGCGATCAGGGCGTGGGGCGCTGGGGGCTACTGCCCGGGGGCGAGGCGGGGGCGGCAGGAAGCGGGGCCGGGCGCGTGGTCAGGCTGCGTTCGATGGCGCGCACGGCCTCCAGCCGTTCGTTGAGCTGGTCGTTGCGGCGCTGCGCCTCGCGCAGTTGCTGGCCCTGCCGCTCCAGCTGGTCTTCCAGCCTGCGTTGCTGCAGAAGCCGCGACTCCATCAGCCGCGCCAGCGGGTGGAGGGCTTGTGCCGCTGCCGCGGTGTTGCTCATCACCCGCTGCACCAGGCCCAGGGCACGGGCCGTATCGACGGGCTGGCGCGTCTGGGCCAATGCTGTTGCCAGAAGGAGGGGGGTCTCCACCGAGGCATCTTCTGCCTCGCCCAGGCGGGCAATCTCTTTGGCCAGCTCTGCGGGGGCCATGCGCAGGGTACGGTCCGTTTGCGCCAGCACCTGCAGGACCGGGGTGGCATCCGAAGGAGCGCTGGTGGCGGCGGCCGGGTTGGGGCGGGGGGATTCCGTAGCCACCGGGGCTGGCGTGGGGGCGGTCATGGGCGGAACAGGCGCTGCAACCGCTTGGGGCGCCGTCGCATTGCATCCGGCCAACGTGATGGCTGCAGCCAGCAACATCACCCATACCGGAAAGTCCAGGGCGCGCATGTTGGTGGGGTGGACGGGAAGACAACTAGGCAGCATGCGGTAGTTCCATGCGAAAAAAGGTGTGGACGCCATCTTCCACCAACCGCACCTGGCCGCCGTGGGCGACGATGTACTCTTGGACGATGGAAAGCCCGATGCCGGTGCCGCGCACTGCGTCGTCCGGCTGGCGGATGCCACGGTAAAAAGGTTCGAACACGCGGTCACGGTCTGCCTGGGCCACACCGGGGCCCTGGTCCGAAACGTCCACGCGCACGCAGCCCGCATGGCGCGAGAGGGACAGCCGCACCGTTCCCCCTTTGGGCGAAAAACGAATGGCGTTGGACAGCAGGTTGCTGATTGCCGAGGCGATTTTGTCGGCGTCAATGGGCAGAGAGATGGCGGATCCTTCCACCAGAACCCGCAGGCCCCGGGCTTGCCATTGCAGCCGCTGGGCTTCCACCTGGGCTTCCAGCAGCGCGAGCAGATCGGTGTCGCGCCGCTGCAGCTGGCGTGCCTCGAAGGCTGCAGCATTAAAGCGCAGCAAGGCTTCAATCTCACCTTGCAAAACCAATGTGTTGTGGTGAAGGATCTGTGTAACTTCGCGCTGGCCGGTATTGAGTTCACCGGTCACACCATCCTGCAGCAGCGCCACGCCCTCGCGCATCGCGGCCAGCGGCGTCTTGAGTTCGTGCGAGACATGGCGCAGGAAGCGGGCCTTGTCCGAATCCAGTTCCAGCAGCCTCAGGCGCAGCCATTCCAGCTGCTGCCCCACGCGGCGTACGTCGTCGGGGCCGGAGATCACCACGGGCGCTTCAAGCTGGTTCTCGCCCAACCGCCGAATCGTGCCTTCCAGCCGCTTGAAAGGACGGGCAAGCCAGATGCCCAGCGCCAGGGCCAGGACGAGCGCCAGGACGATCACCCCTACCACCTGGTGCGTCACGTTGCGGCGGCTCGCTTCCACCCGGTCCTGCAGCGCGCGGTTACGTTGTGCGTTGATCTCCTGGACCGATTGCACGATGGTGGTATGCAGCGCTTCAAGCGTGACAAATTCTTCCGCTACCCGTTGCTCGTTTTCCAGTGCCCGTTCCGGCGGTGCATCCAGCAGTGCCTTCACGGCGTCAAGATGCGCACGCCACTGGCTGGCCTGGTCTTCGGGAAGGCCGCCCTGGTGCAACTGGTCGAGAACGGCTTGTGCCTCTACGGACATTTCGTTGAAGCTGCGCCGCAGCGGCGCATCCCGCAGCACCAGGGACTGGCGTGCCGCGCGCTCCAGGGCCTGCCCGCGCTGGTTCAATGCCTGGGCCGCTGTGCTCAGCGTGGTGGCCTCGGCGGCACCAAGCCGGCTTTGCACCATGAGCTGTTCCAGGGTGTACAGCGCCCGCAACGAGCTGACCCCCAGCAGTCCCGCTATGAGCAGGAAGGCCAGCAGCAAAAGCTGCTGGAACGAGAGGCCGTGCAGCGGGCCGTCGGCCTTGCGAAGATCCGCGCTTGGCGGGGTGTCTGCCGTCATTGCCACTGGCGCCGGGTGCGCGTCAGGCTGCGACTGCCGCCTCGCGGGTGAGCACTTCGCCGCGCAGCGTGTAGGCCTTGGCTTCGGTGATGGTGACATCCACCATCTGGCCTACCAGGCGTGACTGACCCACAAAGTTCACCACGCGGTTGCATTCGGTACGGCCCATCAGCTCGGTGGTATCGCGCTTGGAAGCGCCTTCCACCAGGATGCGCTGCACCGTGCCCACGCGGCTCTCGCTGATGGACTTGATGTTGGCGTTGATGGCGCCTTGCAGGTGCTGCAGGCGGCGCAGCTTTACGTCGTGCGGCGTGTCGTCGTGCAGGCCAGCCGCTGGGGTGCCGGGGCGGGGGCTGAAGATGAAGCTGAAGCTGTTGTCAAAGTGGATGTCGTCAATCAACTTCATCATCTTGTTGAAGTCGTCTTCGGTCTCGCCGGGGAAGCCCACGATGAAGTCGCTGCTCATGGCCAGGTCAGGTCGGATGGCGCGCAGCTTGCGCACCGTGCTCTTGTATTCCATGGCGGTGTAGCCGCGCTTCATGGCCATCAGGATGCGGTCGCTGCCGTGCTGCACAGGCAGGTGCAAGTGGCTGGCCAGCTTGGGCAGCTTGGCATAGGCCTCGATCAGCCGAGGGGTGAACTCATTGGGGTGGCTGGTGGTGTAGCGGATGCGCTCGATGCCCGGGATGTCGGACACGTATTCGAGCAGCAGGGCAAAGTCGGCAATCTCGGCCGTGCCCCCCATCTTGCCCAGGTAGGCGTTCACGTTCTGGCCCAGCAGGGTGATTTCCTTCACGCCCTGGTCGGCCAGCCCTGCCACTTCCACCAGCACGTCGTCAAACGGGCGGCTCACCTCTTCGCCCCGGGTGTACGGAACCACGCAGTAGCTGCAGTATTTGCTGCAGCCTTCCATGATCGACACAAAGGCCGAGGCGCCCTCCACGCGCGCGGGCGGCAGGTGGTCGAACTTCTCGATCTCAGGAAAGCTGATGTCCACCTGCGGTTTGTCCAGGCGCTCGCGCTGGTTCAGCATCTCGGGCAGGCGGTGCAGGGTTTGGGGTCCAAACACCACGTCCACATAGGGTGCGCGCTTGATGATCTCGGCGCCTTCCTGGCTGGCCACGCAGCCGCCCACACCAATCTTCACGCCGCGCGCCTTCAGGTGCTTGATGCGGCCCAGGTCGCTGAAGACTTTCTCTTGCGCCTTTTCGCGCACCGAGCAGGTGTTGAAGAGGATGAGGTCGGCTTCGTCCACGTTCTGCGTGGGCTCGTAGCCCTGGGCAGCGTGGAGCACGTCGGCCATCTTGTCCGAGTCGTACTCGTTCATCTGGCAGCCGAAGGTTTTGATGAAGACTTTTTTGGCCATGGCAGGCTCTCTTGCAATCAGAAAGAAAAAGGGCGGAGCACCGCAGCGCGCCGCAAATATTCAAGGGCCGCGCCGGGACACAGGGCGCGGCTGATGGGTCAACGCATCACTTGCGGATGACGTCGTACTCGGTGCGGTAGTTGCGCTCGACCGTGTCGCTGCCCTTGCGGGGCTGCTCGGCTTCGCCCTGGGTCAGGATCCAGGCGGTGATCAGCATGCCGGTGCTGTTTTCGATCACGTAGTTCACCTTGTAGCTCTGCCCCAGCACCGTGTGCATCATGACCAGCGTGTTCTGAGGGCTCAGCAGGCGCATGCCGGGCGCCAGGCGGATGGTGCGGCCATTGAGCGTGGCCTCCGATGCCGTGTTGAGGGTCAGGGTGCCGCGCTGGGCCGCATCGGGAAAGGTCCGCATGCCGCCAAGCCCAGGCTGTACCTGGGCGGACACCGGCAGGGTGCCGCAGAGCAGGGCGCAGGCCACAGCCGCGAAGAGCTTTCGCGCGGGTGCCGTCGGCGAAGTGAGGGAGAAAGCAGGAGAGGAAGTCGTGGTGCAGCGGTTCATGGTTTACATCCAGGGGCTGAAACAGCGATTCTAAAAGCGGGGCCAATCCCGCAGTTCTCAAAAATAATAGCTGCTCGCGCTTGGTTTTAAAGGATTTCCAGCGATTTCCCATTGAAAACCAATGGTACCAAGCGTCGGCAGCTATGATTTTTGCGGTGCGGCTGCCCAATAAAAAACCCACAGTGCGCAGGCACTGTGGGTTGGATTTGGTGGTCGTAGGTGGACTTGAACCACCGACATCAGCATTATGAATGCTGCGCTCTAACCAACTGAGCTATACGACCGCAGTCCAAGATTATAGAACAAAAATTATTGGTGTGTGAAGTTCGCGGTGCGCTTGTTCATGAAAGCGTCCATGCCTTCCTTTTGGTCCTGGGTGGAGAACAGGGCGTGGAAGAGGCGGCGCTCGAACATCACACCGTCCGACAAGCTGCCTTCGAAGGCGCGGTTGACCGACTCCTTGGCCGCCATCACGGCGATCTGGGAGAAGCCTGCAATGATGATGGCGGCACCCAGTGCTTCGTCCATGAGCTTGTCGTAGGGCACCACGCGGCTGACCAGGCCGGAACGTTCGGCTTCCACCGCGTCCATCATGCGACCGGTCAGGGCCATGTCCATCGCCTTGGATTTGCCCACTGCGCGCGGCAGACGCTGCGTACCGCCTGCGCCGGGGATCACGCCCAGTTTGATTTCGGGTTGGCCGAATTTGGCGTTTTCAGCGGCGATGATGAAATCGCACATCATGGCCAACTCACAGCCACCGCCCAGCGCAAAACCGCTGACAGCGGCAATGACGGGCTTGCGGATGGAGCGGATCGCTTCCCAGTTGCGGGTGATGTAGTCGCCCTTGTAAGTGTCTGCGAAACTGTATTTCGCCATGGCGCCAATGTCGGCGCCTGCAGCAAACGCCTTTTCACTGCCTGTGACGATGATGCAGCCGATTTTTTCGTCCGCATCAAAGGCCTTCAGTGCCGCGCCCAGCTCATCCATGAGCTGGTCGTTCAGCGCGTTGAGCTGCTTGGGCCGGTTGAGCGTGACGATACCAACCTTGTCCGCCTCAATGCGAACCTCGATAGTTTCGTAAGACATGAAATCTCCTGGGTTTATAGGTAGTTATGAAAGCACGAACGAATATACCCAAGCATGCCCGAACCTATGCGCTGGTAGGTAGAACACCGTACCAATCCGGTGTCATGTCCCTGGCTCAGTTCAACCAGCGCCCCAGGGTGCCAGCGTTGGCAATCGACAGGCTCACCGTATCTGGCACCGTGGCGGTGGTGGTGCGGGAGGTCTTCTTGGGGGGTGTGGACGCACTGCGGGCCGACAGTTCGAGCGGCAATCGCAGCAGTCGGCCGTCCCGCGCCACTAGGGCCGTCAAGGATGTCTCGGTGCCAGCATAGAACGCCACATCTTCCAGCTTGCTGATGCGCCACCCCTGGCCTTTCACATCGATGCCCAGCCACTCATCGCCAGCCGCCATGCCCGCCTTTTCCGCAGGGCCGCCTCGCAGCACGGTCTTGATTTGCACGCTGTGGTTTTCTCCCACCCGCAGCCCCAGCCGCTGCGCCCATTGGGGGGGCTCCGCCTTGAGCAAAACGCCGTTGGCTTCCAGCAACTCTGCCAGCGGCAGTTCTGCGGTGCTGTGCACCCACCGCGCCAGTTCTGCGTCGAAGGGCCGGTCGGACAGTTCTTTCAATACTGCCAGCAAATCGTCTTGCGACATCGGGCCGCCCTGGCACCGCAGCCACAGCGTGCGCATGACCTCATCGAGGCTGGTCTTGCCTTCGCGGCGCAGGGCAAGATCCAGGCACAGTGCCACCAGCGAGCCTTTGGTGTAGTAGCTGACGGTCGCGTTGGGGGTGTTTTCGTCCTGGCGGTAGTATTTGACCCAGGCGTCAAAGCTGGCTTGCGCTACGGTCTGCACGGCCCTGCCTGGTGTCTGGAGCACCTGGTTGATGGTTTTGGTGATGAGCTTCAGGTACGCAGCATCGTCAATCAACCCTGCTCGGCGCAGCAGCAAATCGTCGTAGTAACTGGTAAAGCCCTCGAAAAACCACAGCAGCTCCGTGTAGTTTTCGCGGTTGTAGTCGTATTGGGCAAAATCGGCGGGGCGCAGCCGCTTGACGTTCCACGCGTGAAAGTACTCGTGGCTGATCAGGCCCAGCAGTGTGGTGTATCCATCACCAGTGCGGACCTCATCGACCCGTGGCAGGTCGCGCCGTCCACAGATGAGCGCGGTGGAGTTGCGGTGCTCCAGCCCTCCGTAGCCGTCGCCCACAGCGTTGAGCATGAACAGGTAGCTCTTGAAAGGCGCCTTGCCTTCGCCATGCCAGAAGCGGATTGCGGTCTCGCAGATCTTCTGGGTGTCTGCCAGCAGGCGCTTGCCGTCAAAAGAGGGCGCTGCACCGGCCACCACAAAGCGGTGCGGAACGCCCCGGGCCGTGAAGCGGCCGGTCCAGAAGAGGCCCATTTCCACCGGGCAGTCAACCAGCTCGTCGTAGTTCGCCGCAGCGTAGAGACCAAAACCCTTCTTGTCTGTCTTGACGGGAGACAAGCCGGTGGCCACTGACCAAGTGGCCGTAGCAGGCGTGCTGGCAATATCGAGCGTGTGGCGCTGCGTTTCCTGGCCCTGCACGCGCAGGCACAGGCTGGTGCCGTTGAAAAACCCGCGCGATGCGTCCAGCCAGGCCGTGCGCACCGAGGTGTCGTAGGCGCAGACGGCGTAGGACAGCACAAGGGGCTTGTTGGGGCTGCATTCAGCTTGCCACCGATGCTTGTCCAATTGCGTGAGCTTCACTTCCCGCGTGCCCTGGTGGGCTTTGAGCTCTTGCAGATTTTTGGAGAACTCCCGCACCAGATAGCTCCCCGGAATCCAGATCGGCAGCGAGACCTCTTGCTGCGCCGAAGGGTGGGGAATCGTCAGTGCAATGCGAAACAGATGACCGTGCAGGTCCGCTGGCTCAACGTGGTAGTGAATGGCGGCGGATTCTGGCTTTCGGGTTGAGGGCATGGGCAACTGCAGGTTCGGGCCTTGTGGTCAGATGGCGCGGCCCCGTGGGAGCGGGGCCTGCGCGCATGCAAAACGCATATTAGTTGGCGGCAGGGGTTTCGCTGCTGGCCTCGGCCAGGCGCTTTTCCACTTCCTTGGCGCCGATGGCTCCCGGCACGCGGGCGCCGTTGGCAAAAATTAGCGTAGGCGTTCCTGTGATCTTGTGCTTGCGGCCAAATGCCAGGTTGCGCTGCAAGGCGCTGGTATCGCAGCTCGCTGCAGGCACAGGCTTGTCCCGCACCATGAGATCCTGCCAGGCCGTCACCTGGTCTTTGGAGCACCAGATGTTGCGCGATTTTTCCGCAGAGTCGGGGCTGAGGATGGGGTACAGGAACAGGTACACCGTCACGTTGTCCACGTTCTGCAGGTCGCGTTCAAAACGCTTGCAGTAGCCGCAGTTGGGGTCCTCAAACACGGCCAACTTGCGTTTCCCGTCGCCCCGCACAATGGTGAAGGCGTCTTTGAGGGGCAGTGCCGAGAACTCGACGGCTGTGAGCTTTGCAATGCGGTCTTCGGTCAGATTCCGGCGCACTTTCGTATCGATCAGTTCACCCTGGATCACATAGTTGCCCTTGGCGTCCGTGTAGAAAAGGTCCGTCCCGATGCGTACCTCGTAGAGGCCTTTCATGGGGGTGGGGCGCACCTCGTCAATCTTGTCCATTTGGGGAATGCGTTCAGCGAGCGCCTTGCGGATGTCCGCTTCTTGTGCGGTGGCGGCAAAGCCGGAGGCCAGCGCGGCGGCAGCGAGCAGGGTGGGAATCAGTTTCATGGTGTTCTCGTTAAAACGGTCTGGTGGCTTCCAGAGGGTGGCCACCGGTGTGGTCAGTAATTTCCCATGGCCTGGCGGGCCACGAAGTGCTTCAGCGGGCCGCTCAGTTCAAAGCCCTTCATTCCCCAATTGCGCAGCGCCTGCAGGGGCCCTTCCTGGCGGGAGAAGAGTTGTTGCAGGCCATCCGTCGCCAATCCCATCGGCAGCAGGGCTGCCTTGCGCTCGCGCTCGTAGCCCCGCAGCAAACGTACATCAGCCACACTGCGCCAGTAGTCGCGCCCATGCAGTGCGCAGGCCAGGGCTTGGGCGTCTGCCAGTCCCAGGTTCAACCCCTGGCCTGCGAGCGGATGCACGTTGTGCGCCGCGTCACCAGCCAGCACCCAGCTGCGCGGGTTTTTTCCGGTGGATGGCAAGCTGCCACACCAGCGGTCTGCTTTTGCAAGCTGCAGGGGCCAGGCTGCTCGTTCCGCACTGAGCGTCAGCGACCCCAGGGATTCCTGGCTGGACATCTGGAGCTTCTGCGCGAATTCTTCAGGGGACAAGGCCATCAGCGGCGCGACCTGTTCCTGCAAGACGGACCAGACAACCGCCACGGAGTTCCCCTGCGGCCCGCCCAAAGGCAAAAAAGCCAGAATGCCGTCGGGCAAAAACCATTGCCGTGCCACCTGTTCGTGGGCGCGTTCACACTGCAATCGGGTGGCGATGGCGTGTTGCCCATACGGCGTTACCTGAAAACCCACACCAAACTCTTCGCGCGTGCTGCTGGCGCGGCCCTCGCACACCACGGTCAGGGCCGCCGGCACGGGGGCATCGACCATTTCCACCTGGGGCTGGTAGCGCAGAGCTTCGGCGAGGCGGGCCTCCAGGGCAGGCACGTCCACGATCCAGGCCAGAGCTTCCACCCCTTGGGTTGCCGCATCAAAATGCACGGCACCATCCCGGTCTCCCCGCACCTGCATGGATCGCACGGCTGTGGCGTGCTCTGCATCGGGCCAGCTGCGAAGCGATTCCAGTAGTTTGCGCGATGCTGCGTTCAGCGCATAGGCCCGCACATCCGCAGCTGCAGGGGCCTTCGGGCCGGGGGCGGGTAGTAGGGCCACTTTCAGCCGTTCGCGGGCCAGCAGCAGTGCCAGCGTCTTGCCCACAATGCCGGTGCCGCGAATACAGATATCAAAGGTTTGGGCCATGGCGGCATTGTAGGAGCGGGCCTGGGCCCTTGGGCGCGGTGCAAAATCGGGCTCGCTGTCCAACTGGTCATTTTTGAGGAGCACCTTCGCGTGAGTTTCCACCCTGATTCCGATCTGTCGGGCACCATCGCGCGCCTGTTTGTCTATCCCGTCAAGTCGTGTGCCGGCATTGAAGTGCAGCAGGCCGTGCTCACCGATACGGGGCTCGATCTGGACCGTGCCTGGATGGTGGTAGACGCTGAGGGCATGTTTGTAACCCAGCGCACGCTGCCGCGCATGGCGCTGATTCGCCCGCAGCTCAAAGGCGATGAGATGGTGCTGCGTGCGCCTGGCATGCTGGCCTTGCATGTGGCCATCGATGCGGTCGAGGCGCCCGCCACAGTGACCGTGTGGCGCGACACGGTGCCCGCATGGGACATGGGTGCCGTGGCGGCGCAGTGGTTTACGGACTTCCTCGGTCAGCCCTGCCGCCTTGTCCGTTTTGATCCTGAATACCGCCGCTTGTCCAGCATGGAATGGACGGGCGGTGTCGAGGCGCCGAACCAGTTTGCCGATGGTTTTCCGTTGTTGCTCGCCAGCCAGGCATCGATGGATGAGCTGAACGTGCGACTTCAGGCTGCAGGCCATGCCGCCGCGGGGATCGAGCGGTTTCGGCCCAATGTGGTCCTGGCCGGGGTGGACGCACACGACGAGGACCGAGTGGATCTGGTGCGTGTGGATGCGCAAGAGGGTGAAATCCACCTGCAGCCCGTCAAACCTTGTTCGCGGTGCCCCATTCCTGACATCGACCCCGCTACAGCCGAAAGCAACCCATCGGTGGGGGACACCCTGCGGACCTATCGGAAGGACCAACGGCTCGATGGCGCCATCACGTTCGGAATGAATGCCATCGTGCGCCAGGGGGCGGGCCAGATGCTGCGCGTGGGTCAGCGGGTGGCGGCCAATCTGCGCTTCGACTGACGGTGTGAACATGGCGTGAAAGGGTGATAGCTGGCTGGCCCGTAAAATCGGCGGTTTGTCTCCGAAATCCAGAAAGCCCTGCCATGAGCCTCCAATGCGGCATCGTGGGCCTGCCCAACGTCGGCAAGTCCACCCTCTTCAACGCGCTGACCAAGGCCGGCATCGCCGCCGAGAACTATCCGTTCTGCACCATCGAACCCAATGTGGGCGTGGTGGAAGTGCCTGACCCCCGCCTGCAGCAGCTCGCCCAGATCATCTCGCCCGAGCGCATCGTGCCGGCCATCGTCGAGTTCGTGGACATTGCCGGCCTGGTGGCGGGTGCCAGCCAGGGTGAAGGCCTCGGTAACCAGTTCCTGGCCCACATCCGCGAAACCGACGCCATCGTCAACGTGGTGCGCTGCTTCGAGGACGACAACGTCATCCACGTGGCCGGCCGCGTGGACCCGATCTCGGACATCGAAGTCATCCAGACCGAGCTGTGCCTGGCCGACATGGGCACTGTGGAGAAGGCGCTCAATCGCTACACCAAGGCTGCCAAGTCGGGCAACGACAAGGATGCCGCCAAGCTGGTGGCGCTGCTCGCGCGCATCCAGGCTGCGCTCAATGAAGGCAAGCCCGCCCGCTCGGTCGAGATCACCAAGGAAGAGCAGCCGCTGCTCAAGTCCCTGTGCCTGATCACGGCCAAGCCCGCGATGTTCGTGGGCAACGTGAGCGAAGACGGCTTTGAGAACAACCCTTTCCTCGACCGCCTCAAGGACTACGCCGCCAGCCAGAACGCCCCCGTGGTGGCGATCTGCGCCAAGATGGAAGCCGAGATGGCTGAAATGAGCGACGAAGACCGTGACATGTTCCTGGCCGAAATGGGCCAGACCGAGCCCGGCCTCGCGCGCCTGATCCGGGGCGCCTTCAAGCTGCTGGGCCTGCAGACCTATTTCACTGCGGGTGTGAAGGAGGTGCGCGCGTGGACCATCCACATTGGTGACACGGCACCCCAGGCGGCCGGCGTGATCCACGGTGACTTCGAGCGCGGCTTCATCCGTGCGCAGACGATTGCCTTTGACGATTTCATCGCCTACAAGGGTGAGCAGGGCGCCAAGGATGCTGGCAAGATGCGCGCCGAAGGCAAGGAATACGTGGTCAAGGACGGCGACGTGCTGAACTTCCTGTTCAACGTCTAAAAATCACTGAAAACGCCATCGGGTTATGGCCCGGTGGCCCGCAATCCCTGCAGGGCCCCTGGCATGCAGGGATTTTTTACGACCGTTTGGCAGGGGGGCCACGCATCCCCCTGAGCATCGATTTCTATGAACACTGGAATCCTCTACGCCGCCCTGGCTTACATCGCCTGGGGCCTGTTCCCCCTGTATTTCAAGCAGGTGGCAGACGTGCCCTCGCTCGAAGTGGTGATGCACCGCACACTGTGGTCGCTGGTGTTTGTATTTGGCGTACTGATGGTGCGCAGGCAATGGTCGTGGATGGGGACCGTGCTGCGCCAGCCCAAGGTGCTGGCGGCATTTGTGCTGTCTGCGATGCTGCTGTCGGGCAACTGGCTTACCTATGTGTGGGCGGTGCAAAACCAGCACGTGGTAGACGCCAGCCTGGGCTATTTCATCCTTCCGCTGGTCAACGTCGCGCTGGGCTTTGTATTTCTGCGTGAGCGGCCTCGCTCGGGCCAATGGATGGCGGTGGCCGTGGCGGCCGCTGGCGTGCTGTGGCTGGCGGTGCAGGCTGGGCGCCTGCCCTGGATTGCACTGGTGCTGGCCTTGAGTTTTGGCTTTTATGGGTTGTTGCGCAAGGTTGCTGTGCTGGGCGCACTGGAGGGTCTCGCGCTGGAGACGCTGGTGCTCGCGCCGGTGGCCGCCGTCGTGCTGGGCTGGTGGGCGTGGCAAGGCCAGGGTGCGCTGGTGCAGGGCACGCCCGCCACCGTCGGCTGGTTGCTGCTTGCGGGCCCCATGACGGCAGTTCCGCTGCTGCTGTTTGCGGCGGGTGCGCGCCTGATCCCCATGTCCACCTTGGGCATCCTGCAGTACATCTCGCCCAGCCTGCAGTTTGCGCTGGGCGTGTGGTTGTTCCATGAACCGTTCGAGCCAGCGCGCCTGGTGGGGTTTGTCTTGATCTGGGCGGCGCTGCTGGTCTACAGCATGGAAGGCTGGTGGACGCGCCGGCGGGTTGTAGTGGCCTGAAGAAGGGCCGAGTGCTCCCCGCACCGCATGCGTGGAACCGGGGCTGGGAGTCTTTTCGATGGGCTCGCGTCGCATTCATTGCACAGATTTGCTGCGCCGCTGGAGGTGCTACTGGAAAACACGGAGCGCGAGGGTGTCAGTTCTGCGTAAGATGCGCGGGCTCGTCTGCCGGGTGTTGGTGCCTGCAGCCTGCGCATTTCGGTGAAGCATCACCCGAACGAACCCGGGCTCAGGCCTGCCTCCACATGTTTTTTGGTCGCAAGAATCCGTTTTCGGCGACGGACGCCTTTCCCCTGTCCGACGCTGTCATGGAGTTCGATGACTCGTCTTCAGCCATGGTGCGCCCGGCCCGCCGCGCGCTGGATGGAATGGGGCCCCGCAGTGGGCGCAGTGCGCGCGAAAAATGGTTGCTGGCCGCAGGGCTGATGGGGCTCTATGCGCTGGCGATGCTGGGGTTTTGTGCGCTGGGCATGGTGGACCTCCAGGTGCTCGCCGTGTTGGGCGTGCTGGTGGCGGTGGTCTGCGCGACCTTCTGGGGCATTTTCAACACGGGCTTGCACAAAAATGTGCGGCATCGGCACCTGAAGCTGGCCATGGTGGCTACAGCGCTCGCGTGCATGCTCGGCATTGTCTACCTGGCGCCCGTTACGCAAATCCTGTTGGCGCCATTCACCTTTGTGGCCGTGGCCTATGGCATTTTCACTGTGCCACGGCCCACCCTGCTGGCACTGGCGGCCTGCATGTTGTGCCTCTATGCCGGGGTGGTGGGGCTGCACTACCTGGAGCAGCAGAACAACGCCCTGCTGCGTCTGGAGGCATTGCATTGGGTGGCTCTGGCGGTCTCTTTGCCCGCCTTCATTGCCCTCATGGGCCGCGTGCAGCGCCTGTACCGCAGCCTCTACCATGCAAGCCGCAAGATCAAGAACATCCAGGAAGACGCCCAGCGCGATCCGCTGGTGGGATGCTTCAACCGCCGCTACGTGTTGGCCGCGCTGGAAGAGCAAAAACAGCTGGCCGACGAAAGTGGCATCCCGTTGTGCCTGGCCGTGCTGGACATTGACCACTTCAAGCGCATCAACGATGAGCTGGGGCATCTGGGGGGCGACGAGGTGCTGCGCACCTTTGCGCGCATCGCGCAGCAGGGCGTGCGCGGGGGCGATGTTTTTGGCCGGTATGGGGGTGAAGAGTTTCTGCTCATCTTCCCTGGCACTTCGTTGCTGCCTGCGCTCAATACCTGTGAGCGCATTCGCGCGCAGGTGGAAACCCATGCCTGGACCGGATTGCTCAAGGGCCGGGTGACGGTATCGGTCGGGGTGACGCAGTATGTGTTGGGCGAGTCGGTGCTGGAGTTCTTCTCGCGGGCCGATACCGCCATGTACATGGCCAAGGAAGGCGGGCGCAACCAGGTGGTGGTCGAGGAGCCCGTTGCCAAAGGCGATTCGCAGCTGTCGGACTTGTCGATCTCCAGCAGCAACGCTTTCCTGTAGCTGCTGGCCGTTGTTTGTGCTGGCCGGGTTGACAAGCGGCCTTCGGTGTTCACACTGAACGCCTGTTTCCATCCCCCACGTTGGGTGGCATGGCTGCCTTTCGCGCTTGTGCGTTGGTGCCTTTCCCCCGCGTCCGTTCCATGCCCTCATCCACCGACCTGTCGGCCGAATTCGCCACCGCCCAGCAGCGTGTGCGTCTGCTGCAGCAACAACCGCAGGCTTTTCCCCACCCTGTAGAGCGCGTGGAATGTATCGAGACCCACATCTCCTGGGTGCTGCTTGCGGGTGACTTTGCCTACAAGCTCAAGAAACCCTTGCAGCTGGATTTTCTCGACTTCAGTACCCATGCCCTGCGGCACGCCGCCTGCGAGGAAGAGCTGCGCATCAATCGCCGCACGGCGCCGGGCGTGTACTTGGGCCTTGTCGGTTTGGTGGGTCAGGTGAATGCTGGGGCGGATGGCGCCCCCACCACGCTTCAGGTGGTGCCGTGGAAAGACGCTCTGCCAGGCGCAGAGCCCGTCGTGTGGATGCGACGTTTTGCCCAGGACGCACTGCTCGCCGCTGCACTGGATGCGCATCGCGTGTCGCCTGTGCAGATCGACCAGCTGGCGTGCCATGTGGCGCAGTTCCACGACGCAGCCGCCATCGCTGCAAGCACCGACACCTGGGGCACGGCGGCAGCGGTGCAAGCGCCAGTGAATGACTGTGTGGCGGCTCTGCGCGCACCCGTGGCAAGCGCGCTGCCCGGTCAGGGCCCTCTGCTGGCGCAGGTGGTCGGCTGGTGCCGGCACCAGGGGCGGGCCCTGGCCACCACGTTCGAGGCACGGCGGGCAGCCGGTCGGGTGCGCGAATGCCATGGCGATTTGCATCTGGCCAACATTGCACTCATCGATGGCGAGGCCCAGCTGTTCGATGCCATCGAGTTCAACCCCGCCTTGCGCTGGATCGACTGTGTGGCCGATATCGCCTTTGTGGTGATGGACCTCGCGGCCCATGGCCGGGCCGATCTGGCCTGGCGGTTTTTGAACCGGTGGCTGGAGCACACGGGAGACTACGCGGGCCTGTCCGTATTGCGGTACTACGGAGCCTACCGCGCGTTGGTGCGGGCGCGGGTTGCTGCCCTGCGGCTGAACCCAACCTGCGGTGATGGCAGTGCGCAGGCTGTGCAAGCCCTGGAGGAATATCTGGAACTGGCGGCGGGTTTTGCGGGGCAACGGCCTGCGCGCTGGCCGGTGGCGCGCCCTGCTGCGTTGTGGCTGGCCCATGGCTTTTCGGGGGCGGGCAAGAGCACCCATGCGCTGACCCTGGCGTGCCAGCGTGGATTGGTGCGCGTGCGGGCGGATGTGGAGCGCAAGCGCCTATTCGGCCTGGCGCCTAATGCTTCCAGCGACGGCGTACCTGGCGGCATCTACACCGCCGAGGCCACATTCCGCACGCACCAGCGGTTGTCGCAAGTGGCGCGCGAGGTGCTGGCGGCAGGCTACTCCGTGATCGTGGATGCCACCTTGCTGGACCGCGATGCCCGCGCGCTTTTCCTGGCCCTGGCCGATTCTGTGCAAGTGCCCTGCCACATCCTGTCGTTCGAGGCCCCCTTGCCGGTGCTGCGCGAGCGTGTGCGCCAGCGCGCGCTGGCCGGAGCCGGTGCGTCAGAGGCGGACGTGGCCGTGCTGGACGCCCAGTGGGCCCGCGCCCACCCGCTGCAGTCCCACGAAGAGGCGATCACGCTGCACGTGGACACCACGGTGCCCGTGAACTGGGACCGTCTATTGCCGCCCTGATCCCGGTGGCTTCGGCGGGCCACTACATCGCCAGATGCCCTGGCATGAAGTACAGCAACACGCTCGTCATAACCAGATAGCGGAAGAATTTGCCCACAGCCATATAGGCCAGGCAAGGCCAGAACGGCAGCTTGAGCCAGCCTGCCACAGCACACAGCGGGTCGCCCACCACGGGCAGCCAGCTCATCAGGCAGGCGGGGGCGCCAAAGCGCCGAAGCCAGTTCAGCGCGCGAACTTCAGTGGCATTGCCACGGGCCTTGTCCACCACCTTGTGAGCGCCCAGGCCCATCCACCAGCTCACACCACCGCCCAGCGTGTTGCCAACCGTGGCCACCAGGATGGCGGGCCAGAAGAGTTCAGGGTTGATCTTGATCAAGCCGAACACCGCAGGCTCCGAGCCCAAAGGCAGCAGCGTGGCGGAGATGAACGCCACCACAAAGACCGTGCTCAGGCCGAACTGCGGCAGCGCAAGCCATTCCAGCAGCTGGTGCATCCAGATTTCCATAGGGGCCAAGTGTAGGGCTGCGCAGCCGGTGCTTTGGTGCCAGGGGGCGCTGTCCTACGCCGGGCTGCGCCATCTGCGCATGGCCTGCAAGGGGCTCCTTTCTTATCGTGGTAACCACACCGTCCCCCGAAAAATTCCCAAGGAGGAGGCAGCATGCAACGTTTTGAACCCCACGTCTTCCCCAGCGGCACCGCTCTGGCTGGCGCGCCTGTTGGCTCACGCTGGCTGCCTCTGGCCCTGGCGCTGCTGATGGCTGCCTGTGTGCACAGCCCACAGGCAGCGGTGCCTGAACTCCAACCCGCTGAGGTGCATGTCGCCAGCCCTTGCAGCGAAACCCCTACTGCGCGCGCCGCTTTGCAGCGGGTGGGCCAGGAATTGCAGGCGCAGGGCATGGTGTTGCAGGCTACCTGCCCGGCCACTGGTGGCGGCTGGGTGGTGCAGGTGCGTGTGGTGGACGGCATGAAGGCCAGCAAGGTGGTGCGCGGGCCACTGGCCGATGGGCACGATGTGGACATGGGCACGCCTGCGGGTGCGGCGCTGGCGGGGGCAGAGTCGGCCGCCCAGGGCTTCTCGCCCGATGTGTTGCACAACCGCGCCTGGCTGCGTGCGACGATGGCCCGCCACCAGTTTGAAAACACCCCCGACGCCTGGTGGCACTATGCGCTGCGCGGCCCTGCACCGGTGCGCACCGCGGACGCTGACCTCGCCGCGCGATGACCTTGCTCCCTGCGGGGTGGTACTCGCCCCAGCTGCGCCTGAGGGTGACAAGACCGTCCGATTTTCAGCGGTCGAGATATTTCATTTGCTGAAATTTTGAGCAGGTACAATCCTGCCTCCTTTTTCAGCATCTGCTGCTGCCTCCCTATCCCACCCCGCCCATGCACATCGGCCACATTCCTTTGGCGAACCGGTTGTTCGTCGCCCCGATGGCGGGCGTCACCGACCGGCCGTTCCGCCAGCTGTGCAAGGCGCTGGGTGCGGGCTATGCGGTGAGCGAGATGGTGACCTCGCGCAAGGACTTGTGGAACAGTCTCAAGACCTCGCGCCGGGCCAACCATGAAGGGGAGCCGGGGCCCATTGCCGTGCAGATCGCTGGCACCGATGCACCGATGATGGCCGAGGCTGCGGTCTACAACGTGGAACGCGGCGCGCAGATCATCGACATCAACATGGGCTGCCCGGCCAAGAAGGTCTGCAACAAATGGGCGGGCTCCGCCCTGATGCAGAACGAAGCGCTGGCAGTGGAAATTGCCGCTGCGGTGGTCGAGGCCTGCGCGCCCTTCAACGTGCCTGTCACGCTGAAGATGCGCACCGGCTGGTGCCAGGAGCACAAGAACGCCGTGGCATTGGCGCGGCAGTTTGAAAGCGTGGGCATTCAGATGCTCACCGTGCATGGCCGCACGCGCGAGCAGGGCTACAAGGGCCACGCGGAGTACGACACCATCGCAGCCGTCAAGGCGGCGGTGAAGGTGCCCGTGGTGGCCAACGGCGACATCACCTCGCCCGAAAAGGCGCGCGACGTGCTCGCTGCCACTGGCGCCGACGCGATCATGATCGGCCGCGCCGCACAGGGCCGACCATGGATCTTCCGCGAGATCGGCCACTTTCTGGCCACGGGCGAACACCTGGCGCCGCCGCTGGTGGCCGAGGTGCGCCGCCTGCTGCTGGACCACCTGCAAGACCACTACAGCCTGTATGGCGAGCTGACCGGGGTGCGCAGTGCGCGCAAGCACATTGCCTGGTACCTGCGCGCGCTGCCGGGCGGCGAGGCCTTCAGGCAACACATCAACACGATCGAAGACAGCACCACGCAGTGGCAGGCCGTGGCCGACCACCTGGACGCCCTCGGGCAACAGATGGACCGGCTGCCTGC
Source organism: Acidovorax sp. Leaf73 (assembly GCF_916855635.1). NCBI lineage: Bacteria > Pseudomonadati > Pseudomonadota > Betaproteobacteria > Burkholderiales > Comamonadaceae > Acidovorax > Acidovorax sp. Leaf73. Next base: position 281,436 of record NZ_CAKASI010000002.1, read on the forward strand.
CGCCACGGGCTTGGACGCAGAACCAGAAGAACAAGAGGGATTGGCTGCATGAGCAAGAAACACATAGAAGAATGCGTGCGCGAGAGCCTGCAGGGCTACTTTCGCGACCTGGGCGGCGAGACGCCCGATGGCATGTACGACATGCTGGTGCGTGTGGTCGAAAGGCCGCTGCTGGAAGTCGTGATGCAGCAGGCCGACAACAACCAGTCCCGCGCGGCCGAATGGCTGGGCTTGAACCGCAACACGCTGCGCAAAAAGCTCGTCGAGCACAAGCTGCTCTGACGTCATTGTGTTATTTGCTATTTAATTTGTAGCTGATTGCGCTTGATGGATAAGCGCTAGAGCCTGTTTTTATTCAAACTCTCCCCCTCCCACACCATGAACGCACTTCTCTCCGTCTCCGACAAGACCGGCATCGTCGAATTCGCCCAAGCGCTGCACGCGCTGGGCATCAAGCTCCTGTCCACCGGTGGCACCGCCAAGCTGCTGGCCGACAAAGGCCTGCCCGTGACCGAAGTGGCCGAGGTCACCCAGTTCCCCGAGATGCTGGATGGCCGCGTGAAGACACTGCACCCCAAGGTGCACGGCGGCCTGCTGGCGCGCCGCGAGCTGCCCGAACACATGGCAGCGTTGAAAGAACACGGCATCGACACCATCGACCTGCTGGTGGTCAACCTCTACCCCTTTGAAGCCACCGTGGCCAAGGCCGGCTGCACGCTGGCCGACGCCATCGAGAACATCGACATCGGCGGCCCCGCCATGGTGCGCAGCGCAGCCAAGAACTGGAAGGACGTGGGCGTGATCACCTCGGCCGACCAGTACGACGCCGTGCTGGCCGAGCTGAAAGCGGGCGGCAAGCTGTCTGACAAGCTGCGCTTTGCGCTATCGGTGGCCGCATTCAATCGCATCGCCCAGTACGACGGCGCCATCAGCGACTACCTCTCGTCCGTCACGTTCGAAGAAGAAAAACTGTCGGAAACCTACGTGCCCACGCGCACCCAGTTCCCCGGCCAGAGCAACGGCATCTTCACCAAGGTACAAGACCTGCGCTACGGTGAAAACAGCCACCAGCAAGCCGCGTTGTACCGCGACCTGTACCCCGCACCCGGCTCGCTGGTCACCGGCGTGCAATTGCAGGGCAAGGAGCTGAGTTACAACAACATCGCCGATGCCGATGCCGCCTGGGAATGCGTGAAGAGCTTTGACGCCGCCGCCTGCGTGATCGTCAAGCACGCCAACCCCTGTGGCGTGGCCGTGGGCCTGGACGCGCTGAGCGCCTACAGCAAGGCCTTCCAGACCGACCCCACCAGCGCTTTCGGCGGCATCATCGCCTTCAACCGCGTGGTGGACGGCCCGGCCGCCCAGCAGGTGAGCAAGCAGTTTGTCGAAGTGCTGATGGCCCCCGACTTCACGGCCGAGGCGCTGGAGATCTTCAAGGCCAAGGCCAATGTGCGCCTGCTCAAGATTGCACTGCCCGCGCATGGTGGCAAGACCGACTGGGAACGCGGCCGCAACGCCATGGACGCCAAGCGCATCGGCTCGGGCCTGCTGCTGCAGACCGCCGACAACCACGAGCTGTCGCTCATCGACCTCAAGGTCGTGACCCAGAAGCAGCCCACGCTGGAAGAAATGGAAGACCTGCTGTTCGCCTGGAAGGTGGCCAAGTACGTCAAGAGCAATGCCATCGTCTTCTGCAAGGGTGGCATGACCATGGGCGTGGGTGCGGGCCAGATGAGCCGCCTGGACTCGGCCCGCATCGCCAGCATCAAGGCGGGCCACGCAGGCCTGACCTTGCAAGGCACGGTCGTAGCCAGTGACGCCTTCTTCCCCTTCCGCGACGGCCTCGATGTGGTGGTGGATGCGGGCGCCACCTGCGTGATCCAGCCCGGTGGCTCCATGCGCGACAACGAAGTGATCGACGCCGCCAACGAGCGCGGCGTAGCCATGGTGTTCAGTGGCGTGCGCCACTTCCGCCATTGATTCGACCGGCGGTCATCCAACAAAAAGCGGCTTCCAAGGAAGCCGCTTTTTTTATGCCCGTTGTCAGGATGAAGGTGAGGTTCAGGTGCCGAAATTCATCGGCAGTCCGACATAGTTCTCGGCCAGCGACACCGAAGCAGCGCGTGAGTTCACCAGGTAGTCCAGTTCGGCCTCCTGGATTTTCTGCCCGAATTCGCCGGTCTCGGGAAAGCGGTGCATCAGCGAGGTGAACCACCACGAGAAGCGCTCTGCCCGCCACACGCGGCGCAGGCAGCGGTCGGAGTAGGTGTCGATGCCCACGGCGGATTTCTCTGTGTAGAAGTCGGTGAGCGCAGTCCACAGGTAACCCACGTCGCTGGCCGCTAGGTTCAGGCCCTTGGCGCCCGTGGGCGGAACGATGTGGGCCGCGTCGCCCGCCAGGAACATGCGGCCAAACCGCATGGGCTCGGCCACAAAGCTGCGCAGCGGGGCAATGCTCATCTCCAGCGCCGGGCCGGTGACCAGATTGGCACGTGCCTCAGGGTCCAGGCGGTTGCCCAGCTCGGTCCAGAACTGGTCGATGGTCCAGTTGTCGATCTTGTCGGTGTTGGGCACCTGCACGTAGTAGCGGCTGCGGGTGGCGCTGCGCATGCTGCACAGCGCAAAGCCGCGCTCGGTGTTGGCGTAAATCAGTTCGTGCGAGACGGGCGGCACATCGGCCAGCACACCCAGCCAGCCAAAGGGGTAGACGCGTTCGTAAGTCTTGAGCAGGTCGGCCGGGGCGCTGGCGCGACACACGCCGTGGTAGCCGTCGCAGCCTGCGATGAAGTCACAGGCCAGCTCGTGCGTCTGGCCGTCCTTCTGGTAGGTCACGCGGGGGCTTTGGCCGTCAAAGTCGTGCACTTGTACGTTCTGCGCGTCGTACACGGTGGTCAAGCCTTCTGCCGCGCGCGCGTCCATCAGGTCGCGCGTCACTTCGGTCTGGCCATACACCGTCACGCGGCTGCCGCCGGTCAGGTCGTGCAGGTCGATGCGGTGGCGTTGGCCCTTGAACAGCAGCTCGATGCCGTCGTGGGGCAGCCCTTCGGCATGGGCACGGGCCCCGACACCGGCCTGGTCCAGCAGGTCCATGCTGACCTGCTCCAGCACGCCAGCGCGGATGCGGCCCAGCACGTAGTCGGGGCTGCGCTGTTCGATGATGACGGCGTCAATGCCGGATTTGTAGAGCAACTGGCCGAGCAGCAGACCGGCGGGGCCTGCGCCGATGATGGCAACCTGGGTACGCATGGTGGACAACCTCACAAAGGCGTTAGAAAGCGGTAAAGGAACAGGGCCAAGCGTAGGTTGATCCATGTCAATTGAAGCGCGGCGCACGCCGCTATCGTGCGATTGATGGATCTGATGTGCGATCATCGCGCAATCTTCCATAGCCTCGGCTCACCTCCAGTCTTCGACCGGGCGTCCGACCCCAGGCGCCCCAAGCAAACCATGACCACCGTTCCCATCGCCAAGGCAGATTTCATCGAAGGCATGGCCAAGGGCATGGCCGTGCTGGAGAGTTTTGACACCGAGCGCCAGCGGCTCAATGCCACACTGGCCGCGCAGCGCACGGGTCTCACGCGCGCGGCAGCGCGGCGGCACCTGCTGACGCTGGCGCACCTGGGGTATCTGGAGACGGATGGCAGCTACTTCTGGCTGGCGCCCAAGGTGCTGCGGTTTTCAGGCAGCTACCTGGCCTCAGCCCGGCTGCCGCGTGTGCTGCAGCCCACGCTGAACCGGCTGGCGGCCCAGACGCAGCAGTCGTTTTCGGCCGTGGTGCTGGATGGCAGCGAGGTGGTGATCGTGGCGCGCAGCGGGGTGTACGGCGCGCCGTCACGCGTGCTGGCCTATGGCCTGCACCTGGGGGCGCGGCTGCCGGCGCACCCCACATCCACGGGGCGCGTGCTGCTGGCGGCATTGCCTCCTGCGCAACTCACTGCGTGGCTCAAGGCCTGCTCACTGCACCGCCTCACGCCCCACACCATCACCCAGGTCGGCCCGCTGCGGCAGGTGATTGCCAAGGTGCGGCGCGATGACTATTGCCTGGCGGTGGAAGAGCACGAACTGGGCGTGCACGCGCTGGCCGTGCCCCTGCGCAACCTGCAGGGCGACACGGTGGCGGCGCTCAATGTGGTGGCGTCGCCCAAGCAGGTGGATGAGAGCAGCCTGCAGCGCGACATGCTGCCGCTGCTGCAGGAGGCCGCCCGCGAGTTGCGCGGGCTGCTGTAAGCCTGAGCTCATGCCGCGACAATGCGCCCCGTGCCCGCCGCGCCCGCCAGCACCTTCAGAGATTTGTCGGTGCTGGCCGTGTAGTTGCGGCTGGTGATGGTGCTCACGTAAACCCAGTCGGCGCGGCACTCAGTGGCGGTGGCAGTCAGCACCATGTAGCCACGGCGCGAGGTATCGCAGTACTTCAGCGGAGCGATGAGCTGCTGCAGCGCACCGGCCAGTGTGGCGGGGTTTTCGTTCGGCAGGTATTCCTCAAACCCCGGCGAGGTGACGGACGAGGTGGCAAATTCCACACCCACGGCATTGCCGCTCATGTCCCGCAGCTCGTTGGCCCAGGCGTTGTGGGTGTCGCCCGACAGCACCACCAGGTTCTTGCCCAGGCTGCGCGAGGTGGCCAGCACCGTCTCGCGTGCCACCTGGTAGCCGTCCCAGGCGTCCAGGTTGTAGGGAATGGAGGGCTGCGCCAGGATGGCCTGCTCGGCCGGTGTGAGGCTGGCGGGGTCTGTCTGCGCGCGTCCCACCAGGGCCGCGTACTGGCTGACGGTGACGCCTGCGCCGGGTTGCAGCGTTTCCATCAGGATGGGCGCGGGAATGTTCATGCGACCCATCAGCACCTGCTGCCCCAGCACCTGCCAGGTAGCGCTGGATGTGGCCATCTGCTGCTGAAGCCACTGTGTCTGCGTGGTGCCCAGCAGCTGGCGACTGGTGCTGCCCACGGCGGCGGTGAATGCGGCGGCGTCAAAGCCCGTGGCAGTGAAAAACTGGCCGTAGTCGAGCTGCTCATCACGTGCCACCACGCGGGTGTCGAGCATGTGCAGCGCCACCAGGTTGCCAAAAGCAAAGCTGCGGTAGATCAGCTCGGGCTGCGCGTTGCGGGTGGGCATCCACTCGTGGTACGCCTGCATGGCCGCGGCTTTGCGCGCGCTGAAACTGCCTTCGGTGGCGCTCTGGTGGTTTTCTGCGCCGTTGCTCCAGGTGTCGTTGGTGATCTCGTGGTCGTCCCACACGGCGATCATGGGGGCGGCTGCGTGCAGGTCCTGCAGGTCGGAGTCGGTTTTGTATTGGGCGTGGCGCTGGCGGTAGTCGGCAAGGCTCAGGATCTCGTGGGCAGGCTGCGACAGGCGCCCCAACGCGCCTGCGTTGGCTGACGCATATCCACCCCGGGCATATTCATAGACGTAGTCGCCCAGGTGGACGGTGGCATCCAGGTCATTGCGGCGGGCCGCGTCGGCATACACATTGAAGTAGCCGGCGGGGTAGTTGGCGCACGAAAACACGGCCAGCTTGACCTGCGCCACGCTGCCGGTGGGCAGGGTGCGCGTGCGGCCGGTGGCGGTGTGGGCAGCGTACGCACGAAAGCGGTAGTAGTACGCAGTGGCCGCCTTGAGCCCGGTGGCATCGACCTTGACGGTGAAGTCCTTGCTGGCCAGCGCCGTGGTCTTGCCTTGGGCAGCGATGGAGGTGAAGTTGCTGTCTGTGGCAAGTTCCCATTCGACAGGGATATCGCTGGTGTGGCCAGCGGGTGGGGTCACCCGTGTCCACAGCATCACGCGGTCGGCCAGCGGGTCGCCGCTGGCGATGCCGTGTGCAAACTGCACGGCAGGCGCATCGTCATCGCCGCCGCCGCCGCAGGCCGCCAGCGGCAGGGTGCCCAGCGCGGCTGCAGCGATGCCGAGCTGGCGCACGAAGCGCCGCCGCCCGGCATCGGCCTGCGCAGCGTCGCGGAAAGGGTGGGAGGTAGAGACGAGGGGTTTGTGTGCCATGGCGCGGGTGGTGTGGGGTAAAACACCCGAGCCTGCCCGCATTGCATGACGGCCGCGTGAAGCGAGGGCGCTGCGCCCTCTGCTACAAAAAAATATCAATAAAAAAAGCCTCTAGCGCTTGGTAGCAAAGCGCTAGAAGCTATCATTTTGATAGTTCTTTGAACACTTCGCGTGCGGCAGCCACGGTGGCGGCAATGTCTTCGGGTGTGTGGGCGGCGCTGACAAAACCGGCCTCGTACAGCGCAGGTGCAATATAGATACCGCGATCAAGCAGGCCGTGGAACAGCTGGTTGAAACGCGCGCTGTCGGTCTTGAGCACCTGGGCGTAGTTCTGGGGTAGCTCGGGCATCAGGAAGAAGCCGAACATGCCGCCTTCGCTGTCGGTGCTGAAGGGCACGCCTTCAGCCGCCGCCGCAGCGGCGAGGCCATCAACCAGGGAGCGTGTGGTGGCCGACAGTGCGTCGAAGAAGCCCGGCTTCTTGATCTCGCGCAGCGTGGCCAGCCCGCAGGCCGTGGCCACAGGGTTGCCCGACAGCGTGCCTGCCTGGTACACGGCGCCCAACGGTGCGAGGTTTTCCATGATGGCGCGCGGGCCACCAAAGGCTGCCAGCGGCATACCACCGCCAATGACCTTGCCCAGCACCGTGATGTCGGGTTTGAAGCCGGGGATGCTCTTGGCATAGACGCTTTGCGCGCTGCCCAGGGCCACACGGAAGCCCGTCATCACCTCATCCAGCACCAGCAGCGCGCCGTATTCGGTGCACAGCTCGCGGCAGCGGCGCATGAAGGGCACACTGGCGCGCACCAGGTTCATGTTGCCCGCGATGGGCTCGATCATCACGCAGGCCAGTTCCTTGCCGTGCAGGGCAAAGGCCTCTTCGAGCTGAGCGACGTTGTTGTACTCGAGCACCAGGGTGTGCTGCACCACCTCGGGCGGCACGCCCGCGCTGGTGGCATTGCCGAAGGTGGCCAGGCCCGATCCGGCCTTGACCAGCAGCGAATCGGCATGGCCGTGGTAGCAGCCTTCGAACTTGATGAACTTGCTGCGGCCTGTGGCGCCACGGGCCAGGCGGATCGCGCTCATGCCCGCTTCGGTACCCGAGCTGACGAGGCGGATCATTTCCATCGACGGCACGAGGCTCAGGATTTCCTCGGCCAGCTCCACCTCGCGTTCGGTCGGTGCGCCAAAGCTGAAGCCTTCGAGCGCTGCGCTCTGCACGGCTTCGAGCACGGCCGGGTGGCCGTGGCCCAGGATCATCGGGCCCCAAGAGCCGATGTAGTCGATGAAACGCTGGTCGTTGGCGTCCCAGAAGTAGGCGCCTTTGGCACGCTTCACAAAACGCGGCGTGCCGCCCACGGCCTTGAAGGCCCGCACGGGCGAATTCACGCCGCCGGGGATCAGCGCCTTGGCGCGTTCGAACAGGGGGATGTTGAGATCAGTGCTTGGTGTCATGGGGGGGCATCACAAAGCCTTCGAGGGCCTGTGCTTCGTCAATCGGGAGTTCTTCTTCGTCACCATCGGCCTCGTCATCGTCGGGCTGGGCCCAGAACATGCGGTCGGGCACGATATGCCCCATGCCGGGGCGAAAGCCGGCATCCAGGCAGCGGTCGAGGTAGCCCAGAGCTTCGCTGGTGGCTTCGCCCAGGTCGTTGCCGCTGGCCACCAGGGCTGTGAGGGCGGCCGACAAGGTATCGCCGGCGCCGGAGAAGGTGGCGTCGAACAGTTCGAACTTGCCACTGCCCAGCACGGTCTGGGGGGAGGCCAGCACGTTCTCGACAAACTGCTCGGGCAGGGGAATGCCGGTGACCAGGGTATAGGGCACGCCCATTTCGGAGGCGGCCCGGGCAATGTCGCGGGCTGTGGGGCTGCGGTCGCTGGTCCAGTCGGGCAACAGCCAGCGCCACAGGGTGCTGTGGTTTCCAACCAACACCGAGGTCTGCGGTAACAACAATTCGCGGAAGGCATCCAGGTACTCGTCGATCAGCTCATCGCGCCACCAGGACAGGTTGGGCATGTACGCTATCACCGGGACTTCATCATAGTCAGTGGTTATCTCGGCGATGGTGCTGATGTTCTCCGGACTGCCCACGAAACCGACCTTGATGGCCTGGACCGGCAGGTCTTCCAGCACGGCCCGGGCCTGCTCGGCCACCGCCTCGTCGTCAAAGCTGAAGTGGTCGAAAATCTGCGCCGTGTCGCGGGCATAGGCGCCTGTGACCACGGCAATCGGATGCCCGCCCACGGAGGCAATGGTGGTGATGTCGGCTGTCAGTCCGCCAGCGCCGCTGGGGTCGCTGGCATTGAAGACGAGCACGCATGCAGGGCTTGCGTCCTCCAAGCCGTCATCTTCAATATCTATGCTTTCGGGGGGGGGAGGGGATGCTTTGATGGTCATGGACCAGATCCTGCTTGAGGGGTGGCACCGAAGCCGCAGCCCACGGAGATGACTAGATACAATCGTTGCATTCTATGTGAAGGCCCTTTAAGCTGTGATCGACTCTAAAACTTGGATGTGTTTGATTTGCGGTTGGATTTATGACGAAGCAGAGGGTTCACCTGAGCACGGCATTGCACCCAATACACCATGGGATCAGGTTCCGATGAACTGGACCTGCCCCGAGTGTGGGGCCCGCAAGGAAGACTTCGAGATGGTTCAGATTTGAGGCGCACCAGCATCATGTGCTGCTGCGTTGTTTTTTTCTCCATCAGGAGCAGTAACAATTGACTACAACAGGCGCATCTTTCAAAGTGCTCGTGGTGGATGACAGCAACACCATCCGTCGAAGCGCCGAGATTTTTCTCAAGCAGGGGGGGCACGAAGTCTTGTTGGCCGACGACGGCTTTGATGCTTTGGCCAAAGTCAATGATTACCAGCCTCAGCTGATTTTCTGCGACATCCTCATGCCCAAGCTAGACGGGTACCAGACCTGCGCCATCATCAAGCGCAATGCCCGTTTTGCAGATACTCCGGTGGTGATGCTGTCCTCCAAGGATGGCGTATTCGACAAAGCGCGCGGGCGCATGGTCGGCTGCCAGGAATATCTCACCAAACCGTTTACCAAAGACCAATTGCTGCAAGCCGTGCAGCAATTTGGCAATGCCCAACAAGGAGCGATGTAATGCCCATCCAGAAAGTATTGGTCGTCGACGACTCGAAGACCGAGTTGATGTTTTTGACCGACCTGCTTCAGAAAAAAGGCATGCAGGTACGCACCGCAGAAAATGCCGATGAGGCTTTCCGCCGTCTGGCGGAGGAAAAGCCCGACCTGATCCTCATGGACGTTGTCATGCCCGGCCAAAACGGCTTCCAGCTCACACGTGCCATCACCCGCGACCCGCTGTACGCCGATGTGCCCATCATCATGTGCACCAGCAAGAACCAGGAAACGGATCGCGTCTGGGGGATGCGGCAGGGTGCGCGCGGCTATATCACCAAGCCCGTGGATCCCGCTGAACTGCAGGCCAAAATTGACGCTCTGAACTAAGGCTGCGGCGCGTTCATGGCCAACCGCGAAGCCCTGCGAGAGCTCCAGACCCGACTTGCCAGCCGCCTTCAGGCTGCAAGAACCGAAGGGTCCTCTGTTTCATCCTGGCTGGCTGTCGAGTCGGCCGGGAGTTTTTACTTGCTGCCACTGGGTCAGTCGGGGGAGATCTTTCCCTGGGTCTCGATCCAGGCGGTGCCCTACACCCAGCGGTGGTTTCTGGGTGTGGCCAACCTGCGCGGCGGACTGGTCGGCGTGGTGGATCTGGCAGGCCTTCTGGGCTCAGCCGCTCCGCGCACGGAGCAGGCCTTGTCGGAAGCCAGCCTGCTGGCCTTCAATGCCGCCCTGGAGGTCAATGCAGCGTTGCTGGTGGATCGCCTTGCGGGCCTGCGTGGGACCGATGCATTTGTGTCTTCTGAGCCGCCCGCCGAGGATTCGCCCGCGTTCTTTGGCACCACCTATATCGATTCCAGCGGCACACGCTGGCAGGAGCTGAACTTGCAGATCCTGTCCCAACATCCCGCTTTCCTGAGCATCAGTGCTTGAGTTTTTCTGTAAGGCTGCACCATGTCCGTCGTCAATCAATTTGGAAAACTGTTCAACCGGAAACCTGCCACGCCGGAAACCGGCGCGACTGCCGGCGCCGCCGACGACGGGCAGGATCTTCTTGCCACGGGTTCGCTGGATGGTGCGCAGCTGCGCGACACCTACCAGGCTGAAGCGATGAACAGCGTGCAGGGCGATCCAGATGGTTATTCGCCGGAACTGGCCGCATCGGACGCAGAGGAAGACCTGATCGCACTGCCGGTGCTGGGGCGTGCCACGGCCGCCGCTCACCAGCGTCGATTGCTCGCGCTGCTTGGTATCGGTGTGGCGGTTCTCGCGTTGATTGCCTTCTGGGTGCTGCAGCAGGCAGACCGATCAGCTCAGCAGCTTGCGGCTACCGGCCAATCCCTGATGCAATCACAGCGTCTCGCCAAGTCCGTATCTCAGGCCCTGGTGGGTAGTCCCCAGGCCTTCCCGGACGTGGTGGAAAGCTCCGGCGTGCTGGCGCGCAATGTGCGTGCCCTCAACGCGGGTGATGGCGAACTTGGCGTGGAATCCCTGGGCGAGCCCTACAAGCCCGATCTGGACGCCGTGAACCCGCTCATGGAACGTGCCGAGCGCAATGCCAGCGTGGTGATGGGACAGCAGAAGATCCTGACCCAGGTGGGCGACGCTCTGCGCACCATCAACCGCCAGTCCTCGGACCTGCTCGAAATCGCAGAAACTGTGTCGTCCCTGAAGCTGCAGCAAAACGCCCCCGCTGCCGAGATTTCTGCGGCTGGCCAGCTGGTGATGTTGACCCAGCGTATCGGCAAGTCCGCCAACGAATTCCAGACCATGGAAGGCGTGAGTCCTGAGGCTGTGTTCCTGCTGGGCAAGGACTTGAATTCGTTCAAGGAAATCGCCCAAGGCCTGCTGGATGGCAGTCCTGAACTGCGTCTGGCTGCCACCAAGGATGCCCAGACCCGCGAACAGCTGGAAGCTCTGGTGAAGCTCTATGAGCAGACCCGCACCCAGGCCAGCGCCATTCTGGGCAACCTGCAAGGTCTGGTGTCGGCCCGTGAAGCGCAGTCCGCCATCATTGCTGACAGTGAGCCTCTGCGCCGTCAGCTCGAAGGACTGCAAACCAAACTGTCGGCCCAGACGGGTGTGGGTGGCGGCCAACTGGCAGCTCTTGCGCTTGCTGGTTTGTTTGTGATCTTTTGCGGTGTGGGCATCTCTCGTGTTCAGCTGCTCGACAGCCGTGGCCGCCAGGCGGCTGCTGAAATGCAGCAGAAGGACGCCAAGCGCCAGGAGCAAGAAGCCAAGCGCGTCAACGACGCCAACCAGGCTGCCATTTTGCGTTTGATGAACGAACTGCAATCGGTCGCTGAGGGTGACTTGACGCAAGAAGCCACGGTGACGGAAGACATCACGGGCGCCATTGCCGACTCGGTGAACTACACGGTGGAAGAGTTGCGCCAACTGGTAGGCAGCGTGCAGAACACGGCGACCCGCGTGGCACAAACGACGGCTCAGGTGGACAACACCTCCACCGAACTGCTGGCAGCATCGACCGAGCAACTGCGCGAAATTCGCGAAACCGGCCGCTCGGTGCTTGACATGGCGACCCGCATTAACGAGGTGTCTACACAGGCGCAAGAATCCGCCACGGTGGCCCGCCAGTCGCTGCAAGCGGCTGACTCCGGTCTGCAGGCCGTGCAAAACGCCATCGGCGGTATGAACTCCATCCGTGACCAGATCCAGGACACCTCCAAGCGCATCAAGCGACTGGGCGAATCGTCGCAGGAGATCGGTGAAATCACGGAGCTGATCTCTGACATTACCGAACAGACGAACGTGCTGGCTCTAAACGCAGCCATTCAGGCCGCATCCGCTGGTGAAGCCGGTCGTGGCTTCTCGGTGGTGGCGGAAGAAGTGCAACGACTGGCCGAACGTTCCGCTGATGCGACGCGCCAGATTTCTGCGCTGGTGAAGGCGATTCAGACCGACACCCAGGATGCCGTGGCCGCTATGGAGCGTTCCACGCAGGGTGTGGTGGAAGGGGCCCGCCTGTCTGACAGCGCCGGTACCGCGCTGACCGAGATTGACCGCGTGTCGCGTCGCCTCGCCGAACTGATTGAGCAGATTTCGTCTTCAACTTCGCGGGAAGCCGTTTTGGCCAACGAAGTGGCCGACAACATCCAGCACATTTTTGCGGTGACCGAGCAGACGGGTGAAGGTACCCGTACCACAGCGCAGCAGGTGCGCGAGCTGTCGCACATGGCTGAGGAACTGCGCCAATCGGTGGCACGGTTCAAGATTGCCTGACGCTGTAGTCATCAACCAGCTGGCTCATAGCAGCCGGGGACGAATCCATGTCATCTATTGATGTCAACAATGCACCGGCCGCGGATGGGACCCAGGGGGATCAGGACCTGGGTCCTTTGGCGTGGGTGCTTGACGAACTGCGCAAATCTCTGGATGGCGCTGTCAAGGCCATGCGCCGTTTTGTGCGAGATGCAGAAGCCGCACGCGAGTCGGATCTTGCAGCGCTGGACGCAGGCCCACTGCGCATCGCTCGCCAGCAGTTGCACCAAGCGTGTGGTGCGCTGGAAATGGTGGGCATGGGCCCTCCAGCTTTGGTCCTGCGCGCCATGGAGTCGGCAGTCCAGAAGTTCGTTCAACGGCCTGAGACCTGCAGCGACGATGCTGCCGCAGTGATTGAGCGTGCGAGCTTTGCGCTCATCGAATACCTGGAAACCGTTCTGGCTGGCAAGGCAGCGTCGCCTGTCGCGTTGTTTCCCCAGTACCGCGATGCCCAGGCCCTGGCAGGTGCAGACCGTGTCCATCCGGCCGATCTGTGGCCCGTGGAACGCCGGTTTCGCGAGCCCGAGGGGGCTGTTGCAGCCACGCCGCTGCCCTACGGGCCTGAGGCGCGTGCTCGCCTGGATGCGGCAGTTCTAAGAATCGTCAAATCCGGCGATCTCAGGGCTTCGTTGAGTTTGCGGGATACCTGCCTGGGATTTGTGGCATCCCAGCAAGACCGCCAGTCCCGCGCTTTCTGGAAGATATGCGCGGGCTTTTTTGAGGCTTTCGGCTCCGGCCTTTTGCCTGCGGACGTCTACGTCAAGCGTGTGGCATCCCGCGTGCTGATGCAGTACTCCACCCTTGCCAAGGGTGACACGACGATTGCAGACCGCTTGGTTCAGGATCTGCTGTTCTTCTGTTCGCAGGCCAAGCCAGCCGAATCCAATGACAGTGCTGCTCCGTCTTTGCAGGCGGTCCGGCAGGCTTTTGCCCTTGATCGGTTCAAGCCGGTGGACTATGAAGCAGCCCGTTTTGGCAGGTTTGATCCTGCCATGCTGGCGCAGGCACGCAAGCGAATAGCTGCTGCCACGGAAACCTGGTCTGCCCTGGCGGGCGGCGACCGCAACAAGCTCAAGCCAGCGGCGGACCAATTCAGTCTGGTCTGCGACTCGCTGCGCAAGCTGCACCCCGGTAGCGAAAGCCTCGCTCAGGCGCTGACCCGCGCGCTGGAATCCACCACCCGCTCGGGTGAACCTCCTTCGGCCGCGCTGGCCATGGAAGTAGCTACCTCGGTCTTGTATCTGCAAGCAGCCTTTGAAGAGCTGGATGCGGACGGCAATCAGATGGAAATCCGCGCGGGCCGACTGGCAGAGCGCCTGGATGCGGTGGGGGCGGGCGCTGAGCCAGAACCTCTCGAGCAATGGATGGAAGAGCTGTACCGCAGGGTCAGCGACAACCAGACCATGGGCAGTGTGGTGGACGAATTGCGCTCCACGCTCGGCGAGGCGGAAAAGGCGCTGGACCAGTTCTTCCGCAGCCCGCAGGACACTGCAGTCCTGGCAACCGTACCGGGGCATCTTGCCCAAATGCGCGGCGTGCTGTCGGTGCTGGGGCTGGACCAGGCATCGCTCGCCGTGGTTCGCATGCGCGACATGGTGGAGCGTTTGCTCATCAATGAAGTCCCCGAGTCGGACCGCCAGGGCGTGTTCGAGAAACTGGGCAACAGCTTGGGCGCCCTGGGCTTCCTGATCGACATGCTCAGCTACCAGCGCACCATGGCGCGCAAGCTGTTTGTGTATGACGAGGAACTGGGCGAGTTGCGCATTCTCACGGGCAAGAGTCGGCCGCGTGCCTCGGATGCTTTGGAAGAGACTCCTGCCAAGCTGGAGGAGCGGTCGGCCGTTCCCCTGCCTGACGTGGTGCCGCGTTTTCCTGTGCAGGAGCCGCTCAGCGAGCCGACCGATTTCGGTTCGCTGCCTTCGCTGCCTTCGTTGCCGGACATGCCCGCAGCGGCCGCCGCTGAGCCATTGGCTCCCGTAGAGGCGGATTCGCTGGCCCCTGATATTTCGTTCGATCTGCCCGCTGTGGCGGGCACCGAGCCGGCGCCCTTGCCCCTGGCTGCGGCAGCGCCCGCACCAGCCCCTGCGCATGTGCCTGAGGTCGAGGACGAATTGCTGGAGGTCTTCCTGGAAGAGGCGCGCGAGGTGGTAGTCAATGGTCTGGCTGCGATCGAGGTGCTGAAGGACGATCCGGGCAACCTGAGTGAGCAGACCACGCTGCGGCGTGCCTTTCACACGCTCAAGGGCAGTTCGCGGATGGTGGGGCTGAACGATTTTGGTGAGGCCGCCTGGTCGATGGAGCAGTTGCTCAATGCCTGGCTGGCTGAGCAAAAGCCCATGCACCCTGGTTTGCTGCAGCTTTCTTCCGACGCGTTGCGGGCCTTCAGCCGCTGGGCGGACGACATTGCGGCGGGCCAAGCCTCTGGCTGGCAACCGGACGCGTTCCGGCAATCTGCGGATGCCATGCGCCTGGATGGAACCCTGTTGCCGCTGGTGGTGCCGTCTGCCGACGGAGAAGCCCCGGTCCTGGCTGAAGTGGCACTTGAGCCTGAGGTGGCTGTGCTGGATGACCTGCCTCCTGAGGCGCCCGCGCCAACGGTTGCAGAAGTTCCGAAGGTCGTGGAAGAAGAGCTGGCGATGCCGGACTTCGAAGCCACCGAAATTTTCGACCATGTGCCCGAACTGCCGGCAGAGACGACCGCTCCAGCCCCCGAGGTGGCCGAGGAGATCGATTTCTCCGTGTTCGCCGCTGCGCTCAATGAGGCGCCTGCTGCTCCTGAAGCTATCGCCCCCTCCAGTGTCGACTTTGTTCTGGATCTCGAACTCCCAGACCTGGAACCTGTCGCGACCGCTCCCGAGGTGGAGGCTCTTTCGCAGGCACCCGTGGTGCCCGACGAACCTGCAGTGGATGGGGCCTTTGTTCTGCCTGTCGAGTCGCTCGATGACATCGAATCCCATGAAGTGCCGAGCGAGACAGAGCCCGAGCATCAGCTGTTGGGTGCCGATGGGTCGGAATCTGTGGGTCAGGATGTACCCGCCGAATTCGTAGAAGCCGCAGAGGCTGTGGCCTTTGAGGCTGCCTCTGAAGTGCCGCAGGCCATCGAGGCCGTGCCGCAGGAGCCGGAAGACAGCGCCAGCGATGAAGCGGTGAAGGTCATTGACACCCTGCGCATTGGCATCCCGCTCTATAACGTTTATCTGAACGAGGCCGACGAGTGGTCGCGCCGATTGGTGACCTGCCTGCAGGAATGGTCGCTGGAGCTGCACGAACCTCTGCCCGATATGGCCGTGGCATTGGCGCACTCGTTGGCGGGCAGCTCGGCCACGGTGGGTTTCAATGCCCTGTCAGAGATGGCCAGGGTGCTCGAACACGCGCTTCAACACGTGACGCTGCAGTCTGGCGGCACACAGGAGCAGGCCCAGGCCTTCATGGCGGCGGCGGAAGACATCCGTCGTTTGCTGCACCAGTTTGCGGCAGGTTTCCTCAAGGAACCAAGTCAGGAGGTGCTGGAGCAGCTGCGCCAGATCCTGCAAACCGAGGTGGACAACACCTTGTCACCGCCTGAAGAGGAGGCTGCAGACGAGTTGTTGTCGGTGCAGGACCAGACTGCTCCGGTGGAAGCAGAAGTGGCGCAGCCACTGCCGCTTGTCGAACCCGAGCCGGACCTTCAAGCCATGCCGGAGCCTGCGGCTGTTGTGGGCCCCAAAGGGCATGTGGCCCCTGCTTTGTCGGCCGTCATCCACGACCACGATCAGCGTATTGATGATGCGATCGCCCATGCTGTGGCGCTTGGCTCGGATGTGGACGACGATATCGATGCGATTGACGTTATCGACCCGGATCTGTTCCCGATCTTTGAGGAAGAGGCTGCCGAGCTGTTGCCACAGCTTGGTGGTGCGCTGCGCCAATGGGCCTCGCGTCCCGACAACCTTGGTGCCCGCAGTGAAGTGCTGCGTGCGTTGCACACCCTCAAGGGAAGTTCGCGCCTGGCAGGTGCCATGCGCCTGGGTGAGATGGCCCACCGGCTGGAATCCGCCATCGAGCAGC
The DNA here is from genome assembly GCF_916855635.1 of Acidovorax sp. Leaf73. Lineage (NCBI taxonomy): Bacteria > Pseudomonadati > Pseudomonadota > Betaproteobacteria > Burkholderiales > Comamonadaceae > Acidovorax > Acidovorax sp. Leaf73. The sequence goes on from NZ_CAKASI010000002.1 coordinate 297,851, forward strand.
TTGACGCTGAGACGGTGACATCCGATCAAATCGAGCCTTTGCAGGGTAGTTTTGACGGCATCCAGGCGAACTTTGATGCGCTGCGTGCGATTGGCCAGGGACCCGCCGATACGGTGGTTTCTCTGCCCGTGGAAACACCGCGCAGCCAGCCTGAAGCCTCCGAGGCCCCATCAGCTCCAGTGCCAGCAGCAGCACCCGCGTCTGCCGTGTCCTCTGCTCCGGCGGTGCGCCTGCCTGGTCCTTCGCAGCTCGCGCCTTTGCGTGTTGCTGCTAACCAGTCGGTGCGGGTGCGTGCCCAGTTGCTGGACCGGTTGGTCAATCAGGCGGGTGAGGTGATGATCAGCCGCTCGCGCCTGGATGTGCGGCTGGGTCAGTTCCGCAGCTCGCTGACTGACCTGTCGGGCAATTTGGACCGTCTGCGCCAGCAATTGCGGGACATCGAGCTGCAAGCTGAGTCGCAGATGCAGTCGCGCCTGGCCCTGTCGAAGGACTCGGCGGCGGGCTTTGATCCGCTGGAGTTTGACCGCTTTACCCGTGTGCAGGAGCTCACACGCATGATGGCCGAGTCGGTGAACGACGTGGCCACCGTGCAGCGCAACCTGCAGCGTGCCATGGAAGGTGCCGAAGACGACCTGATTGCCCAAGGCCGCCAGGCACGGGAGCTGCAGCGCGACTTGCTGCGCACCCGCATGGTGGAGTTCGAAGGCATTGCTGAACGTCTGTATGCCGTGGTGCGCCAGGCCTCCAAGGAAACCAGCAAACAGATCAAGCTCGACATCACCGGCGGCTCCATCGAGATGGACCGTGGTGTGCTGGACCGCATGACCCCCGCGTTCGAGCATCTGTTGCGCAACTGCGTGGCCCATGGCATTGAAGATCCGCAGGTGCGCACGGCCGCAGGCAAGCCTGCATCGGGCACGATCACCGTGGAGTTGCACCACGAAGGCAACGACGTGTCGGTGGAGTTCCGGGATGACGGTGCCGGACTGAACCTGCCCCGTATTCGTGAAAAGGCGTTGGCGCAGGGCATTGTGGCGCCCGATACCGAGTTGAGCGATGCCGAAGCTGCCAACCTGATTTTCATGCCCGGGTTCTCCACGGCTTCCGAGGTGACCGGCTTGGCAGGGCGTGGTATTGGCATGGACGTGGTGCGTGCCGAGATCAATGCGCTGGGCGGTCGGATCGAGACCTCGACAGAAGCTGGCAAGGGCGCGGCCTTCCGCATGGTCCTTCCCTTGACCACGGCGGTGACGCAGGTGGTGATGCTGCGCGCGGGTGACCTCGCGATCGGCGTGCCGGCCAACGTGGTCGAGATCGTTCGGCGCACGTCTGCGGCAGACCTGGAGGTCGCATACCGCACGGGCCATTTTGATGACGGCATGGAGCAACTGCCTTTCTTCTGGGCTGGAGCGCTCCTGCAGGCTTCTTCCCGCAGCAACGAGCCTGCTGGAAAGACGCGCCCTGTGGTGATCTTCCGCAGCGCGTCACAGCGCATCGCCATGCACGTGGACGAAGTTCTGGGGAACCAGGAAGTCGTGGTGAAGAACCTGGGTCCGCAGCTGTCCCGTTTGCCCGGCTTGGCCGGCATGTCGGTGCTGGCATCGGGTGCTGTGGTGCTGATCTACAACCCCGTGGCGCTGGCGACGGTGTATGGCGACCAGGTGCGTGCCGCCAGCGCCGGTCTGCCTTCAGTGCTGGAGGCCGATGGCTCTTCGGGTGCGGGCAAGTCGGTCGTCTCGCCCCAATTGGCGGGCCCCAGCCAGGTGCCCCTGGTTCTGGTGGTGGACGATTCGATCACGGTGCGCCGGGTCACGCAGCGTTTGCTGCAGCGCGAAGGCTATCGTGTGGCGCTCGCGGCCGATGGCTTGCAAGCGCTGGAGCGTCTGCAGGAAGAGCGCCCCACCGTTGTGCTGTCCGACATCGAAATGCCTCGCATGGACGGGTTCGACCTGGCGCGGAACATCCGTGCAGACGGTGCGCTGCGTGACCTGCCCATCATCATGATCACGTCGCGCATCGCTGAAAAGCACCGCGAGCATGCGATGGAGCTGGGCGTTAACCATTACCTGGGCAAGCCTTACTCCGACGAAGAGCTGCTGAGCCTCATTCAGCACTACGCCCGCATCGCGGCAACCGCAGAGGCCTAGCCAGCATGCATGTGCACCACAGGTCTGCCTTGAACCGGCGGGCCTGTGGCCTGCCAATATTCCTGTTGGTGCGGGCCTTGACCACGGCAGCTTCCCTTCGGAGGCTGTTCTGATGGAGCCGACGGCAACTGTTCCTTCTCCGGACCCTCGCCTCCTGGCTTGTCTGGCTGTGGTGGTGCGGGAAAGGGCGTCTGATCTATTCATCATGGCGGGTGCACCACCCACGCTCAAGCGGCAGGGCGTGTTTGTGGCCATGGGGCAGCAGCAGCTGTCCGCCGACGATGTCAAGCAGATGGCGTATTCCATCCTCCGCGAAACGCAGCGGCGGGAGTTCGATGCCACCATGGAGTGCGACCTGTCCTTGCAGACCCCGGAGGGCGAGCGGTTTCGTGTGAATGTGCACCGGCAGCGTGGGCAGGTAGGCATGGTGATCCGCCATGTTATTGCCCAGATCCCCAGCCTGGCAGCGCTCGGCCTTCCGCCAGTGCTCCAGCAACTGGCGTTTCTCAAAGGGGGGCTGGTACTCACGGTAGGGTCGGCGGGTTCTGGCAAGACCACCACATTGGCCGCGCTGCTGGACCACCGCAATGCCCACACGGGCGGGCATATCCTGACGGTGGAAGACCCCATCGAATACCTTCATACCCACAAGAAGTCACTCGTGACACAGCGCGAGGTGGGGCTCGATACGCTGTCCTATGACGAGGCCCTGCGTCGCGCGATGCGGGAAGCGCCGAACGTGATCATGATTGGTGAAATCCGCGACCGGGCCACCATGCAGCACGCGCTGCACTATGCCGAGTCCGGCCACCTGTGTGTTTCCACACTGCATGCCAACAATGCGAACCAGGCGGTGCAGCGCATTGTGAATTTCTTCCCCGAAGACGCCCACCGCCAATTGCTCATGGACCTGTCCCTCAACCTGCGCGCTGTCGTAGCGCAGCGCCTGGTGGCGGGGCTGGCGGGTGGCCTGGTGCCTGCCACCGAAATCATGCTGCTCACGCCCTATGTGGCCGAACTGATCCAGAAGGGGCAGATCGACGAACTCAAGACCGCCATTACCCGCAGCGCAGAGCAAGGCATGTGGAGCTTCGACCAATCCTTGCTGGCCATGGTCGAGTCCGGTGCCATATCGCCCGAAGAAGCGATTGCCAATGCCGATAACCGCACCGATGTGCGGCTGCGCCTTCGGCTGGCGGCGGGGGCGCCGCTGGGGGGCGAGGGCATGCAGATGAGCCCGGATGAGCCCGCTGGGCCCGACAGCGTTCCACCGCCTGCCACCCGCCGGTGAGTGCGGGGATCAGACCGCAGCAGACTTTACGACCGCATACCGCTCCAGGGTGCGGTGCCGCGCTGCGTCGTGCTCCACCACCGGCAGCGGGTAGGTATCCCCCAGCCGCACTCCCGCATCCTGCAACTCCAGCGGGCGCGCCAGCCAGGGCGCGTGCAACGCCTTGGTAGGCAAACTCGCTAGCTGCGGCAGATAGCGGCGGATGAACTTACCCTCGGGGTCGAACTTTTCACTCTGGCTCACGGGGTTGAAGATGCGGAAATAGGGCTGGGCATCGCACCCGCTGGAGCTGGCCCACTGCCAGCCACCGTTGTTGGCGGCCAGATCGAAGTCATTGAGGTGCGTGGCGAAGTAGGCTTCGCCCCAGCGCCAGTCGATGCCCAGATCCTTGACCAGGAAGCTCGCCACCACCATGCGCAAGCGGTTGTGCATGTAGCCCGTCTGGTTGATCTGCGCCATGGCCGCATCCACCAGCGGGTAGCCCGTGCGCCCCTCACACCAGGCGGCAAACAGGGTGTTGGCCTCGGGGCCTGATTCCCACTGGATCGCGTCATACGCGGGCTTGAAACTGTGGCCCACCACATGGGGATGGTGGTGCAGGATCTGAAAGTAGAAGTCCCGCCAGATCAGCTCGCTGAGCCAGGTGGCGGCGCCTGGGTTGCCTTGCAGCATCAGCCCGTGCGCGGTGCGTGCCAGCAGGCGCGGCGAGATGGTGCCAAAACGCAGGTGCACGCTGAGGTAACTGGGCCCTTTGACAGCTGGAAAGTTGCGCGTGTCCTCGTACCGCTCGATGCGGCCCAGGAAGTCGTTGAACAGCCGCTGCGCGCCGCTGGCGCCCGTGGGCAGATTGAGCTGCGATAGGGCCGTGGCCTCAAAACCCAGGCGTGCCAGGGTGGGCACCGCCTGGCAGTGCGCCTGCGGGCGCGGTGCCAACCGGTGTGCATGGCGCTCCACGGGGTAGCCGGTGAGTTGAAACGCATCCACCTTCTTGAGCCAGGCGTTCTTGTACGGTGTGAACACGCTGTACGGATTGCCGGTCTGCGTCAGCACCTCGCTGCGTTCCAGAATGGTGTGGTCCTTGAAGGTGTGAAATGCCCTTCCGGCAGCGGCCAACCGTGTGCGCACCAGGCGGTCGCGTTCCAGGGCCTGGGGCTCGTCATCGTGGTTGGCAAACACGGCCTGCACGCCCAGGCCGTTGGCCAGTTCTGGAATGGCATCACTGGCCACTGCATGCAGCACGATGAGGCCACCCTGTTCATGCCCGGAAAGCGTTCGCAGCGTTTCATCCAGCTCCACGAGCGACTCGCGGATGAACTCCACCCGCCGGTCAGCCCGGGGCAGGGCGTCGATGATCTCGCGGTCAAAAACAAAGGCGCAGTGCACCTCCTGGCATTGAGTCAGTGCGCGGTAAAGAGCGGCCTGATCGTTCGCGCGCAGGTCGCGGCGGAACCAGACCAGACCGCTGGGGTACGAGGGCTCGGAGGAGGGGGCCATGTTCACCGTTAAAATTGCCGAATGTCTTTCGATTCTGCGCCCATCAACCTGACGCATCACTTCCTGATTGCGATGCCCGGTCTGGAAGATGAGTCTTTCTCGCGCAGCGTCGTTTACCTGTGTGAGCACAGCGAACGCGGTGCACTCGGCCTCATCATCAACAAGCCTTCTGACATCACCCTCAAAGGCCTTTTTGACAAGGTGGACCTGTCGCTGCGGCGCGAAGATCTCACCCAGGAACCTGTTTTCCAAGGCGGCCCGGTGCAGACCGAGCGCGGTTTTGTGTTGCATGAGCCCATGCTCATGGACAAGGCAGAAACCGATGAATCGGCATATGCCTCCACCATGACCATCCCCGGCGGGCTGGAGATGACCACCTCCAAGGACGTGCTCGAAGCGCTGTCCACGGGCGCAGGCCCGCGCCGCGTGCTCATCACGCTGGGGTATTCGTCCTGGGGTGAGGGCCAGCTTGAATCGGAGCTGGCCGAGAACGCCTGGCTGACGGTGGCGGCCGATCTGTCCGTGATCTTCGACACCCCTGTGCCCGAGCGCTACGACCGGGCCCTTTCGCTGCTGGGCCTCAAGGCCTGGATGTTGTCGCCCGAGGCGGGGCACGCATGACCGGCCTGCCCGTTCAGCCCGCCGTTCCTGCGCATTTCCAGACCTTTCTTGCTTTCGATTTTGGCCTCAAGCGGACGGGGGTCGCCACGGGCAACCGCATGTTGCGCAGCGCCACGCCGCAGGCCACCATCAAGGCCGAGGGTGACGCCCGTTTTGTGCAGGTGGCGCAGCGCATCAAGGAGTGGCAGCCCGACGCCCTCGTGATCGGCGTGCCCTACCACCCTGATGGCGCAAGCCACGAAAACACCGAGCGCGCGCTCAAGTTCGGCCGCCAGCTGCGCGGCCGCTTTGGTTTGCAGGTGTTCGAGGTGGACGAGCGTTACAGCACCACCGAAGCCATCGCAGGTGGCGCCAAGGATGCCGACGCCGCTTCGGCCTGCATCATCCTGGAACAGTTTTTGAGGAATCTCCCATGACCACCCCATCCCCCGGAATGTCCGGCAGCCTGGTGCTTGACGCCGAGGCGCTGTACCGCGAACTGCTGCGCGGCGTGCGCAGCATGCTGACCCCCACCACGCGCCTGGCGGGCATTGCCTCGGGCGGTGCCTGGCTGGCTGAGCGCCTGCAAAAAGACCTGGGCCTCGAAGGCCCCGCCGGTGTGCTCTCGTCGGTGATGCACCGCGACGACTTCGCCCAGCGCGGCCTGTCGGCCAGCGCGCAGACGGCGCTGCCGTTCGATGTGAACGGTGCCGATGTGCTGGTGCTCGACGACGTGCTCTACACCGGCCGCACCATTCGCGCCGTGCTCAACGAGCTGTTCGACTACGGCCGCCCCGCCAGCGTGCGCCTGGCCGTGCTGGTGGACCGGGGTGGGCGCGAGCTGCCCGTGCAGGCCGACTTTGCCGCTGCCCGCGTGGCCCTGCCTGCCGCCCAGTCGCTGGCCCTGGCGCGCGACGACAGCGGCATCTTCCAATTCCAAGTCAAAGAGGCCTGACCGTGCTGCACAAGCGCAATCCCCAACTCAACGGCAACGGCGAACTCATCCACCTGCTGTCCATCGAAGGGCTGCCGCGCGACATCGTCACGCACATCCTCGACACGGCGGCCAACTTCGTGAGCGTGAACGACCGCGAAGTGAAGAAGGTGCCCCTCTTGCGTGGCAAGAGCGTGTTCAACCTGTTCTTCGAGAACAGCACGCGCACCCGCACCACGTTCGAGATCGCGGCCAAGCGCCTGTCGGCCGACGTGCTCAACCTCGACATCGCGCGCAGCTCGGCCAGCAAGGGCGAGTCGCTGCTCGACACCATCGCCAACCTGTCGGCCATGGCGGCGGACTTGTTTGTGGTGCGGCACAGCGAATCCGGTGCGCCCTACCTGATTGCGCAGCATGTGGCGCCCCATGTGCATGTGATCAATGCGGGCGATGGCCGGCATGCCCACCCCACGCAGGGGCTGCTGGACATGTACACCATCCGCCACTACAAGAAGGACTTCAGCAACCTCACCGTGGCCATCGTGGGCGACGTGCTGCACTCGCGTGTGGCGCGCTCGGACATCCACGGCCTCACCACGCTGGGCTGCGCCGAGGTGCGCGTGGTGGGCCCGCGCACCCTGGTGCCGTCGGACATGGCGCAGATGGGCGTGCGCGTGTGCCACACGCTCGAAGAGGGCATCAAGGATGCCGACGTGGTCATCATGCTGCGGCTGCAGAACGAGCGCATGAGCGGCGCCCTGCTGCCGTCGAGCCAGGAGTATTTCAAGAGCTTCGGCCTCACGCAGGAGAAGCTGCAACTGGCCAAGCCCGACGCCATCGTCATGCACCCCGGCCCCATCAACCGCGGTGTGGAAATCGACTCCGCCGTGGTCGATGGCAAGCAGAGCGTGATCCTGCCTCAGGTGACTTTCGGTATTGCGGTCCGTATGGCTGTCATGTCGATCGTTGCTGGTAACGAAGCATGACGCTTGGAATGAATACTCCTGTTTTCATAGCTGCTAGCGCTTGTCCAATAAGCGCTAGCAGCCAATTTGGCTTGAAATCATGAAGATACTGATCCAGAACGGCCGTGTGATCGATCCCGCTTCGGGGCTTGACCAGACCTGCGACATCGCGCTGGCGGCAGGCCGCATCGTGAGCGTCAACCGCGTGCCCCCCGACTTTGCGCCCAACCGCACCATCAATGCTGCTGGCTGCATCGTGTTGCCCGGCCTGGTGGACCTGGCGGCGCGCCTTCGCGAGCCCGGCCACGAACACGAAGGCATGCTCGAATCCGAAATGGCCGCCGCCGTGGCCGGTGGCGTGACCAGCCTGGTCTGCCCGCCTGACACCGACCCCGTGCTCGACGAGCCCGGCCTGGTCGAGATGCTCAAGTTCCGCGCCGAGAAGTTGCACCAGGCGCGCCTGTTCCCTCTGGGGGCCCTCACGCGCAACCTTGCAGGCGAGGTGCTGACCGAGATGGCCGAGCTGACCGAATCCGGCTGCGTGGGCTTTGGCCAGGCCGAGGTGCCGCTGGCCAGCACCCAGGTGCTGCAGCGCGCGCTGCAATACGCCGCCACCTTTGGCTACACCGTGTGGCTGCGCCCGCAAGAGATGCACCTGGGCAAGGGCGTGGCTGCCAGCGGCCCGCTGGCCACGCGCCTGGGCCTGTCGGGCGTGCCCGTGGCGGCCGAGACCATTGCGCTGCACACCATTTTTGAACTGCTCAAGACCACCGGCGCCCGTGTGCACCTGTGCCGCATCAGCAGCGCTGCCGGTGTTGAGTTGCTGCGCCGCGCCAAGGCCGAGGGCCTGAAGGTGACGGCCGATGTCAGCATCAACTCGCTGCACCTCACCGACGTGGACATCGGCTTCTTCGACAGCCGCGCCCGCCTGTCGCCCCCGCTGCGCCAGCAGCGCGACCGCGATGCGCTGAACGCCGCGCTGGCCGACGGCACCATCGACGCCCTGGTGTCTGACCACACGCCGGTCGATGAAGACGCCAAGACCTTGCCATTCGCCGAAGCCGAGCCCGGCGCCACGGGGCTGGAGCTGCTGCTGTCGCTCGCGCTCAAGTGGTCGCAGGACAGCGGTGTGCCCCTGCAGCGTGCGCTCGCCACCGTCACGTCTGAACCCGCGCGCGTGCTCGGCAGCGCCCTGGGCACACTGCAGGCCAGCGTCGGCCAGATCGTGGAAGGCGGCGTGGGCGACCTGTGCATCTTTGACCCGCAGGCGGCGTGGACGGTGCAGGACGACGCATTGCGCAGCCAGGGCAAACACACCCCGTTCTCGGGCTACGAACTGCCTGGCTGTGTGCACATGACCCTCGTCGGTGGCCAGGTGGCTTTTGACCGGGGTTGAGGTAGTGCGACGCTGCGAGGCCCTGCGGTGAAGTCTTTGCGTGCCTGCTGGCGCCTGCTGCGCCTGCTGGGCCACATTGTCAAAGGGCTCGCCATCGTGGCGTTGCGTTTTCCAGCGCTCTCGCCGGACCAGCAGCATGCCCGGGTGCAGGTGTGGTCGCTGCAGCTGCTGGCGCACCTTGGCATCAGCCTGCGCATATTGGGTCAGCCCCCGCTCACCGGCCCGGTGATGCTGGTGGCCAACCACATCTCGTGGCTTGATATCCCGGTGATGCACGCGGCGCGGCATTGCCGCTTTGTCTCCAAGTCCGACGTACAGGGCTGGCCGCTGATCGGTACCCTGGCAACTGCCGCAGGCACGCTCTACATCGAGCGCAGCTCGCGCCGTGATGCGCTGCGCATGGTCCGGTCGATGCAGGAGGCGCTGGAGCGGGGCGAGGTGCTGGCCGTGTTCCCTGAGGGAACCACGGGCGATGGGCGCGAGATGCTGCCTTTTCACGCCAATTTGCTGCAAGCCGCTGTGGTGGCGCAGGCGCCGGTGCAGCCCGTGGGCCTGCGTTTTGCCGACAAGGCCACGGGTGCCACCAGTTTTGCGCCCAGCTACATCGGCGACGAAACCCTGGTGGGCTCCATCTGGCGCACGCTGTGCGCCCCGCCCATCGAGGCTGTGGTGCATTACGGCCCCCCCGAGCTGGCGGGCGAGCGCGACCGACGTACCTGGACGCAGCACCTGCACGATACGGTCGATCAGTTGCGCAAAGCCTGAGCTGGCGCTCTGGGGACAGGGGTGGTTTCCGTGGGCAAAAGCGTGCATATTCCACGTTTGCAGCCGCGCGGTCTGCACATCCGATCTCTATTGCACGCAATTTCCCGTATCGTCCGCGTCTTTCGCCTGCAAGCGCTTGCAAATGCGTGGGCAGGCTCATCCACACTGCCGGGAGGGCACCATGAACCTGATTGAGCGCGCCAAGAGCATTCTTCTGCAACCCAAGGACACCTGGGTCACCATTGAGGCCGAGAGCACCGACGCCGCCACCCTGTACACCCGCTACGCCATGATTTTGGCCGCCATTCCGGCAGTCTGCGGTTTCATTGGCATGTCGCTGATCGGTTTTGGGGGCTTTGGCGTCACCATCCGCGTGCCCTTTGTCTCGGGGCTGGTGAACATGGTGGTGTCGTATGTGCTCAGCCTCGTGGGCATCTTCGTGCTCGGGCTCATCATCGATGCGCTGGCCTCCACCTTTGGCGGCCAGAAAAACTCCATCCAGGCCCTGAAGGTGGCGGTGTATGCCAGCACGGCGGCCATGCTGGGCGGGGTGTTCAGCCTGCTGCCTGCACTATCCATGCTGGGCCTGCTGGCGGCTTTGTACTCCATCTACCTGCTCTACACCGGCCTGCCGGTGCTCATGAAAAACGCCCCCGACAAGTCGGTGGTCTACACCGTGGTGGTCATCATCGCGGCCATTGTGATGGGGGTGGTCATCGGCGCCGTCAGTGCGCTCTTGTTGCCCCGTGGCGGAGCGATGTTTGGCGGGGCCGATGCGCCCGCCATCACGATGAACACGCCGGGCGGCAAGGTGTCCATCGACACCGCCGGCCTGGAGGCCGCAGGCAAGAAGATGGAAGAGGCTGCCCGCAAGATGGAAGAAGCGCAAAAGAGCCAGGACCCCGCCGCCATTGCCGCGGCTGCTGGTGATGCCGCCAAGGCCGCCGCAGGTGCGCTGGGGGGTGGCCAGGCCATTGCGGCGCAGTCGCTCAAGGCGGCACTGCCCGAGAAGCTCGCCGGCCTGCCGCGCACGGGCTTTGATGTGCAGGACGGTGCCGCCCTGGGCCTGCCCACCAGCCAGGCCAGTGCGCAGTACGGCAGCGATGACAAGCAGGTGCGCCTGGAGATCGTGGATATCGGCGGCCTGGGGCAGATGGCGGTCATGGCCATGGGCATGGCCCAGGGCGAAAAAGAAGACCCAACGAGCGCCGAGAAGACTTGGCAGGAGGGTGGCCGCACCCTGCACCAGCGCTATGAAAAGGACGGCAGCCATGCCGAGTTCAAGACCATCCTGAAAAACGGCCTGGTGGTCAGCATTGAGGGCGACAACATGGGCGTGAAGGATCTGCGGGGCTTCATGTCGCAGGTGGATCTCAATGCCCTGGAAAGCCTGCAGCGCAAGGGAAAATCCTGAAGGCTGCAGTGCGCCGTGGCGCAATGTGGCATCAAAAATAATAGCGGCCTGCGCTTTATGGATAAGCGCTAGAGCCTATTTTGGCTTAGATGGTGGTTCCCTGTTCGCGGGGGAACGTCACCACATGGTCCACCTGGGCGCGGATGCCTATCCATTCGCCCAAGGCGTGGTCATGGTGGCTGGGCACATGCGCCAGCACCGTGTGGCCGCTGGCCAGGCGCAGCGTGTACAGAAACTCCGAACCCCGGAACGACTTGCGCACGATCTGCGCCTGCACGGGGGCATGGTCGTCGTGCACGATGTCATCCGCGCGCAGCAGCACATCACATTCGCCACCGGGGTAGCTGCTGGGCAGGGGGCATTCTTCCAGGTCGGTCAGCTCGCCCAGCGGCGTCTGCGCCACCACGTTGTTGCCGCGCTGCAGCAGCGTGGCAGGGGCGAACACGCCGTGGCCAATGAAGTCGGCCACAAACCGTGTGGCGGGGCGGTGGTACAGCGTGTACGCATCGTCCCACTGGTGCAGATGGCCTTCGTGCATCACGCCGATCACGTCGCCAATGGCAAAGGCCTCGAACTGGTCGTGCGTCACAAACAGGGCCGTGGCGCCAGCGGCTTTCAGAATGCCGCGCACCTCGTGGGCTAGGCGCTCGCGCAGGTCCACGTCGAGGTTCGAAAAAGGCTCGTCCAGCAGCATGAGCTGAGGGCGCGGTGCCAGGGCTCGCGCCAGGGCCACGCGCTGCTGCTGCCCGCCAGAAAGCTCGTGCGGAAAGCGGTTCTCGCTGCCCTCCAGCCCCACCAGCTGCAGCACCTCGGCCACGCGCGCGGCCTGCTCGGCACGGGGCAACTGGTGGATGCCAAACGCCACGTTGCGGCCTACCGACAGGTGCGGGAACAGCGCGTAGTCCTGGAACACCATGCCAATGCGCCGCAGCTCAGGCGGCACGCTGAGCGTGGCGCTGCTGACCACACTTTTGGTCAGGCGGATCTCGCCGCCCGTCACGGGCTCCAGCCCTGCCACAGCGCGCAGCAGCGTCGTTTTGCCGCAGCCCGAGGGGCCGATCAGCACACCGATATCGCCTGCATGCAGGCCCAGCGTGACGCCTTCCACCGCCGCGTTGGGGCGGCCTGCGTAGCGCACTTCGAGTTGGGAGACCTCTAGAAACATCGCTTGATTCTAGGCGGGCAGGGACGAATGCTTAAAATTCGCATTTGCATTCCTGATCGTTGCCCGGCCTGAGCCTGCCAGCGGGTGTGCGCTTTCTTACTTTGCCGAGCCACTCGCCTTGCGCCGCACGCCATTTTCTGCCCTTCGCACCATCCCTTTGATCCTGTTCGCGGGGTTTCTGGCGCTGCCCGTGCTGGCCGTGCTCGCATCGTGGTTGCCCGTGGGGCAGGGCGATGCGCAGGCGGGCGCCATCCTGCGCGAGATGGCGGCCACCGTGTTGCCTGGCTATGTGTGGACCACCTTGTGGCTGAGCGTGCTGGTGGCCCTGGGCGCGGCCATTGTGGGCACAGGCACGGCAGCAGCGGTGACGCTATTCGACTTTCCGGGCCGCCGCACCTTCGAGTGGCTGCTGCTGCTGCCCCTGGCCATGCCTGCGTATGTCACTGCGTATGCCTACACCGACTTTCTGCAGTTCAGCGGCCCGCTGCAGGTGGGCCTGCGCAACACCTTTGGCCTGGAAGGCCGCCTGCTGCCCGAGGTGCGCAGCCTGGGCGGCGCGGTGTGGGTGTTCATCTTTTCGCTGTACCCGTATGTGTACCTGCTGGCGCGCACGGCGCTGGGCGAGCGTGCCGCGCACCTCATGGAGGCCGCGCGCCTGCTGGGCGCTCCGCTGTCGCGCCGCATCCGCGCCGTGGCGCTGCCTCTGGCACGCCCGGCAGTCGCTGCAGGCGTTGCGCTGGTGCTGATGGAAACGCTGGCTGACTTTGGCGTGGCCAGCTACTTCGGCATCCAGACCTTCACCACCGGTATCTACAAGGCCTGGCTGTCGATGGACAACCGCCTGGCCGCCGCGCAGCTGGCCACCATGCTGCTGGTGGTGGTGATGGCGCTGCTGCACCTGGAACATCGCGCGCAAAAGCGCATGCGTTTCGCCACGGGCGGCGGGCGCGCAGGCTCGGCCGAGGCACAGCCCCTGCCGCTGCGCGGCGCACGCCGCTGGGCCGCCTGGGTGGTGTGCGCGGTACCGGTGGTGATGGGTTTTGTGGCGCCAGTTCTCTTCATGCTGCGCCCGCTGGCGGCCGACTGGTCGGTGCTGCCGTGGGAGCGATTCATGGAATGGGCCTGGCACAGCGTGCGCTTGGGATGCATCACCGCTGCGCTGGCCGTGATGATTGCTCTGGCCCTGGCGTTTGCCGTGCGCCGCCAGCCTGATGCGATCACGCGCGGCGTGGTGCAACTGGCCAGCGTGGGCTACGCCGTGCCAGGTGCCGTCATTGTGGTGGGCCTGCTGCTGCCCGTGGGCTGGCTGCAGGCGGCCATGCCGCAGTGGGGCGTGGGCGCGCTGGTCACGGCCACGGCGTTGGGCATCGTATGGGCGTACCTGGTGCGGTTCTGCGCGGTGGCGCTGCAGTCCATTCAGAGCGGATACGCGCGAATTCCCCCCAGCCTGGATGACTCTGCCCGCATGCTGGGCATGGGCAGTGTGGGCCTGATGGCGCGCGTGCATGGGCCGCTGCTCAAGCGGTCTACCGCTGCTGCCGCGCTGCTGGTGTTTGTGGACGTGATGAAGGAGCTGCCCGCCACCATGGTGCTGCGCCCCTTCAACAGCGACACCTTGGCTGTCGTGGCCTACCAGCTGGCGCGCGATGAGCGGCTGGGTGAGGCGGCATTGCCGTCCCTGGCGCTGGTGGCCGTGGGGCTGGTGCCGGTGATCTTGCTGAGCCGCACGCTGCGCAGCAAAGGGTGAGCGGCTGACATGCGGTACTGAATGGGTGGGCGCGCCCGCCCAAGGGCATGGTCCTCCAGCGTAGAAAACAAGCTGCCATGTGGCAGCTTGCTGACAGCCCAAGGAGAAGGCGCAGCGGCAGGCACCTCTTGCACCCTACCGAGGGTGCCCCGCAGTCTTCTGTACAGCCACCATGGGAGCGCACGCAGTTGCCGCAATGCCTGTATTAACGCGTCAAGGAACAGTCGGCGATTTCTCTCTACCTTCAGGAGCGGATTCAGCCAGCAGATGTACCTGGTGCGGTGTCACCCCCAGCAGATATTCTCGGTCCCCGTGCCGGACCAGGGCCACTCTCTCTCGCCCGCCAAGAGATATTTGCTGCACGACCTGCAGCACGGCTTTACCACTTCGATTCCGCGCGATGCCGGTGCGCTGCAGCACCTTCAGAAGTATCCAGGCCAGGGCCAGCACGAATGCCAGTGCCAATACGGTACCCAGCACTCCGGCCAGTGGGGCTGCGGGCGCGTCAGCTACGCCATATGGCGCAGTATTCGGGAGCACCACGCTGGCAGTGGTCTGGGGGCTCGTCACCTCGACCAATTGGGCAGGGGCAGTGCCTTCATAAGGCTGTGCGGTGTCTGTATGTGAATGCTTGTTCATGATGCAGTGTCAGTGGCCGCTCTGGATCGCCACCGCCTGGGAACATAGCGAGCAAAGCGGTTGGTTCTCCAGCCCCCGGGGGTGGCGGCTGCGCCCGCTGCGTCATGGGCCGTAGATATCGGGTACCGGGTCAGGTCTTCACCAGGAGCGGGGCGCCGAGGACGGCGCGGTTCTGACTCTGTGGAAGACTTCGCATGCGAGGTCCGCGAGGCACGTTCGAGTTCATAGCGCACATCTTGCGCCCACAGGATCACGGTCGCGATGATGTCGAACAGCTCCGCAGGAACGACGTCGCCGGGCTCTGTGTCGGCCAGCAATTGACGGGCGATTTCGATGTTGCGCAGTACGGGAACACCGGCCTCCTGTGCGGCGGTTCTCATGGCCAGAGCATCATCGTCCTGTGCCTTGGCAATGACCGTGGGCACCGGGCATCGGTCGCGATGGTAGTCGATGGCAATCGCGACATGGGTGGGATTGACCACCAGCACATGGGCACTGGCTGCCGCCTTGTTGGCGCCTTGCTGAGCCCACTCCTGCTGCAGCTGCTTGCGATGGCCCTTGAGATGCGGGTCGCCTTCGGCGTCCTTCATTTCCTGGCGTATGTCGCGCATGCTCATGCGCATCTTCTTCATGAAGCTGTAGCGTTGCCATGCCAGGTCCAGCGCCGACACCAGGAGAAACGCGCCCGTGACCCATGCCAGCAGCGTCCAGCTGGCGTGCCAGAGAGCCGATCCCACGGCCTCTGGCTTCGCGCGCGCAAGCAGTGGCAGATCGGGCAGCAAGTCCTTCAGCGCAATCCAGGCAATGACGGCCACGAGCACGGTCTTGAGCAGTGACTTGAGCAGCTCGACCAGGTTGTCCAGCGAGAACATGCGTTTGAGGCCGCTGGCGGGGTTCAGGTGTTCTGCCTTGGGCCAGATTTTCTCCATCGTCAGCACAGGGCCGGTCTGCAGAAACTCCACCAGGACGCCGACCACCGCAACGGGTACCACCACCAGCCCCACCAGCAACAGCAACGTGCGCAGCGCTTGCCACCCCAATTGGGCGAGTGCCTCAGAAAAAGGGATCTGCAATCCCCACAGGCTCAGTTCAATCAGTGACGTCATCTGCTGCCCCACCATCGGCAAGGCCACAGTGGCTAGCAGCAGCACGGTCAGCAATGTTGCTGTCGCTGTCAGGTCCTTGCTCTTGGAAATCTCGCCCTTTTTCCGGGCGTCCTGAAGCTTCTTGGGTGTCGGCTTTTCTGTCTTGTCGCCACTGTCGTCTTGACCGGCCATGGGCGGAGAGTCCTGTTGGAAATCGGGTGGGGCCGCAGGCCGTGCTGGCCCAGGGCTCAAGGCGCTGCAGCATCACGGGGAGGCTTGGCAACGGTGCGGAAACTGAAGTGTCGGGCAGTGTGCCAACGGTCACATGAATGTTGAAACAGGATGCAAGTGAAAGCACGTGCCCGCAATGGGCGTGCGTTGCATCTGTGTTTCGTTGCTGACAAATGGATACGTGACGCAGCACTTTTTGCCACAAATTCGAAAGGCTGAGCGGAAACACTAGCTCTACCTTGTTGCGTTCGTGTCTGAGTCTGCTTCTAAAAGCGAAAGTCTGTTTGTGCGTTCCCCATCGTCTCATCGTGTTCATCTGCTTGCCCGGCGTTTGTTGGTTCGGCCCTTGGCGAGGCTCCCTGGGATGTGGTTCCTCATGGGGACTTGCGGACTGGGCCTTGGGGGCCTGACCCACGCTGCACCTGGACCTGCGGTCTTGGCGCCAGCGCCGACAGCCGCATGTGCCGTCGGGTGGGATCAGTTGTTGACACCCGCGCAACGGGACGCCGAAGCGCTTGTTCGCGGTTGCCAAGTGTCTGCCGCCAAATCCAGCAAACCAGTTCTGGCTGCGCAGATGGGGTTGTATCGCCACACCTCGTCGCGTCTGTTGCCTGTCGGTGCAGGCGCGCGCGCAGCGCAGCCTGCCATGACCGGCAAGCTCCCGCCCCGCACAGCCATGCCATCGCGCAGCCCCGACGCCCAGCCCTTGCGAACCAGCAGCCCCGTCGGGCTGGCACCTTTGGTAGACCGCACCGCGCAGGAGCACGACATCGACCCGTTGCTGCTGCACTCCATCGCTCGCGTGGAGTCCCGTCACCAGCCCGATGCCATCTCGCATGCAGGAGCCCGAGGCTTGATGCAGGTGATCCCCCCGACCGCGCGCCGTTTTGGCGTGGAGGGCGCAGAGCAACTGCACGACCCGCAGACGAACCTGCGGGTGAGTGCCCGGTACCTCAAAACCTTGCAGCAGCGATTTGGCAATGACCTGGAGTTGGTGCTTGCCGCCTACAACGCCGGTGAGGGCGCCGTAGAAAAACACGGACGCAAAATCCCACCCTACCGCGAGACTCAGGACTACGTCCGCAAAGTGCTTGCCGAATACGTGCTGCTGCGCGGGGTCAGCGCCAGGCAAGCGGGCTATGCCTTCACAGCGAAAGACTCGCTGTGAATTTGGCTAGCTATTTCCGGTCGGCCGCGCGTGCCGACCGCAGTGGTGGCGGGCTCGCGCGGTACACCGACATCGCCTTGGTGGCTGGCATCGTGGCCATCATCGCGCTCATGATCGTGCCGCTGCCGACCTGGGCCCTTGACACCCTCGTGGCCGTCAACATCTCGGGCGGGGTTTTGCTGCTGCTGCTGGCCATCTATGTGGCCAATCCGCTCGAATTTTCCGTGTTCCCCAGCGTGCTGCTGATCAGCACGCTTTTTCGGCTGGCGCTGTCGATCGCGACAACCCGCATGATTCTTTTGCACGGCGAAGCTGGCCACATCATTGACACGTTTGGGAACATGGTGGCGGGCGGCAATCTCGTGGTGGGCCTGGTGGTGTTTCTCATCATTACCGTGGTGCAGTTCATCGTCATTGCCAAAGGCTCGGAGCGCGTGGCTGAAGTCGCCGCGCGTTTCTCGCTGGATGCCATGCCTGGCAAACAGATGTCCATCGACTCGGACCTTCGCTCGGGCCTGATCGACAAGGACGAGGCCCGGCGTCGCCGTCGCCAACTGGAAAGCGAAAGCAAGCTCAACGGCAGCCTTGACGGCGCCATGAAGTTTGTCAAAGGCGATGCCATCGCGGGCATCATCATCATCATCATTAATCTGCTGGGAGGGCTGGCCGTGGGGGTGCTCCAGCAGGGAATGCCCATGTCCGCAGCGGCCATCAAGTACTGCATCCTTGCCATTGGTGATGGCATGGTGACGCAGATCCCCGCATTGCTGGGGGCCATGTCCGCAGGTCTGCTGGTGACGCGCACTACAGACGATGAGCATGACAAACATCTGGGCGACGCCATTGGTAGACAACTGACGGCCAAGCCCCGCGTGTTGCTGGTGGCCGGTGGTCTGAGTTTTCTTTTCGCGGCCGTGCCTGGCTTTCCCGCTGTGGTCTTTGGTCTGCTGGGTCTTGTGTTCTTTGGGGCTGGGGCCATGCTGACGCCCGCGTGGCGGGAGCGCTGGGAACGCTGGATCGGGCCGAAGCTGGTGGCTGTGCGCCGCAAGCCTGCGCACGCCCCCGAGTTGATGTTCACCGATGCCATCCCGGTGCGTCCCAACGTGCCCCTCCTACTTGAGTTGCCTGCCGGGCACCTGCGCGGCGAAGACAGCCGTGACCTGCTGCACGGCCTTGAAGGCGTGCTCGACCATTTTCAGTTGCACCTGGGCCTGCGTTTGCCGCGCATCGATGTGCACATGGTGCCCGCGCCACCTGCTCAGACGCCGGCGCCAGCGGTGCCGGGGTCCAGCGCACTGGCCCTCGAACCAGCCGCGCCAGCGCCTGCTTGGCGCCTGATGGTGCACGAGGTGCCGGTTGCCCAGGGCGACATGGTGGCCGACGGTGTTGCGGCGGCACTGGCCACGGCCGTGCGGGAAGCTCTCCGTCGCAACGCCGCGCTGTTCTTGGGCACGCAGGAAACCAACCTCTTGCTGACCCGTGCCAGCGCCGACCTGCCCGATGTGGTCAAGGAAACCCTTCGTGCTCTGCCTCTGGCACGGGTGGCTGAAATCCTGCGTCGCCTTGTGGAAGAAGAGGTGGCCATCCGCAACCTCCGCGACATCCTGGAGACCCTCGCCGATGCGGCCCAGCGGGAGAAAGATGTGTTCGCTCTGACGGAACTGGTCCGGATCGGACTCAAGCGCCAGCTGTGCTATCGCTACGCGCCGACCGGCCGCCTGGGCGCGCTGCTTATCGATCCCTCCGTCGAGGAGCTGCTGCGATCCGCTGTGCGGGTCAACGGCGGGGTGCAGCAGCTGGCGCTCGATCCTGCGCAAACCACGCAGTTGATTCAGAAATTCACGCAGGCCATCGCACATCACCGGCCAGCCGCCATCGTGACGGCGGTGGACATTCGCCGCCACGTACGCAAGTTGATCGAGATCGAGTGCTTTGACACTCCAGTGCTCAGTTACCACGAATTGGTTCCGACGCTGCACCTGGGTGTACTGGCCCATGTCGGAAAAGACGACGCCCCCATGTTGCAGGGGGCGTCGTAGTAAGTCGGTCGGCAGTCGCCGACTGTTTTCAGGCGGAGTCTGTTCTTCAACAGCCTCGCCGATGAGCGTATGCGCTGATACCAACAATGAGTTCAAATAAGGGAGTGAGAATGGGAGTAGTAGCTAAGGGGAATTGGAGTCCGTTGCTGTCGGGGCCAAAGGCGGGCGCGTGGCGCGCCTGGGCGGCAAGCTGTGCGTTGGGTTGGGCGTTGTGCGCCACGGCGGTGCAGGCCTCGCCCATTCCTTTCGGGGAGAGACAGGTCGATATGACCGTGCGAGAGCAGCCGATTGCGGCGTTCTTGCAGGACTTCTTCGGGACCATGGATGTACCCGTGTCGGTAAGTTCTGGTGTCAAGGGCGCGGTCAACGGCGTGTTCCGAGGTACGGCCGAAAAAGTGTTTTCCAGCATCCAGCGCTCATTTGGGCTCATGGCCTACTACGACGGCGCCGTCGTGCACGTGTACACACCGGCAGAGGTCACGACACGCACCTTCGCCATGCGCCAGGGAGATGCTCGCCAGGTCATCAATACCGCGCGTGACATGAACATCATGGACTCGCGCAACACCCTGCGTGTGAGCCAGAGTGGTGGGCTCATCGCCAGCGGAAACCGACGGTTTGTAGACTTGGTCGGCGAACTGGCTTCAGGTCAGCAAAGCCAGTCCACCACGCTGGCTCCCGTGGGTTTCAAGGTGTACTACCTGAAATACGCATGGGCCCAGGATGTGAGTGCCCAGTACGGCGGCACCGTCACGGTCATCCCTGGTGTGGCAAGCATCCTGCGTTCTTTGCTGACAGCCCAGCGAGGTAACCCGTCACCGGCACTGACGCAGTATCGGGGCGCCTCTGAGCCGGGTCTGCGCGGCCAGGGCCTGGCTCGACAAGGCACGCTGGGAGCCGCTGGTGCCAACCCCATGCAGGCCTCTGCCGAAACCGTGCAGCAAGCCTGGGGCGGCCGACCTGGAGCCGTAGGAGGTGTGCAGGTGGCCACCGTGGACGCGGCGTTGCTGGAAGGCCTGGGCGCGGCTTCGGTCGCGAACCAGGCCCGTGTGGAGGCCGATACCCGTCTCAATGCAGTGATCGTGCGAGACCTCCCGGAGCGTCTGCCTTACTACGACGAGCTCATCAAGTCGCTGGACATTGAGCCCCAGGCCCTGGAGATCGAAGCCACCATCATCGACCTGAGCACCGACAAGTTGCGTGAGATGGGTATCAACTGGCGCCTGAGTGGCGACCGCTATTCCTTCCTGTTTGGCAATGGCGCCGCCAGCGACACCAGTCTGCTGGGCAGCACGCCGGTTCAGAGCATTACGCCGGCAGGCGAGGGCGGATTCATGTCCCTGGTGCTGGGCGGGCGCAACAACTTTGTGGCGCGAATCAATGCATTGCAGAACAAGGGCGTAGCCCGCATTGTTTCGAGCCCCCAGGTCATGACGCTGTCCAACGTCGAGGCGCTCTTTGACACCAACAAGAGTTTCTACGTGCGCGTGGCAGGTCGAGAGCAAGTCGATCTTTACAAGGTGTCGGCAGGGACCTCCTTGCGTGTCACGCCCCATGTGTTCCAGGAAGGCTCAGACGTGCGCATCAAGCTGCTCGTCCAGATCGAAGACGGCGGCATCAATGGAGCCAGCCAGGTTGATTCGATCCCCATCGTCGAGCGTTCCTCCATCAATACCCAGGCGCTGATCGGCGCGGGCGAGAGCCTGCTGATTGGCGGCATGGTCAAGGAGTCCAGCAGCGAAGGGGTTTCCAAGGTTCCATTCCTGGGCGATATCCCCCTGGCGGGCGCGCTGTTCCGCTCGAACAACGACCAGCAAGAGCGGGTGGAGCGCCTCTTCCTCATTTCGCCCCGCCTCATCCCTGCACGGCGCGCGACCAATGCATCAGCACCCACGGGGCCACTGCGGCCCGGTGGCGCCGTGGCTGCCCCACCCATGCCTGTACTGGAAGAGACCACAACGTCTACCCGCAACCCCGCGACGGGCGATCCCAGACCTGGCGTAGCCCAGGGGTTGGGTGAGCAGGCGCCGTGAACGAATCGAGCGAACGAGGCCCGCATGTCCGGGCCGAGGAGTACCGTGGAATGAGCACAGAAACTTTGTACGAACTGCGCGTTCTCAGCGGCGAGCAGCGTGGCGCATCTTCTGTCATTCAGCCTGGGCAGACGCTGCGCATCGGACAGGACTGGATCAATGAAGTCGTGCTTCAGAAGGCTGAAGGCGTTGCTGTGTTGTCGTTTTCGCCCACAGGCATCTTGGTTTTGCAGGTGCAACAGGGCGGCGGTGCCGTAGCCCACAGGACGCTGGAGGCAGGCGCGCGCGCAGAGCTGGGCTTGTACGAGCCGTTCACTGTCGGAGGGATCCGGCTTGCCGTGGGTCAGCTCGGTGCGCAGCAATGGGCGCCGCTGTTCACCGACGCGGCACCAGACGGAGGTGCCACGTCGGCTACACCGCATGCGCAAGAGTCTGCTCCTGCCTCAGAAGCAGCCTCGGAGGCGCGTTCGCATGCTGGTATGGGTGCGTCTGCTTCGCAGGCCTCCTCTGCCGCAGCTACGCCAGCAAAGGACCCTGCAGCCATGGCGGCAGGCCAGACGTCCCCTTTGCAGCGCTGGCGCTCGCGCCTGATGCTGGGCGGCACCGCGTTGGTGGGCGTTTCTGTGTGCACCCTCACCCTGGCCTGGGCCATGGGGCCTTCCACCCTGAGTCCGCAAGAGCACGCCGCGAACATCCGCCAGACCCTGTCGCACCTGGGCATGCCCACACTGAATGTCGAGTCCCGCAGCGGGCAGCTGTACGTGACCGGGCACCTGGAGTCCCAGGCTGAAAAGGCCAGACTGGAAAAGGCGCTTGCAGACCGTTCGCCCGCCCGGCTCTCGGTATGGGTCAATGAGCAGGTGGCAGCCAGTGTGGCCGAGGTCTATCGACTCAACGGCATCGCTGCGCAAGTGGAAGCTGCTGGTGCGGGGGTGGTGCGGGTGCGCACGGCGGTGTCTGATACGCGGCAGCTTGAGCATGTTCAGGCGTTGGCTCGCCGTGATGTGCCGGGCTTGCAGCAGCTGGCCGCTGTCAACGAGGCTCCCCCTACGCCGCCTCCAGCTGCATCGGCCATCCACGATCCTGGCAAGCGTGTCGCTGCTATCGTGCCCGGAGAGCCTGCCTACCTCGTCACCGTGGACGGCACCCGTTACTTCGAGGGGGCCATGTTGCCCAGTGGGCACCGCATTGTGGCCATCCTGTCCGACAAGGTGCAGATGGAACGCGAGGGCGTGGCCAGCGTCCTGTCGTTCTGAAGCCCCGCATGAACCGCTTCACCACCAGCGCATCTGGGCACCCAGGTGAGCCCACCGCACCACGTTTACCTCAAACCTTGAAACGTCACCGTGCCACATCGGTCCTCGGATCGATCCCTTGTTCAACCACCCCGCTGGCAATCACCGCCAGCACCACCTGCAAAGTAGGAGTCAGAGCATGAGCAATTCCATCAATCCGCTGGCCATGGTCGCCACCACTGGACTGAGCAGCTCCCAAAGCCGCAGCGGCAAAGGCGCTAGCTGGTTCGAGGTCATGGCCGATGCCTGGGGCAAGACCCTGGACGCCAAAGCGAGTGAAATCGAGGCCGCAGGGGATGCCCTGGCCGACGGCAACGACAAGCCTGCCCACATCACCCACATGACCATGCTGGCCCAACAAATGGGCTTCATGTCCAACAGTGCTCACACCTCCTTGCAATCGGTGGGCACGGCACTGGAAACCATGGCCCGCAAACAGTGATGTGGCGCTGACACCATGAACGCCACTACCACCATGAGCCTTTCGCTTTCGGGCGCAGACAGTGTCGGCGTCTCGGCGGGGCAGAGCTCCGTCCAGGCCGGCTATGGCATCTCATTGACCGACATGTCCGGCTTTCACGAGGCTATTGCGCGTGCAGAAGCGGGCGCGGGCAGCACGCTGCAGGCCCAGCCTGTGCAGGCAATGGGCGAGGGGATGCAGGCTCTCTTCAAGCCGCTCGAACACATCAACGCCGAGGCGGTCTCGCTGGAGGAGCATGCGCAAGCGGCCATGGCAGCGGGCAACGACATGACACCGGGTGAGATGGTCATGCTGACCGTCCGGGCGCACGAGTTTCTGTTCCACAGCCAGCTCACCGCCAATATCGCCAACCGCACCTCTGACGGGCTGCAACAACTGTTCCGCCAGCAGGCCTGACCGCCCGCCTTGACCGCTATATCGCATGAGACCGCTACTTTCTGCCAGAACGCACCTGCGCACTTGCCCCATTCCCGGGGCCAACGCCCGCAAGGCTAGGACACCCTCCTGGCCCGCGCGTGTCCTCGTCACGGTCACGCTGGCACTCCTGGCCGGATGCTCCCAGCAGGAGCTGTATGGCCAGTTGACCGAGCGCCAAGCCAACGAGATGGTGGCCGTGTTGCGCAATGCGGGCCTGCATGCAGAAAAAGCGGCCTCGCGCGACGGCAAGGCCTTTGTCGTCAGCACCCGGCCTGACGACTTTTCTCGCGCTGTAGAGATCTTGCACGCCGGAGGGTTCCCACGGGACTCCTTCGACACCCTGGGCCAGGTATTCAAGAAAGAGGGCTTCGTGTCATCGGCACTCGAAGAGCGGGCCCGCTTCACCCATGCCCTGTCGCAAGAGCTCTCGGCCACGCTTTCCAGCATTGACGGCGTGGTGCAGGCACGGGTGCATGTCTCTGTGCCCGAGAAGAATCCCCTGTCCGACAAGCCCCAGCACTCGACGGCCTCGGTGTTCATCAAACACCGCCCCGGGGTCGACCTGAGCCAGCAGACGGGCAAGATCAAAGCCCTCGTAGTCAACGCCATGGAGGGGCTGCCCTACGACAACGTCACTGTTGCCATGTTCCCCGCCGAACCTATTCCACCGGCGGCCCCGCCGTCATTCCTGGGCGGTTTGTGGGCGCAGTATGGCGGCATGGTCATGCTGGTGGCGGGGCTGCTTAGCCTCATAGCGGCCGCCGTGGCGGCCATGGCCTGGTGGCAGCGCCGCCCTGCAGCCGCGGCAGCCTTGGCCGAGACCGGGCTGGCATCCATGGTCGGCGCCGCAGTGGCACCGCTGCGCCGGGGCGCCGCCGTTGCGGTCGCATCCCCCGCGCAGCCCCGTGTCGGCAGCGAGTCCTGAGATGCAGCCCGTGGACCTGGGTGAAGACTCGGCGTTGACCCATGTGGCCGCGCAGCGGCGCGCGCGGGCAGCGCTTGCGCGGCAGTTGCAGGCCGAGCCATTGAGCTGGCAGCAGCTCATGTTGTGTCCTCTGTGGGTGGCCGATCCCGCGCCGGCCCGCGATGCACTCAGCGCCTTGTCTGGCATCTACTGGCTCAAGGCGTCGCTGCGTGCCTGCATCGACGGGCGGCAACTCGCACCCCTGTCGCGCAGCGTTGGGGTCGGGCCCTTCCGTGCTGCCCTTGACGCTCCGGACACCCCGGAACTGCTGGCGCGGGCACCTCGGCCCCTGCTGCCGCCTGCCCACACGATCGTGTCGTACGTTCGTGCCTGGGGTCAGGCGATGCTGCTGTGGGGTTGCGTGCACGAACTCCAGGCGCGCCTTGCCCACCACCTTGGCTGGAGCGCCTCGCTGGCTTTGCTGCCCACGGTGGGCTCTAACCCGGCCTGGGCCCAGTCCGCGTTAGAGCAGGCACATGCGGCCGCACCAGCGCTGGCAGCACCCGCCAGTGTTACCCCGCAGACCGAGCCCGTAACCCCGTTGTCCACACCGTCATGAGTTACCTGCTCACCCTGCACCAAGACGCCACCCTGACCCTGGCCACCACGGAACGTACCGTGCCGGCGCAGCACGTTCAGGCGCTGGAGAGCGCTCTGGACCTGGCCGCTGCGCTGCAAACGCTTACCAGCAGTGCTCGTGACGCGGCTGCGCAGGCGCAGCAGGCGGCCTGCGAGCAAGGTCACCGCGACGGTTTTGCCGCTGGGCTGGCACAGGCCCACCAGGAAGCGGCGGGACAGATTGCAGCAGCGCTGCAATCGCTGGCGCAACAGCACCAGCACCAGCGCGAAGAACTGCGCAGCGCCCTCGTCACGCTGGCCACTGCCATGGTGCGTTGCATGGCTTCGGCCCTGGCGCCCGATCAAGTGGTGACCGCCCTGGCGCTGCAGGCTTTTGAGCAGGTGGTACCTCCTCAGCCCGTGCGCCTGCGCCTGCCCGCAGAGCTGGTCGAGCCCGTGCGCGCACAACTTGCCACGCGTGAATTGCCCATGCCCGTGCAATGTCTGGCCGACACAGAAATCCATGGGCTGGACTGTGTGGTGGAGTCCCAGGCTGGTGCGTTGCTGGCCGGGCTCGACACCGTCCTGGCAAGTGCTGCGCAGCGGATTGAAACCTCCCAGCGCCAGATGGCGGCCCCCGAAGCCAGGGCCGCCTGAGCGCGCCACCGATTTGCGACATGCACGCCGACGCTTCCCCTCGCCCTCTACTCGATCCTGCCATCCTGGCCTCGCTGCGCTCCATGCAGCCGGTGGCTGCCCGGGGGCGGGTTGTGCAAGCCTTTGGCACCACATTGCGCGTGAGTGGATTGCGTGCCGTCATCGGCCAGCAATGCCTGATTCGTGACCCCGCGCAACCGCACGGCAACGTGCTGCGCGCAGAAGTCGTCGGGCTTCGCGAGCATGACGCCATTCTTGTGCCACTGGGGCACCTGCACGGCGTCTCGATGGGTGCCGAGGTGGAGCCTCTGGATGGCGGAGAGCTCATTCCCGTGGGCGACGCCCTGCTGGGCCGCGTGCTCGATGCCTTCGGCACACCCCTGGATGGTCACGCCCTCCCGGCCCACTTGCCGCTCCGCGCCTTCCACGCCGAGCCACCCAACCCGCTGACCCGGCGGCCCATTGATACCCCATTCATCACCGGGGTGCGTGCGCTCGACGGATTGCTCACCATCGGTGAAGGTCAGCGACTGGGCGTGTTCGCCATGGCCGGGGGTGGCAAGTCCACCTTGTTGGGCATGCTTGCCAAGCTCGCACACAGCGATGTCAATGTCATTGCCCTGATTGGCGAACGGGGGCGTGAGGTCAGCGAGTTTCTGGAGGACAGCCTTGGCCCCCAGGGCCTGGCCCGCTCGGTGATCGTTGTCTCCACCTCCGACCGGCCCGCCATGGAGCGGCTGCGTGCCGCCCAGACCGCCACCGCCATTGCCGAACACTTCCGCGCGCAAGGGCGGCGCGTGCTGCTGATGATGGACTCCGTGACCCGATACGCCCGTGCGTTGCGCGAGATCGGCCTGTCGGTGGGGGAGCCGGCCGTGCGCCGTGGCTTCCCCCCCAGTGTGTTTGCAGAGCTGCCGCGCCTGTTCGAGCGGGCGGGTAACGATGCGTCCGGTTCCATCACCGCTTTCTACACGGTTCTGGCTGAAGATGAAGACGGCTCCGATCCTGTGGCCGAGGAGACCCGCTCCATCCTGGACGGCCACATCGTGCTTTCGCGCCAGCTTGGGCAAGCGGGGCACTACCCGGCCATTGACGTACTGGCCAGTGCCAGCCGTGTGTTCAACCGCGTCACCGATCGTGCCCACCAAGACGCAGCCCTGCGCGTGCGCGCCCTGATGGCCAAACACGACGAAATCCGCTTCCTGCTTCAGGTTGGTGAATATGCGCCAGGCAGCGACGCCCTGGCCGACGACGCCATCGCCGCCCAACCTGCGTTGCAGGCCCTGTTGCGACAGCGGCCCGACGAGGGGACACCTTTCGAACAAACCCTCGCTGCGCTGCAGCAGTTCCAGCGGTGACTGTGACCAGCCTGCTTACACCTTGGGGGGCTCGCCCATGACCGCCTCCGCCATGGCCCAGCAACTGGCTGCTGCCAGTCAGCTGCAGCGACTGCGTGCGTTGCGCGAGCGCAAAGCCTTGCAAGCCAGCCAGCAGGCCGAGCGCGAGTTGCAAGCTGCCCAGCAAGTGGTGCGCGACCGCGAAGCCCAGATTCGCCAGCTGCAGGCCCGCAGGCTGGAGTTGCAGCACAGCCTGATTGGCCCCTACGCCGCCCGCATGGGGGTGGTGGCCGGCTACGCCAGTGCCGCACAGGAGGCGCTGGACGACCAGCTCGAACGCGCTGAATACGCATTGATCGATGAGGAAGAAGAGCTGATCAACGCGCGCACCCGTGCCGCCTCAGCCCGCACCGCGTGGCTCCAGGCCGTGGTCCAGCACCAGGCTAGCACCACGCTACGCGATGACGCCCGCCAAAGCCTGCGGCGCGAACGTGAAACCACGCTGGAGCGGGAAGACCCCCCGCTGCGGTCAGCCTCCTGAGGAATGCCCTGTGAGTGACCTCCGTCCATCGACCCCTGAACGAAAAACCCATACCTCCGACACTACCGCCCGGGCCTCACAGGCCAGCGGCTGGGTGCCCCCGCAGGCGCGGCGGGACTTTGATGCTGCCATCCGGCGGGCCGGCGAACGCAGCGACAGCCGGCTCAAGGACCAGGACGACCCCGAACCCAACGACCTCCCTCACACCGAGGCTCCGCCCCCAGGCCTTTGGGGGCAGCTGCCGCCACTGACCGGGCACACCGGGTCGGCAGGGGAGGGCAGTGCCCTTATGGGGGGCAGTGCAGCCCTCACCGCACCCGCCCCACCCACCGGCCTCCTGCCAGATTCTCTGCCCATGGCCCCACATGCGGCCGCGCCCGGGGTGGGTACTCCGTTGCGCCTGCAAGTGCCGCTGGGCGGTGCCGAGGCCGCCACCCTGGCCCTGCGCCTTGCCCAAAGCGGCAACGGCCAGTGGCAGCTGCGCATGGGCACCGATGCCACCACCCGCCAGCAACTGACCCCGCACCTGGAGCGACTGCGCGACCGCCTGCGCGAACACAGCCACGGTCGCATGGACGACCTCGGATTTGACGATGACACCGTGGCCTGATACCGCCAGCCCAGCCGCAGTGGCGGCACCTCCCCCGCACGCCCCACCAGTGCCCGCGCCGGCGTGGCTCGTTTTTTGTGGCCCGGTGGGCGCACACCGGGCCGAGCTCTGGCTGCCGCTGCTGCCAGAGCCAGACTCTTGCCTGTGTGAATCTCAGCCCCCAGCCCCAAACCCGGATGCACCAACAGCCTCCTCAGGCAACACTGGTCGGGATGCCACCCAGCCTGCGCGCACCTCTGGGGACACCGTAAAGGAGTGGACCGGACCGCGCCTGATGCTGCAGCTGGCGAAGGCAGAACCGCTCATCAGTGCTGTCGAGCAATGGCTGCGCCACCCCTGGCTGTTGCAGCCCGGTGAAGCTGCGCCAGCAGTCGCCCTGGAATCCGGCACGTGCGAAGCCGTGGTGCAGACCGCTGCACTGGCCCCTGTGGGCACGCGCCTGCGCCTGCCTTGGGCGGCATTGTCGGGTCCGCCGGCCGACTGGCTGCAATCCCCGCATGTCGCCTGGCCCAGCGTGCGCACGGAACTGTGCCTGGATACAGCGCCTGCCGCCGCAGTCGCAGACCTCGCTGAAGGCTCCCTGGTCTGGCTCACGCCCTCTCTGGGGGGCGAGTGGCCCGTCACCGTGCGGCCCATCGGCGGCCACCTTCCGGTGCGCGCGGGTGTGCTGGTACGCAGCCCTGCTGTTCGCACTGGTGCCCCGCCCATGGCCGAGCCCCTGGGGCTGGACCTGCACGCGCCGCAGCCCACGGCCACCGAGCCGCTCGCCACAGACACCCATGCCAACACGGATGCCGATGCCGAGATCGTCTGGCACGGCATACCTGCCATGGGGCTGGAGCAATGGCTGTGCTGGCAGGCTCGCCCAGCGATGCTATCGGTGCCGGCCGCACCTCTCGCATCGACAGCACCGGTTCGCCTTCGGCTACCACCCATGCTGCCGGGGGAGCTGCACTTGCAGCAGGGTGGTGCGTTGCGCGCCCACGGTGATCTGGTTCCTCTGGCCGGTGGCTACGCCATTCGAATCCGCGGCGCCCTCGGTGCCACACCAGCCGTTGGGCCTGAAGCCCCCTTGTTTTCCGCTGAACCATCCACCGGGCGCGCGTGCGGCGCAGCCCATTCGCAGACACCATGGACCTGAATCAATTTACCCCTTCCTCGGCACTGGTCACCGTGATCGTTGTCTCCCTGGCGCCGTTTGTGGGCGTCATGGTCACTTCCTTCACCAAGATCATTGTGGTGCTCAGCCTGCTGCGCAACGCCCTGGGCCTGCAGCAGGTGCCACCCAACGTGGTGCTCAACGGCATGGCCCTGGTACTCACCATCTACGTCATGCTGCCCGTGGGGTTGGACATGGCCGAACGTGCCCGCAGCGTCTCCAACATCGGCAGCACCTCTGGCATGCTGGCGGTGGCCGATGCGGCTAAAGAGCCCCTGCGCGACTTTCTGGTTCGCCACTCATCCGCCCACGAGCGCGCTTTCTTCCTCAAGACCGCCCAGAAAACCCTCAGTCCCGAACGTGCTTCCCAGATCAGCGAACGCGACTTTGTGGTGGTTGTGCCCGCCTTCACCGTCAGCGAGCTGTCTGCAGCGTTCCAGATCGGGTTCCTTATCTTCCTGCCCTTTCTCATCATCGACCTGGTCATCGCCAACATCCTCACTGCCATGGGCATGATGATGCTCTCGCCCACCACCATCTCGCTGCCGTTCAAGCTGCTGCTTTTCGTGCTCGTCGATGGGTGGGTCAAGCTCACCCACGGCCTGGTGCTTTCCTACGGCCACTGACCTCGCCGCCGTGCATCGCCTTCCCACTCTGACCATGCCCTTTGTACGCCATGTTTGAAAGCCAGACCATCCAACTGCTGTACCAAGCCCTGTGGCTGGTGTTGCTCCTGTCCGCGCCACCGGTCATCGTGGCCGCGCTGGTCGGGCTACTGGTTGCCCTGGTGCAGGCTGCCACCCAGATTCAGGAGCAGACCCTCCAGTACGCGCTCAAGTTCTTCGCCATCGTGCTCACCATCTTCATCACCGCATCGCTGCTGGGCGGCACGCTGTACCGCTACACCGACCGGGTCATGACCGACTTCCCCGCCCTCGTCAAACGCTGAGGCCACCCACCCATGGGAGATACCTTTGCCGCGGTGAATAACGTCAGCGAACTGGCGCTTCTGGCCGCGCTTGCCAGCGTGCGCTTTGCTACCGCCTTCGTGCTGTTGCCCCTGCTGGCCCAGGAAACCGTGCCCCAGCTCGTGCGAGGCGCCATTTTTCTTGCGTTCGGAGTCATCACACTGGCCCTGCAGCCTGCGGTCAACGTCACCGGCTGGAGCGTTTCCCAATGGATCGGGTTGTTCTCCAAAGAAGCCTTCATCGGCCTGGCTCTGGGCATGCTGCTGGCCGCTCTACTCTGGGCGTTCGATGCCGCCGGCGAGATCATTGACGGCGCGATCGGACTGTCGCAGGCGCAGGTCACAGACCCTCTCTCCGGGCGTCAGACCTCGCTTTCAGGGGCCTTCCTGGGTCGCTTGGCTGTGTACCTGTTTATGGCCTCGGGTGGCCTCATGCTCTGGATCGGCGTCCTCATGGAAAGTTTTGTGCTGTGGCCCCTGGCCCAGCCTGGCCTTGCTCCGCGCCCAGCCGGTGTCACCTTGTTTGAGAGTGCCTTCGCGCAGTTTGCGGGCCTGAGCTTCCTGCTCGCTGCGCCCACCCTGGTAGTCATGTACGCCATTGACCTGGCGCTGGGCCTCATGAATCGTTTCGCGCCCCAGCTCAATTTGTACTCGTTGTCCAGCTCCCTCAAAAGCGTGGCTGCCATCCTGCTGTGGTTGGTCATGCTCACCACCTTGGCCAAGACACTGCTGAACTACCTGGCTGCCCTTTTCCCGACACTGCTGCACAAGATGCAGACCGTGCTGCCCACCTGAACACCCAGCGAGCGCCGGCCTCGGGCTTGGGGTTTGAAGCGTTTTGTTGCAAATGCACCCCCTCCACTAGGAGGCTTCCCAATAGCGCAAGCGGGCGCAAGTTTTTACGATGGAGACATCCCATCTTTCATCCGCGTCCACACATGGTGACCTCGTCCTCTCTCTCGTCGCTGACAGGCCTCGCTGGCCTAGCGCCCCGGACTGACGCGCTCCGGCCAACCTTGGACAACGGCGACACCGCGCGCCTGTTTGGCTATACCGGCAGCGACGCCGTCGCCCGCACCTTGTCCGTCCCCCCCTTCAGCGGCGACACCCCGTCCCAGCTGCAATCCCGGTTCATTGACTGCCTCTTTACCCGGGGTTGATCTCCGCCCCCCGCGCGCCGCTCCTTTGCGACAGCACCCATGGCCCAACCCATCCCCGATCTGACCCTGCGCGATCAGCCCGACTGGGCCGGTGCAGCAGAGGTCCTCATCGAAGGCTGCGCCCATCTGCCCTCACGTGAAGACCGCGTGCGCTGGATGGAGCGCCTGTGCCTCTCGCTCGGCGATGCGCTGTACCCCGCCTTCCTGCAGGTGCTTTGCCGCATTGGCGAGCATGGCAACCCCCAGGCCCAGGCTGCGGTCGCCGATACCCTGGTGCTTGCTCTGCAAAGCGGCCGCTTGCCCTCGGGGCGGCACGCCGCATGGGGGGCGCAGTGGGACGCGTCCGTGCGCGCCACCCGCACCATGGGCCCAATTGAGTACCTGTGCGCCTGGTTCGCGCAGCCCGACGGGCGCGGCACCCTCGGGGCCGTGGCTTTTGACCAGGCCGCACGCGCACTGGTGGGCTTGGTATCGCACAGTGAAGCGGCCCGGCGCCTCTATTGCGCCAAGCTCTACAGCGTGGCCGACGACCCCCTCGACGGGGCTTGGACCCGCAGCAGCCGCCACGCACTGCAAGCCATGGCCCTGAGCTGGTCTCAGGCGGACCCCGAACCCTACCGTG
Organism: Acidovorax sp. Leaf73; assembly: GCF_916855635.1. Taxonomy (NCBI): domain Bacteria; kingdom Pseudomonadati; phylum Pseudomonadota; class Betaproteobacteria; order Burkholderiales; family Comamonadaceae; genus Acidovorax; species Acidovorax sp. Leaf73. Next base: position 329,732 of record NZ_CAKASI010000002.1, read on the forward strand.
CGGCCACCCAGGCGGTAGAAGCCTTCATGGCTGCGTCCCGCCACGGTGAACAATCCGCGCCGGCTGCAACGGTTGGCGCGCTGGCGCAGGGCTGGATTCCTCCGGCCTCCTGGCGTTGAGGCACCGATACGCCGCTCCCGTGCGGCCCGTTGCACCCTGCTATCCCACCTTCACCATCTGGCATGTCTGAGCCATGGGCCGCGCTGGCCCCCATTCGGGCCATTGCTCCTGGTGGCCGCGTTGTAGCCTTGGGGGGGTACTCGGGCGGCGGCCAGGGCTTCGGCGGTGACGGGCTATGGCCCGATGAAGACCCCGCAGCCTCCCAGTCGCCTGCCCACTTGCTGGATGCTCTGCTGCGGCTGGAGCACGCCGACCTGCGGGCCTGGGTACACAGCTTGGCGCAGTCCCCCAGTCGCCGGGTCCGACCCTGGTACCACCAGCTCGACTACGCCGACACAGACACACTGTTGCAGCACCTCGCAACGCGCCTCGATGCAGCGCACCTGGCAGGCTTCACCCGGGTTGCCGTTCAGGAGCAAGATCTGGCGCGCTGGGGTGAACACCTGGCGCGCAGCGCCAGCGATCGCGACAGGCTCGGCCTGCTGATCGCTCTGGTTGGCCACGGTACCGCCGTGGGGCCCGTCCTGCCCAGCCACCCCCAGCCAGACGGACTGCGCGCTCCTTTGATCGGCCGTTTGCTGAGTAGTCTGCACGGCCGTACCCATGCCCTCGACACTGCCTTGCAAGCCATGCTGCCGCTCCCCCTGGCTCCGGCACAGGCCGTGGCAATGGTCAGGGCCATACTCACCACCCTGTCACCACCCCGCACCCCGGTGCGCACGCGGGCCGATCCCGGAGCCCTGCGGCAGGCGCTGGAGGCCTGCGCCACCGCCAGCGATGCACCCGCCAAAGCCACCCTGTGGGCCCTGGCCATACCTGTCGCTGCCCAAGGGGCGGCCCTGCCGGTGCTCGCCCCTGCCCTTACGCGGCTGCTTACCAGCCAGACCTGTGCCATTGTCAATGTCCTGGCCCAGCAGCACCCTGACGGCCAGGCGCTGGCTTGCTACCTGCACACCCTCTGTGCCCAGCAGCGCACCCACGAAATCCGGCTCATTCACCACCAGCTATGCCAGGGTCACGACGGCATGCACCCCCCTGCGGAGTACCTGCATTACTGCGATCGGCGCGGGGCATATCCCCATGCCATGGCTCTGGGGCACTACCTGGGGGCTTGGGCCATGGTCACCGGCAATACCCCAGGCGGCCCTCCCGCAGGCGCAACTGCGCCAGTGCAGCTCTCTCCCCATACCCAGACCATCGGACGCGCACCGCAAGCCGCTCACCAAGGAGACCTCTGGCTGGCAGGCACCGCATATGCCGCCCTCGGGCCTGCCCAGAGTGCAGAGGCGAGCAAGTTCCTTGCGGAGCCTGTCTGGCAACAGAGCGGTCCGCAAACCGCCTTTTGGGCGGCTTATCAGCGCGTGTTGCAAGCCCATTGCGGTGGGCTATCGCCACTCCTCCTGGCAGCCTCCGCACCCACCCACTGCGGCACAGCGCCCGTCATCGGCACACCCTATGTCCCCTGAACCCGTCATCCTCTATCAAGGTCCACGCTTGCGCATTCGCCAGTTCCATAGCCGCGACGCCCAGGCCCTGGTCACCATGCACCGCGACCCTCGCGTACGCGCGCACCTGGCCGACGATGCACCGCTGGATGAGCCCCGTGTCGCACACCGCTTCATCGCGCACATGCAACAGTTCTATCTGCAATACCCTGGCACTGGCATCTGGTGTGCAGAGCGGGCCCAGCCGCCTGACTCGGACACCATTGCCGACGCACTGCGTGCGCACGCCGAAGGCGATATCGACGCTGTGCTGCTAGCCAAGCTTGTGCAACCCCGATGGGTTTTTTGTGGCTGGTTCAGCCTGGTGCATTTGGAGGAGGATCCGCAAATCCTGGAGATCGGCGCGCGACTGGCGGCACAGGCCTGGGGCGGTACGCTCGCACTGGATGGCGGGGAGTGGCTGCTGCAGTACGCCTTTGGCGCCTTGCGGCAAACGCATGTGCTGGGCCACTGCGCACCCACCAACCGCTCTGCCGCGCACTGTCTGCAAGTGCTGGGCTTCGGCTGCCAAGGTATGGCTACTTACAATGGCACGCAGGCCCGGCGCTACCGCCTGGACCAGGCCCAGTGGCAGGCGTGGCACACCCAGTCCCGCCGCCAGCGCCAGCGTGCGGTGCTCAGCGTTTCTCCGACATAAACCTGCAGCGGGTGAGGGGAGGTGAGGGGAGGTGAGGGGGATGGGAAGAGGGATGGCACGGGGCGTGTTGGCCCCTAGAGGCTCGCCCCAAATGATGAACGATGCACCTATCTCAAACGATGCGCATGCCCGATGACGTGATGCGCAGGCGGCTGGCGTCCACCTTCAAGAAGCCCTCGATCATCTCCTTGCCAAGCTGCCGCATCTGCGCCTCCAGCATCGGATCAGGCTGCCGCTGCAACTGCACCTGCGTCGTTGCCATCAGCATGCCCAGCATCACCGTGGCGTCATACATGCGCTGCTTCTCCGCGTCGGTCACCTGGGCGAAATCTCGCTCTGCCGCAAGCGCTCTGCGCAACTGATTGGCCAGCGGCTTCACATGGCTGTTGCTCACATTCTGGTTGTTGTAGGCCATATAGGCTCCCGCGAGAAAAGATGCCAGCCCCGTGGCCACATCGTTGGTCGGCACACCCAGCTGTCGCGCCACCTGCGGGTACTGCTGGTGCAGTTCCAGAAACCCCTGGCGCATTTGTGGACGCTGCGCCGGCGGGTAGTAGCCCACCAACATATCCAGTGCTGCCGTTCTGCCATTGCGCTGAAAGCCGGTGCGCGCCAACTGCGCTGTGGATACGCCGCCCGCCACCCCCTTGCGGCTGGCGCGCGCAGCGCGTTGGATTTCGTTGTTCAGCAAGTAGCTGCCAGCGCCCACGGACAGGCTCATGCCCGTGTCCGAACTCATCCACCAGGCACTGGCAGGAGTCATGGTTGCGAAGGTGATCGCTACAGCAGCGCAAAGATCTTTCAGGGATTTCATGATCAGTGTTCAGTCAAAAACGCGGACAGTTCCGCAACCCAGCCAGCCCTGTCCGGGGCACAAAGAAAAGTCCAAACATCCCAGGTGATACCTGTGCATGCAGAACGGCCTTGGACTTCCAGCGGTGCCCACCAGGCGCACAAGGCGGCCACATCGTATCGGTCGAGGAAGAAAAAAACGGACCGAGGAACGGTCCGTTTCGTTTGTTGCAAATCGCGATATCCGCCCGTCGGGCGGACAGGGCTTATTGCTTGCGAGCCATGCTGCTCATGCCTTCGCCCAGCGACTTCAGCGCGGTATTGAACGCATCGGTCAGCAGCTTGAACTCCTGGCTTACAGCCTGGAACTCTGCGTTGACAGCCTGCATTTCCTTGGCAGCATCCTCGCCGTCACCACCAGCGGCCTCCTTGAGCTTGCCCGACAGCTCCACCATCTTGGCGGCCTTGTCGCCCATGGCCTCGCCCATGGCCTGGGCAATGGCCTGCAGCCAGCTCTTGGCACCGGCTTTGCCACAGCCCCTGCCGCCTTCGCCCGTGCTCTCGGCCATCTGGTTGCGCACGCTGTCGACGATCTGCTGCGCAATGTCGTCAACCGACTTTTGGATGTCGCAAGATGCCACGTCGGAAATTGCCTCACCAGCACCATCGGTGGGCTTGCAGTATTCCTGCATCACCTCGTCGATCGCCTGGCTGATCGCGTCTTGCAGGAACTTCGGCATGCCATCTTCGCGTTGCAGTGTTTGCGCCGCTTGTTGTGCGCCGCCGCCCATGATGGTGCTGACCAAGTTGGTCGTTGCATTCAGGATGTTGACTGGCGAGAAGCCTTCCAGCGTCTTGCTCATGTCATTGCCACCCAGCAGGCCGCTGACCATGCCACTCAGAAACTGCGAACCGATGCCACCGAGCAGGCCGCCCATGCCCATTCCGCCGCCGCCGATCAATGCGGAACCCACGACGCCAACTGCTGCACCCATAACAAACTCCTTGAAACTGGCCCATCTTCGGGCCGTGATTGGTTGGAACGACTCCTTTGCCTGCACAGGTCGCCCTGGCAAGGACCCCATCGGGCTGCGGCTTTGTGGCACTGGCTCCGTCGGGACAGCCGTGATTGAACCGGCTTTGGGTCTGCCGCGCTATATGTGCGATTCCCAGCTAGGAATGCCCCTAGCTAGGGAGGACACCTACCCGCGCACCTCTCTGGCCCAGGATCCGCCCGCCCGCAAAGCATGCGCGGATCACAATTTCAGTATCTATTTTTGCTATAAAAATAGTAGCTAATTGCGCTTTGTAGAAAAGCGCTGGCGGCATATTTGCTTTGGATATCAGCCGTTGCCCAACACTCTGTCATCCTGCCCCGGAGTAGCTCAGCTCCCAATGCCAGATACCTGTCGAAGCCCTTGTCGCGCGCTTCGCCTGCGTGCGACTCGTTGCAACTGAAGACCTTTGCAACGCGCTGCCCAGCCCGTCCGTGCGCGTTGTGCACAGCACGCCGTGAACAGATCGCGCAAAGGTGCTTACAGCACCCTCTGTGCCATGGTCATGCGGGTCAGGTGCACCGCAGAGTCGGCCTGCATCTTGCCAAGCACCCGGCCGCGGTGCAGTTCCACCGTCTTGGCGCTGATGTTCAGGTCCCGGGCGATTTCTTTGCTCATCTTGCCGTCCACCACCCCGCGCATCACCTCGGACTCCCGATCCGTCAGCGTGGCCAGCCTGCGCTGGAACTCTGCGCACGCTGGTGGCCGATGCGGCGCGGCCGGTGCCTCAAACGCCTTGGCCAGCGCCTGCTCCAGCGCACTGTCTTCAAACGGTTTTTCCAGGAACGTGATGGCGCCCTTTTCCATGGCCTGCACCGCCAGCGGCACGTCGCCGTGCCCGGTCATGTACACCACCGGCAGTGGCCACTGCGCACTTGGCCCTGCAATACCCCGCGCAATCAGCACGTCATGCACCTGCAACCCTGACATCCCGGGCATCCGCACATCCAGCAACAAGCAGCTGTCGGCCAGCGTGCCCGCTTGCATCTGGTGCTCCAGGGTGGCAATGGCGGCGTTGGCATCCGCGAAATCCAGAACCCGGTAGCCCGCACCCTCCAGCCACCAGCGGGCCGTGGTGCGGAAATCTGCGTTGTCGTCCAGCAGGTACAGCGTTCGTGTCGTCGGTCCAGCGTGCGTGACTGTCATGTGTCCATCTCTCCCTCATAGCATTCAAAACTCTCAGGGGCGCCCCGTTGGGTAGGCAGATCTTGCGCCTGTCTTTGCGCCGCAGTCGCCGCCAGGCTCAGGCCTGATCGCCGGGTAGCCCCTGCGGCTCGGCCTGGGCGGCAGGCGCAGGCGCTGCAACCAGCGGCAGCGCGACGAAGAACGTGCAACCCCGGTCCGTATTGGGCGTGAACCACAGGCGGCCCTGGTGCAGTTCAATCAGGCTGCGGCAGATGTTCAGCCCCACACCCATTCCCGTGGGTTTCGTCGAAAAAAACGGCATGAACAATTGCGCCGCCGTCTCATCCTCCATGCCACACCCTGAATCCCGGATCGCCATCTCCAGCATCTGGTCCACCTCATCGATCCGGCACACGACCTCCAGACGCCGCTCGTGCGCAGGCGACTGCGCCATGGCATCGATTGCATTGCGCAGCAAATTCACCAGCACCTGCTGCACCATCACACCATCGGCCACCACCGCCCAGCCGCGCTGCTGCAGCGCCTGCTCAATGCCGTCCTCCTGCACGCACCACTGCACCCCGTGGCGCTCCAGGTCCCAATCCAGCAGCGCCAAGCTACTGCGTAACAAGGTCAGCGTATCCAGAGGCTCCCGTTGCGGTTGGTGATTGCGCGTGTAGTCCCGCACCCGGCCAATCACCCGTGCCGCGTACTGCACCTGCTCCAACGCCAACTGCACCCCCTGCACCAGCGGCGGCAACATCTGCGGCTGCAAACTTTCACCAGCCGACGCCAGCCGCGCTTTCAGGCCCCGCAGCACATTGCCCACCGCCCCCAGCGGCTGGTTGAGCTCATGTGCCAACGTGGTCGCCATCTCGCCCACCGCCAAGCTGTGCGACGTAAAAAGCAGTCGCTCACGGTCTTCCAGGTGGCGTCGCGTAGGGTTCAGCGCCCCTCCATCAGGCCCAAGCCACAGCACCCACAGCCCCTGCTGCGGTGCCACCGGGGCCAGCCGGGCAGGGCGCGTGCGTGCGCCCCTAGGCGCGGCATGCATGCGGCCATCGTGTGCCTCGTCGTGCCCATCCACTTGCTCGCCACACAACTCCACCGTGCCTGCCCATCCGTGATCACAGCCCGGCCATTGGGCTACCGCGCACATCCCGGCCGTCAACCCTTCCAGCCGCTCGCACAGCAGTGCCAGGGGGGCACCCACGGGCGGCCAGGTGTCCTGCTCTACCCTCTCCGTGGGAGGGGCCACTGCCGCGCACAGCGCTGCATTGCGCCAAAGCACCCGACCTGTGCCAGACACATCCAGCACCGCCATCGCATCGCCCAGAGCAGTCAGCGCACAGGCCTGCCAGTCGGCAGGCAGCCCCTGCGCCAAGCCCACGCTGTTCAAGCCATCACCCTGCATGCACGGCATGCAGCGCACCCAGGCCCGCGCCATCCAGCGGTACAGGCAACCGCAGTGCCATCAGTGTCCACTGCGTGCCCAGCAAGCGGCGCAGGCGGCGCGGCTCCTGCAGCACAATGCGCTCGGGCGCTCCCGGGCCCGCCGCCGCAGGCTCGTCAGCCGCGCTATGCACCACCAGCTGCGGCGTGTGGCGATCTGGCCGAGAAGCTCCCAGCCGCCACCGGCCTGCGGCATCCACGTCCTGGCGCAAGCGCCACACCCGCCACTGCGTATCGGCAGGCATCGTGGCCGTCCAGCGTGCCACCAGCGGCCAAGCTTGTCCTGCTGTGCCGGCTGCCCACCCCGCACGCACCGCATCCGGGCGCAGTACATGCCCCCACAGGCGCATGTGCGACACATCGGGCGGCGCCAGCACCAACACACAGCGACCCGCCTCCAGCTCCCGCAACAATGCCTGCTGCGCATTGGCCTCCAGCCACACCCGCAGCGCTCGGTAGTGCTGTGCAGCGGCTTCTCGACTCATATCCTCCAGCCCTGGCGCCTCACCGGGCTCCTCCTGCGCGTCCTCATCGGCATCGCTCCAGGCATCCCAGAAATCTTCGTCCTCCAGCTCCGGCGCAGCATTGCGTGGCATGTCGCGTTCCACCCGCTCCACCCGGTCCTGCGACACCCGCTGCCGAACCTTCGGTGCCAGCGCCAAAGCCATTGCCAGGGCGTGCGGCATCTCCGTCGGTTCGCCCGCGAGCAGTGGCTTGCCAGGCCCCCGCTCCTCACGCACGCCTGCGGCCCCCGTTGCTACCGAACCTTTGGCGTCTGCGCCTGTGGCAGCTGCCAGCGGCCCCTCAGCGCGGCCGCGTGGCCCCAGCGCCAGCCCATCGGGCCGCACACCGCGCGGGGCGAATTCAGGCCCGCGCGCCGTAGCCCCTGTTGCGGCGGCTCCTGCGCCCGGCCGCGCCATTCCCGCAATGCCCCCCGCAGGGCTCTCGCCCAAGCGCGCAGCCCGCAGCGCCCACTGTGCCTGCGCCAGCGCCACCGCAGCTGCCCCCGCCGTCATTTGTCCTGCCAGAGTGCGCCCCAATGCCTGGGCCAGGGCAGCTTGCGCCTGCGCCACTGCGGGCTGCGCACCAGCGCGCCCCGCCATGCTCCCAGACGGCGCCGCACCATCTCGGGTCTCTGTGCGTGGCTGGGGGGGCGTCTGTTTGCGGCCTTCCGTCTGCGGTGCCGCTCCCACAGTTGCAGCCTGTGCGCTCTGTGCTGCCTGCGCGGCCTGCACCGCCGCAGGCGTTTGCCCTGCGCTGGCAGGCGTGCTTTTGGCAGCAGCGAACCCATTGCCTTGTGCCAAAGACTGCGCAGCCGCATCAGCCCTTGGGTTGGCAATGCCCACTTGCGTTGCTGCCGGGCTGGTGCCTAGCGGGCGCGGTAAACCCCCGCCCGTACTCATCCCTTCTATGCGCTGCCCGCCGCCGGTCGCAGTACCCTGCCATGGCGCAGCGCCGTAGTTTTGGCCTCCCATGGCGCTGCCGTTGTGTACCGCAGAACCAGCACCCCAGCTGGTGCCAGCGCCTGAAATCGTCACAGCCGTGCCAGCCAGCGTGGTGGCCGGTGCCAGCGCCCCCGGCGGCGCTCCAACAGGGGGCTGGCCCCCCTGCGCACTGCCCTGCTGAGAACTCCCTCCTCCAAAACCATAGCCGCCAGGCGGCACACTCGTGCCACTGGCTGTGGGCTGAGATGCTCCACCACCCTGTGGCGTACCCGCGGCCGAGTACGCCTGGCCGCCGCCCTGCAACTGTCCTGCACCGCTGTGGGTTGCCCAGTTTCCCGGGCTCCCACCGCCGCTACCGCCGACGTTAGTGCTCAGCCCGCCCACAGGCTGCAGTCCCCCGCCACCAGGGCCAACACTGCCGGTACCGCCAGCTCCGGAGCCCCCCGGACTGGATTCCCCACTGCTGCCCAGCCCAGGGCGTGCGCCGGGTGGGCTGCTGCCGGTGTTGGTTGAGCCGTTGGGTCCGTCCGTGGGGCTGGCTTCACCGGGCTGTTGGGCTGGAGTGGGGTTGTGTGTAGGGGCCGCGCTGGGGCCCTCTGCCGGAGCAGGGGGCGGCTGGTTGGAGGCCGGCGGTAGCGGAGGATCCACCGGTGCGGGAGGCCCACTGGGTGCCGACACCGGAGCCTCGGGCGTAGCGGGGGGCTGCGCGGGTACTTCGGTGGGAGTAGGAGTGACCGGTGGGGTCAGTGCATCACTATGGCCGGTGAACATTAGTGAAAAAGGTTATTTCAAGTATATTTTTGCACCGGATATTTGTATTTTTTAGAAGCTATGGGTAACTCCAATACCGTAATTATTAAGAGTGCCTTCCCGCATGTAGTTGATGTAGGTTTGTGTTCGCTTAGATAAGGCGTATGTACCGTTGATAGTCGCGTTGGTGTATTTTTTGCGTTCAAACCGTGCATTGCCAATGGTGTACTCAGCCTTGGTTTCGCGGGCTATATCAATACCTGCTGAAAATTGATTCCAGGTGGCCTTGGCGCCCAGAGTAATGCCACTGGATGAAAAAATAGCATTGGCCACGCTAAGTAGGGTGGAAGGGTCGTAATATCGTCCATTGCGCGATTGAAAGTAGCCGCCTGAAAATGCAAGGTTTTGGTATTGGTATTTGGCACCAAAGGCAAAATTGGCTTTCTGGTCGCTTGCCTTGTTATAGGCGGCGCCCATAGTCAGGGGGCCTGTTCTGTAAGTAGCGCCGAGGTCCACCTTACTGCGGTTGGCACCATTGAGCAGATCGTTGTCCTTCGGCACATAGGCGGCCTCCAGCATAAGACCACCCAATTGCGGCGTACGGTAGCTGATCTGATTGGATTGGCGCAGGCCAGCGCCCACAGCGCCGAAAACTCGAACTGCAATGGAATTATTTCCTGCGCCCATCAAATCCCAGGATGCCATAGCGTTATAGCTGGGCGTAGTGGCTCGACCTAGTTTTATGCGGCCCCAGCTATCACCCACCCAAACGCTGGAGTTGCGAGCAAACGCGCCTGCAGGGTCGGTTGCGCCACTGGACGCATCTAAGCCTTGCTCCAGCTGAAAGCCCGCTTGCAGCCCGCCACCTAAGTCTTCCACCCCTCTGAAACCTACAAAGCTGTCTTGGAGATTCACCATGGAAGAACTTTGTAGGCCGATCCTGCCCGGCTTCACTTGGGTACTGTCTACTTGATATGTTTTACCTACAGCCACATCCACAGCGCCATAAATCGTCACACTCGACTGCGCCCACGCAGGCGCGCACGCCAGCAGGGTTGCCAGAGCCAAAGGGGTTACTTGGTATTTATTCATGAACAGTGCTTGATCCAGAAGTTATTGAAAGGCTGCCCCTCCCTGATGCCCACCAGTCCAGCCTGGCAGGGCAGCCGCAGCGCGGTATTACAGCAAGCCCCCGGCGCCCCTGCGCCATGGTTTCGCGCGCACGCAACAGCAGGTGTTACTGCACACTGGGGAGGCGTGAAAAGAATGTTTCTTTTGATTGCAATTCATGGGGGCTTTGTTGCACAAGTCGGGCCCATTGCGCTGCTAGCCCCAATGCATGAACCTGAGTGAACCTAAAAGGACAGAGACCTGCTATGGATAGAGGTGTGAGCTGGGCTGGGTACATGCAAATGCACGCCCCGGCCGCGCCATCCCCGCAATGCCCTCAATCCACCGAACTTAAGCCCCCACCATCCCTTGTAAGCCATATGCGGATGCGGCTTCACATGCCGCGCAGGTCTGGGCTGAGATCGGCCCGGAACTGCGGCGCACCAAGTTCTTGCCCAGCAGGCCAACGGCATGGGAAATCGGCTCCTGCGGCCCTGCAGGTCGCCCCGTAGGAGCAGCAGCGCAAGCGGCAACCAGCGCTGCATCACGGCCTCCGCATGCGCGCGATTGCACACTCAATCCTCGGGCTGCAGATTGTTTTCAGTCTGCGCCGCCGCGCACACCAGTGCTGCTAGGCTGTCCGCCAACACCTTAGCCGCCACATCCACCAGCAGCGCCTGCTGCGTCAGCACCTGAAATACATTCGATCTTGAACGCCGCTTGAACGCATCTTCGATGCGCCAGCATTGGTGATACAACTCTGCAAACACCGATGCCGGGAAGTCCTGCGCTGGCAGGTTCGTCGCCATCACCCGCACCTGCCCGGTGCTGGAGATGCAGTGCACCAAACGTACCCAGGGCGCAGCCCCCGAGCACTCGTAGTCCTTGGCATCCTGCGTACTGGGCGCCCTCAGTTGCACGATGGGCTCATCGTGCTGGCTTTGCAAGAACTCCTGCATCGCCACCCTGCCATTGGCCTTGTCGCAGCGCATGCAAAAGCCGATGCCCTGCTCCACCAAATGCGCGACCAGCCAGCTGGCGGGGTAGCCCCGGTCCAGTACCAGCAAATCCGAAGCCCCGGTTGCTCCAAGGATTCAAACAACATCTGCCGCTCTCGCACCACCGTACACCCGCGCATTCAAGCAAAGCTCAGCGCTGGGCAGGCTCCGGGCAAACAGACGCTGCTCCACCTTGACCAACCGCGCCTGATGGCCGACACGAAGGGCGGGCATGAGCAGACTGGCATCTGCGGTCACCACACGCCGCCCGTGACAGCGGGGTGCAAAGGCATGAGCAGTCGCGAGCAAGCGCGCATTGAGCTCGGGCAGGGCATTCCAATCGAGGTGACTGCGGGTCTTGGCAAAGGCGCGGTCAGAGATACATACGCACATGTCCGAGACCAGTCCCATCATCAGTGCCCAGGTTTGCAAAGAAGCCGTCGAGCATGACCTGCTGTGAGGAGCTGCGCTGGTTGACCAAGGCCCCTACAAGGTGTTGTGGCAAGGGCAGTTGACGGCTGCCCGTAGGGTTGCCCAGGGCGCCCACTCCACCCCCTGGCACGTCGACCATGCGGCCGCTCCAGGTGGGTGTCAAACCTGCATAGCTGGCAGAGCGTCTTCCGTATCGCATGTAGATCTCAGCCGCCTGCTCGGGCCTTAAGCGCCGCGTTGTACTTCGTCCAGTGGGTGGTCTTGTAGCGGGCCTTTGGCCCTTGGGGTTCACTCATGCGCTGAGCTGCCCGCGCAAGGGGGGCGGTTTGTGCAACAAAGCCCAACAAAGCCATTCGCAACACCTATTCAAGGGCAAAAGAAAACCTATCTGCCCAACCAAATTTCTCATCCTGCAACTCAACTCGTCGAAGCACATCAACAATTGCATCAAAGTCCGCCCCTAACGCCTGTTTTGACTTATCAGACCGCTTCCAAGTCAGCGTCACGGGCCTTTCAATACTAGCGCTCAAAACATCCCACAACGCGTGAAGATTTTCACCATAAAAACTTTCAATTCCAAGCGCAAACGCAAATGCTCGGTGAAAATCACTCGCCGTTTCAAGCGTGTCACCATCAATGAGTATTTCCATGCTTTTCCCTATTTTTTCCAAATACCGATTGGCGTAACCGTTTTGTAGTGGTCAGTTGTTATGTACAGAAGACCATCATTGGAATAAAGCAACCGTGTGCCAGGTTGATTACTTCTGGACATGGTATTACTCAATCCAATATCCACTTCCTGCCAGGTCCTGCTTGCAGCTTGCGGTAGCCCGTTGATAGGTGGAACGTTATTGAAGACATCACCACCCAATTGTCCACCCGGAACAAAGTTGTTTAACGCCTTGCCCGGTTGCCATCCTTGTTGAGCTGCTTGCGCTTTATCGACGTAGTTTGGAGGCAATTTCCCAGTAGTCTGGAGGCTTTCGACTACCTCGTTTGCAGCCTGGGTCGTCTTTAGATCCAACTTCAAGCCAGCATAGGTCGCAACATTTGCGGTACCTCCCGCTGTCGCTGTCCCTCCATTGGCCCCATTGGTCGAAACACCACCCACACCCGGCCCAGCCGCAGGCACAGCCCCATCCGGCTTCTTGCCTACAGCCCCCAGCGCATTGTCAACGCTGCCACCAAGCCTGTTGCCAATACCCCGACCCAGCGCCCCGCCTATCGCCACACCGGCCTGCGCGTGCAGCCCTTCTGACGTGGCAAAGCCTGTGATGTCATTGATCACATCCCGGCTGAACCCTTTGCCTGCTTCAGCGTCCAGTTGCGCCGCCTTGGTCCACAGACCGTTATAGATGCTGTCACGAGAGAAGTCTTTGCCCTGGATTTGCTTGTACTCCTGGGCTGCGGCTCTCCACTCTTCTGCGCTGTATTTCTCAGCGGGCATGTTCGACATGTCCGCCAGTGCCATGGTGCGTTGGCGCGGGTCAATGTAAGCATTGGGGTCGGTAATCGTGGAGCGCCCCGCAAAGGGATAGCGGCCATGCTCTGACGCTAGTGCAGGATTCACAAACCCCCGTCCGCCGCCTGCTCCCGTATAGGTCTCTGCCGCCTGCTGCGCCGCCAGCGCCTCACGCTGGGCCCGCCCCGCACTCTCGTGCGCAATGGCCCGCCCGCCCAGCTGCGCTGCGCCTGTATCCGACAGATCAAACTGCAGCACCTGCCCCGGCTGCACGATGGGCACGCCCTGCGCGTTGAGCTGTATCTGACCGCTAGCCAGCAACTGACCGTAGGCCGCTATCTGCTGCTGCTTGTCCAGTCCGGCCGTTGCCAATGCCGCCAGCGGACCTTGGCCCTTGCCCACCACTGCTTCGGTGATGGCTTGCGTTTCGGGGGCCATGCTGCCGTTTAGGGCGATGCCGCCGTCGATTTCGTCGCTCCAGTTCGATAGCGTTTCGCCCGAGATTTGCAGCCCCTGTCCTCCGAGCCCTGGCCGCAGGCCCAGCCCCTGCGCATCCACCTCACTGGCCCCCAGGTTCCTCACCCAGTCGCTGGAGGGCCTGTCTCCTGGTTGTCCCTCATTCCCTGCCTGGCTTGGGTTCTGGCTTTGGCTTTGCCCCTTTCCTTGTGCGCCCCGCAGCTCTTCACCCAGCACTTCGCCCAGGAAGTCACTCGCAAACCCTGCCGCCGGGTCATTGCTGCCCGCAACCTTCACTGCGCTGCTGGCAGCCCGGCCAAGCAGGCGCAGCATGCTGGCTTCTTGCACGCTCAGGCCTTCGTTCTTGCTGAGCTCGGCGATCTGCACTTCCAGGCTCTTGCCCACTTCTCCCGCCACGCTGGCCAGCAGGCTGTTTGTGAGGCCGTCCTTGAACTTGCCCCCCGTGGCTTCTTGCAGCACACCCTGCAGGCCCGCCTTGCCCAGGTGGCCCAGGCTGCGCGTGGCCAGATCGCCGCCTTGCAGCAGCTCGTTCATGCCTGTGGCGTTCATCATCCCAAAGCTCACTCCGGCGGTCAGTGCCGAGCGCAGCAGGTCGCCCAGGTCGATCTTGCCCCCGGTGGTCAGCTGCATGGTGGCGCTGCTGATGGCGCCCAGCGCCATGCTTTGGCCCAGGCTGGTGCTGGCGCTGGCGGCGGTGATGCCAAAGGCGCCTGCGGTGGCGAAGGTCATGACGCCTGCAAACACCATGGGCAGCGCTTTGTCCAGGAAGCTGGTGCTTTGCCGGATGTTGTTGGCCAGGTCCGTGCTCCAGCCGTTGACGGGGTCAAACCACAGGTATTCGTTGTTGATCAGATCCCGGTTTTGTTCGGGGGTGAGCTGGGTGGCTTGCCAGGTGCTGGCAGCCCAGGGCCCGGGGTTGCCGTTTTCTGTGACGGTGGGGCCGCCGAGTACCAGCTGGCTCTCGCCCAGGCCGTAGTAGGCAGGGGTGATCTGGGGGCCCGCATCGGTTTCGCCGTGCTGCACGGCGGAATGGAACTGCAGGGGCTCTTTGCCGTGCAGTTGGGCAAAGGCTTTTTGTGCGGGGCTGTCGCCGCTGGCGTAGGCCTTGGCGAATTCGGCGGGGTCGCTCAGGCGCCAGAGGTTCTGGTGTTGCCCGCCAGCGGCGAGCGCCTGGGCTTCGATGGCCTGGAGGTCGCTGGCCTGATTGGCGCTTGGCGGGTGGGTGACGCTGTGCAGTGTCTGCTCGGTGATGTGCTCGGCATCGCCTCCGCTGGAGTGCCGTGCGATCAGTTCGCTGCCTGCCACTTCGGGGCCGGGGTTTTGCTGGGCGTGGTCCAGGGCCTGCAGGAATTGGTCGCGTACGGCGTTGTGCGCCTCTTGCAACTGGGTCAGGCGTGCGCCCAGGTCGGGGCCAAAGCGCGCGAGGATGCCTTGGCCGACGTCGGTGTCGGTGTTCAAGGGGCGCAGGGGCGGGCCGAACTGGGCCACCATCTCCTGGTTGGCGGGCTCGGCCAGCAGCAGTTCCAGGGCGGCGACCTCGGTGGGGCTGGCGTTGGGGGCTGCTGCCTGGGCGCTGGCAGTGCCAATGGCTGGGTTCTCGGGAGTGATCTGCAGGGGTTTGGTCTGCACCAGGTCGATACCGAGACCTGCTGCGTTCTCCGGGGTGACGGTCAGGGGCTTGGTGTGTGCAAAGTCGATGCCCAGGCCTGCTGCGTTCTCCGGGGTGACCAGCAGAGGTTTGGTCTGTGCCTGCACCATCAGGGCCAGTGTGGTGCTGGGGGTGTGGTCGCTGGGGGCGAAGAGGGAGGTGCTGGCCAAGGCCGTGTCAGCGTAGGGGTCGGGCTGGCCATAGCCGCCTGGGCTGTTGTCGGTGAAGGCGCCAGCGTTGTCCTGGGGCTGGTCTGTATAGCTGTTGAATGCACTGCCAGGAGCGGGCGGGCTGGCCAGGTCGCCAGGGGCGGGGGCGTAGGTGGAGGCTGAGGGTGCGACTTGCATGGCGCGCGACTGTGCCTACAGGCATCAGTGCGCGAAACTGGGAAGGCTCCTAGCTAGGAGTGTTCCTAGCTAGGAATGACCCCTACATGGGACGGGCCGGTGTGGGCGGCGGTGAATGCCAGGAATCGGGCTGCAGGGGCCGTGGGGAATGCGCAAGCAGCTATGGAATCAGGAGCGGTCTGCGCGCGGGGAACGCAGGAGATGAGGCGGAGGGGGTTACAGACTTTTACGACGGGCAGGTAGGACGCAAGGGCGCGAACTGCGGGTGCCGGGTCAGCGCCGAAGGAATTCCGCCTGACTGCACACTGCTGGCTCAGGCCTTCACTTCGAGCAGCGAACCCATCATTTCGTCTTGTGCCTTGATGGCCTGCAGGTTGGCAGACTGATTGAAACCCAACAGCTTGGGCGAACATGGGGGCACTTCAGCTGTCGTGGGAAACCGCCAACCGGTCTATTGCACCGTGGCGCTTATTCGCTCCAGTCCGAATGCTTCTCGCACAGCTTGTTGGTTTCCTTGCCCTTGCGGGTTTCGGCGAACTTCACGAGGTTGCCCTTGAAATCTTCGGGCGTTTCGTTCCACATGCAGGTGCACCAGGCCTGGGCCTTGGTTTGGCCCTTGATCGGGCTGGGCTCGTTGCCGCCCTCGTAGACGGTGGCAGAGTAGCTCAGGCACTGCCGGTATTGCGCGTCGCCTGCAGGTGGGCGGTTGTAGTCGGTGGCGGCCCAGGCCGAAGTGCCAGCGGCCAACAGGAGGGCGGCGCCAGTGATGGTGCGGATCAGTTGCATGGGAAAAATCTCTGCGAGGGATGGAGCCCCCGCACGCCCGGGATGGACGTGCGGTGGGTGAAGCCCAGTGTAGTTGTTTGAAACAAAAAGTATCAAACAAAAAATGACGGCTCAGCCACCTGTCGTAGGCAAGACACGGGCGCGCCTGCGCCGGCCTTGTCCGGCAAGCTGCGACGCTGGGCCCGCTGCGAATGCGAACTTGGCGCCCAGCCGCCGCAATCCAATGACCACCCCCGTTGCGCTCAGCAACGTACCGCCCAGGCTCAGCACAATGAGAACGATGTCCCACAGCGGGCGCCGCTCCAGCAGGGGCAGCCAGTCCCAGCTGTGCAGCATGGAGAACAGCCAGCGGCTGGTACGGCGATAACTGTCGGTGCGGCCGAGTACGGCGCCGGTGTGGGGGTCGATGTGGACCCAGGTGGCATGGGGGTCGTCAAACACCAGGCGCAGCGCGGGCAGGGGCTTGTCGCCCCCACCCGTCATGGTGTGGGTGGCGCGGTCGTAGTATTGCAGGTCGTAGGTGGTCAGCGTTTCGGTGCGCACCACGGCGTGGGGCAGCAGGCGCGCTGCGGCCTCGGCGACCGCGCCTGGGGGCCACTGGTGGGGTGCGGCAGTGGTCGCGTCGAGCAGCGCGGGGGCGCCGGTCGGGCTGTACGCAAGTACCAGCGGGTGGCCCGCGCTTTGCACCCAGCGCAGCTCCCGCGTGTTCGGCGAAACGCCTGATAGCAAAGCCTGCACGGTGGCGGCTTGCGGGGGCAACACCAGCGGGCCGCCGTTCATGGCCAGCTGGCGCAGTGGCGCGGCGCCGCTGTCAAAAATCTTCCACGGGTTCATCGACATGAGGCCGCTGAAGATCCAGGTGAATGTGATGACGGCGAACACTAGCCCGAACACATGGTGCCAGCGCATCATGAAGCCCCGGTAGGGCGTGCGCGAACCGGTCTTGTACCGGCCCCGGAAGCGCCAGCGCAGCACGCCCACCACGGTGCCCGTCAGCGTGAGCACGATGCCCGCAATGGAAAGCCAGTTGACGATGTCTGTCCAGTAGCCGTTGAAGATATTGCCCCGGAAAGGGTAGAGCCAGTGGATCCAGGCGCCTGCGTAGTTCCAGGCGCGCTCTTGCAGCGGCGCATCGCGCACCACCTCGCCCGTGGTGCCCGACACATAGACCACGGTGCCCGCGCTGTCGCCCAGGTGCAGGCGGTGCAGGGGGCGGTGCACGTCGAGCGCACGCGAGTGGGTGAAGGCGTCTTCGTCGATCGTGCCCAGGTGTGCGATCCGTGCGCCGGGCTCCTGCGCGAAGGCGCGAGCCGAAGCGAGGGCGTGCTCGGCGTCTACGCGCTGCAACCGTTCACCTGTGAGGGCGTCGATGACCGCAGGCGCTGGCGCCCTGCGCGGGCGTGGTACGGCGTCTCCGGCAGGGGCGGCGGGAACCACCAGGTACACCGCCCGCCCGCCGCTGGCCACGGCGAGCCTCAGGTCCTGCAGCGGCCCTGCCAGGCCTGCGCGCGCCAAGGCGTCAGCGGGCTCCAGCATAGGCTCCGTGCCCAGCGTTGCGCTGCGCAGCGGCGGCAGGTGGGCCAGCCTCTCGGCCTGCGTGAGCTTGGGGTAGCCCACGTACATCATCACCACGCCCGAGAGGAACCACATGGCGAAGAAGGCGCACAGCAGCACGCCCAGCCAACGGTGGACGAGGTACAGCCAGCGTTTGGCGTGTGGCATGTCCGGTTCCTTGCCTGCGTCAGAACGCGGTGTGCAGCGTCACGTCCAGCGTGCGCGGTGCGCCCAGGTAGACCTGGTCGCGCGTCTCTGCTGCGTAGATGCGGTCGGTGGCGTTGCGCACGCGGGTGGTGAGCGTTGTGGTCTTGTTGACCTTCCAGGCCAGGCCCAGGTCCAGCAGCGTGTACGACGGCCAGAACTTGGTGTTGGCTGCGTTGCCGTACACCTTGCCCACATGGCGCACGCCCACGCTGGCCGTGACGGTGGGCGTGATCGCGTACGAGGTCCACAGGTTGGCCACCTGCTGCGGAACCAGTTGGGGCACATTGCCCGCGCGCGAGACACCGCCCTGCACAAAGTTCTCGTACCGCGCGCGGGTCAGCGCCAGGTTGCCCTGCAACTGCCATTGCGGCCTGGGCCGAATGCCAGCCGACAGTTCGACGCCCTTGGACGACTGCTCGCCCACCAGCACCGTGATGTTGGGGTTGGACGGGTCTTGCGATGCGATGTTCTTGCGGCGGATGTCAAAGGCTGCTACCGTGGCGCTGCCCTTGCCGTCCCAGAAGTCGAACTTACTGCCCACCTCGATCTGGCGGCCCGTGGTCAGTTCGCTGTTGTTGCGCACGTCGGCAAACGAGGCCGAGGCCAGCGAGCCCGAGGGTGGGGCCGCCGCGTTGGAGGCCTGCGCATACAGGTTGGCGCCGGGCGCAATGTCCCACACCACACCCAGACGGCCGGTGGTGGGGCTGTAGCTGCGGCTGAAAGTGGCGGGCGCGGTGGCTGTGACGGCGCGGCGATTCACCAGGTCGAGCTCGATGCGCTCGTGCCGCAGTGCGGTGATCAGATTCACGCCAGGCACCACGGCCGTGCGGTTTTCCAGGTACAGCGCCGTGTTGGTGATCTTGTTGTCCTTGTCAGGGTTCAGGACGGGTGACATGCCGGGAATGTCGAAGAAGTTCTCGGTGGAGAAGTGGTAGGGGTTGACCGTGCTCACGGTGACCGAGGGGCCGAACGGGAAGCGCGTCTGCTTGTTCACGCTCACGTCCAGGCCAAAGGCCCAGTCGCTCTTTCGGCTTGCGAGCTGGCCTTGGTACGTGCCCTCCAGCAGGTCGCCCACGAGCTGCTGGTCGTGGCGTTGCAACAGCGGGGACGTGCGCGTGACCGCCGTGTTGGTGGCATTGAAGGTGTAGGTCTCCACGTTGCGGTAGTCGCGCAGGGCGTCGTACACGTAGAACGTGTTCTTGAGCTGCAGCGCATCCGACACACGCCATTGCGCCACCGAGCGCAGCCATTGCACGCGCTGCTCGTACATCCCGTCGGCGCTGTTGTAGTTCTTGAAGCGCGTGGCCGGGTCGATGGCCAGCGCGCCCACGGCGGGGTTGAGCACCGGTGTGCCCCAGTACGGGCGGTCCACGTGGTCCCTCTGGTATTCGTAGGCCAGTGTGTGCGTGAAGCCGCCGCCCAGGTCGGACAGCAGCGAGGTCGCCAGTTGGGTGGACTGTGTTCTGGTGCCTTCGATCCAGCTGCCTGCGTTGCGGTGGTTGAGGTCGATGCGCGCGTAATGGGCAGGGCCTGCACTGCCATCGCCGCCTGCAATGCGGCGGTTCAGGCCTACCGACACTTCCTTCAGGTCGTAGGAGCCCAGGCGCAGCTGGCCCTCGGTGAAGTCGCTGCGCTCGGCCGTCTTGGTGATGTAGTTGATGGAGCCGCCCACGCCGCCCGATCCGTACAGAAAACTCGACGCGCCGCCGATGGCCTCGACCCGGTCGTAGATCCAGCTATCGACCGCGCGTGTGGCGCTGCCGTACTGCGGGTTGATGCCGTTGTACAGCTGCGCGACCGAGTTGCTGGTGAAGCCCCGGTAGTGCGCGGACATGGAGCCCGGCGCGTTGTGCGCCACCACGCCCGGCACGGCGCGCAGGATTTCCTGCGTGTCCTGTGCGCCGCGTGCGTCGATGGTGGCGCGATCCACCACAGTGACGGAGGCCGGGTTCTCACGCGCCGTCAGGCCCAGGCGACTACCGGTGTCCACGGGTGTGTCCAGGTTCAGCTTGCCGTTGGGGGATGCGGCGGTGTCCACCACGTCCACGGCCTTGAGCGTGGGCGTGGTGGTCTGGGCAGGGACGGAGAGGGAGGCCAGTGCGCAGGTGGCGAACACGCCCCAGCACGAAGGAGAAAGAGGCAGGCGCGGAGAGCCCGCAGCATGGCGGGAGGAGGAGTACGAACGGGACATGAAAACGCTCTTGTCTTGAGGCGACAGCGCAGCCAGACCCGCGTGGAGTGCACGCAGGGCTGCGCGGTCTGGAAACCAGCGGGAACAAGGCAGCGCCCGACCACCAGGTACGGGGTACTGCCAACAGGCTTCAGATCAAGAGCGCGATGGGGGCCCGCGTGCGGGCAGTGGCGCTGCAGTGGCCGCTGCGATGCGGGCGGCCTCGACGGGCTGCAGCGCATGGGCCAGGGGGTGGGGTGGCAGCACGGCGGCTACCGGGGTGGGGGGCGGCGCGCTGGGAGTGGCGCACAAGGGGCAGTCCATGCCCATGGCGCCCATCTCCACCGTGCCATCGTCGGTCTGCACCAGCAGCTTGATGGCGCCGGTGCCCGAGCAGATCACTTCGAAGGATTGCGGGTTCACCAGCGGCGATGCAATCGCCACCCCCATCGACGCCACGAACCATGCCAGCACCCACAGGCGCAGCGCGGCAAAGGTTGTTCGTGGGAGGGCGGTCATGGGGCGCGATGATACTGCGGCCACACAGTGGTGCGGGGTAGTTTGCTATAAATGTTATAGCGTTACTCGCTTTCTGCATCGGCGCCAGGGCCGGATTTTGTGGCAATTTGACGCAGGGCAAGCACCGTGGCTGCTGGCGCCCCCGCCACCGCCGCGTCGGCGGCGGCGCCAGGTTCAGGCCTGGGTGTAGGCCGTCTTGACCGTGGTGTAGAACTCGGCCGCATACCGGCCTTGCTCGCGCGGGCCGTAGCTGCTGCTCTTGCGGCCGCCAAACGGCACGTGGTAGTCCACGCCCGCCGTGGGCAGGTTCACCATCACCATGCCGGCCTGCGCGTGGCGCTTGAAGTGCGTGGCGTGCTTGAGGCTGGTGGTGGCGATGCCGCTGGCCAGGCCGAAGGGCGTGTCGTTGGCCAGGGCCAGCGCTTCTTCATAGTTCTTCGCGCGCAGCACGCTCACTACGGGGCCGAAGATTTCTTCGCGGTTGATGCGCATGCCGGGCGTGGTCTCGGTGAACAGGGCCGGGCGCAGGTAGTAGCCGGGCGCGCCGTCGGCGTTCTTCTCCAGAGCTTCGCCGCCGTAGGCGAGCTTGGCGCCCTCCTGCTGGCCGATGCCGATGTATTCCAGGTCTTGCGCGAGCTGGCGGTCGTCCACCACGGGGCCGATGTCGGTGCCAGCCTTGCGGGCGTCGTCCACCTTCAAGGTCTTCATTTTCTCGATCATGGCGGCCACGAAGCGGTCATGGATGCCTTCGGTCACGATCACGCGGCTGCTGGCGGTGCAGCGCTGGCCGGTGGAGAAGAAGCCGCTGTTCACGGCAGCGCCCACGGCCACGGCCAGGTCGGCGTCGTCCAGCACCACGAAGGGGTTCTTGCCGCCCATCTCCAGCTGCACCTTGGCGCCGCGCGGCACGCAGGCGGCGGCCACGCGCTGTCCCGTGCCCACCGATCCGGTGAAGCTCACGCCCGCGATGCGCTCGTCTTCCAGCAGCACCTGGCCCACGTCCGAGCCGCGGCCCATCACCAGGTTGAACACGCCGGCCGGCAGGCCCGCGCGGTGCAGGATGTCGGCCAGCGCCCAGGCGGAGCCGGGCACCACTTCGGCGGGCTTGAACACCACGCAGTTGCCGTAGGCCAGGGCCGGGGCGATCTTCCAGGCCGGAATGGCGATGGGGAAGTTCCACGGCGTGATGATGCCGATGGTGCCCAGGGGTTCGCGCGTGATCTCGATGCCCACGCCGGGGCGCACGGAGGGGATCAGCTCACCGCCGGGGCGCAGCGCCTCGCCAGCAAAGAACTTGAAGATGGCCGCGGCGCGGCCCACTTCGCCAATCGCTTCGGGCAGGGTCTTGCCTTCTTCGCGGGCCAGCAGGTCGCCCAGCTCGGCCTTGCGCGCGATGATTTCGTTGCCCACGGCGTCCAGAATGTCAAAGCGCTGTTGGGGCGTGGACAGGCTCCATGCCGGGAAGGCCGCGTGCGCTGCGGCGACGGCCTCGAGTGCCTGCTCGCGGCTCGCCACGGCGTAGTCGCCTATCACATCGCGCGTGTCGGACGGGTTGGTGTTCTGGTAGGTGCGAACGCCGTCAGTCCAGGCGCCGCCAATCAGGTTTGCATGCATGGTGGTGGTGGTGTGGTGAAGAAGAGGGTGTTGAGAAAATAAGGGGCGGTTGCATGCCGAGTGCGCAGCGCAAACTGGCGCTGCACCCAGGAAGGATGTCTTTCAATGTGCGCTGAGGGCTTTACGACAGACAACTCCTGGTGGTTTGAACGGCGCCGCAGTCCCGACCGCGCGAAAGCATTGCAACATTTCGTTGTATGTCATCGTACAACATATGAAGTCCTCTCGGGTGTCGGGTAACTACTTATGGGACAACCGGGTACCTCACCTTGGCCATGATTCCCCAGGGTTCATGAAGGAGTGACTCGGCTGGGGTGATTCAGCCCGCTTCGGCCTGCGCGCGCCGCCGACGTTCGCGGCTGTTGGCCAGGTGGGTGCGCATGGCGGCCCGTGCACCGTCGGGGTCCTGGCCCACGATGGCGTCGTAGATGCTTTCGTGTTCGCCGTTGACACGGCGCAGGTACTGGCGCCGCTCGTCATTGGCCGAATCCATGGCGGCCAGGCGGGCGCGCGGGATGATCATGCTGCCCAGCGTGCCCATCAGTTCGGCGAAGTGGCTGTTCTGCGTGGCACGTGCGATTTCCAGGTGGAACTGGAAGTCCGCCGCCACCGCGTCGCGGCCCGCATCCACGGCGGCTGCCACGGCGTCCAGCGCCTCGCGCATGGCTTTCAGGTTGGCCTCGGTGCGGCGTTGCGCGGCCAGCGCGGCGGCTTCAGTTTCTACCCCAATGCGCAGCTCCAGTACGGCAATCACGTCACGCAGGGTGCTGAACTGGTCGGGGGTGATCTTGAAGCCGGGCGCCTGCCCCAGCCCCAGCACAAAGGTGCCGATGCCGTGCCGCGTTTCCACCAGGCCAGAGGCTTGCAGCTTGGAAATCGCCTCGCGCACCACGGTGCGGCTCACGCTGAACTCGGCCATGATGGCGGCCTCGGTGGGTAGCTTGTCGCCCAGGGCCAGGCGGCCGTCGCGGATGCGGTCTCCCAGGGATTCGACAAGCTCCAGGGCCAGTGTGCGGGGCTTGCGGCGAAGCGGGGTATCGGTGGTCATTTCTTGGTGTTATCCCTATGGGGCGCCGGGGGCAGAAGCGGTACATTGCTTTTCGTTGTACGACAACTGATGACGTTCAACGGAATCTGTTGCCACTGTACCAAGAACCTCTGCCTTTGTAACCGCCATGCCTTGCCATCCGACGCCTATTCGTTTCCAACGCCTGTTATTGACCGGAGCTGCCGGAGGCCTGGGCCAGGAATTGCGTGCGCGCCTGAAAGCCTACTGCACCACCTTGCGGTTGTCTGATATCGCGAACCTGGGCGACGAAGGCGCAGGGGAGGAGCTGCGCCCCGCACGCCTCGAAGACACCGGCGCCGTGCTCAGCTTGCTGGAGGGCGTTGATGCCGTGGTGCACCTCGGGGGCGTCTCCACCGAGCAGCCCTGGGAGCCCATCCTGCAGGCCAATATCGTGGGGGTCTACAACCTGTATGAAGCGGCGCGCAAGCAAGGCGTCAAGCGGGTGGTGTTTGCCAGCTCCAACCACGTCACCGGGTTTTATCGCCAGGACGAAGTGGTGGGCCCCAACGACCCGGCCCGGCCTGACGGCCTGTACGGCGTGTCCAAAGCCTTTGGCGAAGATTTGTCGCGCTTCTACTTTGACCGCTATGGCATTGAAACCGTGTGCCTGCGCATTGGCTCATCGTTCCCCGAGCCGCGCAACCGCCGCATGCTGGCCACCTGGATGAGCTACGACGACCTGGAGCGCCTGGTTGTTGCCAGCCTCACGGCGCCAGTGGTAGGCCACACCATCATCTACGGCATGGGCGACAACACCACCACTTGGTGGGACAACACCCTGGCGCGCCACATCGGCTACCGCCCGCAGGACAGCTCCGAGCCCTTCCGCGCCAAGGTGGAGGCGGCCGACCCGCACCCCGACTTGAGCGACCCCGCCGTCATCTACCAGGGCGGTCCGTTCGTGCGCACCGGCCCTTTCGAATGAGCGCGCCGATGAAGCTTCAGATGGACCTGTTGCTGCCTGATCACCGCGACCAAGTGGGCGAAAGCCCGGTGTGGAGTCCTGCCGAGCAGGCGCTCTACTGGGTGGACATCGAAGGCCGCAAGCTGCACCGCTGGACCTATGCGGACCAGCGCGTACAAAGCTGGGACACCGCAGAGCGCCCTGCCTGCATCGCCCTGCATACGGCGGGCGGCCTCATCGCGGGCATGGACACCGGCGTGTTCCACCTGCAGCCCCAGGCGGGCGGCCTGCTGTCTGCCACGCTGCTTGCAGGTGTGGATCACCCACAGCCCGGCATGCGCTTCAACGACGGCCGCTGCGACCGGCAGGGTCGCTTCTGGGCGGGCACCATGGTGCGCGACATGTCGCTGGCACAGGCTGCTGGCAGTCTGTACCGCATGGATGCGCAGCACGGCCTGTCTGCACCACAAGTGCAGGGCCTGGTCACGCAGAACGGGCTGGGCTTCAGTCCAGACGGCACAACTATGTACCTGAGCGACAGTCACCCCA
Source organism: Acidovorax sp. Leaf73 (assembly GCF_916855635.1). Taxonomy (NCBI): domain Bacteria; kingdom Pseudomonadati; phylum Pseudomonadota; class Betaproteobacteria; order Burkholderiales; family Comamonadaceae; genus Acidovorax; species Acidovorax sp. Leaf73. The sequence goes on from NZ_CAKASI010000002.1 coordinate 354,459, forward strand.
GCGTGCAGCAGATCTGGCAGTTGCCTCTGCACGACGATGGATCGGTGGGCCAGCGCTCGCTGTTCGTGGACATGCGCGATCTGCCCGGCCGGCCCGACGGCAGCGCGGTGGATGCCGACGGTTGCTACTGGATCTGCGGCAACGATGCTGGCGTGGTGCATCGCTTCACCCCCGACGGCCGCCTGGACCGGTCCATCGACGTGCCCACCAGCAAACCCTCGATGTGCAGCTTCGGCGGCCCGGGGCTGGACGTGATGTTCATCACCTCCATCCGTCCCGGTCAGCCCAAGGGTGACGACGTGGCGCTGGGCGGCGCCATTTTTGCCACCCGGCCTGGTGTGGCGGGGTTGCCGGAAACACCCTATCGGAGCGCCTGAGGACAACAGGCCCCGGGACGCTCCCTATTCGCAACACATTCAACCCAGGAGACAACCATGAAAATACCCCATCTGTTTGGCCGCGTCGCATTGGCCGCCAGCATGCTGCTCGGCAGCCTGGCCGCGCAGGCCACGGAGTTCCGTTCGTCGGACATCCACCCCGAGGACTACCCCACCGTGCTGGCCGTGCGCCACATGGGCGAGACGCTGTCCAAAGCCACGGGCGGCAAGCACAGCATCAAGGTCTACGCCAAGGGATCGCTCGGCATCGAGAAGGACACCATCGAGCAGACCAAACTGGGCGCCATCGCCATGACGCGCGTGAACGTCGCCCCCATGAACAACATCTGTCCCGCCACCATGGTGCCCACCATGCCCTTTCTGTTCCGCGACAAGGAACACATGCGCAAGGTGCTTGATGGCGCGATTGGCGACGAGATCCTGAAGGACTGCGAGTCGCAAGGCTTCGTCGGCCTGGCGTTCTATGACTCCGGCGCCCGCTCGATCTACACCGTCAAGAAACCGGTCAAGACGCTGGCCGACGTCAAGGGCCTGAAGGTGCGCGTGCAGCAGAGCGACCTGTGGGTGTCCCTGCTCGAGGCCATGGGCGCCAACGCCACCCCCATGCCCTTTGGCGAGGTCTACACCGCGCTCAAGACCGGCCTGGTGGATGCCGCCGAAAACAACTACCCCAGCTACGAAAGCTCGCGCCACTTCGAAGTGGCCAAGTACTTCAACAAGACCGAGCACTCGATGGCGCCTGAGATTCTGTTGTTCAGCAAGCGCGTGTGGGACACGCTGAGCGCCGACGACCAGAAGGCCATCCGCGCCGCCGCCAAGGAATCGGTGGGCTTCATGCGCAAGATCTGGGACGAGCGTGAAGAAAAGTCCCTGGCCACCGTCAAGGCCGGCGGCGCGCAGATCGTGGAGATCGACAAGGCGGCCTTCAAGACGGCGATGAAGCCGGTGTACGACAAGTTCCTGAAGGACCCCAAGCTCCAGGACATGGTCAAGCGCATCGACGCGGTGCAGTAATCCTGGCGTTCCATGCCGCAGGGCCGTGCGTCCTGTGGCGGGTCCCTCCTTCCGTCTTCTGAATGTTCTCTATGTACACGCGTCTTTGCGCCTTCATCGCGCGCTCTTGTCTGCAACTGGGGGTGGCGGGGCTGGTGCTGCTGGTCTGCGCCGTGCTTTACCAGGTCATCGGCCGCTACATCTTCAACAACACGCCGACCTGGGCCGAAAGCGGCGCGGTGCTGCTGGTGTTGTACGTCACCATGCTGGGCATGGCGGTGGGTGTGCGTGACGCGGGCCATATCGGCCTCGAATCGTTCCTGGTGCTCGCGCCCGACTGGCTGCGCCACAAGCTGGAAATCGTGATCCACGTATTGGTGCTGATCTTCGGCGTGGTCATGGCCTGGAACTGCGGCGTGCTCGCCGAGTCCGTGGCGCCCTACAAGATTCCCACGCTCGGTATCTCCGAAGCGTTCAAGTACGTTCCTCCCGCGCTCGCCGGCGTGCTGGTGGCGATGTTCTCCCTGGAGCACATCATCGCCCTGGTCCGCGGCACAGAGGTCGAGCCCGCCTGGCATTGAGATGAACGACACCCCCCTGAGCGCCTGCGGCGCTTCCCCCCGCTCTCGCATGGCTGCGCCATGCGGGCAGGGGAACGCAGCCCTCGCGGCGGGGCGGCCCTTGCTCGGCTGCCCTGGCAGGGGTCACGCCCGCTTCATGCGCCGTGCTGAGATGACCCAAGCGGTCCCTGCATGCGTCCCTCCGCACCCAAATGTTCCAGTAAAGATTCCACCATCATGGCGTTGACCATTCTGTGCGTGACCTTCACGCTCCTGCTGCTGCTGGGCGTGCCCGTGGCGTTTTCCATCGGCCTGTCGTCGCTGGCCACCATCCTGTATGAAGGCCTGCCGCTGGCAGTGGGCTTCCAGCAGATGATTTCGGGGATGAACCCGTTCTCGTTCCTGGCGATTCCGTTCTTCATCTTCGCGGGCGAAATCATGATGTACGGGGGCATTGCCGACCGCATCGTGGTGTTTGCCAAGAGCGTGGCCGGCCATGTGCGCGGCGGGCTGGGCATGAGCAACGTGCTTGCCTGCACGCTGTTCGGCGGCGTCTCGGGCTCGCCCGTGGCCGATGTGTCTGCCATGGGCGCCGTGCTTATCCCGCAGATGAAGAAAGAGGGCTATCACGCCGACTATGCGGTGAACGTGACCACGCACGCCTCGCTGGTGGGCGCGCTCATGCCCACGTCGCACAATCTGATCATCTTCACGCTGGCCGCTGGCGGCAAGGTGAGCATTGCGGCGCTGATCCTGGCCGGCATCGTGCCTGCGTTGCTGCTGACCGTCTGCAACCTGTTGGCTGCCTACCTCGTGGCCGTCAAGCGCGGCTACCCTGCGGGCACGTTCCCCGGCTGGGAGATCGTGTGGATCTCGTTCCGGGCATCGGTTCCCGGGCTGGCGGTGGTGGCCATCATCATTGCGGGCATCTTGTCGGGGGCGTTCACGGCCACGGAGTCCGCCTCGGTGGCGGTGATCTGGGCGTTGCTGCTCTCGGTCTTCGTCTACAAGAAACTTACCCGCGAGCAGTTTCTCAAGGCTGCCTCCAAGGCGGTCAAGACCACGGGCACCGTGCTGCTGCTGATCGGCATCTCGTCGATGTTCGGCTACCTCATCGGCCTGTACGGCGTGGCCGAACTCACGGGCGACGCCCTCAAGTCCATGAGCACCTCGCCGTGGGTGATCTTCCTGTGCGTGAACATCATCCTCTTCATTCTGGGCACGTTCCTGGACATGGCGGCCACCATCCTCATTTGCACGCCGATCTTCCTGCCCATCTGCCAGCAGTTCGGCATGAGCACGGAGCAGTTCGGCATCGTGATTTTGATCAACTGCGCGCTCGGGCTGAACACACCGCCGGTGGGCACCACGCAGTTCATTGGCTGCACCATCGGGGGTATCAGCGTGGGTGAAGTGATGAAGACCATCTGGCCGTTCTACAGCGCGCTCATCGTCGCGCTGATGCTCGTGACCTATGTGCCCCAGTTCTCGATGTGGCTGCCGGACCTGGTGTTGAAATGAGACACCCCCTGAGCCGCTTCGCGTCTTCCCCCTCTCTCGCTTCGCTGCGCGATGCGGGAGGGGGACGCACCCGGTGGCCCGGCGAAGCCGGTTCCACGGGTGCGCTGGCTCTCGCCGCGCCAGTTGCATTGGCAGCGGGTCATGCACGAGGCTACGGAAAACCGATATGAACAACCCCTTGACCATCCGCATGCATGCGGACGACAACGTCGCCATCGTCGCCAACGACGGCGGCCTGCCCGTGGGCACGCTGTTGCCTGAGGGCGTGCCAGGCGCAGGCATCACATTGCGTGACAAGGTGCCGCAGGGCCACAAGGTGGCCCTGCAGGACATGGCCGAGGGAGATGTGGTGCGCCGCTACAACGTGCCCATCGGCTATGCGCTCAAGGCCATCCCGGCGGGAAGCTGGGTGCACGAGCGCCTGCTGCAGATGCCCTCGGCCCGCGCGCTCGAAGGCCTGCCCATGGCCACGGTGAAGCCGCCGGTGCTCGAACCCCTCACGGGCTACACCTTCGAGGGCTACCGCAATGCCGATGGCTCCGTGGGCACGCGCAACATCCTGGCCATCACCACCACCGTGCAGTGCGTGGCGGGCGTGGTGGCCCTGGCGGTGCGCCGCATCAAGGACGAACTGCTGCCGTTGTATCCGCAGGTTGACGACGTGATCGGCCTGGAGCACACCTACGGCTGCGGCGTGGCCATTGATGCGCCCGACGCCATCATCCCCATCCGCACCCTGCGCAACATCAGTCTCAACCCCAACTTTGGGGGCGAGGTCATGGTGGTGAGTCTCGGTTGCGAAAAGCTGCAGCCCGACCGCCTGCTGCCCCCGGGCAGCTTCCCCATCACCGACGAGCGCGATGCAGCCCTGGGCCCGGAGACGGTGTGCCTGCAGGCCGACGAGCATGTGGGCTTCATGTCTATGCTCGACCACATCGTGCAAAGCGCGCGCCCGCACCTCGAACGCCTCAACGCCCGCCGCCGCGAGACCATCCCGGCCACCGAGTTGGTGCTGGGCGTGCAGTGCGGTGGCAGCGATGCGTTCTCGGGCGTCACCGCCAACCCGGCCGTGGGCTTTTGCGCCGATCTGCTGGTGCGCGCGGGTGCCACGGTGATGTTTAGCGAGAACACCGAGGTGCGCGACGCCGTGGAGCAGCTCACCAGCCGCGCCGCCACGCCCGAAGTGGCCGAAGCCATCGTGCGCGAACTGGGCTGGTACGACCGCTACCTGGACCGCGGCCGCGTGGACCGCGCGGCCAACACCACGCCGGGCAACAAGGCGGGCGGCCTGTCCAACATCGCCGAGAAGGCCATGGGCTCCATCATCAAGAGCGGCACCGCGCCCATTGCGCACGTGCTGGCTCCGGGCGAAAAACTGCGCCGCGACCAGCGCGGCCTGGTGTACGCCGCCACGCCCGCCAGCGACTTCATCTGCGGCACGCTGCAGCTGGCTGCGGGCATGAACCTGCATGTCTTCACCACCGGCCGGGGCACGCCCTATGGCCTGGCCGAATGCCCCGTGGTCAAGGTGGCCACGCGCAGCGATCTGGCGCGCCGCTGGCACGACCTGATGGACATCAACGCCGGCAAGATCGCCGACGGCGAGGCCACCATCGAAGACCTGGGCTGGGAGATGTTCCACCTGCTGCTTGACGTGGCCAGCGGCCGCAAGAAGACCTGGGCCGAGCAGTGGAAGCTGCACAACGCGCTGGTGCTGTTCAACCCCGCACCGGTGACTTGAAGTGACACCCCCTGAGTCGCTTCGCGCCTTCCCCCTTTCTCTACGCGCTGCGCGCTACGGGAGGGGATGCAGCCAGCGCACACAAGCAAAGCGCCGCATCCGCGGCGGGGCGGCCCTTGCGCGGCTGCCCGTGCCGGGGCTGCGCCCTTCGCATGCGTTGGTGGTGGCGCGTAGCGCAACGGATCACTGAAACGGTGGCCTTGCAGGCTGCGTCCTGGGGCTGCAAGCCTCCCCCTCACGGCCCGTCTTTGCACGGGCTGTTTCACTAGAGAAACCAAGAACTCACATGGGACATCCCCGTTTTTCCGACCCCAGGGTCGTCATCGCGCTGGCGCTGCTGTGTTGCCTGCTCTGGGGCAGCTCCTACCCCGCTATCAAGACCGGCTACGCCTGGTTCGGCATCGCCCGCAATGACATTCCCACGCAGCTGGTGTTTGCAGGCTGGCGCTTTCTGGGCGCGGGGCTGATCCTGCTGGCCTGGGCCGTGGCCACGCGCAAGGCCATCTGGGGGCTGGGCTTTGTGGCCGGGCGCCAGCTGGTGGTGCTGGGCCTGGCGCAGACCACGCTGCAATACGTGTTCTTCTACGTGGGCCTCGCGCACACCACGGGGGTCAAGGGCTCCATCATGAATGCCACCGGCACGTTCTTCAGCGTGTTGCTTGCGCACTGGGTCTATCACAACGACCGCCTGAGCCACGCCAAGCTGTGGGGCTGCGTGGTGGGGTTTGCGGGGGTGATGGTGGTCAACCTGGGGCGCGGCACGCTGGACATGGACTTCACGCTGCTGGGCGAAGGTTTTGTGGTGATCGCCGCCTTCGTGCTGGCCGCTGCGAGCATCTACGGCAAGCAGGTGTCGCAGCGCATGGACTCGGTGGTGATGACGGGCTGGCAACTGGGGCTTGGCGGCGTGGCGTTGCTGGCCATTGGCTGGGGCCTGGGCGGCTCGCTCACGGGCTTTACCTGGGGCACCACCGTGCTGCTGGTGTACCTGGCGCTGCTGTCGTCGGCCGCGTTTTCGCTGTGGAGCATCTTGCTCAAGCACAACCGCGTGAGCCAGGTCACGGTGTTCAACTTCACGGTGCCGATCTTCGGCGCGGCGCTGTCAGCACTGTTCCTGGGCGAGGCGCTGCTGGAGTGGAAGAACCTGCTGGCCCTGGTGCTGGTGTGCGGGGGCATCTGGCTGGTCACGCGCGACGCGCCCGCTGCGTCCGCCACCAAATAGACTCGCAGCCATGGCCTATTCCCTTTCACGCAAAGCGTTTCAGCAAGAGCTTCACGGCCAACCGACTGACCTCTTCACCCTGCGCGGTGCTGGTGGCCTGCAGGTGGCCGTCAGCAACTACGGCGCACGGCTGGTACAGGTGGCGGTGCCCGACGGGCAGGGCGGCCTCGTTGATGTGGCGCTGGGCTACGACAGCCTGCAGGGCTACCTGGACGGGCAACTCTCCATGGGCGCCCTCATCGGCCGCTGGGCTGGGCGGTTGCGCAGTGGTTTGTTGACTCTGCCCGATGGCGCACAGCGGCAACTGCCCACCAACAGCGGCCCCCACCACCACCATGGCGGGCCCAAGGGCAGCCGCTTTCAGGTGTTTGCGGTGGATGACGTGCAGGCCGATGCGCTCACCCTGATCCACACCTTTCGCACCGAGGACGACGGCGTGCCGGGCACGCTCCGCCTGCAACTGCGCCTGCACATCACGGCCGACAACGCGCTGCATATGGCGTGGACGGGCGAGGCGCTGGACGCCCCCACGCTGCTCAACATCACCGGGCACGCGTTCTTCAACCTGGCGGGCGCTGGCAGCACCCACGGCCACACCCTGCAAGTGCCCGCCAGCCGCTATGTACCGCTGGCGGCCGATGTGTGTCCTAGCGGGTTGGTGCAGCCTGTAGATGCCACGCCTTTCGACCTTCGCCAAGCCCGCAGCGTGGGTGCCGCCGTGGCGGAGCCCAGCGAACAGCTGGCGCGGGCGGGTGGGCTGGACCACTACCTGGTGCTGGATGACCATGTGTGGGACGAAGAGGGCGCGGTGCGGACGCCACCGGTGTCACCCGTCACGCCCTCGCAAGGCCTGCGTCTTGCGGCGCTGCTGAGCGAGCCCCTCACTGGTCGCACCATGGAGGTATGGAGTACCGCGCCCGGGGTGCAGGTTTACGCAGGCCACGGCCTCAAGGCTGATCCGGTGCGCGACCTGGGGCGGGGCGCAGAGCAGGGCGTCTGGCTATGGCAGCCGGGCGACGGCATCTGCCTGGAGCCCATGGAGTATCCCGATGCGCCCAACCAGCCCGGGTTTCCGGTGCGTTGGCTGGCGCCGGGCGACGTGGTGCAGGGGGCCATCGTGTACCGCTTCACCGGGTGAGGCTGGGCGGGACTTGGTGAGGGTTGCGATGACACTGTTCATGTGATTTTTAAGTGATTTTGGCCTCTAGCGCTTATCCAGTAAGCGCTAGTAGCTATTTAATTAATAGCTGTCGATTCGGTCTCAATCCACTGGAAACCATTGACTGCGCGTAGTCGAAGCGCCGCGTGAACCCTTCATGCGGCGGCAGGTGCGCCATGGGCCTCGCTCTGCAGATGCGCCTGCACCACTGCGGCCAGCCAGTCCATCACCACCCGCACGCGCTGGGGCAGGTGGCGCCGGTGGGGGTAGATCAGCGTCACCGGCATGGGCGGGGCAGGGTGGTGCGGCAGCACCTCCACCATCAGCCCCCGGTCGATCAGCTCGCGCACGCCCAGCAAAGGCGCCTGGATCAGGCCCAGCCCTGCTGCGCAGGCGCCCAGGTAGGCCTCGGCGCTGTTGACGGTGACACGCCCAGCCATGGGGTGAAACTGCGGGCTGCCGTCGTCGCCCATCGTTTCAAATCCGGCGGACTTGGTGCCCAGCGTGCTCACGTAGTGCACCAGGTCATGCTGCGCCAGGTCGGCCAGTGATTGGGGTGTGCCCTTGCGCGCCAGGTAGCCCGGGCTGGCGCAGCTGGCCACGCGCACCAGGCCCAGAGGGCGGGCCACCAGCCCGGGTTCTGCCACCGGGCCCACGCGGATCACGCAGTCAAAACCCTCGCGCACCAGGTCCACGCGGCGGTCGGTGCTGCTCAGCTCCACCTCCAGCAGCGGGTGGCGGGCCAGCAGATCGGGCAGCGCAGGCAGCACCAGCTGGCGGGCAATGCCGGTGGACATGTCAATGCGCACGCGCCCGCGCAGCGCCGCGCCATCGGGCTGCTGAAACATGGCCTGCAACTCGTCCACGTCATCCAGCAGATCCTTGCAGCGCTCGTAAAAGGCCTGCCCGTCTTGTGTCAGCTGCACGCGCCGCGTGGTGCGGTGCAGCAGGCGCGTGCCCAGGTGGGCCTCCAGCTGCTGCACGGCCAGAGAGGCGCTGGCTTTGGGCAGGCCCAGCACCTGCGCAGCCTGGGTAAAGCTGCTCAGCTCGGCCACACGGGCAAAGATCTGCATGCGGTCTAAAGGGTTCATTGTTATTGGTATATGGACAATGAATCATATTTTGCATGGTTTATCTTTGATTGGCACCCCAATAAAGTTCATCCCCAGCCCCGGTCACGCGGTGTGACCGGGCTTCAGACACTGCAAAGGACCTGCCATGACAAGCGCTTCATCCCTTTCTTCAGCCCCCACCCCTGTCGTTTTGATCACCGGCGGCAGCCGCGGCCTGGGCCGCAGCGCAGCGCTGGCCGCTGCACACAGCGGCATCGACGTGGTGCTGACCTACCGCCAGCAGGCCGCCGAAGCCCAGGCTGTGGTGGCCGACATCGAAAAGCTGGGCCGCCGTGCTGTGGCTTTGCCGCTGGATGTGGGCGATGTAGCCAGCTTCGAAGCCTTTGCTGCGCAGCTGCAGCAAACCCTGCGCAGCCACTGGCAGTGCGAGCGGTTTGACTTTCTGGTCAACAACGCGGGCATGGGCGTGCATGCGCCCATCACCGAAACCACCGAAGCGCAGTTCGATGCGCTGGTCAACGTGCACCTGAAGGGCGTGTTTTTCCTCACGCAGCGCCTGCTGCCGCTGATGAACGATGGCGGCCGCATCCTGAACCTGTCGTCGGGCCTGGCCCGCTTCGCCTTGCCGGGCTACGCCGCCTACGCGGCCATGAAGGGCGCCATCGAGGTGCTGAGCCGCTACCTGGCCAAAGAACTCGGCCCGCGTGGCATCACCGTGAACGTGGTGGCCCCGGGCGCCATCGAGACTGACTTTGGCGGCGGCGCGGTGCGCGACAACGCCCAACTCAACGCCTTTGTGGCCGCGCAGACGGCACTGGGCCGTGTGGGCGTGTCGGACGATATCGGCCCGCTGGTCGCTTCGCTGCTGCAACCGGCCACACGCTGGGTGAACGCCCAGCGTATCGAGGCGTCGGGCGGCATGTTCCTGTGAACAAGAGAACACCCCCCTGAGTCGCTTCGCGCCTTCCCCCCGCTCTCGCATCGCTGCGCGATGCGGGCAGGGGGACGCCACCCGTGCGGCGGGGCGGCCCTTGCACGGTGGCACTGGCGTGGGGCCGTGCGATATCAAAGACTGAGGTAGTTGCCGGGGCGTAGTAAACCAGGATGCGGCACCGATACCCGCGGGTTCATGGCTTACCGACTCCGCCTAAGTTTCGTCTAAGTGTCCGTGCCCACACTGCCTTCCATCGCAACCCTGATTGAAAAGGCAGACACCATGAACAACACGCTTGCATCCACTCCCCGCCGCCTGATCCTGGCCCTGGTGGCCGCGGGCGCTGTGGGCGCCACCGGCGCCGGCCTCATCAGCGGGCACCAGGCCAGCGCGGTCACACCCTCCACGCCCATCGTGGCGCAGACGGCCATGGCCCTGGGCGGTGCGCTGCCCAGCTTTGCGCAGATCACCGCGCAGAACGGCCCGGCCGTGGTCAACATCAGCGTCACGGGCAGCACCAAGACGGCGATGGCCAACGATGAGGACGATGACGAGCAGCCCGCTGCCCGCCAGGGCCGTGGCCCGCAGATCGACCCGAACGATCCGTTTTACGAATTCTTTCGCCAGTTCGGCTTCCCCGGCGCGGGCCCACAAGGCCAGCCCAACGTACCCACCCATGGCCAGGGCTCGGGCTTTATCGTCAGCCCTGATGGCCTGGTGCTGACCAATGCCCACGTGGTCAAGGGCGCGAGCGAAGTGGTCGTCAAGCTCACTGACCGGCGCGAGTTCCGCGCCAAGGTGCTGGGCGCCGACCCCAAGACCGACGTGGCCGTGCTCAAGATCGACGCCAAGGATCTGCCCACCGTGCGCCTGGGCAGCACGCGCGACCTGCAGGTGGGCGAATGGGTGCTGGCCATCGGCTCGCCCTTTGGCTTTGAAAACAGCGTGACGGCGGGCGTGGTCAGCGCCAAGGGCCGCTCGCTGCCCGACGACAGCCTGGTGCCCTTTATCCAGACCGACGTGGCGGTGAACCCCGGCAACTCTGGCGGGCCGCTGTTCAATGCGCGCGGCGAGGTGGTGGGCATCAACTCGCAGATCTACAGCCGCTCGGGCGGCTACCAGGGCGTGTCGTTCTCCATCCCCATCGAGCTGGCCGCCAAGATCAAGGACCAGATTGTGGCCACCGGCAAGGTGCGCCACGCCCAGTTGGGCGTGGCCGTGCAGGAGGTGAACCAGGCGTTTGCTGAATCCTTCCAGCTGGACAAGCCCGAGGGCGCCTTGGTCGCCAGCGTCAGCAAGGGCAGCCCGGCCGAGAAGGCAGGCCTGCAGGCGGGCGACGTGATTCGCCAGGTGAACGGCCAGCCCATCGTGGCCTCGGGCGACCTGCCCGCCTGGGTGGGCCAGGCGCAGCCGGGGCAGCAGGCCAAGCTGTCGGTGTGGCGCCAGGGCAAGCCCCTGGAGCTGACCGCCACGCTGGGCGACGCCAGCGACAAGGCGACCAAGCAGGCGCGCAACGACGATGCCGTGGGCAAGGGCCAGCTGGGCCTGTCCCTGCGCCCGCTGGACCCGCAGGAGCGCCGCGAGGTGGGAGTGAGCGAGGGCCTGGTGATCGAACAGGCGCGTGGCCCCGCAGCGGCGGCCGGTGTGCAGCCGGGCGATGTGCTGCTGGCCATCAACGGTGCGCCCGCCAGAAACATCGAACAGGTGCGCGCGGCGATGGCCAAGGCCACCACGGGCAAGTCGGTGGCGCTGCTGATCGAGCGTGATGGCAACAAGATCTTTGTGCCGGTGCGCCTGGGGTAAGCGACCCAAAAAGCTCTCTTGGCGTCGTTGTTCCGTCTTGCCGTACTTTCGGTACTGTCTGCGACGAAACGCGTAGGAGAGGAGGCTGTCGGACTTGGAAATCGTCGGCTGCAAATTGGCCGCAGCGGTCCATTTTTTACCGTCTTTTTGCCCCATAGCCCGGCTATGGGGCTGCAAATCCGGCAAAAACTGTCCTCGCTGGGGCCAATTTTCGCTTCGACGCTCCAAGTCCGACAGCCTCCTGGCCAGAACCGCTGCGCTGAGCTTTGTGGTCCGCTGTGATGCGATGCCTGCACGGGCCACTTCGGTGGCCCGATTGATTTCATTGGCTATGCTTGCCCACCATGCGCCTCTTGCTAGTTGAAGACGACCCCATGATCGGCGAAGCCGTGCAAGACCTGCTGCGCGCCGAACACTACGCCGTGGACTGGGCGCGTGACGGCGACGCCGCCGACACTGCATTGCGCACCCAGCCCTATGACCTCGTGCTGCTGGACCTGGGTCTGCCCAAGCGCGACGGCCTGGCCGTGCTGCGCGACCTGCGGGCGCGCAAGAACCGCACCCCCGTGCTGGTGGCCACCGCACGTGATGCCGTGGCCCAGCGCATCGAGGGGCTCGACGCGGGGGCGGACGACTACGTGCTCAAGCCTTACGACCTTGATGAATTGCTCGCCCGCATCCGCGCCCTGTTGCGCCGCGCTGCAGGGCGGGCCGAGCCGGTGTATGAGCACAAGGGCGTGTGCATCAACCCCGCCACGCGCGAGGCCACGGTGAATGGAGTTCCTGTTGTGCTGTCGGCGCGCGAATGGGCGGTGCTGGAGCCGCTGATCGCACGGCCCGGCATGGTGCTGTCGCGCCAGCAGCTGGAAGACAAACTCTACGGCTGGGGCGACGAGGTGAGCAGCAACGCGGTGGAGGTCTATATCCACGGCCTGCGCAAGAAGCTGGGGCCCGAGCTGGTGCTGAACGTGCGCGGGGTGGGCTACCTCGTGCCGAAGGCATGACCCCCCTGAGCGGCTTCGCCGCTTCCCCCCAAGGGGACGACAGCCTTTGCTGCGGGGCGGCCCTTGCTGGCTGCCCCCGCGCAATCTCCCGCCCTGGGCATGCGGCGGGGATGGATGGATAGAGATGAAGAACGTGCCAACCACCTCCTGGCGCAGCGCGCTGCAGTCCATGCTCCCGCGCTCTCTGCGCATGCGTCTGCTGGTGTTCCTGCTGGCCGCCATCGTGCTGGCCGGCGCAGTGCAGGGCGCACTGGCCTACCGGGGTGCGCTGGACGAGGCGGATGCGCTGTTCGACTACCACATGCAGCAAACCGCGCTGGCCTTGCGTTCGGGCCTGCCGGTGGATGCGCAAGGGCTGGGACCGGGCCTGGACCCCGAGGACGAAAACCACGAATTCATCGTGCAGGTGTGGACCAACGAAGGCCTGCGCATTTTTGAATCCGCCGTGGGCGCGGCCCTGCCGCAGATCGCCGTGCTGGGCTTTGCCAACGTGCAGGCGCGCGGCGGTACCTACCGGGTGTTCTCGATGCAAACGCGTTCGCAGGTGATCCAGGTGGCGCAGAACATGGCCGCGCGGCGCGACATGGCCCGCAGCCTGGCGTTGCGAACGCTGGCGCCGCTGGCCATCATGGCTCCGCTGCTGGTGCTGGCCGTGTGGTGGGGTGTGAGCCGGTCGCTGGCCCCGGTGGAGCGCGTGCGCCGCCAGCTGGCGCAACGCCAGGCGGATGACCTCTCGCCCGTGAGCGATGCGCAACTGCCCGACGAAGTGCAGCCGCTGGTCAGTGAACTCAACCTGCTGTTCGAGCGCGTGCAGCGCGCCTTTGACGCGCAGGAGCATTTTGTGGCCGATGCCGCGCACGAACTGCGCTCGCCCCTGGCCGCGCTGCGCCTGCAGCTGCAGGGCCTGCAGCGCGCGGGCGATGATGCCGCGCGTGCCGTCGCCATCGAACGCCTGTCGGCCGGCATCGACCGCGCCACGCGCCTGGTGGAGCAACTGCTCACCCTGGCCCGGCAAGAGGCCAGCACCGCCACCACCGAACCCGTGGACCTGCACGCCGCGGCGCAGCTGGCCCTGGCCGACGTGGCCCCAGCCGCGCAGGCGCGCAGCATGGATGTAGGCCTGCTTCACTCCGACGCCGCCACCGTGCCCGTGACCGTGCGTGGTGATGCCGAAGCCCTGCGCATGCTGGCGCGCAATCTGCTCGACAACGCCATCAAGTACACCCCGCCCGGCGGCCAGGTGGACCTGCAGGTGCGCCGCGAGGGTGATGCCGCCGTGCTCACGGTGGAAGACAGCGGCCCCGGCATCGCCCCCGAGCACCGCGAGCGCGTGATGCAGCGTTTTGTGCGCGAAACCTCGGAAGGCGCTCCGGGCAGCGGCCTGGGCCTGGCCATCGTGCAGGCCATTGCGCAGGGCCATGGCGCCACCGTGCAACTCAGCGCTTCGCCGCGTCTGGGGGGGCTGCTGGTGACGGTGCGGTTTGGCTGAGGTCTGCTGCTGGAAGGCCCGTTGGGCGCACGTGCTGTCTGTTGATGATGCTTCTATTTTGATAGCTATTGGCGCTTGATGAATAAGCGCCAGGGGCCAAAAAAGCTCAAAATATGCAGGCTGCAGGTGCCTGCAGATACCGTCGCCTCTGCGCCAGGCCCGGTAGGCGTGTCGCCGCACAATGCGCAGGCGCCGCATCCATCGTGGTGCACTGTCTTCCGTTGATCCAGAAAGCATCCGCATGCACTTCATCGTTCTCGGCGCAGGCGCCATTGGTTGTTATGTGGGTGGGCGCCTGGCCGCGCACGGCCAGCCGGTCTGCCTGGTGGGCCGTCCGCATGCGCTGGAGCCCATCGCGTTGCACGGCCTGAAGGTGAGCGACCTGGACGGCTTTGACCGCACCGTGCCGGTATCTGCACTGCAACTGGCCCACACGCTGGCCGATGCTGCGCCGGGCCCGGACAGCATCATCCTGCTGTGCGTCAAAAGCGGCGCCACCGAATCCGCTGCGCGCGAACTGGCCGACGCCTGTGCGCCAGGAACGCCCGTCATCTCGCTGCAAAACGGCGTTGACAACGTGGCCCGCGTCACAGCCCGGGCGCCAGGCCTGAGTGTTCTGGCGGGCATGGTGCCTTACAACGTGGTGCTGCGCGGCGCCCAGGTGCACCGTGCCACCGCGGGCCATTTGCAACTGCAGCGTGATGCCGTCACCGAACGCATCGCGCCGGTCTTCAACGCTGCAGGCCTAGCCACCGTGTTGCCCGCCGACATCCGTGCGGTGCAGTGGGGCAAGCTGCTGCTCAACCTCAACAACCCGGTCAATGCGCTATCCGACCTGCCTCTGCGGCAAGAGCTGCTCGACCGCGACTGCCGCCGCGTCTTTGCTGCCCTGCAAACTGAGGCGCTGCGTGTGATGGCGCGCGCAGGCATCGCACCCGCCCAGGTCACCGCCGTGTCGCCCACGCTGCTGCCCCATGTGCTGCGCCTGCCCAACTGGCTCTTCACCCGGCTGGCAAAACGCATGCTGCAGATCGACGCCAAGGCGCGCTCGTCGATGTGGGACGACCTGGAAGCCGGGCGTGTGACCGAGATTGATGCACTCAGCGGTGCTGTGGTGAGGCTGGCGGCTCAGCAGGGCATGGAGGCGCCGCTGAATGCGCGCATGTGCGAGCTGCTGGGCGGCCCGCGCCAGCGCCTCACGGGCGCGCAGATGCGCAGGGCGTTGGGGCTGTAGTCAGGCAGTTGGAAGCGCGTGGTCCAGCGGCACACGCAGCCCGGTCTTCAGGCTGGCCAGTGCGACCGACGTTCTGAACCGCTTGATGTTGTCATCCCCCTCAAACAGCCGCTGCGTCAGCGCCTCGTAGTCGGCCATCGACGCCACGTTCACCACCAACAGATAGTCCGCCTCGCCCGTCACGCTGTAACACTGCTGCACCGCGTCTTCGGCGGCAATGCGCGCGCGCAGCGGGGCGGTGCGGTCGGGACGCTCGTTTTCGAGGTGCACCTCCAGCACGATGGTCAGCGGTTTGCCCACTTTCACCGGGTCCAGCACGGCCACGTTGGCGCGGATCACGCCGCTGTCTTTCAGCCGCTGGATGCGTCGCTGCACAGCGGGTGCCGACAGGTTGACCGCCTGCGCAATCACGCGCTGGGGTGTGGTGTTGTCGGCCTGCAGGATGTCCAGGATGGCGATATCAAAGCGGTCGATTGCTGGGGTGGCGGGCATGGGGCGCCTCGTGGTGGTGAGCGAAAGTTGCGCGCGGACCCTGAAAATCGAGCAAAAAGCACGCAGGGGTCACACTATATTTTCAACCCATGAGCGCTTCCCTTCTGCACCGTTTTTTCCCCTTTCTGGCCGTTCTGGGCTCCGTCACCGCGTTGGGCATTGGTACCTCCTGGGCCAAGCACTGGCTGTTTCCGGTGGTGGGGGCGCAGGGCACCACTGCCGTGCGCGTGGGCTTTTCGGCGTTGCTGGTGCTGTTGCTGTGGCGGCCGTGGCGCTGGCATCTGTCGCGGGCCGATGCGCGTGCCGTCATGTTGTACGGCGCGGCGCTGGGGGGCATGAACCTTATGTTCTACATGTCGCTGCGCACCCTGCCGTTTGGGCTGGCGGTGGCCATCGAGTTCTCAGGGCCGCTGGCGGTGGCGATCTGGTCTTCGCGGCGCGCCGTGGATTTTGTGTGGGTGGCGCTGGCCATGGCCGGGTTGGGCATGCTGCTGCCGCTGGGTTTGAACGGCAGCACGCTGGACCCGGTGGGAGTTTTGTATGCCTTGGGCGCGGCGGTGTTCTGGGCGCTGTACATCGTGTTCGGCAAGCGCGCCGGGCACCTGCACGCCGGGCACACGGTGTCGCTGGGCCTCTTGGTGGCGGCGCTGGTGGTGGTGCCGGTGGGCGTGGTACATGCGGGCGCTGCGCTGCTGTCGCCCACCGTGCTGCTCATCGGCTTGGCGGTGGCGGCGGTGTCCAGCGCCATTCCGATCTCGCTCGAAATGATGGCCTTGAAGCGCCTGCCCAAGGAGGCCTTCGGCATCATGATCAGCATGGAGCCTGCGGTGGCTGCTGTGCTCGCCTTGCTACTGCTGGGCGAGCACCTGAGCGCCATTCAGTGGCTGGCCATTGGCTGCATCGTGGCGGCTTCCATGGGCAGTGCGATGACTGCTGGTCGGCCCTCTGGCGCCGACCGCGCAGCGCCTCAGGCGGCCTGAAATCGCGCACCGCCTGGGCATGTCCAGACTTCCGGGATGGCCGTCCCGCTGACACCCGGCCGTCGGCAAAGGATGACACGCACAGAGCGCGCTCCGTGGTCAGAATGGGTCTATCTCATAGGAGCCGCCCATGATGCGCACTTCGCCGTTGCCACAAGCCAAGGTCGCTGAGGCTGAACGCAAGGTCAGCGCCATCCTGGCCGACCTGGAAGCAGCGACCCATTCAGAGGTCAAGGACATCGCTTTGGAAGACGTGGTGGAAACCGACGCCGCTAGCGGCCAGCCAGCCGTGCACCAGAGCGTCGACATCACCGTACAGCCGCGCGCGCAGCGCAAGTGGCTCACCAAATAACGCAAAAGCCCGAGGCCCTTGGCTGGGCTGCCAGCCGGTCAACCGGCGGTGGGTCGGCCACCTTGGCGCAGCTGCAACACCCGCGCAATGAGGTTGGCATACCCTTCCTCGGCCTGCGCCAGCAGCGGCAAACCTGTCTCGCGCACGGCACGGTCCACCGCGTCGGTCCATGCGGGCGTACCGGGCGCCGCCTGTGCGCTGGCCATGGCACCCAACACCAGTTCTTGCCCCCAGAAGTACACCTGGTCAGCGTGCACGTTGGCCTGCATGCGCTGCACCTCCGCCAGGGTTTGTGGCTCCGCCAGGTACAGCCAGATGTCTGCGTACAGAAAGTCAACGGGCGCGCCCTGGGGTTGCCACTGCAGCGCGTCGGCCTGCACCAGCTCTACCTTGCGCGCTGCAGACTCCGGCAGCCCCTCCAGCACGCGGCAACGGCCAAACAGCTCCAGCACATCCCCATCCCGCTCCACCACGGTCACGCGCTCCACCGTGGGCTGCAGCGCGATGTTGGCCGCCACCCAGCCCATGCCCAGGCCCATCACGACCGTGTGGCCCCGCGCATGGCGGCAGGCCAGTTCCTGGCTTTCCACTTCCATCGGCGACAGCGACATCCAGGTTTCCCACCCGCCCGCAGCGCTCTGGCGCATCAGCACTGTCGAGCCCGAGGTGACACACGGGCCGCTGTGGTAACCACGGTCCAGCCCCACCCCAGTGCGCTTCATCTGCCACGGCCCCACGGCCCCGTCGGGGTACTGCGGCATGTGCCAGTGCGGGGAAAAAACGGGAATCCCCAGCGCCTGCGCCAGTGCGCTGGCGGAGGGCTGTGGGGCAAAGGGAAGGATGGAAGGGGATGCCGACATAGGCTGATCTTAGGTGGGGAACTAGCGTATTGACTTGAGAAAGTGCGCATCTGCCGGGGGCACTGGGCATTGTCCGACAGCCTCACGGTCTGCAGGATGGCGCACACGGCGCTGAGTGGACCCTAAAAGAGAGGGAGATGAAACCGTTTTGTTTTGTCACCCCCTTCCAGGAGACGCACATGCATCCATCCACACTCCCTCATCCGGCCACCCCACCGGTGGATGAAGACCTGGCCGACCAAGCCCGCCCCGGCTACGGCATCCCGTCGCAAGACCCGCGACCTGGCGCCCAGACCGCCCTGGAGCCCGAAGACGCAGAGCGCGAGGCCCATTCCGTGCTGGTGGGCGGCGGCATGATGGCGGGCGCGGCTGCCGGTGCGGCCGTGGGCGTTGCAGTCGCTGGTCCGGTCGGCGTGGTCGTCGGAGGCACCTTGGGCGGCATTGCGGGTGCGCTGGGCGGCGCGGCAGCGGGTACGGCGGTCAATACCGAAGAAGCTGGTGAGGCAACCAAGGCTACTTCCGACAGCGGCGTGCGCGGAGACGGTTCAAGAAGCTGAGGGCGGCGGGCCTTCGTGTGGCTACAGACTCCACCGCACACACTGCGAGGAGCCTGCCGTGAAAATGCTTCTATTTTGATAGCTTTCAGCGCTTATCTATCAAGCGATAGAAGCCATTTCGCCATGAATTTGGTCCCCTCGACAGCTCTCACATTCTGCCCGCTAGGCCGCATGAATACTCACTTCTAGAAAGCCGCTGGCAGAATGTGCCCCCATTTGTGCCCCCAGCCCTTTTTGGTGCCCCTTGAAACTCACAGACACGAAGCTCCGCACCCTCTCTGAACCTGGCAAACACGCCGACGGCTTAGGCCTTTATCTCGAAATCACCAAGGCAGGCGGGCGCTACTGGCGCATGAAGTACCGCTTTGCCGGAAAAGAAAAGCGCCTGGCCTTCGGCGTCTACCCCGATATCAGCCTCAAGGCCGCCCGGGAGTCCGCCAGCAAGGCCCGCAAGCTGCTGCAAGACAACCAGGACCCCGGAGAAGCCCGCAAGGAACACAAAGCTCGGGTCATCCACGAAAACCGCAACACCCTCGAAGCCGTGGCCCGCGACTGGCTCGAACACCAGTCCACCCGGTGGGAGCCCGTCACCATGGGCCGCATCCGGGCTTCTCTTGAGTCGGATGTGTTCCCGACCCTCGGTTCACGGCCGATGGCCAGCCTGAAGGCCAGGGAGGTCATGGAAGCGGTCAAGGCGGTGGAGGCGCGTGGCGCCAGCGATCAGGCCGGCCGCGTGCTGCAGCGCGTGAAAGCCATCTACCGCTGGGCCGTAACGCACCAGCGCATCGACACCAACCCCATGCTCGATCTCGTGCCCTCCGAGATCCTCAAACCTCGCTCCGTCCAGCACCGAGCCGCCTTGGCAGAAAAAGAGCTGCCCGAGTTCACGCGCAAACTCGCGGCCTATGACGGCGCACCCAGCATCGTGCTGGGCCTGCGCATGCTCATGCTGACGGCCTGCAGGCCCGGGGAAGTGCGCGGCGCGCGCTGGGCGGAATTCGACCGCAAGGCGGCCCTGTGGACCATCCCCGCAGAGCGCATGAAGATGAGGGAAGAACACCGCGTGCCTCTGTCCAAGCAGGCCCTCGAAGTGCTGGACAAGATCGAAGCCATCAGCGGAGGCCGCGAACTGGTGTTCCCCAGTCCCTACTACCCCAGCAAGCCACTGAGTGAGAACACCTTCAACTCAGCACTCGCGCGCATGGGCTACAAGAGCATTGCCACGGCCCACGGATTCCGGGCGTTGTTTTCGACGGTGGCCAACGAACACGGCTGGAACCCGGATGTGATCGAGCGGCAGCTCGCGCACCGCGAGAAAAACGAGATCAGGGCGGCGTACCACCGAACCACGTACATGGCGGACCGGACCAATTTGATGCAGTGGTGGGCGGACTATTTGGGAGGAATGAGAAAGAGGCACAAGTGAGACCCGCGATCTACTGATGGGCGAATCATTCTTGCAAGGGCCGCCACCTTTGATGCGATGGGAGTTGGTGGATTGGCACCGAGCACCAAGTGTTCGTCGAACATAGACTGTTGTGCGCGCATTGGTAGCGACCAAGTAGGAACGGCATCGAAGCAAGACACAACCAAAGGATGGCGAGAACCGCAGGACATGCTAGATCGATGCTGGTCCGCCGTTTGCACTGAAATCCGTCAATCCTGAAGATGCATGTGCAGCAAAGCTATCGCGAGATACGAGGAGCGCTGAACCCTCTTTGGTTGTGGGATCGAAGCTAGCGATACGCCAGAAGCCTGCGTCTCCGAAATCGATGAAGACGGGCTTGTGTCTGTGCCAGCGATGGAACAGCTTGCTACGACCAACGAACTTGAAGTAAGCCATGCCATCCACAACGCGCCCGCGACTCAAGTTGAAGTAAGTTGCATCGAACTGTCCTTTCGTACCATCGACGACCCAAACGATCGTTTGATAGAACTGTTCACGCGCGTTCACTTCTTCTGGGGAAATGGTTGACCGCTGGAATTCAATCACCAAGCCGTTCGGTGTGCGAACGTCGGCAATATGAAGTTCGCGAGTGACTGGATTTTGCAAAGGAATCTCTTGCCATTCGACTGGAAAGCGGTTTTTCCAATCGCGATGCCATTGCGTCTCTGACTCCCACCATGGGTCACAGTGGGAACATCTCAGATGAGCCCAGTGCCAGACTTTGTGAGGACCACACTTCGCTGTAACTTCCTTGCTGCAACCTGGGCACAGTCCCCGTGTTTTTGGCTGCGCATCAGTCCTCTGACCATTGACCAGCGCAAATCGCATATGACCTCTCGTTGTGTGGATCTCATTTTTTGCCGGAATGTGTCGCAACACGCGATCAGCTGGGAAGCAGTACGACCGGGAGGTACTGCGTCAATTGTCGCGGCCCGTTCGTCAAGCAACCTCGGACCACCTCAGCGCAAAAAGTAGATATGGATCGCGGATGTCGAGCACATCACTTTCGCCGTCCCATTCCAGAATTGATGCACTGCCTGAAGCATTCGCGATTTCTGCCATATGTGCACACGCACCTGTGACGCTTGACCCACTTGGACTTTCTCCATGCTTGCAAAGTCGCTCAATCCGACCGTTGAGATTGGCATAGCGAATAGTTAGCTCTGGCGGATCGGCGGCTATCGCGCGAAGGAGTAGTGGATACACATCGAGTTGCTCTCCCCCAGCACGCAGGTTGTACGTTTTCCTGCGTTCCCCGCGAGTCTTGGGACCATCCTTCATGCTATCTATCACCGATGTGTAGTCCGTCATCAAAGATGTCATGACACACACCTTTTTGATGATCGCCAAGTCGCATGGAACTTGCTTTTTTGTCTCGCTGCGTTGCTTTATCTCCAACTCGTGGCAGAGGTTTAGACATAGCGACTGCATCAGCTGAGGGGACCCAGCTGCCTCACGAGAAAACGCTTCAACGATTGCGTCTGGCACGCTAATGTTTAATGCCTCGAACCCCTTCTCTGCAATCTTTTTAAGTGTTAGGGGATTCCAGTAGTCGAAGTCAATTTTTACCATTCGCCCCCGCAGGTCAGGGTTAGCCAAAATGACGTCATCTGCGTGGTACGGCACGGACGCGCACACGAACATGACCCCTTGTCGCACAGCTTCCTTTACCAGAGTCGCAATTTCGTCCTGGATTGGTTTGGGGATGTAGTGAAAATCATCTATGAAGATGATGAAGTCGGTTCCAGAGAACTCTCGGACGATGAGGTTC
This sequence comes from Acidovorax sp. Leaf73, assembly GCF_916855635.1. NCBI lineage: Bacteria > Pseudomonadati > Pseudomonadota > Betaproteobacteria > Burkholderiales > Comamonadaceae > Acidovorax > Acidovorax sp. Leaf73. Next base: position 376,049 of record NZ_CAKASI010000002.1, read on the forward strand.
AGATAGTCGGGCGCAATGCTGCTCGTGACCGTACTGCCTGCTTGTGCTTTTCCTCCAAGCGAACCTGCCACCTTGCAGCCGGGGGCGCCGAGTTCAATTGATCCACCTTGAGATTGCTCCTGTGAGTTGGCCACCGCCTGTGTGCTCGGGATTGGAGTTCCCACTTTGTCAAAGACTCGCTTCCACAGAATATCGGCACTGGAAACGCTGGCCCCTGTGACTTGAATAAGGTTATCTTTCCCCACCACAGTTTCAACAAACACGGTCTTGCCGGATTTGGAAGGTCCCGCTAACGTAACCACCGCACCTCCCATTTCGAGGGCACGTCTGAGGGTGCGTCTCTTCTCAGTCAGGTGTTCGCCGATGTATGTGACGGTTGGCTGGGTAGTCGGCGTAAAAACTTCGCTGCGTTTCATTTTTTCCTCTGCGGATGTAACCGAGAGTGAGAATATCAGTTGTGAGCGTGTAGCTTTGTCGGGGCTTGTACTTGCATAGGGGGTAGGTACTCGATATTCGGCCAGCGGTTACAACGTTTGGGGTGACGTTTTCCAACATGACTACACCAGAGATCAACCGACGGAATCCATCTGGCTCCCTCAGCGCAAAACAGGTCGAAGCGTGATGGGGAGTAGGGAGGATCCAGCCTCGCTCGCCTCCTTGCCAGGCTGTTTCTACCGAACCTGTCAATTCGCCCTCCGTCAATGCCAGAACCCAATTGAGCGCACTATGGTATTCCCTGCAGGACTATGGACAGGCCTGGTTCTTGACAAGGTCCTACGTGGGCCCCAGCGCGCAGTGGAGACCCCGCCTCACCTGCCCTCTAAACAGCCCGCTTTTGCCGACCTTGCCGACCGTGGGCTGCGTAAGGCGTGGTGCGGCCTTGGGGTCGATTTCCGAGTTGTTTCGGATGACGGGATTTGACGGACTTTGTTTGCCACTATCGAATGAGGGCAAGTGCCCGGTTACGTTACGGGCTAGAAAGACGGCGCGTCAATATTCGGCCAAAAAGCAGCCGTGGCGGCTAAAGACTGGTCTCGCGATTGAAGGGTTAAACGGCACTTTTGAATCTTGCGGCTACTTCAGCCTTTGTGCCGTAAGACTCCCGATCAGAGGACCAACTTTTGACAAGCTCTGACACTCCCTTCGATATCACAAGGAATGTGTTTGCGAGGTCAAGCCGTTGCTCTTCACTGAGGTATTCGTCCTCATCTCCGATTGCCAGCTGTCGGACCCCGTCCTCGTCTCGCGCGGATCTTTGCAATAGGTGCATCACGTGCTGCTCAGACAGATGGATGTACCCAGACGACAAGGCATAGACGTGATTGACCCAAGGGTTGGTTATCGCCAAAAGTTCTTTCAGGCGTGCGTCTGTCATCTTCTTGCCAGAGGTATCGGCAATCTTTCTTAGCGCTACGCCTTGAATTACCTTGTTGGCAACTCCGTGTGGATCGCCAGATAGCTTGATGCCGTAGAACCGGAGCACGTTGTCTAGCTGCATCCTCAGCAAACCCGCAGCCGGTATGTAGCCGCCATTTCGTGCGAGAAGTACGAACCCTCGGATCAAGCTCATTGATCTATCTAGCACCGCGAGGGCCACCGTATCAGCAGGGTAGAGGCTACCTTCGCATCGGTCATACAAACCTTTGCCTACCTCAGCATGCCGTTCTATCAATGCTTCAAGGGCTGAGAGTGCGCTTTCCATGTGTTGTGTTGTCTATCGTCGGGGTTCATCGGCGACCGAAAGAGAGGACCGGAGCGAAGCGAGAGGCCGCCGTTGGGCGTCCGTGTCGAACGACCTGTTAGCGATCATCACTCCGGCCTCCATCGAACTACTCGATATCCCGGGTTTACGCGAAATGTCACGTAGACAGAGCGAAAGCAGCCGAGGTCATTGACTTGGCTCCGTTGCCACTCCTCTCGAATGCACTCAAAGGTGTGTGCGTCCAGAAATGGGTACTGTATGGAGGCAACTAGATATCCAGGGCCATACTGCTCGCGGAACGGTACGTACCCCTTCTTCTCCATCTTCGACTTCAGTGCCGTGACGAACTTGGAGGCGAACTCAAGATCCATGTCCATGAACGGCCCATTCCCCACAGACGCGTGAGTTTCACCCGGCGTTGCGTAGGAATTGAGATCTCTCGCGTACGCCTCATTCCAAAAGGCGGTGACGACCTCCGCCCATCGCGTGGTGCGTCCGGAACGAATGATTGCCTCTGGTGGATCCGGTTCGGCTACCACTTGGTACGTTGATCGATGTCGCCGATTCAGCTCGCCAACAAGCAGCCCTACTTGGTAGCGTTCATGCTTTTGCTTTGTCAGACTGCGCGGATTCGGCATGGCAAGCTCTAACGCAATTTAGGTCGCAAAACCAGCGAGATAAAACTGGATCGTGCGGGATATTTTTGACACTGGTTTGTCCTGGAAATAGCTTGCAACCTGGGTCTTGAGGCACAGGGCTGTTCAAACGTCCAAATACAAGTTTCCGCTAAACCAGGCAATTTTCAACTCTGCAAACTATAGCGTGTCAGCGGGCAGGGCTAGAGTTTTCCAATGGCACTTTCGGACTGCGAGCAAGCCGACTGTGAGTCATTGCCAGCTTTAGGGCGTATGCACCGTTGGCTTCGGGATCGATGCTTACTTTCGCGCAGGCAATCGGAATGAACGCTTTGCAGCCTACGGAGCTGGTGACACCAATCGGGCGAATTCGCGTGGCCCGCTCAAACAGTCGAAGCCGACATCGGCGCACATAAGCGGAGCCTAGCTTTTCTGGTCGAAACACAAGGCTTTATCGAAATGCACCGAAGTTGCGGGTGTCGCCGGGCTTCTTCCTGTCGGGTAGAAGTAGTCAACCGTTCGGATATCGTCTGCGCATCTCAGATTCGGCGGCCGCGATGGCGTCACCAAACATTGAGCGATAGTCAAGATCGAAAGAGTTCTTGACGATCTTGAGTTTTCTGCTTCTCATCGAGGCTAAGCACTCACTGGCTTGGGAGGCTGTCAATGGAAACGTGTTCGGCCCCGCATCCGCTAACTGTACGCAATGGTGCAAGCCTGCCACATAGTCGGGAAGCATGAGCAATGGCTCATCTTCTTCCGTTGTCATTCGGACATCACAAGTCTTGAATGTGACGCCAACCGTCTGGGTTCTGAATTGAGGTCGCGCTCCATTCCATAACTCCATGAATGACTCTCGGCTTTCGCCGCCAAGCTCATCATCAAAAATCAGCGTTTGACTAATGGTTATGGGGCCATGCGCTTGCGCACGTTCGATTGCTTTCGACAGATATGCAGCATGGCCGCTTGCGATTACCGCACCATCAAGGAGGGCCATGGTCCTGGCGATGTTAGCGGCCTTCAGCAGGCCTGCCTTTCCGCCTTGGAGGCGGTTCAACATGTGTTCGTGGGCCGCGCTGTCTTCCCAGAATTTCTGCCACGCTAGCGTCGCGAGATCTCGGGTTACTGCGCCGACCGCAAGGCACTCGCGTGCCACGATCCGCCCCACTTCCTTCGCCTGTGCAAAAGTGCACTGCCCCCACTTGGGAAGGCCGGGAGGCAGGAGACTCCGGACATAGTCGGCACGGTCGGCCGCGATTGCAACACCACCCGTAGTGACAGCGAGATTGGCGCCATTGCGGTGGAACTGGCCCGCGATGTCGACAAGCAGCATGTGATGTTCCATACGAAGCAAAGTCCTGTTCAATGGTTGGGCTGAATCCTAGCCGAAGCTTATTGTTATGAAACTGTTCGTCTTTCTTGTTGACATCGACCATCCCTGGCTGAGGTGGATTTTTTCAGCCGAACTGTCTGGGCACAGTACTTCGTCATGAACGACCGCGATTCGCCGAATGCCGACCTGCAAAAAAAGGCCCCGACATTGCTGCCGGGGCCTTTCGTGTTTCAGGGCCAGGGCATGCGCCCGGCTCGGTTCATGTTGACGCTCAGGCCGTCGCCTCCGCCTCCGCCCGCTGCAACTGCATCACCTTCACCGGCGTAAGGAACGCACGCCCCGCAAACGCCCCCAGCTCCAGCGGCCCCAGTGCCTCCACTTCGGGCCGCTGCTGTGCCTCCGGCCGCTCCATCGCCACGGCCGACAGGCGCTGCCAGATGAACTTCATCCGGTAGGCCCGTGGATCGTCGGCTTGCCGGTCGATGCCCGTGGGCTCCGATGCATGCGTCATCAGCGCCATGGCCCGCGTGAGCGCCTCTTCGGACTCCGCCAGGGCCTTGTAGGCTTCCAGCCGCGCATAGGCCCCATAGGCCGCCTCGTGTGCGTTGGCGTAGTGCTCCGCAGCGCGCGAAGCACTGGCGCGCAGGGGCAAAGTCGTACGCTCCGAATCGGCCAGCACCTCGCGCAGTTCTTCGGCAATGGCCAGGGCGTCGTTCTTCTTGAACAGCGCCTCTTTCACGGCCTTCGTCTTCTCAAAATTCGCGGCCGCCAGCAACTGCTTGAACTCCAGCGTGGCGGTCTCTGCCGCAGCCTCATGGGCGGCGATCTTGCCGCGCAGGTCCGCATGGCGCTGCATCAGCTCCGCGTACTGCTTGCCCGAGCCCTCGTTGAAATCCGCGCAGGCCTTGAGCAACGTCTGCAGCGCGGTGTCGTAGGCCGCCTGGGCCTGGGTCAACTCATCTTGAATCGGGGTGGTGGTGTTGGATGCGGTGGTCATGGTTGTGATTTCTTTCAGCAGTCGGTGAGCGTGATTTCTGCGGACTGGGCGTGGCCCGTGCGCGTGTTGAATTGAAGAGACAGCTTCTGATCGACGGCAGAGAACTCGCCGGTGATCTTGTGCAGCTCGGTGCGCGCTTGCGTGTATTCCGCCAGGGCGGATTCGAGCTTGCGATTGGCGGAGACATAGGCCGCGCGGGCCTGGGTTTCATTGGCAAACATGGTGAACTTTCAGAGGAAAAAATGGAAGGGAACACGGAGAAAAAGAAGAACAAAAGCCAGGCACAGCGGCCGGGCAGGGCGAGGCCCTGGCCACGATCAATCAGCGTCCAGCCACTCGATAAACCCGGTCTCCTGCAAGTGGCTGCGCGCCACATGCCGGGCCGCCGGTGAGAACTTGCCGATGACGGCCCTCAGCACCGTACGCAAGGCCAGCAAACGGGCCACCAAGGGCTCATGCTCAGCACGCAGGGCCGCCAGCTCTGCCGCCTGCACTTCGCAGCGCTTGCGGGCCGCATCGAGCTGCATGCGCAGGGATGGCGAGTCATCGGGCAGCGCAGAGGCTGCAACTGGTAAAGCCGATGGCAAAGGCTGAGCCAGCCGCAACAACAGCGGGGCCGCAGCACCGGCGCGTAATGCCTGCAACTCCGCCTTGCGCTTCTCGCGGTGCTTGCGCTGGCGCTCTGCGTTCGACATGGGAGCCTTGGCCGGTGTGGTGTCGCCGGTGGCGAAAGTAGCCTTGCTCATGGCGCCCCCAGTTCCACCGCGTTCGGGTGGAAGAAGTGACAGTGCTGCAGCACGTTGGGCGCTGGCATGAACCACGGATTGACGCCCGGCATCAGGCCCTTCTGCGCCATCGCGCAATAGCCTTTGCGCTGCAGGTGTACGCAGTCGCTGCAGCGGTGGCGCTCGTCATCAACGAACCGCGCGCCACGCATCCGCAGCAGGGCCACAAGGCCCGCGCGGTGGTCGCGGATGGCCACGCGCTGGTCGGGACGCAAGGTACTTGCGGGCGAGACCTGCAGCGCTCCGGCATCCGTCACAGCCAGGGTCAACCCAGCGGATTCCAGCGTCTGCAGAATGCCCCGCGCGGCCGTGGCCAGGGCCTTGTCGGCATCGGTCAAACCGGTGTCAGCGCAAAACGTGGACGCGCCATCCGCTGGCGGGAACCCACCAAAGCCAACCAAACCCACCACGGCGGCGTTACTGGAATCGACATGAGGGTCAATCGTGCTCGGTCGATTCGCTGCCAGGAACCCACCAATTGGCACCAAACCCACCACGTCGGACTCGCTGGATTCGGCATCGGTGGAAATTTTGTGCGCGCCGTTGACCGCCAAACACCCACCAAAACCCCCCAAACCCACCACGGTGGGCTCGCCTTCTGGCACGGTTTCGCAAATCTCGGTGCGCCGGTCGTCCGAAGTAAACCCCCCAAAACCCACCAAACCCACCAAGGCGGGAGCTTGGCCCGAACGCGCGGCGGTCATCAGAACACCTCCACATCGTCGGTCGAGTCGCCGCTGTTTGGCCAGGCAGGCGCCGCCGTCCCTCCGAAACTCGCGCGCGTTTCGTCTGGAATAAACCCCCCATAACCCACCAAACCCACCGCGCCGGGGGCATCGGAGGCGTCCGGACCCCCCGTTTTGGTGGGTTTGGTGCCTTTTGGTGGGTTTGTAGCGGTCAATGGCGCGTCCACGTTTCGCGGCCCGCGATTGGCGCCCTCCAGATCGCCGTTGGTGGGTTTGGTGGGTTTTGGAGGGTTTATTTCCGGCGATGGACGCACCGCGTTCGCGGAGGTCAGGGAATGCACCGACCAATGGAGGACACCCGCCCTCAACCCTTGCCGCACGAACTGCTTGCCCCCGACGATGCGCCCGGTCATCCGTTCCACCCAGCGGCCCAACATGCGCGAGTTGACCTTCCCGGCCTGCCCTGCAATCTCGTCCATCGCCCCGCCCAGCCGCTCGTCGGTATCGCCGCGCCGGATGACACTGGCCACGGTCGTTTGCATCCCCCCGAAAGCCTCGTGCCACGCCTCCAGCATCGCGGCCAGCTTGGTGGTCTCCGGGTCCTGCTCGAAGGCCCTGGCGGCCGCCTCCATCGGGTCGCCCAACGATGGCAGTTCCGGGTCCCCGGCTTGCCGCACCAACCCCGCCAGCCAGCACAGCGGCTGCCGCACCAGATCATCCCAATGCTCGAAGCTTGCCGTGCGCCCTTTGGCCACCTTGGGCCGCCCGGCCGTGATGTAGGCCCGCACGATGGTGAGCGCGGCCACCACGTACTGCAGCCGGTCGTTCGTCATCATCTGCGCCGGGTCGAAAGAAAAATCTCGCGTGTAGGGCTTCTCGCTCTGCGTGTCGATGCGCGCCGTCAGCACCCGGCGGCAGGTGTCCGAGGTCATGCGCAGGTTGTTGCCCGTGGCGATGAACAGCGCCCGGTTCGGTAGCGTCACGGTCTCACTACTGCCCAGGATGCGGTCGGCGAACGTGGGTGCGGTCAGAAACGCATCGAGCGACGCGGACCCTAAGGGCTCGCGCACGTTGTCCCAGAGCACCACGCGCTGGCCCTCGCGCAGCACGGCAAACAGGCGCTTGCGGGTTTCTTCGTCGGTGTCTGCGGGCGGCAGGATGGCCGGGTCTGCACCCATCGCCAGAATCCCGATACAACGGGCAAGCAGCGTCTTGCCACTCCCCGCCGCAGGCGCATCCAAACCAATGCCGGGGGCAGTGGGCAGACTCGCCCGCAACGCGGCCGACAGCAGGCCATGCAGCACCACACCTCGCGCCACATCGTCCACCAGCGGGAACAAGGCCAGGGGGCGCCACAGGAAGCGCAGGGCCGCCAGCGCATCGGCTGGCGTGGGACTGCTGGGCACCTTCGGCGGGTTCGGGTGCTCGCTGTAGAACAGCAGCCCGGAAACGTCGTCGTGCCCGGGGCGGTCCAGAATGGAACCATCGAGCCGCAGCGTGGGGGCTGTGACCACGGCGACAAGCTTCTTGAACCCCCGCTCGCCATGCTTGGCCAGGATGGCGCGCGCCACGCCCAGCGGCGCGTCTTCTGCACCTTCTTCGGTCTGGTCATCGCCCGCCGAATCCTTGCGCTTGCGCACCGAATAGAAGTCGCACACGCGTCCCATGTGGTCCGTGAGCCAGTCGGGTGACACGGGCCGGGCCTTGCCCTCGCTGACGTAGGCAATCGCCCCCTCGCCATAGTCGAACAGCTCGCCCCGGCTCTTGAGGACGGACAAAACAGCGTCGGTCGTTGCGACACGCATCCCCCGCCCAATCTGCACGCGCGCCGACTGCCGCATCAGCTCAAAGCGCATGCCCCCATGGCGGTGCGTGTAGAGGTACGGCCGCTGCCCGCTCTTGAGGTTCACCACGGCCACACGCCGGTCTGTGTCCGGGTCCAGCGGGTCCGCGAACTGCGTGTTGTGCCAGCGGTCCGGGGCGTCCAGAATCTCCCCGACAGAGACCGGCTCGCCTTCGGCGGATGTGAGCATGAAGTGGCCCATGAGAACCCGCTTCTCGCTCGCGCGCACCAGCACATCCCGCGCCTTCTCCAGCGGTATGCCGCGCCGCATGGCGAGCGATGGCGCTTTGGCATTGGCCCAGCGTTCACGCTGCGCCGCACACTGCCCGGCGATGGCCTCGCGCTTCGCGCGCTTGAGGCTCTGCACCTGCTTGCGGGTCTCGCCGTCGCATTCGATCAAGCCCAGGTCGAACAGGGCCGAAGGATCGCCATAAATGCGCGCTGCAGAGCCAGGGCGGTCCAGGCCGTCCAGCAGCACCGGGGGCGCGCAGAAGTCCAGCCGCTCGGGTTGCCACACGGTCGCATCAATGAGGGACCGCTCCAGCGCTTGCCCAGCGCGGCCCACCTCATACCAGCCTTGGCCAAAGGCCCACAGCAGCGTGAACAGCGTCTTGCCCGCGTCCGGGATGCGTGAGGCATCGCGCACCGGGATGTAAAGGCGGTGCCGGTCCAAGCCCGACAGCACGCGCCCATCAGGCGCCTGCACACCAGCCGAACAGCTCGGCCGCCACAGCATGGGCGCATCGGCCAGCGCGGGGCATGCATCGATTAAACGCTGGCGCAGCTCGTCCGCGTTCAGCTCGCCGTTCGGGCACCCATCGTGATCGAGCATCAGCACGCCAGGGCCACGCGGAAACGCGAAGTGTTGGCGCGTGCGGGAGATGGCTCCGTGCGCTCCATCGTTCACCTGCGCATCCCGCTCCGCCACGATGGCGGCCTGTTCCGGCGCGCAGATGCCCCAGCCCACGGCCTGTGCCGGGTTCAGGTGGTCCAGTGCCTGCGCGAGTTCATTCAAGCCACTGACGCGCACACGCTGCGCAGTGCCCGCCATCATCGAAGCGGCCGCCTGTTTGTTCAGCGTGCCGTCGCGGTTCAGACTCAGCACCTTGGTAAGCCGCTCGGGCTCGGTGGAGGTGAACACGGTGAACTGCAGCGCGGGAGCGCGAGCTGCTGCGGTCGCTGGCACTGCGGCTTGTGCGCTGGTGTCGTTCGATGCCGCGCCCGTGCTTGTGGCGTTGGCCTTCTTCTTTGCCATGGTGATTCCTTCAAACGTTGGGAGCGGGATTGGTGATGGTCTGGACGTAGCTGCTCAGCCCGCAGCGCGCGGCCTTGCGCGCCAGCTCGCAGGCGGGCACGGCGTGCGCGGCCTCGCTGGTGTCGGTGAACACATGCAGGTGCGTGACCTCGCGTGGCCAGCGGAAATGCGCGAGCGCCGCCGCATCGGACACGGCCCACACCGGCATGCGCAGTGCAGAGGCGAAGCGCAGCGCGGACACCACGCCCACGGCGACACCCAGCACCACGCCATCGGCCTGCGCACGCGGCGGAGCAAGCCGCACCGCCGCGCCCTTGATGTGCCCATCGGTGCCCGTGGCCTTGATGAACGAAGGCACCGGGGCAGGTGTGCCGCGTGTGGTCAGATAAAAGCGCTGCAGAGCCACCGTGTGACGGATTGCAGGCTTGAACAACCCATGCGGATGCACGTCGATTTCCAGCGCCGCCAGCAGCGCGGGAAAGGTGCCGATGCAGGCCGCGCGGCCCTGGCTGTCGGTGTGCCAGTAGTCGAGCGCGGGATGCAGGCGCAGCGTGTCGGGCCACGCAGCGTGCACGCCCTGGCGCACCAGATAGCGGCTCGCTGCATCGCCGGACGCAATGGCCTTTGCCTCGCTCCAAAGCTGGGCGATTCGCTGGCGGTTCTGTTCGTAGGCGTGTTGGAGATTGATGCGAACGGGCGCGTTCATGACACCCTCCGCACGCTCAGCAAACGCAGGTCTCCAAAGCGCTCGAAAGCGTTAGAGCCGATGGCCACATGCGATGCGGCCTGCTGGGTGTAGCGGTGGAATGTGCCCGCCCCGTCAATGCACTTGATGAGGTAGGTCTTCATTGCAGGGTCTCCCGTGCGCAGAGGGCGCTGTGCAGGGTCCGCAGCGTGGAGTCCAGCGCGTCCAGGTCCTGGGCAAAGCGGTCGTTCACCAGCCGCAGCAGGGCGCCCAGCTCGTCGCGATGGGCGACGATGGTTTGGCTGTCCTGCGCGCCGTGGCAGCTCATGAGCTTCTCGATGGCGCCATAGGCCTGCAGCGTGGTGCGCAGGTCGCCTGCGTTGTCGTCGGCATCAAGGGCCAGCAAACGCGGGGCGCGGTCAGCGAGAGGGGGAGGGCAAGAGCAAGAGGGAGAGGAATGCGCGCGTGCAGCTGCGCCGGACGCGGATGCGCCCGAGGGGGTACGGTCAGCCATGGGGGGCCTCCAAGCGAGTTCGGTTTGCAAAAACCGTCACTCCCAACGCCAATTGGGGGCGGCGGCTCGAACAGGTTGGCGTACCGGGAACCCGCTTGCGCGAACCGGCGAGCCTTGCGGCTCCCCATCCGAGCCGCCAAAACTTGGAGGCGCGAACAAACAAGCCGCAGGTGCTCTGCGGGAGAGGCTGCGGCTTGCGTCGCAGCGGGTTACACGGGACGCCAATCCCGATTACGCCTTTTTGTGACGTAACGCCCGAAGTATAGCGACGCGTGGTGGGTTTGGTTGATTTTGGTGGGTGTTTGGGGGCGAACTGGCGCGGCAAGTTCGCGGCGTGTGCGGTATTGCACGGACGGCAAACAGGCTGGCCAGGACTGCAGGAGCTGGGGGTGGTGGTCATGGGAATCAAGGGCGCAAAAGGGCAAGCGGGTTTGTTTGGGCGGAGTTCGGGCCGCAGGGCCGCAAAACGGCTCCGCAAGGCGGTGCTGTGGGGTGGGGGTGGACCTACGGCGCTAGGGCGGCCGCGTCGGTCTCTATCTCGTCGGTCTCTGCGCCTGCGCGGTCGGCATCAGCCGGGGGCAGGCGGTCGCACTGGGCGATAGGGTGGCGTGCCATCTGTTCCATCACGTCACGGCGCCGGACGTGGGGACTCAGGGGCAGCAGGATGGACGGATCAGGCGTGGCCGATGGGGACAAGGTGCGGTTGATCTCGGTGGCGGCCGCGAAGGTGTGGCCACAGGCGGCGTTCTTGCAAACGAGGAACAGCTCGCGCAGCAGGGGCGTTACTTCGACGCTGTTGCGCACGTTCGCCCAGCTCTTGCAGTGGGGGCAGCGCATTCTCATGCACCCCTCCGTGCCGTGACGGTTGCGCGCTGGGCCTTGGGCTTCGGAGCAGGCGGCGGCGGTGGTTCGACGGGGAGGGCGGCGGCCGGTCTGGCTGCGATCCATGCATCGATCTCTGACTCTCGCCACGCGACGGCGTGCGCTGTCAGGTTCACGGCGGCCGGGAAGGACTTGGCCCGGATGGCTGCATAGATCGTGCTGCGGCCAAGGCCGGTCATGTGCTTCACGTCAGCCAGGCGTAGCAGGCGATTGCGCACAGGGCGCAACTCAGAGGCAGGGGTGTTTTTTGCGTGTTGGATGTCGGTGGATGAGTGCATGCCTCTATGGTCATGGACAGACGGCCGTGGACAAACGAGTGCTGCATGTGTGCGCGCTCTACACATGCTGAAGTTGGGCGAAGTGGCCGGGGCGGACGCCGAAAGGCGGACTTTGGGCAGGTGGTCAGCCCGCCGCGTGGTGGGTTTGGTGGGTTTGAGGGGGTTATTTCTGGACGGTGGCGCGCAGAGTTATCGCGCGGCCGGTCAGGTCTGGGGGCAGAAACCGGGCTGGCTGGGGGCACATCCGTGCCGAACTGGGGGCACAACCGGCGGCCGGTTGGTGGGTTTGGTGGGTTTCGTGGGTTTGTTTCGCGCCAAACGCGCGCGGCGAAATTGCCTCCGGGGCAGTGGCCTGGCTGGTCAGGCGTGGGGGCATATCCGTGCCGAGCTGGGGGCACATCCGGCCGCCGCGTGGTGGGTTCGGTCGGTTTCAGGGAGCTGTTCTGGCTCGCTGGCGCGCGGAAAACCGCCCTGGGGCCGCCCTTGGCCATGGGGGCATCTGACGCCTGGGTGGGGGCATAAAAAATGTGCCCCCACTTTTGAAAAATGTGCCCCCAAATGTGCCCCCAATTTTCTCGGATGGGGGTGGACTGGTCTGGATGGGTGCGGACAGCTAAGATGCTGATTTCAAAGGAGAAATAAAAAAGTCCGGAAGAGTTTGGACTCTTGCGGACTGGTCACTGGTCCCCTCGACAGGAATCGAACCTGTATCTAGCGCTTAGGAGGCACTCGTTCTATCCATTGAACTACGAGGAGGCAAGACAGCCGCGCATTGTAGTGGGCACACGCACACTCTCTGGCGTGTTCAGCCTCAGTCGTACTTCACCGTGTAGATGATGTCCACCGCGCTCTTCTCGCCCGTTTGCCCGCGCAGCGTGAGGCTGCGGGTAAGGTCGTAAAAGATGTACAGCGTGCCCAGCGTGCCCGACAAGCTGCGTTCGTAGGTCACATACAAATCCTTGGACAGGCGTTTGCCGAAGGTGAGGGCGGCTGCGCTGGCGTCTTCGCCTGTGGTGGCGCTGCGAAAGCCGATTTCGTCCAGGCCAATGCGGCTGGCGATGTTGGCGCTGGTGTTGCCGCCGCCACGGCGGCCCAGCAGGGCCAGGGCGGCCTGCTGCATGACGGCGGCTTCGGCGCCGCCTGCGGAGGCGTTGCGGCCCAGGACCACCCACGAGAGTTTTTCGGCATCGGGCAACTCGGGGTCGGAATACAGCTTGACGCGCGGCGCCTGGGCGCTGCCGGTGACCTGCACCCCAGCGCGCACGCTGATGTTGGGCCGCAGCGCCAGGATGTCGAGCGAGGGGTTGTTGTAGGGGCCGTTGAAGCGGATGAGCCCCGTCTCCACGTCCAGCATCTGGCCCCAGGCTCGGTAGCGGCCTTCGTCGGTGCGCACTTCGCCGGTCACGCGCGGTGGGGCGCCGGGCACGGCGCTGCTGCGGATGTCCACCTCGCCCGTCAGCCGCGTGGTGATGCCCTGGCCGCTCAGGGCAAAGTCGCGCCCCAGGTTCAGGGTGATGGCGATGTCGGGGGGCTTGGCGGTTTCGGCCTGGGCCGCTACCTGGTTGGCCTTGGCGGCGGCCTGGGCCTTGGCCTGGTCTTCGCGGTCCTTGGCCGCAGAGCGCACCACCACGTCGGAGCCCAGCGTGGGCGCGGTTTCGTCGGGCAGGATGATAGTGGCGCGGTCGGTGGTGAGCTTGCCGCGCAGGCTGATCTGGCCTTGCTGAAGCTGTGCTTGCAGCTGGCCCGACACGCTGATCTGCCGGTCGGCCCGCACCAGCACCTGTAGCGCTTTGGCCTCGGCCTGCAGTGAAATGGTGATGCCTGACTGGCCCGTGGTTGCGGTGGCGCTGTCGCCCCAGCTCACGCGGCCAGTAGCGGTGAGCGTGCCGCCGTCCTGCGGGGCGGCCGTGCGGTTGCCGCTGAAGCCCGCAATGCGCGCGCCACTGCCGCGCCCGCCCTGCAGGCGGAACTCAGTGATGCTGAGCTGGTTGCCTTGGAGCGTGGCGCGCAGGCGGCCGCCTTGCAGGTCTACACCATCGACCACCGAGCGCACGGCCATGTCGTCGGCGCCCAGCGTGCCGGCCCAGCGCGGCGCATTGCGGGTGCCTGACAAGGTGGCGCTGGCGTCCAGCGTGCCGCGCACGCGCCAGCCGGGCGGGGCCAGGGCCGACCACACGCCCACGTCGGGCAGGCGCGCGCGCAGGGTGCCGGCCAGGGGTGCATCGGGCGCCCAGGTGACGGGCGAGGAGGGGCTGGCGCCCGCAGCGGCGGAGGCGCCGGGCGCTCCGGGTGTGAGGCGGGTGCTGACGTTGGCCTGCACCTCGCCCGCCCGGTCGCTCGCCCAGGCGAGTTGGGCGCGCAGGGCCTCGCCTTCGATCTCGACGGTAACTTCGGCCTGGCGCACACCGGCGGCGGTGCCTGCCCCTGCACCGGATGCAGCAGCTGATGCCGAGGGGTTTGCCGAGGCCTCGGTGGCGATCACCGCCGTGGCGCCTGCGCCAGTGCCCTGGCCGCTGCTTTGCACGGCGGTGATGGCGGTGGCGTCGCCCGCCAGGATGCGCAGGTCGCCACTGGCGCGGCGCAGGCTGGCGCTGGCACGCAGGGGGCCTTGGGTGTTGTCCACTTTCCATTGCCCGTCCAGCACGATGCTGGTGGCCAGCCCCATGCGGGCCAGCAGCGGCTGGGCAGGGCGGCCTGCGGCGGCCGGGGTGTTGCCCAGGCCCAGCGCGTCGACCCAGGCCATGGGCAGGCCCTGCACGGTGCCCTGGGTTTGCAATTGCACAGGGTTCGCGCCGGTGGCCACGCGCAGGGGCTGCCACCGCAGCACGGCGGTGCCGGGCTGGGGGCCGGTCAGGCGGGCCTGGCCTGTAGTGGCCAACACGGTGTAGCCCGTTGATGGCGAGCGTGGGCCGGTGGTGGCGCGTGCGGTGATGGATATGGGCTCAGCCAGTTGCAGCGTCCAGGGGCCGGGGCGTGCGGTGTCTTGTGCCACCAGCCGCAGTTCGCTGATCTGCACCTGCGCCCCTTGCGTGGGTGTGGCCAGCCCGCCCGTGGCGCGGGTTTGCAGGGCCAGCCGCTGCATCTGCTGGGGCTGGGATGCATTCAGCCGGGCTTCGCCATCCAGCGTCAGCGTGGCCTGCGCCAGGGTGCCCGAGAGGCCGGCCTGCACAGCGCGCAGTTGCACGGCTGTGGAACCGCCACCCTCATCTTTACCGGGAGGCAGTGACAGGTCCAGCAGCGGGGTGGAGAGCTTGGCTTGCAGCTCGAAGGTGGCTTTGTCCGATGGCGGCGTGTTGCCCGCACGGCTGGCGTTGGGGGATGTGCTGTCGCTGGTGGTTGCGGTGGCGGCTTGCAGTTGCCGGGCCGCTGTCTGCCAGCCACCTTTCCATCGCGCGTTCAGCTGCACGGCGCCTTTGGCGGTGGCACCCCGCAGGGATTCATTCAAACGGGGGCCTACCAGCGGCAGGCTGGCCAGCCAGCGCTGGGTTTGGTCCACGTCGGTCCATTGGACCTGCAGGTCGCCCGCACCCGCCTGGGGCGCCATGCTGCCCTGGGCGCGCGCTGTGGCGCCGGGCACGGTCAGCGCAATCTGGCCCTGGCCCGACAGATCGCCGGGGGCCACACGCAGGTTGGTGGCTTCAATGCGGGCCTGCAGGGCGTCCAGCAGCAGGCGTTCCAGCTGCAAGGTGCCGCCGGGCCGGGTGGGTGACGGGGGTTGCCAGCTACCTTGGGTGGTCAGCGTGTTGATGCGCAGCAAGGCGGGGCGGTTGGTGGGGGTTTTGCCGGAGGCGGCGGTGCCGGTGGCGCGGATATCTGCCGTAAAGCGCACCACGTCGCCCTGCATCTGCGCGCCCACGCGGCCCGCCAGCGGGGCGGCTGCCCAGGCGGTGTGCAGGGCGTCTGGGCGCAGGTTGCGCAGTTCAGCCTGGCCCTCCAGCGCGCCGGTGGTGGGGGTGTAGTTGCCCTGCAGGGTGACTGCGCCGGTGCCTGTATTCACAGTGGCGCCGGGCACCGTCCAGCGGGTGCCGTCGTAGCTGGCATCGGCCTGCAGGGAGGTGATGGGCAGACGGGCCTGGTCCCACGGGCCTGCTAGTTCGTTGCGCAGCTGTGCCTGCAGGGACCAACCAGTGCCGGCCGTTGCTCCGCTCCCGGTGGGCCCGGCCTGCACGGTGCCATGCAGCCGGGTGGTCGGGGCCTGGGGCCACAGAGCTGCCAGGTTGACGGCACGCAGCGTGGCCTGGGCCGATTGCAAGGGCTGTGGGGACCAGGGTGCCAGCGTGGACTGCAGGTCGGCCTGCATGGGTTCTGCGGCGGGTGGTGGCGGTGCTGCTGGTTTGGCGGTGGGTGGTTTGGCAGGGGCAGGGGCAGGGGGTGGCTCCGTGGGCCCGGCCTGGGCGGCGGTGGGGCTGATGCGCGCCTGCAGCTGTAGCTGCGCTGCCGCTGTGGCCAGCGTGCCTTGCAGGGTAGCGTGTGCACCCACCTGCAGGGCGGTGGTGCCGCCGGGCACGGCGGCGCTCACCGTGCCGTCCACAGTGGCGTTCAGCGCCATGGGGGCCTGGGCCTCCAGCGTCAGCCGCGCGGTGTATTGACCCTGGGCCAGCGCTACGCTGTCGATGTTCAGGCGGTGCTCGCTCCCGTCAAAGCGGTAGTCGCCGGCCAGGCCCTGGGCTTCTACGGCCGGGGCGCCCGCCCATTGCAGCTGGTCTACGCGGAACGGCACGCCGATCTGCAAGGGCAGCACCAGTTCGGTCAGGGGTGTGGGTGGCTCCGCATTGGGCTGGCTGCCCAGCGGCGTGATCTGCACGCGCGCGGCATGCACTTCGCCCAGCTCCAGGCGGCGCTGCAGCAGGGGGGCCAGCTGCCAGCCCAGGCGGATGTCGGTCACCTCCACCGACAGGCTGGGGCTGCGCCAGCGCAGCCAGCCAATGCGCCCGCCGTTGCGCAGTGATCCGGTGACCTCGCGGCTTTCCAGTTGTTGGTTGGCGGGCAGGTACTGCGCCGCGCGCGCCAGCGCCAGGGCCAGCGACGTGCTGCTGCCTGCCCACCACCACACGGCGGCTGCAGCGGCGATCAGCAGCGCAATCATTGCGACCAACAGCCAGCCCAGTGCACGCAGCGCAGGGCGGCCACGGCGTGGCGAAGGGTGCTGGCCACCCTGGTGGTGCGATGCGCCTGCGCTGAAATCGGAGGAGCGTGCGCGGGGTGTCGGGGAGTGGGGGGGCATGGGTGCAGCGCTCATCAG
Source organism: Acidovorax sp. Leaf73 (assembly GCF_916855635.1). Taxonomy (NCBI): domain Bacteria; kingdom Pseudomonadati; phylum Pseudomonadota; class Betaproteobacteria; order Burkholderiales; family Comamonadaceae; genus Acidovorax; species Acidovorax sp. Leaf73. Next base: position 392,886 of record NZ_CAKASI010000002.1, read on the forward strand.
AAGCTGAACCCCAGCCGCAGGTGCAGCCGCACCTCCTTGGTTTTCACGCCATAGGCCAGGTCGGCCTGCAGCGGCCCCACAGGGCTGCGCCAGCGCACGCCAGCGCCAATGCCCACGCGCGGGTCCAGGTCGCCCAGGCGGTCGGCCACCGCGCCAGCATCCACGAACAGCGTGCTCTCCCAGTCGGTCATGGCGCCCTGGTAGACGATGGGGCGCTGCCATTCGACGCTGCCCACGGCCAGGTAGCGGCCGCCGTAGAGCTGGCCGTTGTCGGTGCGGGCGCCGATGCTGCGGTAGCCGTAGCCACGCACGGTGGTGTCGCCCCCGGTCAGGAAGAGTTGGGTGACAGGGATCTGCGCGCCATCGCGCGCCAGCACGGCCCCGCCCTCTGCGCGCAAGGCCACGCGGGCGCTGCGACCCACGCCAGCGGCGTCCTGCACGCGGCCTGCGGGGATGAACGACTGCCAGCGCAACAGGGTGCGCACAAACGGGTCGCGCTCAGGCCGCAGCGTGGTGCCCAGCCCCAGCTCCACGGCGATGCCATGGCCGCGCGTGGGGGCGGTGGCGCTGTTGAAGTAGCGGCCCGTCCAGCCGTAGTTCACGCTCAGGGCCGTGCTGGTGTCAGAGGGCGACTGCACGTTGGCGGCAAGCCCCTGGCTGTTGGCGTAGTCGTACTGCAGGAAGTAGTTGCGGTCGATGTTCTTGGTGCTTTTGCTGCGGCCATAGCGCACGCGCCCGCTGTTGACGTCGTAGTCGCCCGTCGCCTCGCGCTGCAGCTGGGCGCCTGCAAACCAGCGCCAGCCGTTGTTGTTGGGCAGGTCGGTCCATTCGCTGCTGGCGTGTTTGGTCTCGCGGTCCAGCGAGAGCTTGCTCACCGCGCGCCAACCGATGAAGGGCAACTGGTTGTGGATGTGCTCCAGCGACAGGCGCGCGCCGCTGTCCGTCGAGAAGCCGGGGCCGAATACCAGCTTTTGCATCGGTGCCTCACGCACCTGGGCCACTACGGGCGCGGCCTGCGGGTCAGTGCCCTCGGTGTCGAGCGTGAGGAACACCGAATCGTAGTAACCGCTGCTGGCCAGCCGCAGCTGGGCGTCGAGCAGTTCGGCCTCGTCATACACCGCACCTGTGGGCAGGCGCGCCAGGCGCCGGGCGCCGTCGGGGTCGTAGCGCTGGCTGCCCTCTACCCGTAGCGGCCCGAAGCGGTAGGGCGGGCCGGGCTCGTAGGTCACGCTGAGCTTTGCCGCGTGTTGGTCGGCATCGATCTCGGCCCGGCTGCTGGCGATGCGGGCGGTGGGGTGGCGGCGCGCCTGCAGCTGGCGCAGGCCGTCGTTCTTGGCCGAGTCCCAGGCAGACTGGGTGAACGGCTGGCCCGGCTGCAGGGACCAGTTGCGCTGCACGCGCTGCTGCTGGCGGATGCTGGCGCTGGTACCGGTTTCTTCTGTTGGTTGCTCCGCGCTGGAGCTGTCCGTACCGCCCGTGTTGCCAGTGAAGTCGATGTCCGCGCTGGCAATGCGGGTCTGCGGGCCGGGCTGCACCGTGACCACCACCGTGCGCGGGGCGGCCTTGCTGTCGGGCGTTTCGGTCAGCTCCACCGTGATGGTGGGTGCAAAGTAGCCCATCGTGCCCAACAGTTCGCGGGCGTTGGCATCGGCTGCGCCCAGCAGGCGCTGCAGCTCGTTGGCGTGGAGATCGGGCAGGTGGCGAAAGCGCTGCAGCTCCAGGTGGCGCTCCAGCGTCTCGCGCACGTTGGCGGGGGCGTTGACCTGAACGGCGAAAGAGGGCGTGCCCGATTCGGCAATGGCAGGGGTGGGCGCCGAGCCTGTGCTCTCGCTATCCTCACCGCGCGGCAGCAGGCTGCAGCCCTGCAGGCACAGCGCGCTGAAAAGCAGCAACGCCGACCATGGGGCCGGCGTTGAGAAAAGGGCAGTGGGGCGCAGGACGCGAAAAGGCACGGCAGGAGAAGGTGGTTTGGGTGGTTGGGGCTGGCTGCAAAACCGGCCCACCGCCACTATGCACCCAAAATCAGCCCCGTCGTGTCAGACAGTTCCGCGCGATGGGCTCCAAAGCGCTGGGGCCCCATCCCGCCTACTTCGACAGCAGCCGCATGGTCTCTTCCAGCCCCTTGAGCGACAGCGGGTACATGCGGTTGCTCACCAGTTGCTGGATGATGCTGATGCTCTGGCGGTACTGCCATACGCCCTGGGGCTCGGGGTTGATCCACGCAAACTTGGGGAAGGCGTGCGTGAGGCGCTGAATCCACTCGGCGCCCGCTTCCTCGTTGTTGTATTCCACACTGCCGCCGGGCTGCAGAATTTCGTAGGGGCTCATGGTCGCGTCGCCCACAAAGATCAGCTTGTAGTCCTTGTTGTACTTGCGGATGATGTCCAGGGTCGGGAACTTCTCGGCAAAGCGGCGGCGGTTGTTCTTCCACATGAAGTCGTACACGCAGTTGTGGAAGTAATAGAACTCCAGGTGCTTGAACTCGCTCTTGACCGCACTGAACAGCTCTTCCACCCGCTGGATGTGCTCGTCCATCGTGCCACCCACGTCCATCAGCAGCAGCACCTTCACGTTGTTGTGCCGCTCGGGCACCATCTTGATGTCCAGGTAACCCGCGTTGGCGGCCGTGCTGCGGATGGTGTCGGGCAGGTCCAGCTCCAGCTCATGCCCTTCGCGCGCAAACTTGCGCAGGCGGCGCAGGGCCACCTTGATGTTGCGCGTGCCCAGCTCCTGCTGGTCGTCGTAGTCCTTGTAGGCGCGCTGCTCCCACACCTTCACGGCGCTCTTGTTCTTGCCCGCGCCGCCAATGCGCACGCCCTGCGGGTTGTAGCCGCCGTGGCCGAACGGGCTGGTGCCACCGGTGCCGATCCACTTGTTGCCGCCTTCGTGGCGTTCTTTCTGTTCTTCGAGGCGCTTCTTCAGCGTCTCCATCAGCTCGTCCCAGCCCATCTTCTCGATGGCGGCTTTCTGCTCGGGCGTGAGCTCGTTCTCCAGGATCTTGCGCAGCCAGTCGGCCGGGATCTCCTTGGTGAAGTCGGCCACCATCTCCACGCCCTTGAAGTAGGCGCCGAAGGCCCGGTCGAACTTGTCGTAGTGCTTCTCGTCCTTGACCAGCGTGAGGCGCGAGAGGTTGTAGAAGTCGTCCAGGCTCCATGCGTCATCCGACTTGGGGCCCACCACACCGGCCTGCAGGGCTTCGAGCAGGGTGAGGTATTCCTTGACTGACACGGGCAACTTGGCCGAGCGCAGGGTGTAGAAGAAGTCGATCAGCATGATTTTGGCCTCCAGCGCTTATTTGGTAAGCGTTCGACGCTCTAAAAGATATAGCAACTGCGCCTTGGCCTCAGGCCACTCGCCTGAGCGCATGCTGTACATCACCGTGTCGCGAATGGTGCCGTCGCGGCGCAGCGCGTGGCCGCGCAGCACGCCGTCCTTCTTGGCGCCCAGGCGTTCTATGGCTTTTTGCGATGCAAAGTTGTAGTTGTCGGTGCGCCAGCCCACCACATGGCAGCCCAGCGTGTCGAAGGCGTGACCCATCATCAAGAGCTTGGCGGTGGTGTTGACGTGGGTGCGCTGCACACTTTGGCAGTACCAGGTCCAGCCGATCTCCACGCGTTTCACAGCGGGCACGATGTCGTGGTAGCTGGTGGAGCCGAGCACCTTGCCCGTCGCGTCATCCACCACGGCAAAGGCAAAGCGGTTCCCGTCTTCGCGCATCTTCAAGGCGGCTTCGATGTACGCGCGGGTGTCCTGGGGCTCGGGTACCGAGGTGATGCGCAGCTTCCACAGCTCGCCATCGGCCGCAGCGGCGGCCAAGCCGTGTTCGTGGGAGAGCGCCAGGGGCTCCAGGCGGATGCCTCGGTCGCGCAGGGTGACTGGTTCTACAAAAGCCATGGGTCTTTTCTCTTCGTCAATCCTTGGAGGGCTTGTTGCGCCGACTGGTCTGCCAGCGCCGCGCAGCGTGCAGGCCCAGGCCGCCGCCCAGTCCCACCAGGGCAATGCCCACCAGGGCCGGGGTGCCGTAGCCTGGCGCAAAGATGTCCATGCCCAGCCACTGACCCAGCCAGAAACCGGCGAGTGCGCCGCCAACAAAACCAATGGCGTCGGCAATGCCGTCTGCCAGCGAAGGGGTAGGGTGTTGGGACATTGCCGGGGAGTCAGCGGTTGCGCTGATTCATGAACACCAGCTTTTCGAACAGGCTCACGTCCTGTTCATTCTTGAGCAGCGCCCCCACCAGCGGGGGTACCGCCACCTTGTTATCGGCGCTTTGCAAGGCGGTGAGCGGAATGTCTTCAGCCACCAGCAGCTTGAGCCAGTCGATCAGTTCGCTGGTCGATGGCTTCTTCTTGAGGCCGGGCAGGTTGCGCACGTCATAAAACGTCTTCATCGCCACGCTGAGCAGCTCGCTCTTGAGCGTGGGGAAGTGCACGTTGATGATCTGCCGCATGGTGTCGGCTTCGGGGAACTTGATGAAGTGGAAGAAGCAGCGGCGCAGGAAGGCGTCGGGCAGTTCCTTTTCGTTGTTCGACGTGATGAACACCAGCGGGCGGTGCTTGGCCTTGATGAGTTCGCGTGTTTCGTAGCAGTAGAACTCCATGCGGTCGATTTCGCGCAGCAGGTCGTTCGGGAATTCAATGTCGGCCTTGTCGATCTCGTCGATCAGCAGTGCCACGGGCCGGTCGGCCGTGAAGGCCTGCCACAGCACGCCCTGGATGATGTAGTTGCGGATGTTCTTCACGCGCTCTGCGCTGTCGCCATCGTTGAGCTGGCTGTCCCGCAAGCGACTCACGGCGTCATATTCATACAGGCCCTGCTGGGCCTTGGTGGTGGACTTGATGTGCCACTGCAACAGCGGCATGTCCAGCGCCTGGGCCACTTCCTCGGCCAGCATCGTCTTGCCCGTGCCGGGCTCGCCCTTGATCAGCAGCGGCCGTTGCAGCGTGATGGCGGCATTGACGGCGAGCATCAGGTCTTGGGTGGCGACGTAGTTCTGGGAGCCTTGGAATTTCATGGGGGAAAACACCGGATCGTTGATGAATGGGCTTGACAGGGCGCTGGCTATAATCGGCGGCTGATCAGAGCCCAGAGCTGAACTTCCACGAGATTGTGCGCGCAAAATGAACAAAACGCTGACCACGCTATTTGCCCTGGCTGTCGCTTCCGTGACCGCCTTGTCCCATGCCCAGGAAGCCAAAGGCGACGTGGAAGCCGGCAAGCAAAAGATTGCCATGTGCATTGGCTGCCACGGCATTGTTGGCTACCAGGCCAGCTTTCCTGAGATCCACAAGGTACCCATGATCTCGGGCCAGAGCGCCAAGTACATTGCGGCAGCGCTGGTCGCCTACCAGAAGGGCGAGCGCAAGCACCCCACCATGCGCGGCATCGCCGAGTCGTTGTCCGAGAAGGACATCGCAGACGTGTCGGCCTACTACGAACAGCACGGCAAGACTGAGACCGAGCTGCCCGCCAAGCCCGGCCGCGAACCCAGTGTGCAGGTGGCCGAGCTGTTGAAGAAGGGCGCCTGCGTGTCCTGCCACGGCGACAACTTCGCCAAGCCCATTGATCCCTCGTACCCCAAGATCGCCGGCCAGCATGCCGACTACCTCTTCGTGGCCCTCAAGTCCTACAAGGTCGAGAAGAACGCCAATGTGGGCCGTGGCAACGCCATCATGGGCGGTGTGGCCAAGCAGTTCACCAACGCTGAGCTGAAGGCGCTTTCCAACTACATCAGCGGCCTCGACGGCGATCTGCACACGGTGCCCCAGTCGCGTTTCCGTTAAACGACAGACCACCGTTGATAAAAGCCCGCTTCGGCGGGCTTTTTGCTGGGCTATCGAATCGTCAGCGGCTGGTAGCCATGGCGCCCACGGCCAGGCACACGCAGGCCGTGGTTGTCAGGCGCCAGCGCAGCGGCAGGTACCACGCTGGCAGCGATGTGCGTGCGGCCAGCCGATGGTCTTGCACCAGGTGCGCCACAAAGCCTGTCACCAGCAGCGCTGCCCCTCCCGCTGGGGGTAACAGCGTCGCAGGCCAGGCCATCAGCGATGGCACCACACTCCACACAAAGCAGCGTGTGCGCTCGGCGGTGCTGAGGCCGCTCAGCGCCATGGCGAAGCCCCAGTGCAGCGCTCCCACAAAGCTCAGAATCACCGCGCCATAGGCCAGTAGCGCCGCGCTCCACCAGGGCGTGCTGGGTGCCCACAGGCCCCCAGCCGCCAGTGTCACAAACGGCAGCAGGCCACCATAGCCCAGCCAGGCCACGGGACCAGGGATCGGCGCAGGGGGTGGTGAAGTCAAGGGTTGTGCGGATGGGTGACTGTGCATGGTGCCTCCGGGTACGGTGCCCGCATTGTCTGGAAAGCGCGACTCCCGAGTGCGGTGCATGGTTGTGTGTATGCCGTGAGAGGCGTTCCAAGCGCGCTGCGCCTACACGGAGCCGCCGTTGTGCAACGGTAAAATGGAAGCTGGGTGTCGGCGCCATGGTGGCCTGGCAGGTTCATGCGCTGGTCGGGCCGCCACGCGGTTTTTCTGCGACCCATGAACTCCTCTCCCACCCTGATCCAGGTGATCGGTGCCGTCCTGTTCGGCCTGGCCATCCTCCACACCTTCTCCACCAAGTATTTCGAACGCCTGGCGCATACGCAGCCCAAGCATGCGGGCATCTGGCATTTGCTGGGCGAGGTCGAGGTGGTATTCGGCTTCTGGGCGCTGGTGCTCATGCTGTTCATGTTCTCCATCAGCGGCAAGCAGGAGGCCACGGCCTACCTGGACTCGCGCAATTTCACCGAACCGCTGTTTGTGTTCGCGATCATGGTGATTGCGGCTACGCGGCCGATTCTTCAGATGGCTGGCTCCGCGGTGCGGGTGTTGGCAAGGTGCATGCCTTTTCAGCGCGGTGTGGCGATGTACTTTGTGGTGTTGTCGGCCGTTCCGCTGCTGGGCTCCTTCATCACCGAGCCTGCTGCGATGACGCTGGCGGCACTGATGCTGCGTGACATCCTGTTTTCGCAGCCTTTGTCGGACAAGCTCAAGTATTCGACCATTGGCGTGCTGTTCGTCAACATCTCGATCGGCGGCACCCTCACGCCGTTCGCCGCGCCGCCGGTGCTCATGGTGGCGGCGCAGTGGAACTGGGACCTGTGGTTCATGGTGTCCAACTTTGGCTGGAAGGCGGCCGTCGCGGTGGTGGTCAACGCCGGTATCGCCACGCTGCTGTTTCGCCAACAGGTGGGGCACATGGGACGCAAGATCACGACGGACGAGGCGCCCGTGCCTGTGTCCGTGATGCTGGTGCATCTGGTATTCCTGGGGCTTGTCGTGCTGTTTGCGCACCACCCAGCAGTCTTCATGGGCCTGTTCCTGTTTTTCATGGGGTTCACCACGGCCTACCAGCGCCACCAAAACCCGCTGATCCTGCGCGAGGCCTTGCTGGTGGCTTTCTTCCTGGCCGGGCTGGTGGTGCTGGGTGGTTTGCAGCAGTGGTGGCTGCAGCCGGTGCTCATGAAGATGGACGCCAATGCCGTGTTCTTTGGGGCGGCGGCGCTCACGGCCTTCACGGACAACGCCGCGCTGACCTACCTGGGCTCGTTGGTCGAAGGCCTGAGCGACGAGTTCAAGGTCGCCTTGGTGGCGGGTGCAGTAACGGGTGGGGGGCTGACTGTGATTGCCAATGCACCCAACCCTGCAGGCGCGGCGATCCTGAAAGAGAAGTTCGCTGACAACGCCATCCACCCCTTGGGGCTGCTGCTGGGTGCCTTGCCACCTACCATGGTGGCGGTGCTGGCGTTCAAGTTGTTGTGACCGGCCAGCGGACGTAGCGTGGGTGGTCAGTCCCGTGTGGCGCGCCGCTGCACGCAGGCGATGTAGGCGTCGCCATCGGGCGGACGGCCTGCGCGCTGGCTCTCCCACAGCATCTCGCCCAGGCAGTCCATGGCGGCATGGTGCGCGTCGTGCAAGGAGTCGAGCCGTGCCGTCAGCAGCTCCACTGCCTGGCGGATGCCGCGCGGCTGGTCGATGCTGCACTGCTCGCTGATGGACAGGTGCATCGAGAGGTGCAGGAAGGGATTTGTTTGCCCTGGTGTTTCGTCGTAGTTGCGTGCCACGGCCGCATCGGCGTCGGACAGGTCGGCGTGGTACTCGGGGTGCTCGGCGATCCACAGGCTTGCCAGCGTCTCGATGGCTTCCATGGGGGCGCCGCTCTGGGTCTTGGCGTGCACACCGCACAGAAAGCGGCGCACATCGGCTTGGGAGGGGCTGAACATGGGGCGTGAGGGTAGCACGCAGGGTAAGAGCCCGGAGCGCACAGGGGAAGGCGGTTCGGATCGCGCCCGCCTGCTACATCGCGCCGGGGCGGCGTCCTACGCTGGCCCTGCGCTGGCGCACCTACATTGGGCTGGCGCAAAGGTCGGGAGCCGGGTCCACTTTGTCGCAGTCCTCCAAACCCGGCATCGGGAGAAGTGTCATGAATGCAATGCGAATCGTTGGTGTGCTGTTGTTGGTGGTGGGGCTGGCCGGGTTTTTGACCGGCGGCTTCAGCTTTACCAAGGACACCACCCAAGCCAAGCTGGGCCCGCTCGAGCTCACCGTGAAGGAAAAAGAATCCGTCAATATCCCCCAGTGGATGAGCCTGGGTGCGATGGTGCTGGGCGGCGTGGTGCTGGTGCTGGGGTTTCGCAAGAACTGATTTCACCTGTCATGGCGAGCGACTGGGGTTGCGACTCCGGTTCTTGCCCTCTCCAACTAAGACGGGAGTCGGTGCTTTAGCACGGGCTGCTCGTTGCGGGGGTGATCACCGGCTTTTCTCGGTGTGCCTTCCCCTTCATCACCCCCGCGGTGCGCCCATCATGCGCGAAATGGTCCGGGCCGCACTCAGCAGTGCGGGCAGCAGGCTCTCCTGCATCATTGCCGCACTTGTGCGATTGGCCTGACCGCTGATGTTGAGCGCCGCCACCGTCTGCCCCGTGCGGTTGGTCAGCGGCGCGGCAATCGATATCAAACCCTCTTCCAGTTCCTGGTTCACCAGGCACCAGCCCTGCTGCCGCGCCTGGCGGATGTGGGCCAGCAGTGCATCCACATCGGTGGTGGTGTGTTCGGTAAAACGCTGCATCGGGTGGCCCTGCAGCCGGGCCTGCAGTTCGTCGTCCGGCAACCCGGCCAGCAGCATGCGGCCCATGGACGTCCAGCACGCGGGCAGGCGCGAGCCCACGCCCAGCGTGGTGCGCATGATCTTGTGGGTGGGCACGCGCAGCACATAGACGATGTCCAGGCCGTCGAGCACGGCGGCCGATGACGACTCGCGCACCTCTTCCACCAGGTCTTCCATCACCGGCTCGGCCAGGTTCCAGATGGGCAGCGAGGACAGGTACGCAAACCCCAAATCCAGGATGCGCGGGCTCAAACGAAACAGCTTGCCATCCGTCTCCACATAGCCCAGCGTCTGCAGCGTGAGCAGGATGCGGCGCGCGCCGGCGCGCGTCAGGCCGGTCTGCGCGGCGACTTCACTCAAGGTCTGCTGCGGTGTGGCAGCGCTGAACGAGCGGATCACCTCCAGCCCGCGCGCGAACGACTGCACATAGCTGTCGCTCGGTTTGGGGTCTTTGGCTTCAGGGGTTTGGGAATTCATACGTATGCCAACTATAATTCTTTAAGCGAACATTTGTTCTATATACGAACAAATTTCAAAGAGACAACAGAGAAACCAAGAAAGCGTTGCAATGATCAACAAACTGGCGGACTCGGTGGCCCAGGCCCTTGCGGGGGTAAAGGATGGTGCCACGGTGTTGATAGGTGGGTTCGGCACGGCCGGCATTCCGGGCGAGCTGATCGATGGCCTCATCGCCCAGGGGGCGCGTGACCTCACGGTGGTCAACAACAACGCAGGCAATGCCGACCAGGGCCTGGCCGCGCTGCTCATGGCGGGCCAGGTGCGCAAGATCATCTGCAGCTTTCCGCGCCAGGTGGACAGCTATGTGTTCGATGACCTGTATCGCAGTGGCAAGCTGGAGCTGGAACTGGTGCCCCAGGGCAATCTGGCCGAGCGCCTGCGCGCTGCGGGCGCGGGCATCGGCGCCTTTTTCTGCCCCACGGCCTATGGCACCGAACTGGCTGCGGGCAAGGAAACGCGCGAGATCAATGGCAAACACTACGTGCTCGAATACCCCATCCACGGCGATGTGGCCCTGGTCAAGGCCGAGAAGGGCGACCGCTGGGGCAACCTCACCTACCGGATGTCGGCGCGCAACTTTGGCCCCGTGATGGCCACGGCTGCCAAGACCACGATTGCCACCGTGCACGAGGTGGTGGAGCTGGGCGCGCTGGACCCGGAAGCCATCGTCACCCCGGGCATCTATGTGACGCATGTGGTGAAGATCGACCGCACGGCCACGCAGGCGGGCGGATTCAAGAAATATGCCTGATATCGGCCCAAGCGCAGAAAGAATAAGCATGAGCAGCTATCAAAAGCGTAGTAAAGACGAGCTGGCGAAACGCGTGGCGCAAGACATCCACGACGGCGCCTACGTCAACCTGGGCATCGGCCAGCCGACCCTGGTCGCCAACCACATCCCGGCAGGCCGCGAAGTCATCCTGCAAAGCGAAAACGGCATCCTGGGCATGGGCCCTGCGCCCGCTGCAGGGCTGGAGGACTATGACCTGATCAACGCGGGCAAGCAGCCCGTCACGCTGCTGCCCGGCGGCGCGTACTTCCACCACGCCGACAGCTTCGCGATGATGCGCGGCGGGCACCTCGACATTTGCGTGCTGGGTGCCTTCCAGGTCAGCGCCACGGGCGACCTGGCCAACTGGAGCACGGGCGAGCCCGGCGCCATCCCCGCCGTGGGCGGCGCGATGGACCTGGCCATCGGCGCCAAGCAGACCTGGGTGATGATGGACCTGCTGACCAAGCAGGGCGCGAGCAAGATCGTGGCGCAGTGCACCTACCCGCTCACCGGTGTCGCCTGCGTGAAGCGCATCTACACCGATCTGTGCACACTGGCCTGCACGCCCACAGGGCTGCAGCTCATCGACACCGTGCCCGGCCTGTCGCAGACTGAGCTGGAGCGGCTGGTGGGCCTACCCATCCGCCCTGCCGCCTGAACGAATCCACCCCCAAGCAACGAGGAGACAAAACCGTGAGCCAACAACGCCAAGCCTTCATCTGCGACGCCATCCGTACCCCCTTTGGCCGCTACGGCGGCGCGCTGTCTAGCGTGCGCACCGACGATCTGGGTGCCATCCCCATCAAGGCGCTGATGGACCGCAACCCCGGTGTGGACTGGGCGGCCGTGACCGATGTGCTCTACGGCTGCGCCAACCAGGCCGGTGAAGACAATCGCAACGTGGCCCACATGAGCAGCCTGCTGGCAGGCTTGCCGATCGACGTGCCCGGGGCCACCATCAACCGCCTGTGCGGCTCGGGGCTCGACGCCGTGGGCACCGCAGCACGCGCCATCAAGGCGGGCGAAGCGGGCCTGATGATCGCGGGCGGCGTGGAGAGCATGAGCCGTGCGCCCTTCGTCATGCCCAAGGCCGAGAGCGCCTTCAGCCGCAACAACGCGGTGTACGACACGACGATTGGCTGGCGCTTTGTCAACAAGCTGATGAAGGAAAAGTACGGTGTGGATTCCATGCCCGAAACCGCCGAGAACGTGGCCACTGACTTCAAGATTGAGCGCGAAGCCCAGGACCAGATGGCCCTGCGCAGCCAGCTCAATGCCGTGGCCGCCATCAAGGCCGGGCACCTGGCGCGCGAGATCGTGCCGGTGTACATCCCGCAAAAGAAGGGCGACGCGATCATCGTGAGCCAGGACGAGCACCCGCGTGAGACCAGCATCGAAGCGCTGGCCAAGCTCAAGGGTGTGGTGCGGCCCGATGGCACGGTGACGGCGGGCAACGCCAGCGGCGTGAACGACGGCGCCTGCGCGCTGCTGCTGGCCGATGAAGCCAACGCTGCCAAATATGGCCTCAAGCCCCGCGCCCGCGTGGTGGGCATGGCCGTGGCCGGTGTGGCGCCGCGCATCATGGGTTTTGGCCCCACGCCTGCCACGCTGAAGGTGCTGGCGCAGACGGGCCTGACCATCGACCACATGGACGTGATCGAACTGAACGAAGCCTTTGCCGCGCAAGGCCTGGCCGTGCTGCGCGCGCTGGGCATCAAGGACGACGACGCTCGTGTGAACGCCTGGGGCGGCGCCATTGCGCTGGGCCACCCGCTGGGCGCCAGCGGCGCGCGCCTGGTCACCACCGCCGTCAACCGCCTGCACGAACACGCCGGCCAGTACGCGCTGTGCACCATGTGCATCGGCGTGGGGCAGGGCATTGCCATCATCCTGGAGCGCGTGTGACCGCAATTGATCAAAGCACTCCCGTCACGGTCGTCACCGGCGCCAGCAACGGCATCGGCCGCGCGATTGCCGAAGCCGTGTTGGCCCAGGGCCACGCGGTGGTCAACCTGGACTACGTGTTGCCCACGTGGAGCCACCCGCAACTCACCTCGTACCAGGGCGACCTGACCGACGAAGCATCGACCCGCGAGCGCGCGGCCGAGATCGCGGCCAAGCACAACGTGACGGCGCTGGTGAACAACGCGGGTGCCACGCGCCCCGGCACCATCGACACCGCCACCACCGCGCAGCTGGATGACGTGGTGGGCCTGCACCTGCGTGCGCCCATGCTGCTGGTGCAAGCCTTTTTGCCCACGTTGCGCGCCAGCGGGCAGGGCCGCATCGTCAACATGTCATCGCGCGCCGCTTTGGGCAAGGGCGAGCGCATCGTCTACTCCGCCACCAAGGCCGGAATGATCGGCATGACACGCACGCTGGCCATGGAGCTGGGGCGCGACGGCATCACCGTCAACGCGATTGGCCCCGGCCCCATCGCCACCGAACTCTTCCGCCAGAGCAACCCCGACGGAGCGCCGCAAACGCAGCGCATCCTGAACAGCATCGCCGTGGGCCGCATGGGCACGCCCGAGGACGTGGCCCGCGCAGCGCTGTTTTTCCTCTCGCCCGACAACGGTTTCGTGACCGGGCAAGTGTTGTACGTGTGCGGCGGCACCACGCTGGGAGTGGCGCCTGTCTAGCAACCTGAACTGATCTTCCCTGCCGCCCTGCAAGGGGCGCACCCCTGTTCTCGCCCGGAGGCCTCGGCGCCCGGTTGAGGTCACGGCGCGGCCGGATGTCGCGTCCGTGAGACCCATTTCATCCACCTTCTTGAAGGAGACAAACCATGACCCGTTCCATCCACACCACCCGCCGCTTGGCGCTGTCGGCCGCTGCAGTCACCGCCCTCGCTGGTATCGGCCTGCTGGGCAGCAGTGCTGCACTGGCGCAGGCCTACCCGAGCAAGCCCGTCACCATCGTCGTGCCCTTCGCTGCAGGCGGCACCACCGACATCCTGGCCCGCATCATCGGCCAGGCGCTGACCACCGAACTCGGCCAGTCCGTCATCGTCGACAACCGCGCAGGCGCGGGCGGCAACATTGGCGGCTCCATGGCTGCCAAGGCCCCGGCGGACGGCTACACGCTGTTCATGGGAACGGTGGGCACGCACGCCATCAATGCCAGCTTGTACAAGAAGATGCCGTTTGACCCCGTGAAGGACTTCGCGCCGCTGACCCGCGTGGCCAATGTTCCGAACCTGCTGGTGGCCAACCCCGCCCAGCCGTTCAAGACGGTGCCCGAGTTGATTGCCTACGCCAAGGCCAACCCCGGCAAGCTCAACTTCGGTTCGTCGGGCAGCGGCAGCTCCATCCATCTGTCGGGCGAGCTGTTCAAGAGTCTCGCCAAGGTGGACATGGTGCACGTGCCCTACAAGGGCAGCGCACCCGCTGTCACCGACCTGCTGGGCAACCAGATCGGCATCATGTTCGACAACATGCCCTCTGCCATCCAGCATGTTCGCAGCGGCAAACTGGTGCCCATTGCCGTGACCACCGCCAAGCGCTCACCCGAGCTGCCCAACGTGCCCACCATCGCCGAAGCTGGTGTGGCGGGCTACGAAGCCACGTCGTGGTTCGGCATGTTTGCCCCCGCAGGCACGCCCGCGCCAGTGCTGGCCAAGCTGAACACCGCGTTGGTCAAGGTGCTGAACCAGGCCGATGTGAAGAAGAAGATCAATGACCAGGGCGCGGAAGCCATGAGCGAAACGCCCGCGCAGTTCGCCGCCTTCATCCAGGCCGAGTCGGTGAAGTGGGGCAAGGTGGTGAAGGAGTCGGGCGCAAGTCTCGACTGATCTGCACCTTCGATCACTGCAGCTACCCAATTGATAGCTGCTGCCGCCTGTTCGACGGGCGGCAGCAGCTATTTTTCTTTCAAATCCAGGTGGTCTGGCTCACTGAACCCGGTACACCCGCCCCGTCTGCGCCCCTTCCACGCTGCGCTGGTAGCCGCGCGCGGCGCGCTCGGCAGACACCGTGTCGAACCCCGGGAAGAACGGCCCGTACACGCCCACAGATTCGGTGAGGATGGTGGGGCTCACGGCGTTGATGCGCAGGCCGCGCGGCAGCTCAATGGCGGCAGCGGCCACAAAGCCCTCGATGGCCGCGTTCACCGCCGTGGCATTGGCGCCGTTGCGGATGGGCTCGATCGAGAGGATGCCCGCCGTCAGCGTGATGGAGCCGCCATCGTTCAAATACTTCTGGCCGACCAGCGCCAGTTGCACCTGGCCCAGCAGTTTGTCTTGCAGGCCCAGGTTGAATTGCTCGGCTGTCATCTCGGCCAGCGGGCCAAAGTGCAGGTTGCCTGCGGTGCTGACGATGGCATCGACTTTGCCCACCGCCTCGAAAAGCTTTGCGACCGCACCTGGCTGCGAAAAGTCTGCGCGGTGCGTGCCGCTGCTGCGGCCCACGGTGATCACGTCGTGGCGTGCGCCCAGGTTGGCCAGCACGGCCTGGCCGATGGTGCCGCTGGCGCCGATGAGAAGAATCTTGGACATGGTGTTTTCCTTGAAGGTTGAAAAAGAAGGGTGGAGGAACAGACAGGCCCTGATTCTTTTGCGAATCAATCAATGCATAAAGTACATTGAAGTTCTTCTTGTACTAACCATTGATTAGGAATCCGTCGTGGACAAACTGCGCAACATGGAAGTCATGGTGGCCGTGGTCGAAGCCGGCAGCTTTGCCGCCGCCGCGCGGCAGCTGCAGATATCGGCGGTGATGGTGGGCAAGCACATCCAGCAGCTCGAAGCCCACCTGGGGGCGCGCCTGTTCCAGCGCAGCACGCGCCAGAACAGCCTGACCGAGGTGGGCGCTGCGTTCTACGAAGACAGCAAACGCGTGCTGGAGCAGGTGCGATGGGCCGAATCGGCCGTGGAGCGCAGCCGCGCCGTGCCGCAGGGCCTGCTGCGGGTGAGTGCGCCTTTTACCCTGGGCAGCCATGTCATCGCGCCACTGGTGGCGGAGTTTCTGCAGCGCCATGAGCAGGTGCGTGTGGACCTGCAGCTCACCGACAGCGTGGTGGACATGGCGGGTGAGGGGTTCGATGCCGCCATCCGCATCGGCCGCATCGTGGACGAAGGCCTGGTGGCCCGCTCACTGCGTCCCTACCGCATGGTGATTGCCGCCACGCCCGCCTATCTGGCGCGCCATGGCACGCCACAGGGCGCGGCCGACCTGGCCCGCCACCAGTGCCTGAGCCACTCGGTGTGGCAGCGCCGTGTGGAATGGACGCTGCGCGACGGCGACACGGAGTTCTTCTGGCCGGAGAACGCGCGCTTCGTTTGCAACCAGGGCGATGGCCTGCGCCAGGCGGCGCTGCATGGGCTGGGTCTCGTCATGCAGCCCGAGGTGCTATTGGCCGACGACCTGGCCAGCGGCGCGCTGGTGCCCGTGCTGCAGCATTGCCTGCCCGCACAGCGCGATGTGCACTTGGTGTACGCGCCCGACCGGCGGCAACTGCCCAAGCTGGCGCGGTTTGTGGAGTACGTGGTGGGGACGCTGGGCGTAGATGGCCACTGACTGAGCTATACGGCAGCCGGCTCAGCAGAATGCTTTGCGCTGGTCCTTGAGTGCATCGCGGTCGATGCTCGCCGCGAGCTGTTCCATGTCGGCCGCGCAGACGCCGTGCTGCGCAAAATGCAGCGGCCATTGCTCTATCGCGTGAGCAACCTCCTGAATCAACCCGATGGCCCGGGCGCGGGTGAGACCGAATTCGCTCAAGTCGGTCAGCGCGTTGTCCAGCGTGGACTGCGCGCCGTGCTGGCCCACCACCATGGCCTGGTAGCCCATGTTCTGCAGCGTGGGCACCACGTCGAACGCGGGGGCCAGGTCGTAGTAGCCGTCAAAGCTCAGGCACAGGCAGTGGTTGCGCTCGTGGTCGTCAGTGTTGTCCATGAGGATGTTGAACACCATGCGCCGAAACAGCTCTTCGCGCTGCGCCTTTTGCCGGTCGGGGTGCGCCTGGCGCAGCAGCACGGTGGCCAGTGCGCCATAGCTTTCGGTCAGGCCCGCCGCAGCCAGTGCCGTCTTGGCAGAGATGCAGTGCACGCGCAGGCTCAGGGCACCCATCTGCACCCGGTCAAACCGCTGGATGGTCAGCGCATGGCGCTGCGGCCCCCGGCCCCGCCACGATGGAATGGGCAGCACACCCGTGCTGGCAACGTGGATGCCTGCCAGGGCTGCCAGCGTCATGGTGGCGTGTTCGATGAGAGGCGTATCCACGGTGTCGTCCAGCTCGCTGAACTTGATGACGCAGGGCCCGCTGTCGGTTTGCAGCAGCGCCTTGGGCCGTGCGCCGCCCAGCGTCACGCCGGGCTGCACCAGCCGCTGAATTTCTGGTGTGACCGGGGCTTGCGACTGCACGTCTTCCACCGCCCGCACCATGGCCTCCAGATCGCGCAGTTGCGGATACGGCCCGATGCGGCGCGGGATGTAGTGGTCGGCCGATGTGGAGATGCCCAACGCGCCAAAGCGGTCGTCGCCAGCGAACAGCAGCATCTCCAGAATCGAAAGGCGCGCGGGGCGGTCGATGTGGCGGATGATGCGCTCGCCCCACCGGTCTGGCCGCGCATCGTCGATGGCGCCGGGCGCGCTGTCCTTGTGGCCTGCGCTGAACGTCTGGCCAGCCAGCAGGGGCAGGTCTTCGCTCAGCGCAAACTGCCACCAGTCTGTGGCATAGGTGAAGGTGGCGCAGTTGGGCACCAGCTGCGATAGGCCCACCGCTCCGGTCAGCACGGGCTGGGCGGGGTTGACCAGCGTCCAGACATACAGCGTGTCGTGCGGCACATAGGAGCGCGGAGTGACCTGCGGCGCGTTGGGCTGCAGGCTCATGGCCGCGCTTTCTTCTGGCCCGCGATCAGTGCGGCCAGGCCTGCGGCGGTGCTGTTGGGCTGGCGCTTTGGCGCGCCGAGTCCTGTAACTCGAATGGCTTGTCGGATCTGTTCTTCGGGGCCCAGTCCAGTGACCTTCTGCGCGGCCCCTATGGTTGGTTTGGCAGGGCTTGCTTCCTCGAAGGAGCCCTTCATCTCTTCGGCAACGTGCACGGTCCCCAAGTGGGCAGGTGCGTTGGTTCTGGAGACGGACGGCAAGGCGGCAGGCTTTGCGTTGCTTGCTGGCGTCTTTGCGTCTTTCTGCGCCGTCTTCTGTGCTGTGCGCCGGGGGCGGGCTTTGGCTACCTCAAGCTCCAGCGATGTGAGGTCGTTCTGCGGTGCAATCAGGTCGGCCAGCCCCTGGGCCTGGTTGATGAGCCACATGCACATCACATACGACGCCATGGACACCGATGGGTCGCCGCGCTCGATGCGCGCCATGGTGGGCTGCGACACGCCCAGCCGCTGGGCCCACTGGGCTTGTGTTTCCTTGCGGCGCTTGCGTGCAATCACGATGTTCTGCGCGAGCAACGCGATCTGCTGGAGGACCGCCTGGGGGTAGTCAGCGGGCTTGGTGTTTTGAGATGGCATTCATAGATATTAGTTCAAGAAGGAATTTTTGAACATCTATGAATTATTTGCAGGTGACTGAGGGTAAGAGCTGAATGGTATAAATTATTCATAGATGCGTGTTAATTCGATAAAAAATAATATCTATGAATTAAATGGTGCTGAGCTGTCGGCATGGTCGTGCAACAAGGGGGGCAATCAGCACAAGGACGTGCTGCTACGCGCCGCCATGCCGGGCCTACAGGGCTCACTCCACAGCGTCGCTGGGCACCGCAGGCCCGATCTTGAACACCCCGCTCACCCGCGCACAGGGCACGCCATCGGCCGTCACCAGTCCCTGAGCAAACACCAGCGAACGCGTGACGCGCAGCGGCTCGGCCTCGCCCTGCACCCAGGCGCCCAGCGAGGCAGGGGCCAGGTAGTCGATCTGCAGGCTGATGGTGGGCAGGAAGCGGTCGGCCACCTGGTCGCTTTTGCGGTGCACCGACAGCGGCAGCAGCATGTCGCAAAAGCTGGCCATCATGCCGCCGTGCAGGTTGTTCATGGGGTTCACATGGCGGCGCTCCACGCGGAAGCCGAACTGCACCACACTGCCTTCGTGGCGCAGGTAGAGCGGGCCGTTGTGCTGGATGAACGGGCCGCCAGACTGCAGCGGTGCAAAGCCCGGTGGGATCTCGGCGTGGCTGCTCATGCGCGGGCCTCCTTCGCCACATCCTGCGCAAAGCTGGCGCCCTCCAGGCTGCTGTGGGTGGCACCGTCCTCGGGCAGCCAGCCGCTGTACACCGTGCGAAAGTCCGCCACGATCTGCGCCAGCGGCATGTCGTCAAAGGCGCCGCGCTGGCGTACGTACTCCATGTGGCGCTGGCCGGTCTTGTCGAACGGGTGGTAGATCGAATCGTTCTCGCCATCGAACTCCAGCGGCAGCAGCCCAAAGCGCTCGCACAGCTCGATGTTGAACGCGGGCGTGGCCTTGCGCCAGGCGCCATCCAGCCAGATGTCGGTGTAGCCGTGCCAGATGAAAAGGTCGGTCTTCATCGTCTCGCGCATGCGCTCGGTGCTGAGGTGGTTGCGCACGTCGGCAAAGCCCATGCGCGCGGGGATGCCCGCCGCGCGGCATGCGGCGGTGAGGAGAGCGGCCTTGGGCACACACCAGCCGTGGCCGTTGGCCAGCACGGTGCTGGCCGCCATGCCCTGGGGCGAGAGGTCGATGCGGTAGGGGTCGTAGCGAAAGCCGTCACGCACGGCCAGGTACAGGGCCACGGCACGGTCACGGTCGGTGGTGCCGCGCGCGTGTTGGGCGGCAAAGGCCTGGATGGAAGGTGCGTCGCTGTCGATAAGGGCCGTGGCACGCAGGTGGGCGGGCGTGGGTGTGGTGGTCATTGTGGTGTGTCTCCTGCAGTCGGACGAAGGCCAGTGTGCGGGCCCCGGGCACCCGATGCTGTCACAGGCGCGCCAGCCCGGCGCGGCAGGGGCTCGATGCCCCCATCACACCCTCCAAGCGGGCAGCTCCCAGTTGCGCCACAACGCCAGCCCGCGCAGCCCGGCCGTGAGCAGCACGCAGGCCAACAGCGGTGCCCAGTCGGGCGCCTGCAGCTGGCGCAGCGCCACGTCAGCCCAGCCACCGGCAAACGCACACAGCGCATAGGGCCGATGGTCGCTGAAGGCCTGGGGCACCTCGTTGCACAACACATCGCGCAGCACCCCGCCAAACACGCCCGTGGTCACACCCATCATCACGCTGATGATGGGCGGCATGCCGATGGCGGTGGCAATGTCCACACCCACGGCGGCAAACAGGCCCAGGCCAATGGCGTCGGGCAGCAGCATGGCGCGCTCGGTGGGCTGAAAGTGCCGCTGGCGCATGAACAGCATGGCGCCGATGCACAGCGCCAGAATGCCCCATACGAATTCGGTGTGGCGGATCCAGAAGAAGGGCCGCTGGTCCAGCAGCAGGTCGCGCAGCGTGCCCCCGCCAAACGCGGCTACAAAGGCCACGACACACACGCCCACGGCATCGAGCCGCTTGCGCGCGGCCATGATCACGCCCGACAGGGCAAACGCGATGGTGGCCGCCACTTCCAGCGTGAAGCGCAGTGTGTGAATCCAGGGGGCGTCGAGCGGCAGGTCCATGGGCGCGATTGTGCCGTGGCGCTGTGGGAGCGGGCAGGGGCTGGCAGCACGCTGCCTGTCAATTTTTGCTATTGAAAATATAGCTTACAGCGCTTGCTGATCAAGCGCTGGGGCCTGTTTTTATTCAAAAACAATCCGCCAATGTCCCTGCTCTTGGGCAACTGGGGTGCTTCATGACGCCAAGCCCCCCGCCCGAAGAAGCTGCCAGGCCAGCGCCAGCAAACAGCCTGTGCCGCCCAGTGCGCCCAGGCGGTGTCCCCAGCGCAGGCTGCTGGCGGGCCATTGGTTCATGGCCAGCACCAGCAGCCAGCCCAGCACCATCCAGGCCGCCACCACCAGCGCCAGCCCCGCCGCCAGCCCCGCCGCAGCGGTGGCCGCGAGGGCCTGCAGCACCAGGGTAGCCAGAACCACAGCCCAGGCGCGCCGGGATGCCGCAGTGGCTGGGGGCGTGCCGTCGCCCCAGGCGCGCGTGGGCACGGTGCGCGCCCAGCGGGTCAGTGCAATCAATGAGGCCAGCGCGGCGCTGGCGCCGATGAGTTCGTTCATGCGGCCTCCGGCGGGTGGCGGTCGGGCCCTGGGTTGGGCGCGTGCGGCGCCCCGTGGCCCGCCCGCCGCCGGCACAGCGCCCGCCGCGCGCGCCACCGCAGCGGTGCACCCACAGCCAGGGCACACAACGCCGACGCCACGGCCCACTGCACCATCCCCGCCTTGGCCGCCAGGCCGCCATAGGCCAACGCGGCCAGTGCCCACAGCAGCACGGCGGTGCGGGGCGCCCAGTGGCGCAAGGTGGCAGCGGGCAGGGCCACGAAGAAGGCGAGCAGCAGGCCCAGCATGCCCGACGACCGTGCGGGTTCGGTGGCCACGATATGGGCTAGGCGGAAGGATTCCACCGCCAGCACACCGGTCAGCCAGAAGGGCCAGTGGGCTGACCCCACCCAGCGGGCCCAACCGCGTGGGTGCCAGCGCGGGTGGGCGGTGGTTGTGTGCACTGCAGAGCCCGGTCGGGCCACGGCCGCAGACCGCGACGCCCTGCGCCGGTGCGCCTGCACCCGCTGGGGCCCGATAAAAACCGCGATGCCCCCGCAGATCAGCCCCATGGCGACCAGGCTGACCAACATGGCGGGTCCTTGGGCACTGCCCAGCACCAGCCCGGCCACACCGGCCACGGCCAGCAGCACGCCCGCGCTACCCAGCGAGACGCGCCACAGCGCCAGCGTGCGCAGCGCCCACGCCGCCGCTGCCGACAGCAGCAGCCACACGCCGATGAGTGCCCACACCGCCCACACGGGCCGCTGCGCCAGCGAGGGCAGGCCCGCCGGCCCCCACAGGTGCACGAACACCGCCACGATGAGCGCGGCGGGCGTGGTGGCATGCAGGGCCAGAAAGAAACGTTGCATGGGGAGCGAAGCTGTGGAGCTGTGAAGGGGGCCGCTTGGCGTTGGTGTCAGCCCGCAGCCGCGATGCCGCCCGCTGTGGCCTGTGCGGCCTCGGCCTCGCGTCTGCGCTGCTGGCGCGCATCCAGCCAGATCAGCGTGCCCGAGATGGACAGGAACGCGGGCGTCATGCCCAGAAAGAAATACAGCCACTTCAGCGCCAGCCCGCCAAAGTCGCCAAAGTGCAGCGGCTCCATCAGGCCGTTGACCAGCGACCAGAAGCCCGCCGTGCGCGGGTCGTGCACCTTCTTGGGTACGCCGGTGGTGGCGTGGATGTCCACCCGCGCCGTGCTGGCCAGATGGTTGCTGAGATTGCCGGTAAAGCCCGCTTCGGCCGTGCTGGTGCCCCAGCGGCGCAGCGACACGTAGCGCGCCTCCAGGCCGGGCACAGCCTGCTGCGCTGTGGCGTACAGCGCATCCAGCGATTGCATGGGCACCGGCTCGGTGGCGTCACCGCCCGCCTTGCGCGCTGGCTTGGAGGCGGTGGCATCGGTGCTGGTGGTCACGTATTTGTAGCCCTGCTCAAACAGCGGCGCCAGTCCCATCCACGCCCCCGTGGCCGCGATCAGGATGTGAAAGCCCAGCCCCCAGATGCCTGCGGACTTGTGCAGGTCCGACATCACCACGCGGAAGCTGCGACCCCAGCGCTGGGTGAACAGCTCGGCCAGGATCTTGCGGTGGATGACGATGCCCGTGGCAATCAGCACCAGCATCGCCACCCCGAGGAAACCCACGATCCACCGCGGCCCGAAGAACAGGAACACATGCAGCATGCGCAGGTACTGGCCGAGCTGGCTGTCCAACGGGCCCACCACCGTGCCGGTGTCGGAGCGCAAGGCCACCTTGGTGCGGGTGTTGGCGGGCGCGCCACGCTCGCGCACAAAGGCGAAGTAGCTGGGGTTGACGGCATCCGGCAGCGCGATGGTCTCCACCGTGGCGCCGGGGTAGCGGGTGTGCAGCTGGGTCAGCACCGTGTCGAGCGACGCAGGCTTGTCAGAGCGCGGCAGCTGCGCCAGCGACGGATTGGCCCACAGGTCGATCTCGTGCTTGAACACCACCACCGCGCCCGAAAAGCACACGATGAACATCAGCAGCCCCGTGACGATGCCTGCCCAAGAGTGCAGGGTGAACAGGCGGTTGAGCGTGCGCTGGCTGGTCATGGCGTGCGGGCGGCAGGGGTGGAGCAGTGCGTCAGAAGAAGTAGGTCACGCCCAGGTTGAAGTTGCGTGGCAGCGAGGGCGAGACCACGTTGGCATTGATCGCGCCGTCGTAATACGCCTTGTTGAACACGTTCTTCACGCCCGCCGTCACGCGGTAGTTCTCGCCCACGTAGCTCACGGACGCATCGGCCACGAAGTACGAAGGCAGTGTGAACGGGTACGAGCCGATCTGCTCGCTCACATACCGCCCGCCCAGGCCCAGCGTCACCCGCTGGTATTGCGGCAGCTTGTACGTGGCCCAGGCCGTGAGCGTGTGGCGTGGCGTGAGGTTGAGTGGCTTGCCCACGATGGCGGCGTTGGTGTCACGCGTGACCTTGGTCTGCGTGTAGGTGTAGGCACTGGTCAGCTTCCAGCCGTTCTTCAGGTCCGCGCCCAGCTCCAGCTCCAGCCCGCGAGCGCGCTGCTGGCCGGTCTGCACGCTGAAGCCCGTGTTCACCGGGTCGGCCGTGGTCACGTTCTCGCGCACCAGGTCAAACACGGCGAGCGCGCCGGTGACCTGGCCGCCGGGGGCTTCGTACTTCACGCCCGCCTCCCACTGCTTGCCAGTTTCGGGCACAAAGGTCGATCCGCCAAACGTCAGGCCCGACTGGGGCAGGAACGACTCGCCATAGCTGCCATACGCGGCCCAGCCGGGCTTGAACTCGTACACCAGCCCGGCCGACAGCGTGGTGGCGTTGTCCTTCTGGCGCGTCTGCGTGTTGGCCACGCGGTTGTTCGTATCGGTGGTGGACCAGTCGCGGCGCAGGCCCACCAGGGCCGTCCAGCCCTGGCCAAACTTGATCTGGTCCTGCGCATACAGCCCGGCCACGGTGAGTTTGGCGGGCGCATCCTGCGTCAGCGCCTCGGGGCAGGTGGCCTGCATGCCGTAGACGGGCGCGAACAGGTCCAGCGCGCCGATGCGGCAGGTACGGCTGGCCAGCAGGCTGGTGCCGCTGCGCACATCCAGGCCCGTCACCAGCTGGTGCTTTACGCCCAAGGCCTCGAAACGTGACAGCAGCGAGGTGTCGGTGGCCAGCAGGTCGTAGTCCATGTACTGGCGCGAGGCCTGGCGGTTCTGCTGCCGCTGGTTGGCCTGCAATGCCTGGTTGGAGACGAAGTTGCCCGTGCCCTTCTCGGTCTCGTAGCGCACGTTCTGGCGGAAGGTCATGGCATCCGACAGGCGATGCTCCAACGCATAGCCCACCGTGGTGCTTTCCACGTCATACACACCGAAGCTCGGATCGCCCGTGAACATCGTGCGTGACAACGTGCCATTGCGGTTGGGCAGCACCGTGCCGTAGGGCGTGATGCCCTGCTGGCGCATCCACTCGCTCTGGCTGTAGGTGGCAAACAGGACCAGGTCGGTCTGCGCGCCCAGGTCGATGGAGAGCGATGGGGCAAACCACCGGTCCTTGCGGTAAACGAACTGCGTGGGGTCGTCGGCGTTGGACACCTGCGCATTGATGCGCAGCGCCGTCTTGCCGGATTCGGACAAGGGCCGGTTGATGTCGGCCTGCAGCGTGCGCTGGCCGAAGCTGCCTACTTCCACACCCACCTCGTTGATCGCCTCCTTCTTGGGCCGCTTGCTCACCGCATTGACGATGCCGCCCGGCTGCACCTGCCCGTAGAGCACCGAGGCCGAGCCCTTGAGCACCTCGAAGCGCTCGTAGCCATAAGGCTGCAGCTTGGCCCACATGCCCGGGCTTTGCACCAGGCCATCGACCAGGATGGACTCGGTGGAGCGAAAGCCCCGGATATTCAGATCGTCAAACCCCCGGCGCCCAAAGTTGACCGGGCTGACCCCCGCCACCGTCTGCAGCGCTTGCTGCACGTTGGTGATCTGCCGCGACTCCATCTGCTCGCGCGTGACCACGCTGACGGACTGCGGCGTCTCCAGCCGCCGCATGGGCGCCTTGCTGGCGGTTTGGGCCTCCACGGGTGCAAAGCCCATGTCTTTTTCGGTGCTGGCGTTGATGCGGACTTCTTGGAGCTGGGGGGCGGTGGCGCTGTGGGCAGAGGCCGCGGCCTCTGCTGCCGGTGCGTCAGCCTGCTGGGCCATTGCGGCCTGGGCCAGGCAGAGGGCAAGGGGTGTCAGGGCGAACAGACGGGCTTGGCAGACCGAAGGAATGGCATGCGCCAAAGTGCGGGCAGCGCTGGACGCCAGGGCTGCGCGAGAGGGCTGGAAAGGCATGGGTGTCCCGTTGGAGAGTGGGCAAAACGCGGAGTGCACTGGCTCGCGTGATGTCCCGGGACGCTGGCTGGCTTAAGGTGATGGATTGTAATGCGAATGATTATCTTTTGCGGCGATGGCGCTGCATTCCTTTGCTCCGGCTTTGGTCGCGTGCGACCGGCCGCCAGCTTTTCTTGGGGATGGCGAATTGGGGCAAACTCCCGGGCTGCTGATCGTTGAGAGGACGTCTGGTGAGACGCTTTGCTGCAGTCCTGGGACTGACCCTTATCCTGGGCCCCTTGCTGTGGGTCACGGCCATGATGCTGTTCCACGACGGCCCTCCACCTGCGTGCAACTTCTACACCGTTCCCGTGACCTTCACCTCCGTGGTGCCCCGGCAGCACCCCCGAGGAGGCAACCGGGTGGGCGTACCAGACGTGCAGTTTTCGTATGTCTTGGAAGGACGGCGGTACACGAGCACGAAGCTCTTTTGTGAATCGCCTGCCAACGCGTCCTACGAGCATGGCCGCATGCGCGAGTTTGTGAAGCAAGCGCCGGGCAGCTCCGACATCGTTGCCTGGGTGCCGAGCGGTGATGCCGGGGCGGGCTGTATTTCATTGAGCCCTGTGTTCGGATACAGCCGGGTCCATGAGGCCGCCCCCTTGTGCCGGCGGTAGCCGGCTGCGTTGAGGGCAAGCACTGAGGCCACAAGGGGCTGCAGCCCTGAGTCGATAGCGTTGGCTACTTTCCTGGGGTGCTGTTGGATGCTATTGAATGAATAGCAATGCGGGCAATAAAGATAAGCGCTAAGGTTTGTTTTTGTCAGAGGTACTGGTGTTCAAGGGGGCGTCCCCGCCAGGGCCATCCTCCGTTGCGCCGTAGCCCGGGTATGCACCAGCGGCCGCACCCAGCGCCGCACTCTCCTGCCGCTCACGCGCCATCTGCTCCGCAAACTGGTTGCGGCCTTCGCGCGCCACGGCGATGAACTTGGCGCGGTCCTTGTGGTGCGGGTACATGCGGTCGGCCAGGGCGATGTTGTGGGTGCGAAAACGCTGGGTGATGACGGTGGCTTGCGCGGGTGGCAGGCCCATCAGCTCCAGCACGGTGTGGGCGCTTTGCAGGCTGGACTCGAACAGCTCGCGCTGCACCAGCGTCACGCCCAGGTCGCGCAGCTTGTTCCAGTGCGTGACGTCGCGCGCGCGCGCCACGATTTGCAGGTGCGGGAAGTGCTCGCGCGCCAGCTTGGCGATCTGGAGGGACTGCTCGGCATCGTCCACGGCAATGACCAGGATGCGCGCATGTTCGGCCCCGGCGATGCGCAGCAGGTCGAGCCGCGTGGCGTCCCCATAAAACACGCGGTAGCCAAAGGTGCGCGCTACCTCCAGCATGTCCACGCTGTGGTCCAGCACGGTGGTGGGGATGCCCTGGGCCAGCAGCACGCGTGAGACGATCTGCCCATAGCGGCCGAAGCCCGCGATGATGATGGGCGCCTCTTGGGGCTCGGAGATTTCCTCGGCCTGGGGCGTGGTGGTTTTGAGTTTGGCGTAGCGGCGCAGCAGCACGCGGTCCATCACCACGAGCAGCAGCGGGCTGATCAGCATCGACAGCGCCACTGCGCCGATGAGCAGCGACGCGGTCTCGGCCGGGAACACGCTGGCACCGGCTGCGGCCTGGAACACCACAAAAGCAAACTCGCCGCCCTGGGCCAGCAGCAGGGTGAACACCGGCCGCTCCTGGTAGGGGATGCCGACGATCTTGGCCAGTGTGTAGATCACCACGGCCTTGGCCGCCAGAAAGCAGACCAGGATGGCTGCCATGAGCCCGGGCGAGCGCAGGATCACGCCGAAGTCGATGCTCATGCCCACGGCGATGAAGAACAGGCCGAGCAGCAGGCCCTTGAAGGGCTCGATGTCGGCCTCCAGCTCGCGGCGGTATTCACTGTCGGCCAGCAGCACACCGGCGAGGAATGCGCCCAGCGCCATCGACAGGCCCACCAGCACCATCAGGTAGGCGATGCCCACCACCAACAGCAGCGCGGCGGCGGTGAAGATCTCGGGGGTGTTGCTCTTGGCGATCCAGCGCAGCACGGGGCGCAGCAGCAGGCGCCCGCCGAGGATGATGGCGGCGATCACGCCGACGATCTTGAGCACCTCCAGCACCATCTCGCCCGGCGTGTGGCCCGCGCCTTCGCCAGCGGCTGCGCCCAGCACGGGCAGCAGGGCCAGGATGGGGATGGCCGCCACGTCCTGGAACAGCAGGATGGAGAAGCCCGCCTGCCCGCTTTGCGTGCGCATCAGGTTGCGCTCGGCCAGCGACTGCAGCGCAATCGCCGTGGACGACAGCGCCAGGCCCAGCGCCCCCACCAGGCTCACGCGCCAGGGCAGGCCTGCCAGCGCGCCCAGCGCAAACAGCACGGCCGCGCAGCCCAGCACCTGGGCCGTGCCGGTGCCGAAGATGGGGCGGCGTAGCGCCCACAGGCGGCTGGGTTGCAGCTCCAGCCCGACCAGGAACAGCATGAGCACCACGCCAAACTCGGCAAAGTGCAGGATGTCCTGCACGTTGCTGACCAGCCCCAGGCCCCAGGGCCCGATGGCGATGCCCGCCGCCAGGTAGCCAATGATGGCGCCGAGGCCCAGCGCCTTGGCGGTGGGCACGGCCAGCACGGCAGCGGTGAGGTACAGGAAACCGTAGGTGAGCCAGGTGGGGGCGTGTTCCATGGAGGCGCGGCAATAGTGGTGGCGTTGGGAGGGGCGTCGCAGGGGGCGGACGGGCGGGCGTGGGCGTGTCAGGATTCTGGCATTGCCGTAGCGATGCGGGGGTGCACGTGGCATGCCATTGAAATGCTTCTATTTTGATAGCTGATAGCGCTTTATGGTCAAGCGCTAGCAGGCATTTTTATCCAGATCATGGCAGCGGCACGGGGGCGTTGTTAAGATGCTCGCCCTTCTTCGCACACGGGCTTGGTGATTCATGGACTTTCAGACTTGGCTGGCTTTTTTTGCGGCATCGTGCCTGATTGCGGTGTCGCCGGGGTCGGGGGCCGTGTTGTCGATGAGCCATGGGCTGTCGTACGGCGTGCGCAAGACGGGCGCCACCATCCTGGGCCTGCAGCTGGGCCTGTTGCTGATTTTGCTGATTGCCGGGGCGGGCGTGGGTTCGCTGCTGCTGGCGTCCGAGGTGGCTTTCAGCGTGGTGAAAGTGCTGGGCGCCTGTTATCTGATCTATGTGGGCTTTGCGCAGTGGCGTGCCGGGGACAAATCGCCGGTGCAGGGTGATGAAGCAGAGTCGGCCGGCACCTGGCAAAAACGCTGCCTCACGGGTTTTTTGACCAACGCCACCAACCCCAAGGGCATCATCTTCATGGTGGCGGTGCTGCCCCAGTTCATGACCGACACGCGCCCGCTGTGGACGCAACTGTTGGTGATGGCCGCCACCACGGTGACGGTGGACGTGGTGGTGATGCACGGCTACGCTGCGGGTGCCAGCGCGCTGCGCCGCCTGATGCGCAGCGCGCGTGCGGTGCGGGCGCAAAACCGTGTGTTTGGCGGCTTGCTGATGGCGGTGGGCGCCGGGCTGTTCTTCGTCAAGCGCGGCGGGCAGCACGCTTGATAGGATGGTTGCGCTTCGATTTTAATAGCTGCTTGCGCTTGCCTATAAAGCGCTAGAGGCTGATTTGGCTTGGTTTTTCATGGATACGCAGATTCCAAGGAGGTTGTCATGCCAGTAGTTGTTGTCGCCAACCCGAAGGGTGGTGTGGGCAAGTCCACACTGTCCACCAACATCGCGGGCTACTACGCGAGCCAGGGGCATCCCGTGATCCTGGGCGACACCGACCGGCAGGAATCCGCCAAGCTCTGGCTGGGTCTGCGCCCGCCAGCCGCGCGCCCCATTGGCGCCTGGGATGGCATCAGCTCGGACGTGATCAGCCGCCCGCCCAAGGGCACCACGCACGCGGTGCTCGACACCCCTGCCGGGCTGCACGGCTGGCGGCTGAACGATGTGCTCAAGCTGGCCGACAAGATCATCGTGCCGCTGCAGCCCAGCGTGTTCGACATCTTTGCCACACGCAGTTTTCTGGACCAACTGGCCGAGCACCGCCGCGCTGAAGGGGTGCAGATCGGCATTGTGGGCATGCGCGTGGACGCCCGTACCAAGGCCGCCGAGCAGCTGCACCACTTTGTGGACAGCCTGGGCTTCCCGGTGCTGGGCTACCTGCGCGATACGCAGAACTACATCCACCTGGCGGCGCATGGTCTCACGCTGTTTGACGTGGCGCCCGGCCGCGTGGCGCGCGACCTGGAGCAGTGGCAAGGCATTTGTGCCTGGCTCAATTCTTGAAGGACAGCGTGAAGCAGAACGTACAACCAGCCCCTCGGGAAAACACCTGTCACCCGGCAGACAAGGCGCGCCTGGGTGCGGGGCTACATTGCGACGATGAAAATCTTCCGCTCTTATTCCGAAGTCAGCGCCTGCGTGGGCCAGGAGGTCGCCGTGACCGACTGGATCACCATCACGCAGGAACAGGTCAACCTGTTTGCCCAGGCCACGGGCGACCACCAGTGGATCCATGTGGACCCCGAGCGTGCCAAGGCCGGGCCGTTTGGCGCGCCCATTGCGCACGGGTTTCTCACGCTGTCGCTGATCCCGCAGTTTTTCGAGACGGGCCTGACCATCGAGGGTGCGCGCATGGGCGTGAACTACGGGCTGAACAAGGTGCGCTTCACGGCACCGGTGCCGGTGGGCAGCCGCCTGCGCGCGCGTCTCACCTTGCAGGCTGCCGAGCCCGTGGCGCCCGATGGCATGCAGATGACCTGGCTGGTGACGGTGGAACGCGAGGGCAGCGACAAGCCGGTGTGCGTGGCCGAGTCTTTGGCGCGCAATTTCGGCGCTCCGGCGTAGCAGGACAACCCCCTGAGCGGCTGCGCCGCTTCCCCCTTCTCTCGAATGGCTGCGCCATTCGGGAAGGGAGACACCGCCAGCGCGGCGGGGCGGCCCTTGCGCGGCGGTCGCTGGCCTGGATCCAGCGTGTTCCACGGACTGTGTTCTCGTTAGATGCTCGTGTTTTTGGGCAGGAGGTCTGAACCATGGACCGCCTGCAAGCCATGAAAATTTTCGAGCGTGTGGTGGAGGAGGGCGGCTTTGCCGCCGCCGCCCGCGCCATGGACATGTCACCCCCTGTGGTCACCCGCATGGTGGCCGAGCTGGAGCAGCATCTGGGCACGCGGCTGCTGCAGCGCACTACCCGCAAGCTGGCGCTCACCGACGCGGGTGATGCCTATCTGCAGCGCGTACGCACCATCCTGCACGAGATCGACGACGCCGAAGCGGCAGCGGCGGCCAACACGCGCGATCTGCGCGGCACCATCCGCATCGTTGCGGCGCCGGTGCTGGCGACCAACTTTCTGGCGCCCATGGTGGCGCTGTGGCATGCGGAATTCCCCAAGCTGTTGCTTGACATCGACCTGGACGCCTATGCCTCGGCGAGGGTGGATGAATATGATGTGACCATCATGGTGGCGGGCGAGGATTTTGATGCCAACATCGTGGCACGCCCCCTGTTGAAGGGGGAGGCGATTGTTGTTGCATCACCCGACTACCTGGAGCGCAAGGGCATTCCGCGCGAGCCGCAAGACCTGCTGCAACACGACTATCTGCGCGACTCCGGCATGGCCGCGCGAGCGCAGTTGGGGCCAGCGCGCAAGCTGCGCCTGCAATCGCTCAACGGCAGCATGCCCGCGCAAGAGGTCGATGTGCCGGCAGTGCTGCAGTCGGTCAGCACCGAGCTGCTTCTGCGCGCGGCGGTAGACGGCGCGGGGGTGGCCGTCACCTCGCGCCTGCTGGCCGAGGAACACCTGGCCCGTGGCGAACTGGTGCACATCCTGCCGGCGTGGATTTTTTCGCGCTACACCATCTATGCCGCGCTGCCGTCAGGCCGCATGCTGCCCGCGCGCACCAAGGTGTTTCTGGACTTTCTCAGCGAGCAGGTGCCGCTGGCCGTGGCGGACCAACGCGGGCAGCAGGCCAAGTAACCCAAGCCCATCGGCCAGGGTGGCGCGCCCACCAACAATCAGCCAGGCATCAACCCAGCTGCGCAAATCCGCTGATGATGGTGCCCTCTGGCTCCACGGCGATTTCGCCGTCGGGCATAGCAAAACTGTTCTGGCGCCAGGCTTCGAACACCGTCACAGCCACGGCGTTGGACAAATTCAGGCTGCGCTGGCCCGCCACCATGGGCAGGCGCAGGCGTTGTGCGGGCGGAAAACTCTCGCGCAGTTCGGGCGGAAGCCCCCGCGTTTCAGCGCCAAACACCATCCAGTCGCCCGGCAGGAAGCAGGTGGAATGCACGGGCTGCGAGCCGTGTGTGGTCATCGCGAACATGCGGGTCGGGTCTGGTTGGGTATCCCGCAGGAAGGCGGTCCAGCCTGCATGCACTTGCACCTGGGCGTATTCGTGATAGTCCAGCCCCGCACGGCGCATCTGGCGGTCTTCCATCGAGAACCCGAGCGGCTCGATCAGGTGCAGAGTGCACCCCGTGTTGGCCGCCAGGCGAATCACATTCCCCGTGTTGGGCGGTATCTCGGGTTCGACGAGGACGATATGGAACATGCCGCCAATTGTCATCGCTGGGCGTGTGAGTTGAGCAACCGCTCGTAATCAAAAGTATCCCGCTGGTACTTCGAGGTTGCGGGGCTCAGTCGAGCCCTGTGCGCGCCAGGACGGCGGCGGTGACATGCGCCACGCCTGCCTCGCGCAGCGCCAGGGTGGCCGCCTGCAGCGTGGCACCGGTGGTCATCACGTCATCGATCAGCACCACCCGCTGGCCGCGCAGGGCTGCCGCGCGGCTGGGTTCAACGGCGAAGGCGCCGCGCAGGTTGCGCAGGCGCTGGGCGCGGGGCAGGCTGCTTTGCGCCTCGGTGGCGTGCAGGCGCAGCAGGGTGTGGAGGTCGGTTTTGGGGCCTGCCAAGTGCCTTGCCAGCAGGGCCGACTGGTTGAAGCCCCGCTCGCGCAGGCGCTCGGTGGACAGCGGCACCGGAAGCACGCGGTCAGCCGCTTCCAGCGCCGGTTCCATCCACGGCGTGCTGCGCATCAGTGTGGCCAGCGCCTTGGCCCAGCCCGGATCACCGCGAAACTTGAACTGCGCCAGCGCATCGGCCCAGGGGTAGGCGTAGTCCACTGCGGCAATGCAGGCATCGAAGCTGGGCGGGGTCTGGATGCAGGCGCCGCAGACCTCTACCCCTGCGGGCACCCGCAGGGCGCAGCGCTGGCAGCGCGTGGTGGGCTGGGCAAACCGCGCCACGCAGGCGTTGCAGATGCGCTGCGAGGGCCAGGTGTGGCAGAACGCGCACTGGCTGGGCACCTGGTGGGCCCAGGTGTGGAAACGGCGCGAAATCCCTGTCAGGCCCGTAAAAAGCATGAATCAATATACTCGCGCGGCCCATGACGTCCTCCGAGCGCCCCCCCACCATTGATCCCGTTGCTGCGGCCCGCTGGCATGCAGCAGCCCCCGCCGTATCTCCCTGGCTTCATGAAGAAGTGGCCCGCCGCATGGAGGACCGCTTGCAATGGATTCGCCAGGCCCCTGAATCGTGGTGCCATTGGGACGCAGTGCGTGGCGGCCTGCAGGCGCATGCGCTGGTGAGCGCACGCTATCCCAAAGCGCGTTGTCAGATCTACGAAACGGCAGCCCATTGCGAGGACTCTGCCCGGCAGGCGCTGGCCAAGCCGTGGTGGAGCCCTGCACGCTGGAGCGCAGGCAACCCCCAGCTGGGTATGCCAGCAGATGCGAGTGTGCGGATGCTGTGGGCCAACATGGCGCTGCACACGGCAGCCGACCCGCAGGCGCTGATCGCGCAATGGCACCGTGCCCTGGCGGTGGATGGCTACCTGATGTTCTCGTGCCTGGGGCCCGACACCCTGCGTGAACTGCATGCGGTGTATGCCGAGCTGGGCTGGCCCCCGGCCGGGCATGCCTTCACCGACATGCACGATTGGGGTGACATGCTGGTGCACGCCGGTTTTGCCGAACCGGTGATGGACATGGAGCGCATAACGCTCACGTTTGCCACGCCCGAGCGGCTGATTCAAGAGCTGCGCGAGCTGGGTTGCAATCTGCACCCTGATCGCTTTCCCTCATTGCGCGGTCGGCGCTGGCGCGAGAAGCTCTACCAAGTGCTGTCCGACCGGTTGGCAGATCCGCAACAAGGTGGTCAGTTGGCACTGACTTTCGAAATCATTTATGGCCATGCCTTCAAGCCCGCGCCTCGGGTGCGCGTCAGTTCCAGCAGCGCTGTGTCGCTGCAGGACATGCGCACCATGTTGCGCCAGGGCGGCAAAGAGAACTAGCCTGTAACGGCGTGTCAATGACATGGAACAAGGCACGCTACAATTCTGGGTTATTGAGATTTCGGGCATCTTCCCGCGCAACTTTGCGGGCTGCGCCTGTCTTGCCTTGGGCATGACAGGCACTCAGCTGGCAGTATTGTGAGCACTTCTGGTGACGGGCTTGGTTTTTCGTTTTGCCACGGTGTCGGGTCAACGCATTGACTGGCGTCTCGTTCGCAACTGTTCGGTCACGCCGGTGCAGTTGGGCTGGATGTATCTGTCCTTGTGTGTGGTGTCCCTGGGTATTGCAACGTGCTTCTGGATACTCGGCGCCCGCCTGGTCATGCCCTTTGCGTGGCTGGAGATGGTGGCGGTAGGAATTGCATTCGCCATGTACGGTCGCCATGCGGCGGATGGCGAGAGGATTTCGCTGCAGGGTTCACGCCTTGTGGTGGAACTGGAGACAGCAGGCAAGCTGGAGCGCGCCGAGTTTGACCGGAGTTGGGTTCGCGTAGAGCCCAAGTCTGGGGACCGTTCGCTGATCATGCTGTCTGCGCAGGGCCGAACGGTCGAAGTGGGGCGCTTCATGCGCCCCGAACTTCGACCGGCTCTGGCATCGGAGATCCGCATGGCCTTGCGCGCAGCCTGACCCCACGCAGGCGCGCGAAAGGGATTGGTTAAATTGAGGCTTAGAAGTAAGTGAGAACTATGAAGAGCATTTCCAACAAGCTGGCTTCTCTGCTGC
Source organism: Acidovorax sp. Leaf73 (assembly GCF_916855635.1). Taxonomy (NCBI): domain Bacteria; kingdom Pseudomonadati; phylum Pseudomonadota; class Betaproteobacteria; order Burkholderiales; family Comamonadaceae; genus Acidovorax; species Acidovorax sp. Leaf73. The sequence continues at coordinate 426,757 of NZ_CAKASI010000002.1, forward strand.
TGATTGCCGGTGCATGGGTGGGCTCCGCAGCCCATGCCGTTCAGGACCTGCCTGGCGGCCCTGCAGTCAACCAGCTGAACCTGCATCCCCCGGTCACCAAGATCGCAGAAGAGCAACATTTTCTGCACTGGATGATGCTGATCATCTGCACGGTGATCTTTGTTGCAGTGTTCTCCGTGATGTTCTACTCGATTTGGAAACACCGCCGTTCCAAGGGCGCCAAGTCGGCCAATTTCCATGAATCCGTGACGGTGGAAGTGGTCTGGACCATTGTTCCGTTCATCATCGTCATCCTGATGGCCCTGCCTGCCACCAAGGTGCTGGTGGCCCAGAAGGACACCACCAACGCCGACCTCACCATCAAGACCACGGGCTACCAGTGGAAGTGGGGTTATGACTACATCACCGGCGAGGGCGAGGGTCTGGCCTTCATCTCCACGCTGGACAGCAGCCACCGCGTGATGTCTGACAGCGGCAATGTCAAGGATGCGCCGACCGACTACCTGCTCAAGGTGGACAACCCGATGGTGGTACCGGTGGGCAAGAAGATCCGCATCATTACGACGGCCAACGACGTGATCCACGCCTTCATGGTGCCCGCCTTCGGCATCAAGCAGGATGCGATCCCCGGCTTTGTGCGCGACACCTGGTTCCGCGCCGAGAAGATTGGCGATTACTACGGCCAGTGCGCCGAGCTGTGCGGCAAGGAGCACGCTTACATGCCCATCCATGTGAAGGTCGTGTCTGCTGAGGACTACACCGCCTGGGTGGCTGATCAGAAGAAGAAGGCTGCTGCCAAGCTGGACGACCCCACCAAGGTCTGGGCGCTGGACGACATCATGAAGCGTGGCGAGAAGGTGTATGCCGCCAACTGTGCGGCCTGTCACCAGGCCAACGGCAAGGGCGCTGGCCCCATCAAGCCATTGGACGGTTCGGCCATCGTGCTGGACGCGGACCATGTCAAGCAGATCCAGGTTCTGCTCAAGGGCGCAGCCAATGGTGCCATGCCTGCATGGGCGCAACTGAGCGATACCGACATCGCAGCCGTTGCCACCTACACCAAGAATTCGTGGTCCAACAAGACCGGCCAGCTGGTGCAGCCTGCTGAAATCGTGGCCCAGCGCGGCAAGTAATCAGCGCCCTAACGTATTGAGGAATCCAAGATGAGTGCAGTTCTCGACAACCACGGGCACGCGGGCGACCACGCACACGACGACCATGGACACCATGGTCCCACCGGCTGGCGCCGCTGGGTGTATGCCACGAACCACAAGGACATCGGTACCCTGTACCTGCTGTTTGCCTTCGCCATGCTTATGGTGGGCGGCGTCCTGGCGCTGTTGATTCGCGCCGAGCTGTTCCAGCCCGGCCTTCAGCTGGTGAACCCCGAGCTGTTCAACCAGCTCACCACCATGCACGGTCTGATCATGGTGTTCGGCGCCATCATGCCGGCCTTCGTGGGCTTTGCGAACTGGATGATCCCGCTGCAGATCGGCGCATCCGACATGGCTTTTGCCCGCATGAACAACTTCAGCTTCTGGCTGATGATCCCTGCTGCCATCATGCTGGTGGCATCGTTCTTCATGCCCGGTGGCGCTCCTGCTGCGGGCTGGACGCTGTATGCGCCGCTGACGCTGCAGATGGGCCCCTCCATGGATGCCGGCATCTTCGCGATGCACATCCTGGGTGCCTCGTCCATCATGGGCTCGATCAACATCATCGTGACCATCCTGAACATGCGCGCACCCGGCATGACGCTGATGAAGATGCCCATGTTCGCCTGGACCTGGCTCATCACCGCCTACCTTCTGATCGCCGTGATGCCCGTGCTGGCTGGCGCCATCACCATGACGCTGACGGACCGCCACTTCGGCACCAGCTTCTTCAACCCCGCTGGCGGCGGTGACCCGGTGATGTACCAGCACATCTTCTGGTTCTTCGGCCACCCTGAGGTGTACATCATGATCCTGCCGGCCTTCGGCATCATCAGCCAGATCGTGCCTGCGTTTGCCCGCAAGAAGCTGTTCGGCTACGCCTCCATGGTGTACGCCACGTCGTCCATCGCCATCCTGTCGTTCATCGTGTGGGCCCACCACATGTTCACGACGGGCATGCCCGTGACGGGCCAGCTCTTCTTCATGTACGCCACCATGCTGATCTCCGTGCCCACGGCCGTGAAGATCTTCAACTGGATCGCCACCATGTGGCGCGGCTCCATGACCTTTGAGACCCCCATGCTGTTTGCGGTGGGCTTCATCTTCGTGTTCACCATGGGTGGTTTCACCGGCCTGATTCTGGCCATGGCTCCCATCGACATCCAGCTGCAAGACACGTACTACGTAGTGGCCCACTTCCACTACGTGCTGGTGGCAGGCTCCCTGTTCTCCATGTTTGCTGGCGTCTACTACTGGCTGCCCAAGTGGACGGGTGTGATGTACTCTGAAACGCGCGGCCAGATCCACTTCTGGGGCTCGTTGATCACGTTCAACATCACCTTCTTCCCCATGCACTTCCTGGGTCTTGCCGGTATGCCCCGTCGCTACGCCGACTACCCCATGCAATTCGCTGACTTCAACGCGATTGCCTCGGTCGGCGCGCTGGGCTTCGGTCTGATGCAGGTCTACTTCTTCCTGGCGGTGATTGTTCCTGCCATGCGTGGCAAGGGTGAAAAGGCAGCTGCTAAGCCTTGGGACGGTGCTGAAGGTCTGGAATGGGAAGTTCCCTCTCCAGCGCCTTTCCACACTTTTGAGAATCCACCCAAGCTGGATGCCACGGCAACCCGTGTGATCGGCTGAGGGCCACGACGATGACACCCGAGCAGAAAAAGAGCAACCTGCGGATGGCGCTGATCCTGGCGTCGATTGCGGTGGTGTTCTTCGTCGGGTTCATGGCCAAGGTGTTCTTCCTTTCCCGTTGAGTCCACACCTGCCATGAGCCTGCACCGCGAAAACGCCAAGATGGTCGGCAAGCTGGTCGTGATCGCGGCTGGCATGTTCGCCTTCGGCTATGTGCTGATTCCCATCTACAAGCACATCTGCGAGATGACGGGCATCAACATCCTGTCGCTCTCTGAGCGTCAGGTGCCTGGTAACGGCGTTGCGGGCAAGGATGTCAAGGTTCCTGCCAACACGCAGGTGGACAGGACCCGTACGATCACGGTGGAGTTTGATGCCAACGCGCGGGGTCCCTGGGATTTCAAACCTACCCAGCGATCGGTGCAGGTGCACCCGGGTGAGCTGACCACGGTGATGTACCAGTTTCAGAACATTCAGAACCGCCGCATGGCTGCGCAGGCCATTCCCAGCTACGCGCCCCGCCAGGCTGCTGCACACTTCAACAAGCTGGAGTGCTTCTGCTTTAACCAGTACACGCTGGAGCCCGGCGAGAAAAAGGAATGGCCGGTGGCGTTTGTGATTGACCCCCGTATTTCGAAGGACGTGACGACCATTACGTTGTCCTACACGTTCTTTGAAGTGGGTGGCAAGACACCCGCAGCACCGCAGTCCACAGCTGCCGTGGATGTATCCCTTCCGGCCATTTCCTCATTGGAAAGGGCTGGATCATGAATACCCCACTGGAGCAGCCCGTGGTGAAGCCGCATGCGCGCAAAGGCTCGTTGCTGCGCACCGTGCGCGCCGTGGCCTGGTCGCTCATCGGCCTGCGCAAGGGCAGCGAATACCAGCAGGATGTCGAAAAACTCAACCCACTGCACATCATCGTGGTGGGATTGATCGCGGTCTTTCTGCTGGTCATCGGCCTGATCGGGCTGGTGAACTGGATCGTGTGAGTGAGTGTGTGTTGGTTGGTACGAACAAATACTGAAAACAAAGATTTTGAGAGTCAGGAGCTGAAATGAGTGCATCAACCCACGGCGGAACCCCGTACTACTATGTGCCTGCCGAGTCGCGTCACCCTGTGATGGCGGCTGCAGGCCTGTTCTTCGTCATTCTGGGCGCAGGGCAGTGGATCAACGGCCACGACTGGGGCAAGTATTCCCTGGCGCTGGGCCTGGTGTGGTGGCTGTTCACGCTGTACCAATGGTTCGGCGATGCGGTGCGTGAGAGTGAAGGTGGCCTGTATGGCCACAAGATCGATCTGTCGTACCGCTGGAGCATGAGCTGGTTCATCTTCTCGGAGGTGATGTTTTTCGGCGCGTTCTTCACGGCCCTGTGGTGGGCGCGTTCGCACTCTGTACCTGCCCTGGGAAGCCTGGACAATGCACTGCTGTGGCCTGATTTCAAGGCGGTCTGGCCCAGTCTGGCTGCTGGCGTGACCGGTTCGCCGGCTGGCATCGTCGAGCCCTTCCAGACGGTGGGTCCCTTCTGGCTGCCCACCATCAATACGGCTCTGCTGCTGACATCGGGTGTGACGCTGACCATTGCCCACCACGCCCTGCGCGAGAACCAGCGTGGCAAGACGATTGGTTTCATGTGGGCAACCGTGCTGCTGGGTTTTGTCTTCCTGCTGGTGCAAGGCTATGAGTACTACCACCTCTACACCGACCTGAACCTCAAGCTCAACTCGGGCGTGTTCGGTTCGACGTTCTTCATGCTGACCGGCTTCCACGGTTTCCACGTGTTCCTGGGCATGCTGATGCTGCTGGTGATCACGCTGCGATTGCAAAAGGGCCATTTCACCGCCGACAAGCACTTCGGTTTCGAGGGCGCTGCCTGGTACTGGCACTTTGTGGACGTGGTGTGGCTGGGTCTGTACGTGCTGGTCTACTGGTTGTAAACCGCGCCTGCCATGTAAAAAAAGCGCCTCGCGGCGCTTTTTTTGTTGGCATGCATGCTGTCAGCGCAGACCCTGGTCCATCGCTGGCGGCGTCCTGCTCGCCACGGTTGGAGGGGGTTAGCGGGCGGTTGCCGGCAGGCCAGTAGGCTGGATGTAGCCCAGCTGCCAGGCGACCAGGATACACAGGAACAGCACGATGGAGATCCCCACCCGCACGGCCAGCGCCTTGGCCATGTGGTTGCCCTTGGACTTGTCATCGCGTCCATTGCGCATCATGAAGAACAGGGCGGATGCCAGGCTGGCAAGAATGGCGATGAACGCCAGCACTACGAGGTATTTCATGGAGCACATTATCCCGTGACCACTTTCCGCCGTCCCGCAGGCCTGCGTTTCTGGTTGATCACACTCGCCGCAGTGGCGGGCATGCTGGTCACGGCATCGCTGGGCCGCTGGCAGCTGTCGCGCGCAGCCGAAAAAGAGGCGCTTCAGGCCGCGCTGGACGAACGGGGGCGCATGCCTGCCATTGACGGCCGCGCCTTGCTTGCTGCTGCGGTGGCAGATCCATCCTCGAAGGACGCCTCTTCGTTGGTGCACCGTGCTGTGGTTCTGGAGGGGCGGTGGCTGTCGGAGCACACGGTGTACCTCGACAACCGCCAGATGCACGGGCGCCCGGGCTTTTTTGTGGTGACGCCTTTGCAGCTGGCAGGGCAAAGTGGCGCGGCGGTTCTGGTGCAGCGTGGCTGGGCGCCGCGCAATTTCCAGGACCGCACGCAATTGCCACAGGTGCAGACGCCACAGGATGTGGCGGTGCGGGTGCAAGGCCGTGTGGCGCCCGCGCCTTCACGTTTGTATGAGTTCCAGGGCGCCGACAGTGCCCAGGGGTCTTCTCGCATCCGGCAAAATCTCGACCTGGCGGCGTTTCGCACCGAAACCGGTCTGGCGCTTGCCCACCTCACGGTGCTGCAGACGGGCGAAGCGGGCGAGGGGCTTCAACGCGACTGGCCCGTGGTCGGCGCAGGCGTCGACAAACACTACGGTTACGCATTTCAATGGTTCGGGCTCTGCGGCCTGATTGCACTTCTCTATGTCTGGTTCCAAATCGTCCGACGGTTCATTCGCCCGCGCAGCCACCCTGCCGCCTGAAGCCCAGGGGGACCATCCCCTGGGGCTCACCGTGCACACGCTGCCCGAAGCGGCGGGCGCCGTGGCCCTGACGCAGCGCACGCGCCATGGGCGTTTGAAGATGCTGGGCGTGCTGCTCATCTGCGCGGCGCCGGTCATCGCCTCGTATTTCACGTACTACGTCATCCGCCCCGAAGGCCGGCGCAACTATGGCGAGTTGATCAACCCGCAGCGCACCCTGCCGGACCTGAGCGCCACGGCACTCGATGGCAAGGCCGTTCCCCTGGCTTCGCTGAAGGGGCAATGGCTTCTGGTCAGCGTTGCGGGAGGGGCCTGTGATGCCGCCTGCCAGAAGCACCTGTACCTGCAGCGGCAACTGCGCGAAAGTGTGGGCAAGGAGAAAGACCGCGTGGACTGGGTCTGGCTGGTGAACGACGCTACCAGCGTGCCCCCGGAGCTCACGCCCGCATTGCAGAAAGCGACGGTGCTGCGCATGGATGCTGCTGCACTCAATGCGTGGCTTGCGCCTGCCGAGGGGCACCAGATCGCGGACCACCTGTATGTGGTGGACCCGATGGGCAACTGGATGATGCGTTTTCCGGCAGCCATGGATGCGGCAGGCGCGGCCAAGGCCAAGCGGGATCTTGAACGCCTGTTGCGTGCGTCCTCGTCATGGGATGAGGCCGGGCGTCCCGGGAAGCCGTGATGGACACCCCACAGCCGCTCTACGATCTGGCGCCCATCGCCCGGCTGATGCTGCTGGGCGTGCTGATTGCGCTCGGGCCGCTCGCCTGGGTGGGCTGGCGCAACCGCAACAGCTCCCCCATGCGGCGCTTGCAGGCACTCACGGTGCTCACCCTGTTCCTGACGTTTGATCTGGTGCTTTTTGGCGCCTTCACCCGCCTGACCGACTCGGGCCTGGGCTGTCCCGACTGGCCCGGGTGCTACGGCAGCGCCAGCCCCGTGGGGGCGCGCACCGAGATCGCGGCGGCCCAGGAGGCCATGCCCACCGGCCCTGTGACCCATGGCAAGGCATGGGTTGAAATGATCCACCGTTACCTGGCCACGGGCGTGGGCGTGCTCATCATCGTGCTCACGGTGTCGGCGTGGGTGCAGCACCGCAAGGCCTTGCGCATGGGGGGCGAGCGTCCCCCCATCAGCCCGTGGTGGCCCACCTTCACGCTGTTCTGGGTGTGTCTGCAAGGGGCTTTCGGGGCGCTGACGGTGACGATGAAACTCTTTCCGGCCATCGTCACGCTGCACCTCATCGGGGGGCTGGTGCTGCTGGCGCTGCTGTGTGTGCAGGCAGTGCGCCACACCCAGAGCGCCCAGGGCAAGCTGCCTGTGCGTGTCTCCACCGGGGTGCGCTGGGGCCTGGTGATCACCGGCGTGCTCGTGGCGGTGCAGGTGGTGCTGGGTGGCTGGGTCAGCACCAACTACGCGGTGCTGGCTTGCACCACCTTTCCCACTTGTCAGGGGAGTTGGTGGCCTGCCATGGACTTTGGCCAGGGTTTTCAGGTCTGGCGCGCGCTGGGTATGCTGCAGGACGGCAGCCACATCAGTTTTGCCGGGCTCACAGCCATCCACTATGTACACCGGCTCATGGCTTATGTGGTCCTCTTGGCCCTGGGCATCGTTTGCTGGCGCCTTCGCCAGGCGGGCGTGCTCCGGGTTCAGTCCCGCTGGCTGGCCGCGTTGGCGCTGCTGCAACTGGCCACCGGTCTCTCCAACGTGGTGCTGGACTGGCCGCTGCTGGCCGCCGTGCTGCATACCGGTGGCGCTGCGGCGCTGGTGGTGGTGTTGACCTGGGCCTTGGTGTCCAGCCGCGCGGTGTCCGCGCCGCAAGAGTTTTCCGCGCCTTCGGGTGCATCGAGAGTTTCCGCATGAGTGTTGCTGCCCCCGCCGCTGTTTCTACGCCGTCGCGCATTGCGCAGTTCTATGCGCTGACCAAGCCGCGCGTGGTCCAGCTCATTGTGTTTTGTGCCCTCATTGGCATGGTGCTGGCTGTGCCTGGGCTTCCGTCGGCCTCGCAACTTGGGCTGATGGCCTTGGCCTGTGCCGGGGTGTGGCTGGTGGCGGGCGCTGCCGCCGCCTTCAACTGCATCGTGGAGCAGGGCATCGACGCCAAGATGAAGCGCACCGCCTGGCGTCCCACGGCCAAGGGCCAGTTGTCCAACGCCCAGACGCTGCTGTTTTCTGCCGTGTTGTGTGGTGCGGGGTCCGCACTGTTGTACTTCTGGGTGAACCCTCTCATGATGTGGCTCACGTTCGCCACATTTGTGGGCTATGCGGTCATCTACACAGTGATTCTCAAGCCCCTTACGCCGCAGAACATTGTGATTGGTGGTGCGTCAGGCGCCATGCCGCCCGTGCTCGGTTGGGCGGCCATGACCAACGATGTCGGCCCAGAAGCGCTCATCCTGTTCCTCATCATCTTTCTGTGGACGCCTCCTCACTTCTGGGCGCTGGCCCTGTACCGGGTGGAGGACTATCGCAAGTCTGGCCTGCCCATGCTGCCGGTGACCCATGGCAACGAGTTCACCCGCCTGCAGGTGTTTCTGTACACCCTGATCCTGTTTGCCGGGTGCCTGATGCCCTTCGTCTACGGCATGAGCTCGTGGATCTACCTGGCCGCCGCGGTGGTGCTGAGCGCAGGCTTCTGCGGCTACGGTTTTGCCCTGTGGCGCAACTATTCGGACGCGCTCGCGCGCAAGACCTTCCGCTTTTCCCTCATCCACCTGAGCGCCCTGTTTGCCGCCCTCCTGGTGGACCACTACGTGCTGTGAAGACCGCCATGACCATGCTGAAAAGAAGTGCTCTCAAAATGATAGCTGTTAGCGCTTTATCTATAAGCGCTGCGGGCATTTTTAGTGCCTGTTCGGAGAAAAAGGCAGAGTTTCGTGGCGTGGATATCACCGGTGCGGACTATGCCCGTGACATCCCGCTGACCGACCACAACGGCCAGGCGCGACACCTCAAGGACTTTGCGGGCAAGGTGGTGGTGGTGTTCTTCGGCTTCACGCAGTGCCCGGACGTGTGCCCCACCTCCATGCAAGAGCTGGCCGAGGTGAAGAAGATGCTGGGCAAGGACGGCGACCGCCTGCAGGGCATCTTCGTCACGGTAGACCCCGAACGCGATACGCCGGAAGTGCTCAAGGCCTACATGGCCAATTTCGATCCCAGTTTTCTGGCCCTGTATGGCTCGCCAGAGCAACTGGCTGCGGTCGCCAAGGACTTCAAGATCTACTACAAGAAGGTCGATGGCAAAACGCCCACCAGCTACACCATGGACCACTCGGCGGGCAGCTACGTGTATGACACGGCGGGGCGCCTGCGCATCTATAACCGCTATGGCAGTGGCGCGCAGGCCCTGGCGGCAGACGTCAAGGCACTGCTGGCCGAGGCGGGCTGAGGTTTCTGCGGGCCCGCCAGTCCGCCTGCTGGTTTGACAGCACCTGCAACAAAAAACCCGGGCAGGCGCATCGGCCAGACCCGGGTTGATGTGTGCTAGCAGCAAAGGCGTGCGGCGTTTCCGTCGCGCAGATTTATTCCGCCTTGATGCCGCGCATCGCGATCACGCCGCCCAGCAAGTTGGTGTCGGCCTTCACGCGGTTGGCCAGCCCCTCGGGCGACGAGCCCACCGTCTGCCAGCCCTGCTGGAACAGCTTGCCGCGCACCTCTTCGCTGCGCGCAATCTCGCTGATCAGCGCCGCCAGCTTGGCCTGGATGGGCTTGGGCAGGGTCGAAGGCGCCGCAAAGGCATTCCAGATTTCCAGGTTGAAGTTGCTGATGCCAGCCTCGACCAGGCTCGGCACATCGGGTGCCAGCGGGCTGCGCCCGGAAGACGTCACGCCAATCGCGCGCAGCTTGCCCGCACGCACCTGGGCCTGCGCCAGGGCCGGGGGCAGCAAGGCCATCTGCAACTGCCCGCCCAGCATGGCGGTGGCCACCTGTGGGTAGCCCGGGTAGGGCACATGCACCGGGTTGATGTTGCTGCGCGACTTGAGCAACTCGGTGCCAATGTGGCCCACCGTGCCCACGCCGGGCGTGCCATAGCTCCACTTGTCGCCGCCATTGCGGGCTGCCACAAAGAAGTCGCGGGCGCTGCTGTTGGCGGGCACCCCGGGTTGGATCACGGGTGCTGTCAGGATCAGGGGCGAGGTGCCGATGAGGCTCAGCGGTGCCAAGTCCTTGAGCGGGTCGTAGGGCACGGCCGGGTTCAGCAGCTTGGCAATTGTCATGTTGCCGTTGATCATCAGGCCGATGGTGTGGTCATCACGCGCTTTGGCCACGGCATCAGCCGCAATATTGCCGCCTGCGCCCACCTTGTTTTCCACGATCACCGGTTGGCCCAGGGCCTTGGACAGTGGCTCGCTGAACGTGCGCGCCGTGAGGTCGGGCGAAGACCCGGCCGGAAAGCCCACGATGATCTTGAGCGGCTTGGTGGGCCATGCCAGGGGCGCGGCGGCTGCTGCGGCACCGGGCTTGGCGGCGTTCTGGGCGAGAGCCCAGGGGGAGGCGGCTGCCAGCGCAATCAGCAGCGTAGACGCACGGCGAGAAACAACAGGACGTGACGACAACATGGGAAGGGGTCTCCTCAACAAGAACATTCAGGGGCCAAAACGACACGGGGCCCCAGAACTGGGGCCCCGTGAGGCAACTTCTGCAGCCGGGGATATTAACCCCGCCGCCCTCAGGCTCAGGCGTACTCCGCCAGCGCCTTCTTCATCTTCTTCATTGCAGCCACTTCAATCTGCCGGATGCGCTCGGCGCTCACGCCATACACAGCTGCCAGCTCGTGCAGCGTCATGCCGCCCGTGCCGTCATCGTTGACCTTGAGCCAGCGCTCTTCCACGATGCGGCGGCTGCGGTCGTCCAGGCTGCCCAGCGCCGTGGCAATGCCATCGGTGGCCAGGGCATCGCGCTGGCGCGACTCGATCATGGCCGTAGGTTCGTGCGAGGCGTCGGCCAGATAGGCAATCGGCCCAAAAGCCTGTTCGCCATCGTCCGAGGGTGCGGGGTCCAACAGCACATCACCGCCCGACATGCGGGTTTCCATCTCGATGACTTCCTCGCGCTTGACGTTGAGCTGCGCAGCCACCGTGTCGATTTCTTGGTCCGACAGCGTATCGCGGTGTGTGGCCGCATCGGCGGCAGACGCATCGGCCTTGAACCCCTGCTTCATGGAACGCAGGTTGAAGAACAGCTTGCGCTGCGCCTTAGTGGTGGCAACCTTCACCATGCGCCAGTTTTTCAGGATGTACTCGTGGATCTCGGCCTTGATCCAGTGCATCGCATAGCTCACCAGGCGTACGCCCTGGTCGGGGTCAAAGCGCTTGACGGCTTTCATCAGGCCCACATTGCCTTCCTGGATAAGGTCGCCATGGGGCAGGCCATAGCCCAGGTACTGGCGCGCAATCGAAACCACCAGGCGCAGGTGCGACATCACCAGCCGACCGGCGGCGTCCAGATCGTTGTTGTCCTTGAGCTGCCGCGCGTAGGTCTGCTCTTCTTCGTGCGTGAGCAGCGGCAGGCGATTGACGGCGGAGATGTATGCGTCCAGGTTGCCCAATGGGGGCACCAGCGCCCAGGGGTTGGCGGGCGCCAAAGTCGTCGTAGCGGTTCCAGATTGAATGTTCATTCCGGGAATCCTTTCCTCTAAGCCATGATATTAGCACTCCATAGGATAGAGTGCTAAGCCAGGAGTTCCCCTCCGGTTGTGGGCGATGCCGCCTGCCTGTCGCCTGGACCATTGGCCCAGGAATCCGAACGCGATATGGTTGGATGGTTTTGCTAAGCCATTGATTCAAAAAGAAATTTTATGGCTGCAGAGGCCGCGATGAACGCAGTATTTCGTTGTCAGAGCGCGTTCTGGGTTCAGGGTTCCAGCCCTTTGTAGCCAAGTTTTTCCGATTGTTGCGACAAATAGAACAGTGTTTTCATGATCTAGGGATGACCTGCATAACTCCCTATGGCCCCAGGCGTTTCGCTGCGTTGCTTTTCTTGCCAATAGGCCGTCTATTGGCTGTCAAATGACGCCTTGCGCCCCATCCCGATCCGCACTGCCACCGCCTCGCGAGGGTTGTGCAGGACATCCCTAGGGACCCTCTGCACGAATCACCGCGCCGTCTGCATCTGCGGACTCGCGTGGTCTGCGGTGTTGCAAGTACTCGCAATAGCTACGGCTATTGCTGCGTCTTGCGCCTGGCAGCCCCTCCCGATCCGCAGCACACACTTACCGCTCGATTCGTGCAGAGGATCCCTGGCGGTTTTCGCGCCGCTGGCATTGCATCCCCCGCTATGGCAGACTGCACCGCCCAACGCCTTCGGGAGACGCGCATGACTGAGCCGACCGCACTTTGCGACATTCTCGTTGTCACTACCACGGTGGCCACCGAAGCGGAAGCGCGGCGGCTGGCGCAACTGGTGTTGCAGGCGCGGCTGGCGGCCTGTGTGCAGGTGGAGCCCATCACGGCCTACTTCCGTTGGCAGGGCGCGTTGCAGGAGGACCGCGAGCTCCGGCTGGTGTGCAAGACCGTGCCCCGTGCGCTGCACCCGCTGCTGGCGCTGCTGCGGGCGCAGCATCCCTATGCGCTGCCGCAGCTGGTCACGCACGCGCTGCAGGGGTCTGCGGAATATGCTGACTGGGTGGATGCGCAGGTGGCCCACGCTACGGTGCTGGCCTGAAGCTTGGGCATTCCCCAGTTTGCCGACGTCTCGGCTGCTGGTACGGGTCGCTCAGACTCTTGGATCGCGATCACACGCTCAGGTCGATCTGCTGCACCGTGCCCGCGCTGCCGTTTTCTCGCAGGTAGATGCTGGTGGAGTGCACGGCGCCCAGGCTGTGGTTGTCCGCCGTGCGCAGGGCGAAGGGCGTTGCCTGGGCGGTGAGTTGCACCGCGCCCACGCCCAGTTCCTCCAGGGTCTGCAGGCTACCGCTGCCATCTGCATTCGGGGTCCACACGCGCAGCTGATGGAAGACCGGGTCGGCCTCATCGATCCAGCCGTTGCTGTCGCTGTCATGCCGGGCCAGTTCTGTAAAGCCGTTGCCCGTGTCCGGGCCGAAGAGTTCCAGGCCGCTGTCGATGCGCGCGTTCTGGTTGGTGTCCAGCGCCAGATAACCCCGGTTGCCAGCGAGCAAGGGCACTTGTTCGGTCTGCCCGTCGCCGTCCAGGTCGAAGGCAAAGCGCAGGTCCTGCAATTGGGCGGCGGTGCCGTCGAAGTTGATGACCAGCGGGTCCACCGCCACGGCGTCGCCCAGCCGCAGGCTCACGGAGGATTCCTCGCGGTAGCTGCGTTGCATATCCAGCTGCAGCGTGAACCGGATTTCCCGGCCATCGGCGGTGCGCACAGTGCCCGCTGCAGCAAACTGGGTGCGCTCGGTTTCTTCCAGCACTTCGCGCTGCTCATAGATCAGGCCAAAGCCCGCGCGCTGGCGCGGGGCTGCGGCCGTGCTGTCCGTTGGGGCCAAGGGGGGCGGGGGAGCTGAGGGCGCGTCGGTGGACTGCGGCCCGGCATAGACGCGGACGAGCACCCCGGTCATGCGTTCGATCAGATCGCGGATCATGGCGAGCTGGGGCGTCAGGCCCTCGTCGCGGGCGCGCTCCGGCAGAGGCTCGACCGAGGTGGTGACCCCATGGGGTGCATGGGCGGCCTGGGCCAGGCGGGCAGCGGTGGAGATTTGCAGCGGCGGTGCCTGGCGGGCGAGGGGCGTGCTGGCGGGGCGGTCGCCCACCCACATTTCCAGGCGGCTTGTCTGGCTGTGCATGCGCGTGGCGACATGCTGGGACTGCATCTGCAGGGTGGACGACTCGATTCTCATGGGGCACCTCCATGGTTTCCACGGAGGTCCGGCGCGGTGCGGGCTGGCGTGGCCCCTGGTTATCGGCACTTCTGCGCGGCACCTTGAATGCAATCCCGATACCGGCCCAAGGTCAGCTGGAGGTGCCTTCCGGGCCCAGCACCTCCCGCGCGACCCGTTCAAAGTCTTCCAGCGCCATCGGCCTGCCAAACAGATAGCCCTGAAACGCCTTGCAGCCGTGCGCCAGCAGAAATTGGTGGTGCGCCGCCGTTTCGACCCCCTCAGCGATCACGTCCAGACCCAGGCTGCCGGCCAGCGCGATGATGGAGCGTGCGATGGCCGCGTCGCTGGGGTCCAGCAGCACGTCGCGTACAAAACCCTGGTCGATCTTGATCTGGTCCAGCGGCAGGCGCTTGAGGTAGCTCAAGGACGAATAGCCGGTGCCAAAGTCATCCAGCGAAAAGCCCAGGCCCTGGGCTTTGAGCGCGCGCATGGTGGCGATCACGCTGTCCACGTTGTCCAGCAGCAGGCTTTCGGTCAGCTCCAGCTTGATGTGCGCCGGGTCGGCGCCAGTCCGCTGCAGCAAGGCCAGTACCTGTGTCACAAAGTCTTCCTGCAGAAACTGCCGCGCGCTGACGTTGATGGCCAGGCTCAGGTGGGCCATTGCCGGGTCCAGCCGCCACCGGGCTTGTTGGCGCAGGGCGGTTTCCATCACCCAATAACCCAAGGGCAGGATGAGGCCGGATTCCTCTGCCAGCGGGATGAACTCCGATGGCGGCACCATGCCGTGCGCGGGGTGTTGCCAGCGCACCAACGCCTCTGCGCCGGTAACCCGCCCCTGCGCGTTCACCTGGGGCTGGTACAGCAGCAGGAACTGCGACTGGCGCAGGCCGTTGTGGAGCTCCGTTTCCAGCAGCGCGCGGCGGTTCACGGCCTGCTGCATGTCAGGGTCAAAAAAGCGCAGGGTGTTGCGGCCCGCGTCCTTGGCGCGGTACATGGCCATGTCGGCCTGTTTGAGCACCTCGTCCACCGAGTCACGGTGCTCGCGCAGCAGCGTCACCCCGATGCTGGCTGTGAAGTGGTGTTCATGCCCGGCCAGGTCGTAGGGCTGGCGCAGCTGGGCCAGGATCAGTTCTCCCAGCGTGCGAGCCTGGGCGGCGGCTTCCGGCGGGTCACTGCTCAGGTTCTGCAGCACCACCACAAACTCGTCGCCCCCCAGCCGGGCCTCCGTGTCCTGCTCCCGCACGCAGCCGCGCAGGCGCAGGGCCACTTCCTTGAGCAGCAGGTCGCCCACCTCGTGGCCCCGGGTGTCGTTCAGGGTCTTGAAGTTGTCCAGGTCCACAAACAGCACGGCTGTGGTCAAGCCCGAGCGTGCGCCGCTGGCCAGCACCTGCTGCAGGCGGTCTACCAGCAGGCGCCGGTTGGGCAGCTGCGTGAGGGCGTCGTAGAAGGCCAGGTAGCGGGCCTCGTCCTCGGCCGCCTTGCGGCCCGAGATGTCGATGTCGATACAGAACATCTCCGGTGGGTGGCCTGGCACCCGGATGTAGGCATGGCTGGAGAAGACGTGCACGGGCGTACCGTCCTTGCGCTGCAGCTGCAGCTCGCCAGCGGGAATCACCTCGGCCGTGGCGAACATGTGGCGTACGTGTTCACGCACGCCGTCGCGCATGGGGGGCGGAATGATGAGGTCGAGCAGGTTGCTGCCCAGTGCCTCCTCGGCCGTGTAGCCATACAGCTCCTCGGAGGCCTGGTTCCAGTAACTCGTGGTGCCATCTTCCAGATAGCCTTGCACCGAGATGGACGGGATATTGCGCAGCAGCGAGCGAAAGCGAAGCTCTGACTCGCGCAGCGCACTTTCGGCGCGCTTGCGTTGGGTGATGTCCCGCGCCAGGAAGACCACGGCCGCCTGGCCTCCCACTTTCACACCCAGGGGCTGCGCCCGCCCTTCAAATTGCCGCGTTCCCGAGAGTGTCTGCATCTCGTATTCCACGCTCTGCGTCTGGCCCGACAGCAAGGTGCTGCGGATCAGTTCCACAAATCTGTCGGCCTGCTCTGCGGGCAGCACGTCATGCATCCGCTTGCCCACAAGTTGGGCAGGGCTGGCGGCCAGCGGGGCGTCGTCGGGCGAGAGCACTTCCACATAGCGCCCCTGGGCATCCAGCACCAGCAGCACGTCGGGAATGGCCTGCGCAATGGCCCGAAGCCGGGCGGCCGTGCCGTGCAGTGCGCGTTCGGTGGCCAGGCGTTCTTCCACGTCGTGCAGCAGCAGGCCCAGCGCCACCGTGGCGGGTGTGAAGGTCAGCAGAAAGGGCAGGGCCAGGGTCTGGTTGACGCGCTGAACCACTTCGGTCGGCAGCAGCTGGAACACCGCCAGCACGGCGGTGTGCACCAGCAGCCCGAACAGCGCCAGCGTCACGGGCTCGACCCCCAGGCGCCCGCGCGCCCGGCCCTCGCGGTAGACCAGGCCCAGTGCGGTGCACAGTGCGATCACCATCAGGCCCACCTCCGCCCCCGCGCCGCCCAGCCACAGGCGGCCGGTGGCGGCCATGGCGGCGGCGATGCAGGCCACCAGCGGGCCGCCAAACAGGCCTGCCATGCTCAGCACCACCGAGCGGGCGTCAAAGATCACCCCTGGCATCAGCACCACCGGTGTGAGCATGCCCACCACGCAGATGGTGCCAAAAAGAATGCCCGAGAACACCTGCCCGGTGCGCGGGTGCTGGCGCCAGACGCGGATGTTGAACCCATGCAGAAAGCACAGCGCCAGCAGCAGGGCAACACCTTTGACCAGCTCAATGAACATGGGCCTCCGTGCCTTTCCAGGGGGAAGCCCATCATGGGGGAATTGCCGCAGTTCGTAAACGTGAAAATGGCCCCGAAGGGGCCATGGATCACGCTGGCGGGGGAAGGGGGCGGCCCGGACCGCCGGGCTGCATCAGGTGAGCAGCGCCTGCGCGAACTCGCGCGCGTTAAAGGTTTCCAGGTCTTCGAGCTTTTCGCCCACGCCGATGAAATACACCGGAATCGGGCGCTCCTGCGCGATGGCGGCCAGCACACCGCCCTTGGCCGTGCCGTCGAGCTTGGTCACGATGAGGCCGGTGAGCTGCAGCGCGTCGTCAAACGCCCGCACCTGGGCCAGAGCGTTCTGGCCAGTGTTGCCGTCGATCACCAGCAGCACCTCGTGCGGGGCCGTGGCGTCGGCCTTGGTCACCACGCGGCGGATCTTCTTGAGCTCTTCCATCAGGTGCAGCTGCGTGGGCAGACGGCCGGCGGTGTCCACCAGCACCACATCCTTGCCGCGCGCCTTGCCGGCCGTGACGGCGTCAAAGCTCACGGCGGCCGGGTCGCCGCCTTCCTGGCTCACGATCTCGACCGTGTTGCGGTCGGCCCAGACGCCGAGCTGCTCGCGCGCTGCCGCGCGGAAGGTGTCGGCCGCCGCCAGCAGCACGGCCGCCCCTTCGCCTGCCAGGTGTTTGGTGAGTTTGCCAATCGACGTGGTCTTGCCCGCACCATTGACGCCCGCCACCATGATCACCGTGGGGGTGTGTTCGCCGATGACCAGGGCTTTTTCGAGCGGGCGCAGCAGGTCGGTCAGTGCGTCGGCCAGCAAACCCTTGACAGCGGCGGGGTCGGTTGCCTTGGCCTCCTTCACGCGGCGCTTGAGGTCGGCCAGCAGGTGGGTGGTGGCCTTGACACCGGTGTCGGCCATCAGCAGGGCCTCTTCCAGCTCTTCATACAGCGCATCGTCGATCTGCGTGCCGGTGAACACCGTGGTGATGCTGCTGCCGGTTTTGCGCAGGCCGGCCTTGAGGCGATCCAGCCAGCCCTTGCGTTCCGTGGGGGCGGCTGCCGGTGCGGAAGCGGGTGCTAGGGCAGCGATGGCGGGGGCTGCCACCGGCACGGGTGCCGCAGGAGTTGCCTGAACCGGGGCTGCCACCGGCACAGGTGTGGGAACGGGTGTGGCTGGGGGCGCTGCGGCTGGCACTGGCGCAGGCGGTGGGGCTGGCGCTGTTGCGGGCGTGGGCGCCGGAGCTGCCTCGGGCGCCTTGGGGGCAAACGGGTTGCGCAGCCAGCCAAACGCTGCCGGTGCTGCAGCCGGGGCTTCGACGGGCGGTGGCGCGGGCACGGGTGCCGGGGCGGGCGAAGTAGCCGGAGACGGCGGCTGCGCCACCGCAGCTGTCGCCGCTGGCACGACCGGGGTGTGGGGGGCGGCAGGCGCCGGAGCGCCGTGCGAAACGGCCGGGGAGGGCGCATCGGACGGTGCAGGCGTCGATGGCGGAGCGGCGGGCTTTTTCTTGAAAAAACTGAACATTGGAGGGTTCTTAGAATCATCCATTCTATGAAACGTGCTTTCACCCTACTGGGCCTGCTGGCCTGCCTCTCGTCCGGGGCTGCCTTTGCGGCAACGCCTCCCGCCTCTCAACCCCCCGCTGCGCCTTCCACCACGCCGTCCGCCACGGCCTCTGGCGCGCAGCAGTTCACGCTCAAGAACGGCATGCAGCTTATCGTGCAGCCCGACCGGCGTGCCCCCACTGCGGTGCACATGGTGTGGGTGCGCGTGGGCTCCATGGACGAGGTGGACGGCACCACGGGTGTGGCCCATGTGCTGGAGCACATGATGTTCAAGGGCACCAAGACGTTGCCGCCGGGCGAGTTCTCGCGGCGTGTGGCGGCTTTGGGCGGGCGCGAAAACGCATTCACCAGCCGCGACTACACGGGTTACTACCAGCAGATCCCGTCCAACCGGCTTGAAGATGTGATGAAACTCGAATCCGACCGGTTTGCCAACAACCACTGGCCGGATGACGAGTTCAAGAAGGAGCTGGAGGTCGTCAAGGAAGAGCGCCGCCTGCGCACCGAAGACCAGCCCCGCGCCATGCTGGCCGAGCAGCTGTTTGCCGCCACCTTCACCGCATCGCCCTACCGCCGCCCGATCGTGGGCTGGATGAGCGACCTGGATGCCATGACACCGAATGATGCGCGCGCCTTCTACCGCCAGTGGTACACGCCCACCAACGCCGCCGTGGTGGTGGCAGGCGATGTGGACGTGGCCCAGGTCCGCGCACTGGCCGAGAAGTATTACGGCAGCCTGCCCGCCCACGCGCTGCCCGAGCGCAAGCCCCGCACCGAGCCCGCGCAGCAGGGCCTGCGCCGCATCGCCGTCAAGGCCCCGGCCGAGCAGGCCTACGTGGCGCTGGCGTTTCGTGCGCCCAGCCTGAACCGTGTGGAGAACCTGACCGAAACCGACCGCGACGCTCTGGCGCTCATGGTGCTGTCGGCGGTGTTCAACGGCTACGACGGCGCGCGGCTCGACCGCGCGCTGACCCAGGGCGAAAACCGCGTGGCCGACAGCGCCAGCAGCGGCGCCATGGTCACGGGCCGTGGCCCCAGCCTGTTCATGCTCAGCGGTGTTCCCGCTGCAGGCAAGACGGCCCAGCAGGTGGAAGACGCCCTGCGCGCCGAGGTCACCCGCGTCGCCCGCGATGGGGTCAGCGAGGCTGAGCTGACCCGCGTGAAGACGCAGTGGATCGCCTCGACCGTGTACGAACGCGACTCGGTGATGAACCAGGCGCAGGAGCTGGGGGGCAACTGGATTCAGGGCTTTCCGCTCGACGCCAACGAACGCCTTCTGGAACTGCTGCGCACCGTGACACCCGCCCAGGTGCAGGCCGTGGCCGCCAAATATTTTGGCGACGACCAGCTCACGGTGGCCACCTTGCTGCCCCAGCCGCTGGATTCCCCCCGCCCCCGCGCACAGCCCGCACCCGGTGCGTCCCGCCACTGAACCCGCTTTGCGCCCTATTTCATGATTACTATTAAAAACATAGCTGCTCGCGCTTTACTGATAGGCGCTGGAGCCGTTTTTTATTCAAATTCTGCCTGGGCGCTGCTGCCCATTCAGCACTGGACGGAGGGGAACGGCGCCAAGGTCTACCTGGTCGAAAGCCCGGTCATCCCCATGGTGGACGTGCAGATCGACTTTGATGCTGGCAGCCGCCGCGACCCGGCGGGCCAGTCGGGCCTGGCCAGCGCTGTGGCCGCCATGGCCAGCAAGGGCGTGAAGGCCGGGCGCGACACAAGCACCGAACCCGCGCTGGACGAAAACGGCCTGGGCGAGGCTTGGGCCGACCTGGGCGCCAGTTTCGAGGTGGCCGCCGACAACGACAGGCTGCAGTATTCACTGCGCTCGCTCACCGACCCGCCGCTGCTCGACAAGGCCGCCCGCCTGGCCGCGCGCCAGATCGGCGAGCCCAGTTTTCCGGCCGACGTGTGGCCACGCGACCGCGCCCGCTGGAGCGCCAGCATCAAAGAGTCGCTGACACGCCCGGCCACCGTGGCCAACCACGCGTTTGAAGCCGCCGTGTACGGCAGCCACCCCTACGGCGTGCAGACCACCGCAGAGACGCTGGCGCGCATCAGCGTGGCCGACATGCAGGCGTTTCACACCCAGCACATCGGCGCCTGCCGCGCCAAGGTCAGCATTGTGGGCGCCGTGTCGCGCACACAGGCCCAGGCGCTGGTGGCCACGCTGCTGTCGCGCCTTCCCGCCAGCACCGGCTGCGCGCCGCTGCCGCCCGTGGGCGAGATCGCAGCGCTCGCTGCCCCCGCCGAGCAGAACATCCCCTTCACCTCGGCCCAGGCCCATGTGCTGATTGGCCAGCCGGGCTTCCAGCGGCGCGACCCGGACTTTGTGGCACTGCTGGTGGGCAACCACATCCTGGGTGGCGGCGGTTTTGTCTCGCGC
The DNA here is from genome assembly GCF_916855635.1 of Acidovorax sp. Leaf73. Taxonomy (NCBI): domain Bacteria; kingdom Pseudomonadati; phylum Pseudomonadota; class Betaproteobacteria; order Burkholderiales; family Comamonadaceae; genus Acidovorax; species Acidovorax sp. Leaf73. The sequence continues at coordinate 447,159 of NZ_CAKASI010000002.1, forward strand.
CTGACCAACGAGGTGCGTGAAAAGCGCGGCCTCAGCTACAGCGTGTACAGCTACTTTGCCGCTGGCATCCACGCCGGCGCCTTCACCGTGGGCCTGCAGACGCGCCCCGACCAGGCGGCCCAGGCCGTGAAGGTCTCGCGCGACGTGATCGCACGTTTTGTGGCCGAAGGCCCCACCGAGGCCGAGCTGCGCGCTGCCAAGGACAACCTCATCGGCGGCTTTGCGCTGCGCATCGACAGCAACAAGAAGCTCCTGGGCAACGTGGCCAACATCGCCTGGAACGAGTTGCCGCTGGACTACCTGGACCAGTGGACGAAGAAGGTCGAAGCCCTTACCGTGGCCGATGTGCGCACGGCCATGGCCAAGAAGCTGCAACCCGAACGCATGGTGACCGTGGTGGTGGGGGGCAAGCCATGAGCCGCTCAACCCTGAAGACCACCGCCATCAACGCCGAGATCCGCAAAGCCCAGGCTGCAGCGGCCACCCCCCCGGTTGCCGCTGGCAAAAAGGGCGCGCCCAAGGACAAGGCCGTTGCCGCAGCAGCGCCCAAGGGCGCGGGCGAAATCCGCATCATTGGCGGGCAATGGAAACGCACCCGCCTGCCCGTGGCCCAGCGCCCCGGCCTGCGCCCCACGCCCGACCGCGTGCGCGAAACGCTGTTCAACTGGTTGGGCCAGGACCTGACCGGCTGGCGCTGCCTGGATGCCTTTGCGGGCACGGGCGCGTTGGGGCTCGAAGCCGCGTCGCGTGGAGCGGCCGCCGTGCAGCTGGTGGAAAGCGATGCCGCTCTGGTGGCCCAGCTGCACACCCTGCAGCAGCGCCTTTCGGCCACGGCCGTGCGCGTGCAGCGTGGCGACGGGATTGCCGCCCTCAAACAGGCGGCGCCCGCCAGCATCGACCTGGTGCTGCTGGACCCGCCGTTTGACAGCGACCTGTTCGTCGCTGCCCTGCAGGCCGCTTCCAAGGCTGTGGCCGCCCAGGGCTTTGTCTACCTCGAAGCGCCCCGCGCCTGGACGGACGAGGAGCTGGCTGCGAGTGGCCTGGTGCTGTACCGCCACCTCAAGGCCGGCGCCGTGCACGCGCACCTGCTTCAGCGCAGCGCCTGAAGCACGCAGGGCCGCAGACCCGCAGCGGCCTACCTTTTCAACGTCGCCAGCCGGGCGCTGCCGTCGGCTTCGATGCCCGCCATGTTCCAGCGCAGCATCTGCGGCAGCCCCGCCAGCGTGGGCTGGCGCACCCAGGCCAGGTGCACCGTGTAGCTGCCCGCAGGTGGGCTCGGCAAGGTCCAGGCAGTGTTGATCTGCGCGGGCGCACCCGGAAGAATGGCACGCGCCTGGGCGGTGCTCAGCAGCTCCCGGCTGGCCACCACCTGGCCGGTGCCATCGCGCAGCTGGGCCTGCAGTTGCCAAGGGGTGTAGAGCGGTGCGTTACCCGTGTTGTCCACGCGCACCTGCACCTGCACTGTGCTGGGCGTGGGGGCCGTGACAGTGATGGGCCCCAGCGCAAAGCGGTAGCCCGCCTCGCGCCCCACGGCGGCCAGGTGGGCCTGTTCGGTGCCCGTAAAGCTGGACCACGGCGCGTTCAGGTTGCCATTGCCCACGGTGGAGACATGGAAGTCGCGCACCTGCTGCAGCGCGGTGGCGGCGTTGGTCTTGGACTCGCCGGGGCCGAAGGGGCAGAACTCCGCGATCCAGGGGGCGGTCTTCCAGCGGTCCGAGATCTGTGCCCAGTCGCTCGGGCGGTCGGTCCACTGCTTCATGAAGCCGTCCTGCGCCAGGCAGTCCCAGCGCAGGCCCACCGGTAGCGTGGTGGTGGTCTGCTGGAAGAACGCGTACTGCAGCGTGTCCAGGTTGGCATGCGGGATGAACATTGCATGCTGCGCATCCGGGAACCTCTCGAAATGCATCTGCGCAATGCTGCGCTTGGTGGGGTTGGAGGCCGGGGTGATGCCTTGGGTTTCCAGGGCCGGCGTGTAGACCACGTTGGTGGTGTTCATGGCCCACTCGCCGTACTGTCCGTACAGGCCCACGTCGATCCAGGCCAGGTCCGACGTGTCGCCCAGCGCGGCGGCCACGGCCTGCAGCAGGGCCTGCATGCGCTCCAGCACATAGGGGTGGTTCCAGTTGGGCACCAGCGTGGGAGGCAATGCGGGCGCGGGCGGGGTGGGGGCGGGCATCGGGGCCGCCCACACACAGGCGGGGTTGGGTGCCGAGCATTGCGGCTGCGCCGTGCCCGCACCGTGCAGGTAGGTGGGCACGTCCAGCGTGTTGGTGCCGTAGCCGCGCATGGCCTGGATGCGAAACGCAAACTGCCGCCCAGCGGCCCGGGCGGCATCGCGCGCGGCCACCAGGTTGCCGAGGGTGTATTGGCCGGGTGTGTTGCGTTCCAGGTCTTTCCAGAGGTAGCGCTGGTAGGCGGCCTGGGGTGGTGCCGATTGTGCGAGCGGCACGTCACCCGGGTCCGAGCGCCACTGGTAGTAGCCCCGGCCGGGGTTGGGGGTCAGGTCGCTGGCGATGGCCAGGGGCGCGAGCAGGGAGTTCACTGAAACCACGCTCCATCCCGCGCTGGGCGGCGGGGGCGCAGGAGGTGGCGGCGGCGGTGGTACCGAGGGTGGCTGCGACGGCGGCGGCGATGGGGGTGGTGCAGACGGGGGCTGCACCGGCGGTGCTGTGGGGGCCGGCGGGGGCGGTGGTGGGGGTTCCGGCGTGGGCCCTGGTGCGGGCGCCGTGCCTGGGGCTGGCGTGGGAGTGGGAGTAGGTGCCTCGTTGGCGTCCCCGCCGCCACAGGCCGCCGCAAACAGGGCGGCCGCCAGGGCCGTGAGCCGTGCCATGCGGACGGGGTGCAAGGTGCTGAAGGTGTTCATGGACGCCATTTTTTGAATGAAATTGGGCTCTAGCGCTTATCTGATAAGCGGTAGCAGCTATTGTTTTTGATGTGATCTGTCCGGCGCGGTGGTCTCGGCTTCCGGTATCACCGTCAACCGCAATGCATCTCCCTCCAGCGTGTAGGCGAAGGTGTAGCGGCCCGGCTCCAGGGTGGCGCGGCCTTGTGGGAAGGAGGTGTCGGTCACGTCGGTGAGCTGGCGCTGGGCCAGCTGGATGCGCGTCTTGCGGTAGTGCGCCAGCGTGGCCGGAACGGCGTGCCACCGGCTGGTCTGGCCGGGCCGCAAGGGGCCCAGGTCCACATCGCTGCGGGTGCGCGGCAGGCCTTGCCAGACATGCTCGAACACCTCCTGGCTGTTGTTGCGCACGCGCAGCCACACCGTGGGGTGGTCCTGCGCGTGGGCCAGTCCGGGTGCCAGCACGGGCAGCAGCCGCAGGAGTGTGCGACGCATCATTCCGAATCCTTCAGGTTTTGCAGGTCCCTGCTCAGGTCGCACACCCGCGCGCGTCGGCGTTCCAGCGCGGCACCGGCGATGTTGAGCGCGGCCGATGTGCCCTGGTCGGCATGCAGCATGGCGTCCCACTGGCCCTGCGCGGTGTCGAACGCCAGCCATGCGCGCTGCGCCGAACGCAGGGCGTCACGCCGTGCGGGGCCAGCGGCCTTGAGGGCCTGGGCGTAGACGCGGTTGAGCTCCTTGTCCCACGCGGCGTAGGCGGCCGACTGCGCGTCACGCAGGTCCACCGTCACGCCACCGCTGCGTTCGGCGGCTGCAGCCAGGGTCTTGTCGATGGGGTGGGCAGAGGTCTGGCCGCAGAAGTGTTCGGCGGCGTGGGCTGTGTGTGTCCCGGCGGCCATCAGGGTGAGTACGGCCAGCAGCGCAAGGGTGGTGTTGTACAAGGGCTGGTGCAGGGGGTGGTGCATGGGGGGCCTTCTTTCTGGCGTTCTTCTCTTTTCAGGGGGAGTGCAGGAAGCTCATGCGCCCACCCACAGGAGCGCTGCCAGGGTGGACAGCAGCGCGAGCACGGTGAAAGCGACTACCGCGCCACCGCTGGCCGCTGCCACGCTGACCACGGTGGACCAGCCGCGCGCCTGGCCCCAGTGGGCAAGGTGGCGGGCCAGCCCCAGCGCGGCGAGCCAGCCCAGCACCAGCAGCACGGCCAAGGCGCCCAGCAGCTTTCCGCCCTGGGTGGAGTTCATCCCGTTGCTGCCGGTCAGTGCCGTAAACATGAAAAACAGCGCGGGCAGCAGATTGGCAGCGCCCGCCAGGAGCATGGTGAGGGTCGTGGCTGACATGCGGTGGGCCTGCGGCTTACTCCGTGACGGCGTAGCTCAGCACATCCAGCGACTGCGTGTGCTGGGGGTTGCCCGAGATCCAGTCCGCACGGGCGATCACCGTGTACACCCTGCCCTGTTCCAGCTTGCCGCCAGGTTGCAGGGCGGCGGTGCGCGGGTCTACGTAGAGCATGGCCGTGAACCCTTCGGCGCTGCGAAGCAGCACGGCCTGCTTGCCGTTTTTCACCTTGATATCGCTCACCCAGGCCGCCTTGTTGCCGGTGGGCGGGTTCAGGCTTTCCACGGTACCCGACAGGCGCACGATCTTGCGCCAGACCTTGCTGTCCTTCGGGTTGGTGACCTTGCCGCTTTCTGCGGCATCGGCCTTCTGAATGTCGCCCAGCGACTGGTAGGCGATGGTCCAGTCCGCGTGGCTGGTATCGCGGCGCAGGTGGTCGGCGGCGAGCATCAGGGTTTCCGTCCAGCCCCCGCAGGCGTTCTTCTTCTTGCACAGCGGCCAGGCTGTGCTGATCCAGCGCTTGAGCTGCTCGGCCTTGTCCTGGTGGCCGTCCATCTCCAGCGCCACGCCCGCGCCCAGCACGGCGGCGGCCTGGTTCTGCTCGGGGGCCACCACCAGCACGGCGCCGTTGCCCACATCGAGCTTGCCTACGCGCAGCTGGCGCATCATGGCGTGGGCATATTCATTGGCGCTCTTGCCGCCCAGGTCTTTCACCAGCAGGGTGACGATCTCCACGCCCGTTTTCTGCGCATGCTCGTACATCTGCTTTTCAAACTGAGCACGGATGGCCGGGTCCAGGATGCCGAACTCGTCGTAGATGAACTGGGTGCCCTTGGACGGGATGGCGGCCGCGTCCACCTTGGGCAGGGTTTCGGCCGCGGCGGCGAGGGCTGGGGCGGGCGTCTTGGCCGAGGGGACCGCCGGTGCTGCCGTGGGCGCTGGCGCCTTGGCGATCGTGGTGGCGGGTGCCGGGGCGGGCGATGCGGCAGCCGGTGCCGGTGCAGCGGGGGCAGCCGCTGCGGTGCGCACCGGCAATCCGCCAGAGCACTGCGGCCCACCGCCTTGCAGCTCGCAGGCTTCTGTCCAGCCGCTGGCAATGGCGGCCAGGCGCTTCTTGCGGCCCGGGTGGGTTTCGCCGTCCTTCTCGGGGATCAGCGTGGCAATGGCGCGCTGGGCGTCGGCCAGCGGCGCGCCCATCTTGTAGAGCACAAAGCCGCTGAACTTGTCCGACTCCAGCTCGATGGGCGGCTGGCTGCCGCCGGGCACGATGGTGTGGCCCGAGAGGTGGTGCCCGATCTCGTGGGCCATGATGCTCACGGGCGCCCAGTTGTTGGATTTGGTGGCCTGAATGACTTCGCCCATGAAGGCCGGGTTGTAGGCAATCACGCGGCGCGGCACCTTGTCAGGCCCCTGCATGATCACCGCCGCCGCGTTGGGCACCTTGCCCTCCACCACCACAAAGTTGGCGGGCAGGCCGGTGTATTTCATGATCTCGGCCACCACCTGTTTGCCGGTGCCGCCGCCCTTGGACAGGTCGGGTGGCGAGAAGGCCAGCGGGCTGCCGTCGTACGAGCAGGCCTGCAGCGTGGCGGCCAGCTCGGCCGCCAGCTGGGCCTTGCTGGGCTTGGCCACGGCAGCCGTCTTTTGGGCCATGGCCAGGCCGCCCACGGCCAGGCCCAGCATGGTGGCGCAGGCGAAGGCGACAGGGCGAACAATGCGGTGTTTCATGGGGATGGGTTCCTTGGGTTGGGATCAGTGAATGCGGTGGCCGGTTGCGCTGCGTGTTGCGCGCAGCCGTCGAAACTGGCGCGCCCCAAGCCAGGGCGGCCGAGCAACGGCCGCCCCGCAGTGAGGGCCGCGTCCCCCTGCCCGCATTGCGTAGCAATGCGAGAGCGGGGGGGAAGGCGCCGAAGGCGACTCAGGGGGTGTCTCATGCTGTCACGAGGGCCGCCACGCGCAGCACGCGCTGGGCCAGTTCGGCCTGGCCGCGTGTGCCGGTCTTGGCGTACAGGCTGGCCAGCTGGGAGCGCACGGTGGGCATCTTCACGTGCCGGTTGTCGGCCATTTCGCGCGGCGTCATGCCTTGCAGCAGCAGGGGCAGCAGGGCGGCTTCGGCAGGGGTCAGGCCATAGAGCGCGCTGCACACCGACACCGTGGCGCCCGCGTGCGGCGGCGCCTCGGGCACCAGGATGAACTGGGCCAGCGGCTCGGCGGCGGGCCCCGGGCCATTGCGCAGCGGCGCGGCCAGGGCCACCAGTGTCCCCGGCGCGGTGTCGTTCTGGGTCTGCAGCCGGGCCGAGACGGGCGAGCGTGTGCTCAGGCTGGCGGAGAGCAGTGGCGTCAGCCCGGGGTGGATCTGCGCCAGCTGCAAGGGCTGGCGCGCCTGCCAGCCCGTGGCGTTGCGCAGCAGGATGCGGCATTCGTCCTCCACCCCCAGCCAGGCGCGGGCGTGTTCGTTCAGGTAGCGCACCTCGCCACGCTGGTTCACATGCATCAGCCCCAGCGGCAGCTGGTCCAGCGTGCGCTCCAGCGCACTGCTGTGGCGGCGGGCCTGCTGCAGACGGCGCTGGGCGCGCATGAGGCTGCGCACCCAGGGCGTCACGGCGCGCAGCCGGGCAAATTGCTCGGGCGTGAACTCGTTCTGGCCCAGGTCGTTGTACATCGCCAGCACGTGCATGCCCACCTCGGGCGAGGCCTCCACGATGCTGTTGACCATGGCATCGATGCCCAGGGGCTTGAGGTAGTCGGCATAGAACGCGCCACGGCGCAGGGCTGGGGTGCTGACGAGCTGCTGGCTCAGCGAACCGCCGCGTGCCAGCGCCTCACCCTGCTGGCGCACGAGTGCTTCGCTCCACGCATCGCTGCCCTGGATCAGGTTCGCATAGCGCGCCAGAAAATCATCGGGCATGCCCCATTGGTAGGCGGCCAGCGGGTCGTCCGAGCCGGGCAGGGGGCAAAACAGCACCACCTTGTGGCTGCCCAGCGATTCGCCCACGCGGTGCAGCAGGCGCTCCACCATGCCGGGCTCGCCCAGGGCCTCCAGACTTTCGGCCATCAGGGTCTCGAAACCCGGTATTCCCACAGGCTGCGGGTCCCGCTCTTCACCGCTCAATGGGTGCCTCCTCATCAGGTTGAATGAACTGCGCCGGATGGTAGGGTTGATGCCTGCGCGGCAACATCATTCAGGTGAAGGATGTGGCTGCGGCCCGACAGGTTTTCATGAACTTGTTCACGCTTTTCACGCGCCCATTTGCCACAGCACGAGTTCGACCACTGCGCGGGCATAAAGCTGGGTGGCCTGCCACTTGAGCGCCGCGAACAGCGCACCGGCCAGCAGCAGCCGCCAGCCATCGCGCCGCCAATCCAGCACCAAAAACTGCCGCAGCGCCACCATGAGCATCAGCGTCTGCAGCGCCGTCATGTACCAGGGAGACCAGGCCTTGTGCCACCTGAACAGCTCGGGCGACGACGCCAGCACCAGCGGCAGCTGGTTGACCATCTGCAGCGCAATGAACACCGCCTGGCAATACAGTGCCAGGGTCAGCAGCTCGGCCACGTTGTAGCCCCACCGGCGGAACACCAGCCACATGCTGGCAAACGCCGCCACCGCGCCCAGCGAGAACGACCACTTGGAGTAGCCCGTGACCAGAGCGACCATGCGCTGCGCCTCTTCGCTGGGTAGCTCAGGCCGCAAGTAGTCGGTGTGGCCCAGCACGATCAGCAGGAAGCCGATGGCCAGGCACAGCAGGGTCAGCGGGTGCGGGTGGTCCTTGCGCTGGCCCAGCACGTATTCGCGTGCGGTGGTGCCGGGCTGGGGCAGCACGCGCAGTGCGTTGCGGAGGGTGTTCCATTCAAACCAGCGAAAACGCTCCCAAGCTTCCTTGCGCACGGTGCTGCTGCCCATGCGCGCGGCCTTCTTCTGCCCGCACTGCGCGCAAAACGGGCCAGAGAGCGTCGCGCCGCAGTTCAAGCAGGCCTGGGTGTCGAACAGCGTGTCGCTGACGGTGGTGGGAGTGGGCTGGGGCGGACGGGGAATCACAAGGAAGGAACGGCGCAGGCCGGGCTGGGGTGGGCTGCGGATCGTAGGCTGTGGCCCGGCAGCCGCCATCGTTCACATGAACGACGATGAGCGACGGCGTTGCGTGGATTTGCTATGTTTTGTGTAGCTATTAGCGCTTGATGGATAAGCGCTGGCACCCAAAAATTTCTAAAACTTCTTGCGACGCAGTGCCCCCATGCCCAGCGTGGCCGCCGCGAGCGACAGCAGGATCAGCGCCCATTCACCCAGGGTGGGCACGGCGGTGGCGCCGACGGGGGGAACGTTGGGCGCGTTCACCGTGAAGTCGCAGGTGGCCGTGGGTGGGTTGGCGGGCCGGGGGCCCACCTGGTACAGCCAGGTGTTGGGGCGGGCCGGGTCATCGACCATGCGGACGTTGCCGCCGCAGTTGCCGCGGACCGTGCTGCCCACGGGGAGTGGCGGCGAAACGGCGCAGACCTGTTGGGGGCCGGGCACCGGGAAATCGGTGCAGGTAATGGTGAACGCGCCGGGCGGGTTGCTGATGGTGTTGATGGTGGCCCACTGGGCCTGGGCGCTTCCTGCGGCTAGGCAGGCGCTGACGGACACGGAGCGGAACAGGGCAACGCGGAAAATGCGGCGGCGGAGTTTCATGGGTGCGAGGCTTGGAAAAAAATGGACCATGCCGCCCGCTGGCGCGAGCGGCGACACGCAGGGACTGTAGAAAGCCCCGGCGCCCTTGCCCATCCGCTACCTGGAGGAGCCTCGCTCGCTATGTTCTCATTCGGGTAGATGATGACGGCAGCCAGGGGCGGCTCCTACGATCCGCCGCTTTCTATGAAACACATGGCCTATGCGAAGCCGGGTGCCTGCGTCCGGCCCACCTGCCTGCCTTTTGCAAAAGGTAACGCGCAGGGGGCAAACGCTGGGGCAGCATTCCGGCGGGCGCAGGCTCTGCATGAAGGGAATGGGTTTGCATCCTGCTTTTTGCGATCTGCTGGCATCGGTGTCGGACGGCACCCGGTTTGGCGACGCGCTGGCCCGCTACGCCGCCAGCTTTCGCGCGGACCTGCTCGGCGGAGCCTTCCTGGCCAGCGATCTGGACCAGCTGGCGCAGTGGGGCGCGGAGTTTGCCGCGCACCCCGAGGTGGACTACTGGCTGCAGTCGCCATCGAGCGACGGCGCGCCCGCGCTGCTGGCGATGGGCGTGACGCCCGAGGCGGCGCAGCGCTACGCCACGCACTTTCGCCTGCAAGACCCGCTGTGGGACGACGCCATGGCGCAGCGTGCGCGCACGGGCCCGTCGGGCACCTGGGTGGCCACGGACGCGCCCGTGCACGCCACGCGCGGCTTTCGCCGCAGCGAGATCTACAGCGACTTCCTGCGCGAGTACGGCATCGGCACCCGCATGTTTGGCGGCAGCCAGGGCGCGTCGCACCCGGTGGGCAATTTGTTCATGTCGGTGTACCGCCAGGGGGACGACGAGGGCTTCACACCGGAGGAAGTCGCGCGTTTTCGCGCAGAGTTTGGCGGCGTGCAGCGCGCGGCCTTTCTGCACCGCGAGATGGTGGCGCTGCGCGCGCGCACCCAGGGCCTGGAGTCGCTGATGGAGCAGATGCCCATGGGCCTGCTGTTTTTTGACACTGCCGGCCGCCTGCTGCACGCCAATGCACGCGCCCGGCTGCTGAGCGCCCGGCCCGAAAGCGTGGCCCTGCGCACGCTGCTGCGCCGCCCGGTGCTGACCAGCACGGCCGATGCCGCGCTGCGCGCGCTGTTCCAGCAATCGCTGCAGGGCCGCAGCGGCTGTGTGGAGCTGCCCGGCACCGAGGGCGGCTTGCTGCTGGTGACGCTGCCCCTGAGCGACCTGGCCGCGCTGGGCCTGTGCCACCGCGCGCCAGGCATCGCCTGGGTGGTGCTGGAGCGCAGCCTGTGCGGCGAGGCCGCCGTCGCCCTGGCCCGCCAGGCCTACCGCCTGAGCCCGTCCGAGGCCGACCTGCTGCTGGCGCTGATGCGCGGCCAGACCCCGCAGGATTTTGCGGACGCGCGCGGCTCGCGCATCTCGACCGTGCGCACGCAGATGAGCGCGCTGCTGGCCAAGACGCGCACCCAGCGCCAGCAGGATCTGGTGGCGCTGGTGGCCCGGCTGATGCTGCTGGCACCGGGCAACGTGGCACTGCAGGGGATTGCGGTGGTGTGATCTCGTGGGGAGAGGGCGGCCCGCCGGTTCATGTTGCAGTGCACTGCATAATGCGCGCACGCGGCCCGCAGGCCCTGCGGCACGGGTGGTTCATCCGCTCCCAGGGCCCGGGCCAACGTCTATACAGCCAGACAGGAGACAACCAGCCATGGCCCAGAACGTGCTCGCCGTGTACCCCGGAACCTTTGACCCCATCACGCTGGGCCATGAAGACGTGGTGCGCAGGGCCACCCAGTTGTTCGAACGCGTGATCGTGGCCGTGGCTGCGGGCCACCACAAGAAGACGCTGTTCACCCTGGAAGAACGCATCGACATGGTCCGCGAGGCGGTCAAGAACTACCCGCAAGTGCAGGTCGAAGCCTTCTCGGGCCTGCTGCGCGATTTTGTCGTGGAGCGTGGCGGCAAGGCCATGGTGCGTGGCCTGCGCGCCGTGACCGACTTTGACTACGAGTTCCAGCTGGCGGGCATGAACCGCAGCCTGATGCCGCAGGTGGAAACCGTGTTCCTCACCCCCAGCGACAAGTACCAGTTCATCAGCAGCACCTTTGTGCGCGAGATCGCCGTGCTCGGCGGCGAGGTGACCAAGTTTGTGTCGCCCTCGGTGGAGCAGCGGCTGGCCGAGAAGGTGCGCACGCTCACGCCGCCCTGATTTTTGGCCTAAATAGCCTCTAGCGCTTATCTTGTAAGCGCGAAAAGCTATATAAATAGTAGCAAACTCTCTGTGGCGGCAGTGGTCACGCCACGGCCTCCAGGCGGCGCGCCACCTCCGCCGCCTCGGCCCGCAGGGCCTCCAGCATGGGCGCTACCTCGGGCAGCGGTGGGCGGTACAGCGGCAGTACGGCCGCCACGCTGAACGGGATCGACAACGCGAGCCGACGCACCACCAGCCGGCCATTGGCTGCGGCGGTCAGGGCCGTCAGCGGGTTGACGATGGCCAGCCCCAGGCCATGCTCCACCATCGCGCACACGGCAGCCGCGCTGTGGGTTTCCATGCGCAGCGTGCGTGGCACGGCGGCTTCGGCGAAGCGCGCGTCAATGATGCGGCGATAGGGGTCGTCGGCCGACAGGCTCACAAAGGGCTGGTCGACAAAGTCCGCCAGCTGCAGCACAGGTTGCCGGGCCAGGGCGTGGCTTGCGGGCAGCACGGCCACTTCGTCCAGGGTGAGCAGCACCTCGGCGCGGGTGCCGGGCGGGGCGGCGGTCTGCTCGCACAGGCCCAGGTCAAAACGCTGGGCACTCATCCATTCTTCGAGCAGCGGCGAATCCTGCGGCGTGACCGACAGGCGCGCGTGGGGCTGCGCCTGCATCAGCCGCGCCGCCGCGCCGGGCAGCAGCGCATGCGCCAGCGCGGGCAGGCACAGCACTGCCAGCTGCACGGCGTCGGGCCGGCCCAGCGCCACGGCGCGGTCCACCACGCGCTCCAGCCCCTGCCACGAGCGCTGTACCTCGTCCCACAGGGCCAGTGCCCGCGCATTGGCGCGCAGGCGGCCCTGTATGCGCTCGAACAGCGCATAGCCCAATAACGATTCAAGCCGGGCCAGCTCGCGGCTCACCGTGGGCTGCGAGCTGTGCAGCAGGTCGGCGGCGCCGGTGGCGCTGCCGGCGGTCATCACGGCGCGGAACACCTCGATGTGCCGGTGGGTGATGCGGTGGGCCAGTGCGGGGTCGGTCATGGGCAAAGCATATCCATATTGAATAGAAGATGTAAATCAAAGCATTCGACCAAATACCTTGGAAGGGGCATCATCCGCGCTTCCCTTCAGTCTTTGTGCCTTCGGAGTGCCCATGTCCAACCCCTTCTCGCCCGCCCAGCTGTGGTCCCTGGCCGACCAGTTCGGCACCCCCTTGTGGGTGTATGACGCGGCCACCATCCGCCAGCGCATTGCGCAGGTGTCCAATTTCGAGACCATCCGGTTCGCGCAGAAGGCCTGCTCCAACATCCACATCCTGAAGCTCATGCGCGAGCAGGGCGTGAAGGTGGATGCGGTCTCGCGCGGCGAGATCCTGCGTGCGCTGGCGGCCGGCTACACGGCCGGCGGAGAGCCGTCGGAGATCGTCTTTACCGCCGACCTGTTCGACGCCGCCACGCTCGACTGTGTGGTGGAACACGGCGTGCCGGTCAACGCTGGCTCGATCGACATGCTGCACCAACTGGGCGCGCGCTCGCCGGGCCATGCGGTGTGGCTGCGCATCAACCCCGGCTTTGGCCATGGCCACAGCAACAAGACCAACACGGGTGGCGAGCACAGCAAGCACGGCATCTGGCACACCGACCTGCCTGCGGCGCTGGCGGCGATCCAGCAGCATGGCCTGAAGCTGGCGGGCCTGCACATGCACATCGGCTCGGGCGTGGACTACAGTCACCTGCAGGAGGTGTGTGGCGCCATGGTCAACCTGGTGCGCACGGCGCATGCGGCCGGGCATGACCTGCACGCCATCTCGGCCGGTGGCGGCCTGTCCATCCCCTACCGCAGTGGCGACCCGGTGGTCGATACGCAGCATTACCACGGCCTGTGGGACGCCGCGCGCCAGCAGGCCGAGGCCATCGTGGGCCACAAGCTGGGCCTGGAGATCGAGCCCGGCCGCTACCTGGTGGCCGAATCCGGCGTGCTGCTGGGCCAGGTGCGCGCCACCAAGAACGCGGGCAACAACCACTTTGTGCTGGTCGATACCGGCTTCAACGAACTCATGCGCCCGTCCATGTACGGCAGCTACCACGGCATGAGCGTGCTGCGTCGCGATGGCTCGACGGCGGCAGAGCAACCCACGGTGGTGGCAGGCCCGTTGTGCGAATCGGGCGACGTGTTCACCCAGGGCGACGGCGGCGTGGTGCTGCCACGCGACCTGCCCGCCGCCCAGGTGGGCGATCTGCTGGTGATCCACGACACCGGGGCCTATGGCGCATCGATGTCCTCCAACTACAACACGCGTCCGCTGATTGCCGAGGTGCTCGTTGACGGTGGCCAGGCGCGCCTGATCCGCCGCCGTCAGACGGTGGACGAACTGCTGGCGCTGGAACTGGGGCTTTGATCGTGTTGTGGGGCGGGTGCCGCTCCCACAGCCGGTAGGCGCGCGCCTACGGCCACGCGCCGTGCTGGCGCACACGGGCGGGAAAAGGAGGGCCCTACAGTGAAATCACTTATCCCCTTCAACCCTTTTCAGGAGATCACTATGCCCATCATTGCTTGGCTGCTCGGCGTCCCACTGTCCGTTGTTCTGTTGCTCATGCTGTTCGGCGTGTTCTGATCCTGCCCCGCAAGGGGATTGCCAAAAAAAGCCGCAGGGCGCCTATCCATGGTGCCCTGCGGCTTTTTTGATGGGCATGCCTTTCGCCAAGGTCGTGCGTCCGTTCGTCCGCTTGCCATGCCAACCCGGGCTCCAGGGAACGAGAGAAGCCGCTAAGCTGGCCTTTCGCCCTGTTTTCAACAGAGCGACGAGGCCCCGGCTGCCTCGCGCCACGCACGGCGCGCGGGCGGGTAGAGGCCACTTTGCCCACCCCTGGAGCCGCCATGGACGCCGAAGAACAGACCATTGTCGAGCTGGACTACCCCGGCGAATACCTGAGCCGCCTGGGCTGTGCCGAAACCAAGACCTGCAAGATCCGCCTGTCCCGCAAGGGCCAGGGGCTGCTGGCCCGCATGTACGCCCGCAAGGGCTACAGCATGCAGGCCACCTTGTCGCACGACTGCGACCTGAGCAGCCTGGTGGTGCAGATTGATGGACAGTCGCAAGGGACGATTTCGGTGCGCATGGACGACGGGCACCTGGCGGCGGAGGAGCAGTACCCCGAGTTCATTGCCGAACTGCGCCAGCGCGGCGCGCGCATCTGCGAAATGGGCAAGCTTGCAATGGACCCCGGGGTGCGTTCCAAGCATGTGCTGGGTGCCATCTTCCACATTGCGTGGATCGTGGCCTTCCGCGCCCGGCGCGCCACCGACATCGTCATCGAGGTGAACCCGCGCCATGCCCCGTTCTATCGGCGCATGCTGTGTTTTGACCAGATCGGCCCCGAACGCATGTGCGAGCGTGTGGGTGCGCCCGCCGTGCTGCTGCACATCGGCGCTGACAAGGGGCGCCGCCTCATCGACCAATTTGGCGGCCAGCCCAAGCTGGCCAGCGTGGAGCGCAGCTTCTACCCCTATTTCTTCCACCCCGACGATGAAGAGGGTCTGCTGCGGCGCCTGTCGGTGAGGTAGCCGTCAGGTCTTGCGCGGGGCCTCTACCGTCAGAGCTCGCCCCGGGGGCCGCGCCCCATGAGCTGCGCCACGGCCTCGGCAGGTTGCAGGCGGCCGTCAAGCAAGGCCACGGCGGCCTCGGCGATGGGCATGTCCACACCCAGGGTCTGTGCGCGCTGCACCACGGTGCGGGCGCTGTAGACGCCTTCCGCCACATGGCCCAGGGATTCCACCGCCTGCGCCAGGGTCTGGCCCTGTGCCAGCAGCATGCCCACGCGCCGGTTGCGCGACAGGTCGCCGGTGGCGGTCAGCACCAGGTCGCCCAGGCCGGACAGGCCCATGAAGGTGTCTGGCCGCGCGCCCAGCGCCAGGCCCAGCCGCGTCATCTCAGCCAGGCCGCGCGTGATGAGTGCGGCGCGGGCGTTGAGACCCAGCGCAAGCCCGTCGCACAGGCCGGTGGCAATCGCCAGCACGTTCTTCACCGCGCCCCCCACTTCCACGCCCACGATGTCTTCGTTGGCATACACGCGCACGCTCGGGCTGTGAAAGGCTTTGACCAGCGCATCGCGCACGGCGGCATGGGCGCTGGCGGCCACCAGGGCTGTGGGCTGCCCCAGGGCGACTTCCTGCGCAAAGCTCGGGCCGCTGAACACGCCTGCTATCAAATCAGGAGCTACTTGCGCTTGTACTTCGTGCGCTAGCAGTCCAAAAGATGCTGAATTGGCACCGGCAGGCACCGCCTCGAAGCCCTTGCACAGCCAGGCCACAGGTGCCGTGCACCCGCGCAGCGCCAGGAGCATGCCGCGCAGGGCGGCCATGGGCGTGGCCACGATGACCAGGTCGGCACCGGGCAACAGTGCGCGGAAGTCGCCATCGACCACTGAGAGGGACGGGGGGAGGGCAATGCCCGGCAGGTAGCGGGCGTTTTGTGCCTGGGCGCGCATGCTTTGCGCCTGGGCTGCATCGCGGGCCCACAGGGTGACCGCGTGCCCGGCAGGGTGCTGGGCTGCGCTCATGGCGACCGCAGAGCCCCAGGCACCAGCGCCCAATACTATGATTTTCATAGCTGCTTGCGCTTATCTATCGTGCGGTAGAGGCCAAAAATAGCATTGATTTCAAGGGCCCACTGCGCTGTGCTTCGTCGGCCGTCCGTGGAACCGGCGTGGCCCAAGCGCGGTAGCCGCGGAACTGGCTTTGCCAGGCCGCTGGCTGCGTCCCCCTCCCGTAGCGCGCAGCGCGTAGAGAGAGGGGGAAGGCGCGAAGCGACTCAGGGGGCGTTTTACATCACTGCGTGATGATGGGCGAGGCTTGGCCGGCAGCCTGCGCTTGCTGCTGCTCGTACATGGCCTGGAAGTTGATTTCGGCCAGGTGGACGGGCGGGAAGCCAGCGCGGTTGATCACGTCGGCCACGTTGCCGCGCAGGTAGGGGTACACGATCTGTGGGCAGGCGATGCCCATGATGGGGCCCATCTGGTCTTCGGGCACGTTGCGGATTTCGAAGATGCCGGCCTGCTTGGCTTCGACCAGGAACACGGTCTTGTCCTTGATCTTGGTCTGCACGGTGGCCGTGACGGCCACTTCAAAAATGCCTTCGGCCACGGGAGTGGCTTCCACACCCAGCTGGATGTCCACGCTGGGTTGCTCTTGTTCGAGCAGGATACCGGGGGAATTGGGTTGCTCCAGCGACAGGTCCTTGAGGTAGACGCGTTGGATCTGGAACACGGGGTTTTCTTGATCGGCCATGGTGAAGTCTCTTTGAGCTTACAAAATTGCTAGCAAAACAAAACCCGCCGGGGAGCAGCTCCCGCAGCGGGCACATGGGGCTGCATTATGCAGCGCCCGGGGAGGGGGTCAGGCGCCCAACAAGGGCATGAGCTCGCCACGGCTGTCCAGCGCCACCAGATCGTCGTGGCCGCCCACATGGGTGTCACCGATGTAGATCTGCGGCACCGTGCGGCGGCCGGTGATCTCCATCATGTGGCTGCGCGCGGCGGGGTCGGTGTCGATGCGGATCTCCTCGATCTGCTCCACACCCTTGGACTTGAGGATCTGCTTGGCCCGTATGCAGTAGGGGCAGACGGCGGTGGTGTACATCTTCACGGGTTGCATGGCGGACCTTCCTCTTTCTTCCTGTGGGGCTAAAAACCAGTGGCAAGACTATCGCGGACCCAATAACTGGGGGCGGATCAGGCTTTTTCCACAGGCAGGCTGGCTTCGCGCCAGGCCTTCAGGCCACCAGCGAGCGACTGGGCGTTTTCGTAGCCCAGCTTTTTGGCAATGGCGACGGCGCGGTTGGAGCGGGCGCCACTGGCGCACACCAGCACCACGGGCAGGGCCTTGTTCTTGACCACGGTGGGCAGGCGCTCTTCGAGCTGGCCCAGGGGCACGTTCTTGGCTCCGTTCACGTGGCCGGCGGCGAATTCCTCGGTTTCGCAGACGTCGATGACCACCGCTTTTTCGCGGTTGATGAGCTGCACGGCGCGCGCTGGCGTCAGCGAGCCGCCACTGGCGTTCTTGAGGACCGGCCACAGCAACATGCTGCCCGAAGCCAGTGCAACGAGGAACAGATACCAGTTATCAATAATGAATTTCACGAAGCTTCCTTGGGTTGGCGAACAGCGTAATTCTAGAATGCTGGGTTTTGGCCCGCATTTTTTTGACCTGCCTTTCCTGGGGAAACCATGTACAAGCTCGTTCTGATTCGCCACGGCGAATCCACCTGGAACCTTGAAAACCGCTTTACCGGCTGGACCGACGTGGATCTCACGCCCACCGGTGTTTCCCAGGCCATGTCGGCTGGCAAGCTGCTCAAGGCCGAGGGCTACGAGTTCGATCTGGCGTTCACCAGCGTGCTCAAGCGCGCCATCCACACCCTGTGGTACACGCTGGACGAAATGGATTGCACCTGGCTGCCCGTTGTCAAGGACTGGCGCCTGAACGAGCGCCACTACGGTGCCCTGCAGGGCCTGAACAAGGCCGACATGGCCAAGCAGTACGGCGACGAGCAGGTGCTGGTGTGGCGCCGCAGCTATGACACCCCGCCGCCAGCGCTGGAAGCCACCGACCCCCGCAGCGAGCGCAGCGACCGCCGCTACGCCGCTCTGGCCGAAGGCAGCGTGCCGCTCACGGAATGCCTGAAGGACACCGTGGCCCGCGTGCTGCCGTTCTGGAACGATGCCATGGCACCGGCCATCCGCTCAGGCAAGCGCGTGGTGGTCGCCGCGCACGGCAATTCCATCCGCGCCTTGGTGAAGTACCTGGACAACATCTCCGAGGCGGACATCGTGGGCCTGAACATTCCCAACGGAATCCCGTTGGTATATGAACTGGACGCCGACCTCAAGCCCATCCGCCACTACTATCTGGGCGATGCAGAAGCGGCTGCCAAGGCAGCTGCGGCAGTCGCCTCGCAAGGCAAGGCGTAAAGCCTGGGTAAAGACGGGGAAAACCCGCCGATACCCTGTCTAAAGTGAGTGCCTGCGCGGAACTGCAGCGGGTTTGGTCCTTCCAAGGTGTATATTGGTTTTGAAGCGGTAAAGGTGTTGTATGGGCCACAAACTCAAAATTGCGGGATGGGTATCGGTTGGTGTCGTGGCTGGGGCTCTGACGACGGTTTCGTTGCAGACGGTCGCGCGTGGTGCGATGACTCCGCTGCCGCTGGAAGAAATCCAGCAGCTGTCGGCGGTGTTTGGCCTCGTAAAGACCGACTATGTCGAACCGGTGGATGACAAAAAGCTCATCACCGACGCCATCTCCGGCATGGTCGCCAGCCTGGACCCGCACTCCCAGTATTTCGACAAGAAGTCCTTCAAGGAATTTCGCGAAGGCACTTCGGGCCGTTTTGTGGGGGTTGGCATCGAAATCACCCAGGAAGACGGCTTGATCAAGGTGGTGTCGCCCATCGAAGGGTCTCCCGCCTTCCGCGCTGGCCTCAAGACCAATGACCTGATCACCAAGATCGACGAAACGGCGGTCAAAGGCCTGTCCTTGAACGATGCCGTCAAGCGCATGCGTGGCGAGCCCAACACCAAGGTCACGCTCACCATCTTCCGCAAGGACGAGAGCCGCACCTTCCCGGTCACCATCACGCGCGAAGAGATCAAGACCCAGTCCGTCAAGGGCAAGGTGGTGGAGCCCGGCTACGCCTGGATCCGCCTGTCGCAGTTCCAGGAGCGCACGGTCGATGACTTTGTGCGCAAGGTGGAAGAGGTCTACAAGCAGGAACCCAACCTCAAGGGCCTGGTGCTCGACCTGCGCAACGATCCCGGCGGCCTGCTGGATGCGGCTGTGGCCGTGTCGGCCGCGTTCCTGCCAGAAAACGTCACGGTGGTCACGACCAACGGACAGCTCGCGGACAGCAAGGCCACTTACAAGGCCTCGCCCGACTTCTACCAGCGCCGTGGCGGGGGTGACCCGTTGCGCCGCCTGCCCGCAGCCCTCAAGTCCGTGCCACTCGTGGTGCTGGTGAATGAAGGCTCTGCGTCGGCCAGCGAGATCGTGGCGGGCGCTCTGCAGGACCACAAGCGCGCCACCATCATGGGCAGCCAGACCTTTGGCAAGGGCTCGGTGCAGACCGTGCGTCCGCTCGGGCCTGATACCGGCATCAAGCTGACCACCGCGCGCTATTACACCCCGAGCGGCAAGTCGATCCAGGCCAAGGGCATCGTGCCCGACGTGATGATCGACGAATCGGAAGAAGGTAACATCTTCGCTGCTTTACGCATGCGCGAGGCCGATCTGGACAAGCACCTGGGTAGCGGCCAAGGCGAGGAAAAGAAGGATGAGGCCCGTGAAAAGGCCCGCGAAAGCGCCCTCAAGCGCATGGAAGAAGAAGCCAAAAAGCCTGCAGCAGAACGCAAGGCTCCAGAGTTCGGTTCGGACAAGGACTTCCAGCTCGTGCAGGCGCTCAACCAGCTCAAAGGCCGCCCCGTGCTGGTCAGCAAGACACTGACGGAACGCAAGGACGAAAAGAAAGAAAATTGAGCTTTCGCTCTCTGTGCTGAAGGCCGGATTTCCAGCGGAGTCCGGCCTTTTTTCTTGTCCTTCTTGCTCTTCTTTTCTTGAGACTCTCGCCATGACCGATGACCAGCTCCTGCGGTACTCCCGCCACATCCTGCTCGACGAGATGGGCATCGAGGGGCAGGAGCAGGTGCTGGCGTCCCATGCCCTCATCATCGGTGCGGGTGGCCTGGGCTCGCCTGCCGCGCTGTACCTGGCGTCTGCTGGTGTGGGGCACATCACCCTGGTGGACGACGATGTGGTGGACCTGACCAACCTGCAACGCCAAATCGCACACACCACCGCGCGCGTCGGCCAGCCCAAGGTGGCGTCTGCAGCCAGCGCCATGGCAGCCATCAACCCCGAAGTGCAGACGACCGTGCTCCAGGCGCGCGCAGATGCCGCTGTGCTCGATACCTTGGTGCAAGACGCCTGCGTGGTGCTCGATTGCAGCGACAACTACGCAACACGCCACGCCGTCAATGCGGCCTGTGTGCGCCATCGCAAGCCCCTTGTTGCGGGGGCTGTCATCCGCTTTGATGCCCAGATCACCGTGGTGGACCCGCGCCAAGCTGCGTCGCCCTGTTATGCCTGTATTTTTCCGCCTGAGGCGGATTTTGAAGAGGTGCGTTGCTCCACCATGGGCGTGTTTGCCCCGCTGGTGGGCGTGGTGGGTGCCCTGCAGGCGGCCGAGGCGCTCAAGCTGCTTGCAGGCATCGGGACGTCACTGGCTGGGCGTTTGTTGATGCTGGATGGACGGTCCATGGAGTGGAGCACGATGAACGTGGCGCGTGCGCCGCACTGCACGGTGTGTGTTGCTCGGTAGGATTACTCCTACAGCGTCCGCGTGCGGCGGCTGGCAGAATCCGCTCAGCTGAGCCACTAAATTTGAGGCTCGACCAGCGTAAATGTGCGTTGGTAGTGAAACGGGACCCTTCTGTGAAACTCCGCACCTATATCGTTGAAGACAACGCCACCATTCGAGAGAACCTGATCGGGACGCTCGAAGAATTGGCGTCCGTAGAGGCGGTAGGGGTCGCTGAGACCGAGGACGAGGGCAAGAACTGGCTCGCCACCCATGGTGAGCAGTGGGATCTGGCAATAGTGGATCTTTTTCTGCGCCAAGGCAGTGGGCTGGGGGTCCTGGCAGCATGCCGCTCGCGCCGCCCTGGCCAAAAGATGGTGGTGCTGAGTAACTACGCGACACCCGATGTGCGCATGCGCTGCGCACAGCTGGGGGTGGACGCGGTCTTCGACAAATCCAACGAAATTGATGCGCTGGTGGACTACTGCATCCAGCACAGCAGCAGTCCTGCGGGGATGGAAGCTGGCCAGTCCCTGTCGTCGCCTGGCCATTCGCTGTGATGCTGCGCCCTGCAGCGCGGGTGCGCGCGGCGGGGCTTTTTATTTTCTACTCTTCTCGCCAGCGGGCTGAGTCAGGCCCAATGACCCCGGACTGAGGCCACTGCTCCATGTCAGTCAATCAAGCGGTTCTTGAGCGCGTAGTAGGTCAGATCGCTGTTGGACGACAGGCTCATCTTCTCCATCAATCGCGTGCGGTAGGTGCTCACCGTCTTGACGCTCAAAGACAAGGCCTTGGCGATATCGCCTGCCGTCTCTCCCTTGGCCAGCTTGAGGAACACCTGGAACTCGCGTTCCGACAACTGCTCGTGGGGCGGTGCGTCGTCCTTGCGATTGAGTTGCTGGGCCAGCAGTTCGGCCACGGCAGGCGTCAGGTAGCGGCGGCCCAGCGCAATGGTGCGGATCGCCTCCACGATTTCAGAGGGTTCGCACTCCTTGTTCAGGTAGCCGCTCGCACCCTGGCGGATCAGGTTGATCGCATAGTGCTCTTCGGGGTAGCCGCTCAGAATCAGGATGCCCATGTCCGGGGCTTTGGCCCGCAGCATGGCCAGCGCATCCAGCCCGCTCTGTCCGGGCATCGACAGGTCCATGAGCAGGACATCAATTTCCTTGTTGCGCACCAGATCGATGGCTTCACGGCCGTTGGAGGCCTCACCCTCCACCCGCAGATCCACATGCTCGGACAGGAACTGCCGCAGCCCGGAACGAACTATCGCGTGGTCATCCACAATGCCAATCTTGATCATCGATCTTTCTTTCGCAGGGCGGTGATGCCGCTCCTGATGTTTGTTGGTTGGAAAGCTTTTCCGGCACGTCATCCCTGTTGGCAGGGTGGTGCCCGGTCTTCACACATTATCCAGAATACCGCGTATGAGTCTTAAAGAAAACACCCGCATCTGGCTGCCCAAGGTCCGCAAGATGGCCTTGAGCCTGCCCATGGCGTTGCTGGCGGCGATGGTGCTGGTGGGTATCAACGAAACGGGTCACATGCGCTCACAAGATGCGGTGGAGCAGATGAGCCACGGTCAGAACACGCGCAAGGCCGTCAACCTGTTGCTGCAGAGCATGCTGGACGCAGAAACCGGGCAGCGTGGCTATCTGCTCACCGGCAACGAGACTTATCTGGAGCCTTACGACAAGGCGGTGGCTACCGTGCAGACCAACCTGGACGGCTTGCGCGGGCTGTTCATGGATGCCCCCGAAGACATGCAGGAATTTGCGCTGCTGTCGCGGCAGATATCCCGCAAGCTCGCGGAGATGGAACTGAGCCTGCGTTTGCGCCGGCAGGGCAATGAAGATGCCTGGAAGTTCATCCTGCATACCGATGTGGGCAAGGAGCACATGGAGGCCATCCGCAAGCACGCGCTGGAGTTGATTGCCCGCAGCGACATGCACGTGAAACAAGGCCAGGACCAGATCGAGCAGTCGCTCATGCTGTCGCGCATTGGCATTGCCACGGTGACGGTCATTGGCTTGCTGGCGTTCTACATGTATCTGCGCCAGGCGCAGGCGCTGCAGGTCGTCAACCAGCGCGAACAGGCCCTGCTGGAGCGCGAACGGGACCGCCTGGAAGGCCTTGTAAAGGCCCGTACCGCAACGCTTTCCGAGCTGGCAAACCATCTGCAGCAAGTACGTGAAGATGAGCGTGGGCACCTTGCGCGCGAGCTGCACGATGAGCTGGGTGCACTGCTCACTGCGGCCAAGCTGGATGTTGCGCGGCTCAAGTCCAGGATCGACGCCAACGCCCCCGAGGTGGCAGAGCGGCTCAAGCACCTGACCGAAACGCTCAACAGCGGTATTGCGCTCAAGCGCCGCATCATTGAAGACCTGCGGCCCTCATCGCTCTCCAACCTCGGACTGACGGCCGCGATCGAGATCCTCACCCGCGAATATGCCGAACGCGCAGGTATCGAAGTGGAAACGAGCCTGGAATCCGTGCAGTTGCCTGATGCCTCGCAACTCACGGTGTACCGCATGGTGCAGGAGGCGTTGACCAACATCGGCAAATACGCCAAAGCCAGCAAGGTGCTGGTGTCGGTACATGGTTACCCCACGCATGTGGCAGTTCAGGTGCGCGACGATGGCGAGGGGTTCGATCCCGCCACGGTGCGTCCTACCTCGCACGGGCTGTCGGGAATGCGCCACCGCGTGGAGTC
Organism: Acidovorax sp. Leaf73; assembly: GCF_916855635.1. Lineage (NCBI taxonomy): Bacteria > Pseudomonadati > Pseudomonadota > Betaproteobacteria > Burkholderiales > Comamonadaceae > Acidovorax > Acidovorax sp. Leaf73. The sequence goes on from NZ_CAKASI010000002.1 coordinate 470,236, forward strand.
TGCGGGCGGTAGGCTGTCCATCACCTCGCGCCCGGGCAACGGCACCCTGGTCTCTGCCGTGCTCCCGCTGCAGCGCCATGGCGCCGAGGCGTCGTCGCAGCCGCCCTCTCTGGCCGCTTGACCTGGCGGCCTTGGGCCAGGGATAGCGAGCCGCAGCGCGCCGTCCTACAGGCGGCCCGCTGCACCGCCGACAGGCTTGCGCGCCGGGCACCGGCATCTTTGACTCTCCATGCTCCTTACAGTGGATTCCAGGCGCTGAAATTCATGTGCCAACCCACCCGCCGGCAACCGGCCCCCTCAAGAGGAGAAGGAGAAAGAAATGTTGCACTACGCAGTTGTTTTTCTGGTGATCGCGCTGATCGCAGCCCTGTTCGGCTTTGGCGGTATTGCTGCCGGTGCCGTGGGCATCGCCAAGATTCTGTTCTTCGTGTTCGTCATCATGGCGGTTGTGACCTTTGTACTGGGTCTGCTCAAAAAGGGCTGACGCCCCGGCCGTGAAACCAAGCATTCCGCATCCACCCCTTCAAGGAGTTTCCGCATGAGTATCCAGACCGCTACCGACAAAGTTGCCAACGGCGCACGCCATCTCGCAGATGATGTGCTGCAAAGCGCCCAAGACGCCGTGCAGTCCACCCGCACGGCCGCCAACACCTCGCTGGAAAAAGCCGAAGAAGGCGTACGTGCCCTCCGCAGCCAGACCGACCCCGTCATTGACGACTTGGCAGCGCGTGCCCAGGATCTGGCAGCCCGCAGCATCGGCTATTGCGCAGAAACCAGTGCCCGTGCCCGTCGCCAGATGCAGCATGCAGCAGACGCCACCACCAAGTATGTGGCGGAGCAACCCGGCAAATCGATGGTGATCGCCGCAGCATCGGGTGCCGTGCTCGCAACCCTGGTGCTCTGGATGTCGCGCCGCAAGCACGCCTACTGAAGCCTGTCTCTATCCCTACAGTCCGCCGGTCGCGGAGGGTGCAACAGACCGGCAGATTGCAATCTTCCAGCACCCGCGTTCCCAACCATTTTCAAACAAGGACAACACCATGAAATACGCACGTGCACTCGCCTTTGCCGCTGTCGCTGGCATCACCATCATCACGGCCACGGGCTGCTCGGTGGCCCGTGAACAACAGACCGTTGGCGCCTATGTAGATGACGCCGGCATCACCACCGCCGTCAAGGCAAAAATGGCTGAAGACAAATCCGTCTCCGCCACGTCGATCAGCGTGGAAACGCTCAACGGCACGGTGCAGCTCTCGGGCTTTGCCAAGTCGCAAGCTGAAAAGAACCAGGCTGAAGCCATCGCACGCAACACCAAGAATGTGCGTGAAGTGCGCAACAGCATCGTGGTTCGTCCCTGACCGGATGCCTGAACATTGCGCTGCGGGCTTCCTGCCGGTAGCGCATAGGCACTGACCGCTGAGCAGGCTCCGGGTACCTCCTGGAGCCTGCTTTTTTCATGGGGCGCCAGCAGGCATACCCCTGGGTCTTGCTCGTTTGCCACACCCCACCGGGTATAAGCTCCACACCATGCGGGTATTCAATTGCGACCATTGCGGTCATCTGGTTTTTTTCGACAGCGTGCAGTGTCTGCACTGTGGCAGCGCGCTGGCATTTTTGCCCGATGTGTTGACCATCGCGGCCCTGGCGCCTGCGCCGCAGGATGGCGCCGACCTGTGGCGCCGCCGGGGCGGGCGCGGTGGCTCGGATTACAGCGGTCGCTTGTACCGTATGTGCCGCAACCATACCGAACACCAGGCCTGCAACTTTGCCGTGCCTGCCAACGACTATGCGGAACTGTGTGTATCGTGCCGCCAGACCCGGGTGTTGCCCGATCTGTCGGAGCCCGCGAACATGGGCCGCTGGATGCAGATCGAGGCCGCCAAGCGGCGCCTGTTCTACAGCCTGGCCCGCCTGGGCCTGGAGCCCGCACCCGGGCGCACCGGACCCGTTTTTGAATTTCTGGCCGAGGTGCCCGGTGGTCCGCCGGTGTTGACGGGCCACCACAGCGGAACGATTACGCTGAATGTGGCCGAGGCCGATGACGATGAGCGCGCACGCCGCCGCATCGCGCTGGGTGAGCCCTACCGCACGCTGATTGGCCACCTGCGGCATGAGTCCGGCCATTTTTATTGGGACCAGCTGGTGCGCGACGGCGGCCGCCTGGAAGATTTTCGCCAGATGTTTGGCGATGAGCGCCAGGACTACGCTGCCGCGCTGGAGGCTCACTACGCCAAGGGCAACGACCTGGGCGACTGGGTCGACCACCATGTCAGCGCCTATGCCGCTGCTCACCCCTGGGAAGACTGGGCCGAAACATGGGCCCATTACCTGCACATGATCGATCTGCTGGAGACGTCGGCCAGCTACGCGACCGAGGTCACGATCCCGGGCATTTATGGGGCGCAGCGCAGCAGCGCCATCGACCCGTTTGCCAGCCCGGCGCCTGATTTCCAGTCGATGGTGCAGCACCTGGTGCCGCTGACACTGCTGCTCAACAGCCTCACCCGCAGCTTGGGGCAGCCAGATGCCTATCCGTTTGCCTTGGCAGGCGAGGTGTTGGCCAAGCTGCGGTTTGTGCATGACGTGGTGCGCGAAGCCGCCCGGCGGCCCGCCCCAGTCGCCGCTCCGGCTCCGCAGCCCGCACCGGCTCCCAAACAAAACGTCAAAAAAAATAGCAAAACAACCAGTAAGGACGTGCGCTAGCGCCATTTTTTCCTTGGTTTTTTGCCTGCATCAAAGAGCGGCAAGGGTGGCGGCCTGGAACTTGCTAGGTGTCTGCCATGGGGCTGTTGAAACCCCTTGAGCAGCCAGTACCGAGCCACACACGACGCCAAGGGAGGGCGCGACCATGCTGAGCCGCACCGCTGACCATCTTTTCTGGATGGCACGCTATACCGAGCGCGCCGAAAATACGGCGCGCATGCTGGATGTGAATTACCAGAGCGCGCTGCTGCCGCAATCGACCGAGGTCGCCAAGCAGGGCTGGCAAGGGTTGCTGTCCATCAGCGAGCTGCTGCCCGCCTACACCGCCCAGCATGGCGAAGTGACTCCGGCGAAGGTGCTGGACTTCATGGTCAAGGACCCTTCCAACCCCTCGTCCATTCTGGCCTGCCTGCAGGCCGCGCGGGAGAACGCGCGGGCCGTACGCGGTGCGCTCAACACCGAGGCCTGGGAGATCCAGAACCAGACCTGGCTCGAAGTGAACCGCCTGATCGCCAGCGGTGCACTGGAGCAGGACCCGGCGCGATTCTTCGAATGGGTGAAGTTCCGCTCGCACCTCTCGCGGGGTGTGACGGTGGGCACCATGCTGCAGGACGAGGCGCTGCACTTCATGCGCCTGGGCACCTTTTTGGAGCGGGCCGACAACACGGCGCGGCTGCTGGATGTGAAGTTTCACGCGGTGCAAAGCGACTTCATGGGCGCGGCCACGGCGCAGGACCAAGACTACGATTTCTACCACTGGAGCGCCATCCTGCTCAGCGTGTCGGGCTTCGAGACCTACCGCAAGGTGTACCGCGACGTGATCACGCCCGAACGTGTGGCCGAACTGCTGATCCTGCGGGCCGACATGCCCCGCTCACTGCACGCTTGCATGAAAGAGGTGCTGGGCAACCTCGACATGCTGGGCAGCGGCCAGTCGGCCGAGACCCAGCGGCACGCGGGGCGGCTGCTGGCGCACCTGAAGTTCGCACGCATCGATGAAATCCTGACCCATGGACTGCACGCCTACCTCACCCAGTTCCTGGAGCGGGTGAACGACCTGGGCGCGCGGATCAGCCGGGACTTTCTGGTGCCTGCGGCGGTGTGAGGGGTGTATCTGGTGCGTCTGGCGCAGCGGCCATAGCGGCCGGCACCGGCTCCACCGTCACGCCCACCTGCAGCACATGGTGGTCGCCGCCGTGGATCACGCCGCGCAGCGGCGACACATCCGAAAAATCGCGGCCGATGGCCAGGGTCACGTAGTCCTCGCCCGCCGCGCGGTCGTTGGTGGGGTCCAGGTCAAACCAGGTGTTGTCGCCTGATGCGCCATCACTTTCGTCGGCTGCCGGTGACCACACCGACACCCAGGCGTGCGAGGCATCGGCCCCCACCAGCCGGGGTTGTCCGGGCGGGGGCTCGGTCAGCAGGTAGCCGCTCACATACCGCGCCGCCAGGCCCAGGCTGCGCAGGCAGCCGATCATCACGTGGGCAAAGTCCTGGCACACGCCCCGGCGCAGCCGCAACGATTCGAGCGCGGGCGTGCCCGCGTCGGTGGCGTTGGCGGTGTAGGCAAAGTCGGCATGGATGCGCGACATCAGGTGGCGGGCGGCCTGCATCAGCGGGCGGCCGGGTGCAAAGCTCTCGGCGGCATAGGCCACGAAGTCGGCATGCCGGGGAATATAGGGCGACGCAAAGCTGAACTCGGTGGCCGCGTGGTAGGGCTGGCCGCGCCGATAACCCAGGCGCTCGCGCACGGCCTCCCAGGGCTCGCCGGGCGGTGCGGCGGGCACGGGCAGGGTCTCCAGCAGGCTTTCGGCGCGCACCCGCAGTTGCTCGTGGGTGAACGGCAGGCTGAAGAACGCGCGGGTGTTGCCAAACACGTCCTGCACCATGTTGCACTGTGTTGGGGCGGGGTCCACCTGCAGGCTGTGGGTCAGCACACGCTGCACCACACCGGTGCGCGGACGCAGATGGGCCATGTGCTGGGCGTTCTGCACCGCCGGGCTGTAGTGGTACACCGTTTCGTGGATGACGCGCAGCTTCATGGTCAAGCTCCTACGCTGTGCCGAAGTGCATCCGCCGAATGCGTGAAGTAGCGCGTGGCCAGCACATCCGACAAGCCCATCACGCCCCGCACACACCGGCCCAGATATTCCTCCAGAGTGGCATGGCGGCCTTCGGCGTCCTGTGCGCACAGGGCCACCAGCGACAGGTCGGACGCTTCGGGGATGCCCGTGGCGGCGGATTCGCAGGGCGTACCGGCGGTCGCTTCGATCTTGGCAATGCGCCCGCGCAGCGTCTGTGCGACCCAGGCCAGCGAGCGGGGGTTGTCGCGGTCGATCACCAGCAGGTCCAGCAGGGCGGGCATGTCGCGCCGCTGCTGGTACTGCGCGTGGAAGGTGATGGTGCTGTCAAACAGCGCCACCATGGCCTCGAAGCCGCCCTCATCGTGCACGGCGCCGGTCTGCAGGCCACTTTCCAGCGCCGAGGCCAGAAAGCCCAGGCGCTCCAGGTGGCGCCCGATGGACAGCAGGCGCCAGCCGTCGTCGCGGGTCATGCGGTCGGTCTGCTGGCCCGTCATGGCTGCGGTGTGGCCGCTCAGGCCTTCCAGCTGGCGCAGCGCGTCCAGCGGCGAATAGTCGCCGTCGTCTTCGGCTCCTGTGCGGGGCGCAAAAAACTCCGCCTCGGCGCGCACGATGAGGTTCCAGTGTTCCTGCGACAAACGGTCGCGCACGGCCGAGGCCGCACCCAGGATGCCGCGCAGGTTGTAGCCCACGCTGGTCACCTGCGCGGGCTGCGTCAGCCCGGCGATCAGCGAGCGCTCGAACACGCGCCGTGCCTGCCCGGCCGCAGGCACGGTCGGTAGCACCAGCCCCTGGCTCACGCCCATGGCGCTCAGCCAGGTCAGCAGCGGCTGCGAGGTCTGGTCCTCCCCATTGAGGCATTGCAGCGTGATGCGCGCCAGGCGCGTGACGTTCTCGGTGCGTTCGGTGTAGCGACCCAGCCAGAACAGGTTTTCGGCCGCGCGGCTGGTCACCTGGCGGCTGCGGTGCACCACGGCGGGCGCGGCCTGGTTGTGGGCCAGCAGCGTGGTGGTGTCCACGGGGCCATCTGTCTGCACCCATACATCGGCGCTGCTGCCGCCGCGCTGCATGGATGTAATGCCGCTGTCGCCCTGGGCCAGGCGGGCCAGCCCGCCCGGCAACACGCGCCACGAGCCGGGGCCGTCGCACACCGCAAACACGCGCAGCATCACCGAGCGGGGGGCGATGGGGCTGCCGCCCTGGCCCGCACCTTCTGCGGCTTCACTGCGCCAGGTGGGCATTTGCGACAGCGGCAGGTGGGCCTGCACGGTGTATTCGTCGCCCTGGGCTTCGATGCGTGCGGACCACTGCGCCAGGTCTTGCGCCGACAGCGCACCGCCCAGCACGGGCACGCGCTGCGCCATGGGCCAGGTGGGGCGGATCACGCTGTGCGCGAGCTGCGGCAGCACCGCCTGCATGGCCGATCGCTCGCCACACCACCAGGTGGGCAGCGACGGCAGGGCCAGCTCTTCGCCCAGCAGGTGGCGCGACAGCGCAGGCATGAAGCCCAGCAGCGCCGACGATTCGAGGAACGCCGAGCCCGGCGCATTGGCCACCAGCACGTTGCCCGCACGGATGGCCTGCAGCAGGCCGGGCACGCCCAGGCGCGAGTCGCTGCGCAGCTCCAGCGGGTCCAGAAACTCGTCGTCCAGGCGCTTGAGGATGCCGTGCACCGGCTGCAGGCCATGCAGCGTCTTGAGGTACAGGCGCGCGTCGCGCACGGTGAGGTCGTTGCCCTCCACCAGCGTCAGACCCAGGTAGCGCGCCAGGTACGCGTGCTCAAAGTAGGTCTCGTTGTACGGGCCGGGCGTGAGCAGCACGATGCGCGCATCCGCCCCCGCCGGGCTCATCTGCCGCAGTCCGTCGAGCAGTGCGCGGTAGGTGGCGGCTAGGCGCTGCACATGCATCTGGCTGAACGCCTCGGGGAACAGGCGCGAGATGAGCAGCCGGTTCTCCAGCAAATATCCCAGGCCTGAGGGCGCCTGCGTGCGCTGCGTCACCACCCACCAGTCGCCCTGCGCATCGCGCGCCATGTCGAACGCCGCGATGTGCAAATGGGTGCTGCCCACCGGTTGCACGCCATGCATGGCGCGCAGGTAACCCGGGTGGCCCTGCACCAGCGCGCTGGGCAGCAGACCTTTGTGCAGCAGCTCCTGCGGGCCATACACGTCGGCCATCACGCGGTTGAGCAGGCGCGCGCGTTGCAGCACGCCGCGCTCGATGTGTGCCCAGTCGCCCTGCGAAAGGATCAGCGGGAACAGGTCCACCGACCAGGGCCGCTGCGGGCCGTCGGCGTCGGCGTACACGTTGTAGGTGATGCCGTTGTCGCGCACCTGGCGCTGCAGGCTCTGCATGCGCCGGTCCAGGTCCTGGAAGCCCTCGGCCCCCAATTGATCAAAGAATTGGGCCCAGGCGCTAGTGATATCTGGCTTGTTTGCTATTGATTTGGGAGTGGCTGATGCAGTGGCAGCACCGGGGGCGCCCGCCACGCTGGCACCCCGCAGCTCGTCAAAATGCCCGGCCGCCGCAGCAGGCGCCAGTGCAGCCGCCAACTGGGCTGCGCTGTCAGAGGGGTCGGGGGGGGGGAGGCTGTCGTTGAGGTGGTTCACTGCGCTCGATTTTCGGGCATTTGGTCGACAACACTCTGCGGGTAACCCACAGCCTTCAAAACCGGCGCGATCCCTACCAGGGACGCCAAGCAAGGGCCGCCCCGCAGCAAGGGCGTCGTCCCCCTTCAAGGGGGAAGGCGCCGCAGGCGACTCAGGGGGTGGCTTCCCTACCTCCGCATCTTTCGCCGCAGATCCAGCGTGAACGGAAACTCCCGGCTGCCCGGCAGCTCAATCGTCGCAGGCGGCACCGCCAGCCTGCCCGGCGTGTGGCCCATGCGCGAGAAGCGCGCCAGGCGGCGGCTTTCGGCCTCATACGCGTTGACCGGGAAGGTGTCGTAGTTGCGCCCGCCCGGGTGCGCCACGTGGTACTGGCAGCCGCCGAGCGAGCGGTTCATCCAGGTGTCCACGATGTCGAACGTGAGCGGCGCATGGGCGCCAATGGTCGGGTGCAAGGCCGAGGGCGGGTTCCAGGCCTTGTAGCGCACACCGGCCACAAATTCGCCGGTCGTGCCCGTGCTTTGCAGCGGCAGCGGCTGGCCGTTGACGGTGACCACATGGCGGCTTTCGTTCATGCCCGTCACGCGCACCTCGATGCGCTCCAGCGACGAGTCCACATAGCGCACGGTGCCGCCCGCAGAGCCTTCCTCGCCCATCACATGCCAGGGTTCCAGCGCGTTGCGCAGGGTCAGCTCCACGCCCATCGATTGGACGGTGCCGACCATGGGGAAGCGGAATTCGAACTGTGGCGCAAACCAGGCGGGGTCGAACGCGTAGCCTGCAGTGTTCATCTCGGCCATCACGTCGTGCATGTCCTGCTGGATGAAGGTGGGCAGCATCCAGCGGTCGTGCAGCTCGGTGCCCCAGCGGGCGGCGGGCGCGCGGTAGGGCGCCTTCCAGAAGCGGGCGATCAGGGCGCGCAGCAGCAGCTGCTGCACCACGCTCATGTGGGCGTGGGGCGGCATCTCGAACGCGCGCAGCTCCAGCAGGCCCAGGCGACCGGTGCTGCTGTCGGGCGAGAACATCTTGTCGATGGAAAACTCGCTGCGGTGGGTATTGCCCGTCACGTCCACCAGGATGTTGCGCAGCGTGCGGTCCACCAGCCAGGGCGGCATGTCCTGGCCGTACAGGGCGCGGTTGGATTCGATCTCGCGCAGTGCGATCTCCAGCTCATACAGCTGGTCGTTGCGCGCCTCGTCCACGCGCGGCGACTGGCTGGTGGGGCCGATGAACAGGCCGCTGAACAGGTAGCTCAGGCTGGGGTGGTTGTGCCAGTACAGCAGCAGGCTGGCCAGCAGCTCGGGCTTGCGCAAGAACGGCGAGTCGGCCGGTGTGGCGCCGCCCATCACAAAATGGTTGCCGCCGCCGGTGCCGGTGTGGCGGCCATCGGTCATGAACTTCTCGGCCGACAGGCGCGTCTCCCACGCGGCCTGGTACAGAAACTCGGTGTGCTGCACCAGCTCCTTCCAATGGCTGGCGGGGTGGATGTTCACTTCGATCACGCCCGGGTCGGGCGTGACTGCCAGCACCTTCAGGCGTGCGTCGCGCGGGGGCGGGTAGCCTTCGAGCACGATCTTCATGCCCAGCTCTTCGGCCGTGGCTTCGATGGCGGCCAGCAGGTCCAGGTAGTCGTCCAGGCGTGCCAGGGGCGGCATGAACACGTACAAAACGCCGTACTTCTCGCCCACCTTCTCCGCCTTGGGGCCGCTGGCGCGGCGCGGGTCGCGCACCTCCACGCACAGGGCGGTGCGTGACAGGCCTGCGGCCGACTGGAACTTGCCCGGGGGCTGCACGCCCGCATGGGGGTCGGGCTGCCCTGCCTGGCGCGCGTGGTCGCCGCCCGCAGTGCCTTGCGCCATGCGGCGTGCCTCGCCCGGTGCGGTGGCGCCCGCCAGGTAGGGCAGGTCGCGGTCGCCGGTGACAGGGCCCGCTGGAACGGAATACCGCGCACGCAGCGTGGCGGCAGCGGCCAGCGGGCCCTGGGGTGCAGTCGGGTCTTGCGCGATCAGGTGATCGGTGTCCGACGCCTTCACCCAGGGCAGGGCGTCCAGCGGCAGGCGGTAGCCCATGGGCGAATCGCCGGGGATGAGCAGCATGCGGTCATCGCGGAAGAACCACGGCCCGGTGCTCCACACGCTGCCCACCAGCGTGCCAGCGCCTTCGCCTGCCTGCAGCGGCAGCACGTAGCCCACCACGCTGTCGAGTTTTTGCTCGAACACGCGGCGAAGGCGTGCGCGCTCCAGCTCATCGTCCAGGCGCGCGTCAAACGGGTCCACGTTGACCGGCAGGCGCCGCTCGCGCCACAGGTAGTAGAAGGTGTCTTCATAACCGGGCTGGATGTAGCGGTCGGTGATGCCCAGCTTGCGCGTGAGGTGGCGCACAAAACGTTCGGCATCGGCGCTGGTGTAGTGCGAGGGGTAGCGTTCGTCAGCAAACAGCGCGGGGTTCTGCCACGCGGGCTGGCCGTCGGCGCGCCAGCAGATCGACAGTGCCCAGCGCGGCAACTGCTCGCCCGGGTACCACTTGCCCTGGCCAAAGTGCAGGAAGCCGCCCTGGCCGTATTCGGCGCGCAGCTTGTGCACCAGCTCGGTGGCAAAACCGCGCTTGGTGGGGCCCAGGGCGTCGGTGTTCCACTCCGGCGCGTCGCGGTCGCCCACGGCCACAAAGGTGGGCTCGCCGCCCATGGTCAGGCGCACATCGCCCGCCACCAGGTCGGCGTCCACCCGCTCGCCCAGCGCCAGCACGGCCCGCCACTGGGCTTCGGTGTAGGGCTTGGTCACGCGGGGCGATTCAAAGATGCGCGTCACGCGCATCTCGTGGCTGAACTCCACCTCGGCCTTGTCCACGCCGCCTTCAATCGGCGCGGCGCCCGAGGGCTGGGGTGTGCAAGCGAGCGGGATGTGGCCCTCGCCCGCCATCAGGCCGCTGGTGGCATCCAGGCCGATCCAGCCTGCGCCGGGCAGGTAGACCTCGCACCAGGCGTGCAGGTCGGTGAAGTCGTGGTCGGTGCCGCTGGGGCCGTCCAGCGCCTTCACGTCCGGCGTGAGCTGGATCAGGTAGCCCGACACAAACCGCGCCGCCAGCCCCAGGTGGCGCAGCAGCTGCACCAGCAGCCAGCCCGAGTCGCGGCACGAGCCGCTGGCTTTTTGCAGCGTTTCCTCGGGTGTCTGCACGCCGGGTTCCATGCGGATCAGGTAGCGGATGTCTTGCGATACCTGCTGGTTGAGCTTGACCAGGAAATCGATGGTGCGCTGCTTGCTGCGGTCCACCTTGTCCAGATAGGCCTGCACCAGCGGTGTCATCGGGTCGGTAGCCAGGTAGGGCGCCAGCTCCTGCTGCACATCGCTGCTGTAGTTGAACGGGATGTTCTCGGCCTCGGGCTCCAGGAAGAAGTCGAAGGGGTTGTACACCGCCATTTCCACCACCAGGTCCACCGTGACCTTGAACTCGCGCGTCTTCTCGGGGAAGACCAGCCGCGCCTGGTAGTTGGCAAACGGGTCCTGCTGCCAGTTGATGAAGTGCTGCGCGGGCTCGACCTTGAGCGAGTACGAAATCACATTGCTGCGACAGTGGGGCGCGGGCCGCAATCGGATGGTCTGTGGCCCGAGGCCTACCAGCCGGTCGTATTGGTAATGCGTGACGTGGTGGAGCGCGGCGTGGATGGGCATATGCAGGCCATGCTAGCAAGTCCCGAGCCATCGCGGGCAACTATTCCGGGGGCGGTGACAAGCGGTCATCGGCTGTTCACAATGCGCGGTCCGTACCCCGCTGCCGGGGCCGCCTGTTTTTCTGACTGCGCACCAACTTGGTGATGCCCTGATTCACCCATGTCCCAATCCCCCCAACTGCTGCTCCTCCCCGGCCTGGCCGCCGATGAACGCATGTGGCGCGGCGTGCTGCCGCTGCTGCCCGCCGCGCTGCGCCCCGAGGTCGCCACCGCCCACCAGGATGTGAACCTGCACCGCATCGAAGACTTTGCCGCACGCCTGCTGGCACAACACGCGGGGCCACTGGTGCTGGCCGGTGCGTCGATGGGCGGCATGATCGCCATGGAAGCCGCGCGCCAGGCGCCGCAGCGTGTGGCAGGGCTGGCGCTGCTGGGCACCACCGCGCGGCCCGAGACGCCGGATATGCGGGCGCTGCGCGAAGCCGCTATCGAACTCTTTGAACAAGGCCGCCTGCGCGAAGTGATCGAGCCCAACGTGGCCTTTGCCTTTCATCCTGACAACGCCACGCGGCCTGAGCTGGTGCAGGCCTATCTCGACTTTGTGCTGGACGCAGGCGCCTCCCACCTGGTTCGCCAGAACCGCGCCGTCATCCATCGGCCCGATGCCCGCCAGCACCTGCCCGGCGTGGCCTGCCCGGTGCTGGTGGTATGCGGCGAGGCTGACCAGCTCACGCCGCCCGAATGTTCGGCTGAGATTGCGGCGCTGGTGCCCGGTGCTGAGCACCACCTCTTGCCGGACAGCGGCCACATGCTGACCATGGAGCAACCTGAAACGGTGACACGGCTGCTGGTGCAGTGGCTGGCGCGCAGCGGATGGATCTGACCTGAGCTTCCTTCCTCTCGCCTTGTGGACGAGGGCGCAGTGGTGGGCGGGATGGACTTAGAGCGGCTCAAAAAACTCAGCGAAGCGGCCATCCCTAGGCGTTCGGCCTCAGGCCGTACAAGGAGTACGGCAAGGTGGGACAACGACGCCAGGGAAGTTTGTGAGGCGCTCTCAGGCAGTTTGTCGCGCTGGCTTTGTCTCGGGCGCCAGTTGTGTTTCCGCATACCAGCTGCGCAGTTTGCCGGGGTTGAGCAGGCCCTGCGGGTCGAAGCGGCGCTTCATGCCCACCACGGCCGGGTCCAGGTGGTTCTGCTTGCCGTCTTCTACGATGTACACGTGCGGGTTGTTGATCTGCACGCCGTGGTCGCGGTAGATCTGCATGATCTGGTTCAGGCGTTCTTCGGTGGTGTAGCGGATGATCTGCAGGCCGCTGCAGTTGAAGGCGCCTTCCTTGGTGCGCAAGAACTCCAGGTGCATCATGACCTCGCCCTTCAGCGCTGCCTCCAGCGCCTTCACCTGCTTGAGGCGGTGCATGGGGTTGAAGCCGCTCTGGATGTAAGTCAGGCCCTTGTCCACCTTGAGGGCGTGCAGGGTGGTGTGGTTCCAGGTGTATTCGAGCAGCGTCTTGTGGCTGCCGGCCACTTCGTCGGCGGTCTTGCGGTAGGTAATCTGGCCGCCGTGCTGAGCCACCATATCGCGCATGCCGGCTTCGGAGTGCGGGGCTACCAGCATCAGCACCGCGTGCTGGTCGGCGGGCAAGTGCTCGGCCAGGCTGGTGAAGTATTGCGGGATGGGTGCGGCCAGAAAACACACCTCTTTTTTCTCCAGCCCGGGGGCGCTGCCAAAGCGGTCGGCAAATTCCAGCGCGTCGTCAAACTTGTCGAAGGTAGCGATGCATTCGGTCCACTCCACGGCAGGGGCCAGGGCTACTTCCAGCTCCAGCACGATGCCGTTGGTGCCGTAGGTGTGGTGCAGCAGCATGGCTTCGGGGCCGTGCAGTTCGATGATCTGCGGTTCGGGCTCCACCGTCATCGCACGCACGGCCAGCACGTTGCCAGGCGCGGCCAGCGGGCCGTGGTTGATGGAGCCTGCCCCCCCAAAGCCGCCGCCAAACAGCCCGCCCAGCGTGGCGCTGCGGTAGGTGCTGGGCAGCCAGCGCAGCTCTTGCCCATGGGGCTTGGCCTGCGCATCAAAGTCTGCCAGCCGGATGCCCGACTGCGCGCGGCCCACACCGCCGCGCACCCAGCCAAATGCGTTGTAGCCCGACAGGTCCAGGATCACGCCGCCGTGCAGTGGCGTGCTCTGGCCGTAGTTGCCGGTGCCGCTACCGCGCACGGTGAGGGGAATGCCCGCACTGGCGCAGGCGGCCACCACCTGCCGGATTTCTGCTTCGGTGCGCGGGCGCACGGCGATGTCGCCGCGCTTGCCCGCCAGGTCGCGTTTGAGCACGGGGCTGAACCAGGCAAAGTCCTGTGAGAGGCGGCCCACGCGCAGCGGGTCAGCAATCCAGTCGAGGTCGGGCAGCAGGTCGGGCAGTTGATGGGCGGTGGTGGTCATGTCGGTATCTCCTTGGCCGCTGGTGGCCGTTTTGGGCAAAAGGAAGCCCTTGCCGCGCGCCAGTGGCTGCGCGCAGTGTGTTGGCGATGGGGTTGAAAGGGCTAGTCGTGCGACGTTTCGCTGGCGTGCCAGCCGCCCAGGGCGACACGGGTGAGCCAGGCCATCAGCACGAACAAGGCGACGCCAGTGAGCGAAATCAGCAGCAGTGCAGCAAACATGCGCGGGATGTTGAGCTGAAAGCCGGCCTGCAGAATCTGGTACGCCAGCCCCGCACCCTGGCCCCCGGTGCCCGCCACAAACTCCGCCACCACGGCGCCGATGAGCGCCAGGCCGCTGGAAATGCGCAGCCCGCCAAAAAAGTAGGGCAGCGCGCTCGGGATGCGCAGGCGCAGCAGCGTCTGCAGCCGCGTGGCGCGGTTGAGCTGGAAGTAGCTTTGCAGGTCAGGCTCCACGCTGCGCAAACCCAGCGTGGTGTTGCTGATGATGGGGAACAGGGCGACCAGTGCGGCGCAGATCACCATGGACGCGGTCGGGTCCTTCACCCAGATGATGATGAGCGGCGCCACGGCCACGATGGGCGTGACCTGCAGCAGCACGGCGTAGGGGAAGAGCGCGGTCTCGATGCGTTTGCTCTGCACAAACAGGAACGAGATGAGCACACCCGCCACGGTGGCCACCACAAAGGCCAGCACCGTGATCTTGACGGTGACCCACAGCGAGCCGCCCAGGGCGGCCCAGTCGGTGAACAGCGTCTTCATCATCAGGATGGGCGAGGGCACCAGGTAGGGTGGCAGCTCCATGGCCGTGACCAGCCCCTGCCACAGCGCGATCAGCACCAGGCCGACCAGCACGGGGTAGACCACGCGCTGCACGCGGGGTTGGGCCATGAGCGGCGGGCGTTTGGGTGTGGCCTTGGCGGCAGGTTTGGCAGCGACTGGTGCAGGCGCTGAGCGCGGGGCGGCTGCGGGGTGGGCGGTGACCACGGGCGACGCCATCGGTGCGGAAGGGAAGGGGGTGCTCATGCCACGGTCTCCTCGGTGTCCACGCTGGCGCGCAGCAGGCTGTCCTGCAGCAGCTTGGCGTAGCGGCTGAATTCGGGCGACACCATGAAGTCGGCCGTGCGGGGGTAGGGCGCGTCGATGCGGAACTCTTCGACCACGCGGCCCGGGCGCGCGGCCATCATGACCACGCGGCTGGAGAGGAACACCGCCTCGTGGATCGAGTGCGTCACAAAGATCACGGTGAGCTTCTTCTTGCGCCACAGATCCAGCAGGTCGGCGTCGAGCTTGTGGCGCGTGATTTCGTCCAGTGCTCCAAAGGGCTCGTCCATCAGCAGCAGGTCAGGCTGGGTGACCAGGCCGCGCGCAATCGACACGCGCATCTGCATGCCGCCCGACAGCGCACGGGGCAGGGCGTTGGCAAACTTTGACAACCCCACCAGCGCCAGCGCTTCGGTCACGCGCGCATCGGCCTCGGCGCGGGGCACGCCCGCCAGGTCGAGCGGCAGGCGCACATTGGTCTGCACACTGGCCCAGGGCATGAGCGTGGGCGACTGGAAGACAAACGCCATCTTCTTGCCGCTCTCTTCCAGCTGCGCCACGGGCTTGCGCCACAGGTGCAGGCGGCCGTCGGTGGGCTCCAGCAGGCCTGCCACCATTTTCAGCAGCGTGCTCTTGCCGCAGCCCGAGGGGCCCAGCAGGGTGACGAACTCGCCTTCCTCAATGGTCAGGTCCACCGGCAGCAGGGCCTGGGTGCCATTGGGGTAGGTTTTTTCGGCCGAGAGCACCTCCACGGCGGGTGTGGGGCGCGGCGCGGGTGCCAGAGGTGGCGAGGCAGCGGGAATGGACATGGTGGTGCCTTTCGATGGATGTGGCCGGGGAGGCTGGCCGCTGTGTCAGGGCGTTGGGGCTTATCTGTCGTAGCGCTTGGCTTGGCTCCAGCCGCTGGAAACTGGCGCGGCCCGAGCCAGCGAACGCCGAGCAAGGGCCGCCCCGCAGCGAGGGCGTTGTCCCCCTTGGGGGAAGGCGCGAAGCGACTCAGGGGGATCAAGGAAGAACCTTGAGGTCTTTGACGAACGAAGTTGTGTAGGTCTCGGCCAGCTTCACCTTGGCAGGGTCGATGAGCTTGGCGTCCACCAGGAAGTCGTAGCTGGCCTTGGCGCGTGCGTCGGTCATGATGCCGATGCCCATGGTGGCGGCGTCACCACCCGTGGCCATGCCCATTTCCTTGAGCTTGGCCACGCTGTAGGCGAGCTGCTCGTCGGTCATGTTGGGGTTGTCCTTCTTGATGAGCGCGTTGGCGGGTGCAGGGTCGGCCAGGTAGCTCTTCCAGCCTTCCATCGATGCCTTCACGAACGAGGCCACGGCGGCGCCGCGGTCCTTCACCGTCTTTTCCATGCACGAGATGGTGGTGGCGTACGCTGGGTAGCCCTGGTCGCTGAACATCAGCGTATTGGCCTTGACGCCCGCCTTGGCAATCGCAAACGGCTCGGATGTCAGGTAGCCCTGCTGCGCGGTGTTCTTGTCGGCCACGAAGGGCTGGATGTTGAAGGTGTAGGGGCGCGTCTGCGAGTCGGTGAAGCCGTACTTGGCCTTTAGCCAGGGCCAGTAGCCGCGCTGGGCCGACGAGGCGATCAGGATGGTTTTGCCCTTGAGGTCTTCGAATTTCTTCACGTCCTCGTGCGCGATGAGCACCTGCGGGTCCTTCTGGAACACGGCCGCCACGTTGACCACGGGCACGCCGCCTTCACGCATCTGGATCATCTGCAGGTCGCTCGACCCCATCACGCATTCGGCCTGGCCGGCGGCCATCATCTGCACGATGTTGACCTGCGGGCCGCCCATCTTGATGGTCACATCCAGCCCGTACTTTTTGTACAGGCCCGTGGCCACCGCCTGGTAGAAGCCGCCATGCTCGGCCTGCGCGTACCAGTTGGTCATGTAGGTGAACTTTTCCTGCGCGTGGGCCTGCATGGTGCCGACGGCACCAACAGCGAGCAGCGCGGCTGCACCAAGTTTGGAAAGGCGGGAGGCGGTCTTCATCATGGTGGTACTCCGGTAGGGTGGTGGAGGTGGAACGAAGGGGAAGGCGAAAAGGTTTTGCGGTGGCGTTCGCAGGTTTCAGGCCAGTGCGCTGGAGTGCTCCACGTGGCCGGTGTGATTGGCGCGGCCCCAGGTGGGCTCTGGGCGTGGCGCCCACTGCAACCGATGCAGCTCGGTAATGGCGGCGGCCCAGCTCACGGCCAGCGAGTCGAGGATGGCGTGCCCCTGTTCGGCCGTGGCGGGCAGCGGGTCGCCAATGATTCCGCTGGGGCCGAAGTCGCGCGCACTCCAGGCGCAGGCCGGGCGGCCGTCGGGTGAGAGCAGGGGCGAATCAAAAACGGGCGGGTAGTTGACTACCGCACGCTCCATGTGCACGGTGTCGGGGGCCAGCGCCAGCATCAACGCGGTCTCGGCGTGGCCTGCGTGCATCGCCAGCTTCTTTTCGGTGTCGGACAGGTACTTGCCCGCCACATGCGGCACACGCCAGGTGAAGCTGGGCACCACGATGAAGTCGCCATGGCGCAGGCGCAGCTCGCGCGCGCACATCTCCATCACCTGCGGCTGACCGCCGTGGCCGTTGACGAACAGCAGCTTGCGAAAGCCTGCGCGGTACACCGATTCGCCCACCTCGTTCATGGTAGCCAGCAGGGTCTCGCCGCTCAGCGTGACGGTGCCGGGGAAGTGCAGGTGCTCTTCGGACTTGCCGTAGGTGATGGGGGCCATCGCAAACGCAGGCACATCGGCCGGCAGGCGGGCCAGTGCATGGCCCACCACCCCCGCGCTGATCACCGTGTCCACCGCACACGGCAGGTGCGGGCCATGCTGCTCTGTGGCGCCCGTGGGCAGCACGATGACGGTGTTTTCCTTGTCTGGCAGGTCGGCGGTCTCGGTCCAGCTCAGGTAAGGCAGGTAGCGGTGGGGCGGGTTGTAGCCGTGCAGCATGGGTGGTTCTTTCGTGAAGGAAGCTGTTGTCAGCGCAAAGGGAGGTAGGCCGTGGCCTCCACCTCGATGAGGATGTCGGGCGTGGGCAACATGCCGCTCACTTCCACCACGGTGGATGCAGGGGGCTCGCCGGGGAAGAACAGCTTGCGCACGCGGCTGTACTGCGGGAAGTGGTCCAGGTTCTTGAAGTACTGCACCAGCTTGAACACGTCGGACATCTGGCCGCCCGCCGCTTCAATGGTCTGGCGAATGCGGTCCAGCACATACCAGCTCTGCGCGAGGATGGGGCCCTCCTTGATGTCGCTGCTGAACTCGCCCGTGCGGCCAATCAACGTGGCGGCCTCATGCGGGATGTCGTCGTAGCCACGCACGATGCGGCTGGCGGCAGGGTCCACGGCAATGATCCCGCTCAGGTAGATGAAGTCGCCTGCGCGGCGCCATGCGGCGTAGCGGGCCAGGGGCTGGGCGATGCCCGGCGCAGATGTGGGGCTCATGCGAGGCTCCTTGCGGATTGGGTGGTTGGCACATGCCAGGCAGCCGGTGCATGCCCGCTGGCGACGCGGCCCTGGCGCAGCACCACACGGCTTTGTGCGCGCGATGGAAAGCCCCAGTGGTCGGCCTGCGTGAAGACCAGCAGGTCAGCCACCGTGCCAGGCTGCAGCGGCAGCGCCGTGGTGCCAGTGCGGCCGGTGCACAGCCAGTCGGCGCGGCACAGCGATTCGCTCCATTGGTCGAAAGGTGCATCCAGCTGCGCCGCCAGCACACCCGTGGCCAGGGCTTCCAGCGGGTCAAAGCTGCCCACGGGGCAGAACGGGTCTTGCACGTTGTCGCTGGCGACCAGCACCGGGATGCCGCGTGCACCGGCCTCCTTCACCAGCGTCAGGCCCCGCTGGCGCGGCGTGCGGCCGGTGGTGGCGTCCTGCAGCAGCAGGTTGGTGATGGGCAGCGTGACCAGGGTGATGGGGCTTTGTGCCACGGCATCGAGCGTGGCGAGGGCCGTGGCCTCGTCCTGTGCGGCCAGGGCGCAGGTGTGGCCGCAGACCACATGGCCTTCGAAACCCAGCTCCTTGAGCAGTGCGGCCGTGGTCGCCAAGCCCTGTGCGCCGGGGTGCAGTTCTTCGTCCACATGCAGGTCCACGTTCAGCCCGTGGTGTTGTGCGGCTTCAAACAGGTGGCGCAGCGCCTGCGGGTCCCAGTTGGTGGAGTGCACAAAGCCGCCCAGCAATGCGCCGGGGCCGCTGGTGGCCACGGTGGCGGCCAGCCGCAGGGCGGCGCTGCGGTCTGCGTACAGGTGCAAGGGGATCAGGCTCACACGCTCTAGCGTGATGCGGTCTGCCCAGTCGTGGGCCAGTGCGCGCAACACGTTCCAGGCCAGTGGCTGCGCGTCGGGCTCCCACCAGTCGCAGTGGGTGCGCAGGTGCACGGTGCCTGCGTCGTAGGCCCATTGCAGCGCGCGGCTGGCGCGGGCGTGGATGTCTGCTTCGGTCCAGCCCTGGCGGTCCACCATCATGGCCTCGATGGCGCCCAGCAGGCCGGGTTTGACCTCTCCCAGGCGCGGCAGGGTGAAGGCCTTGTCCAGGTGGGTGTGCGCATCGACCAGGCCGGGCAGCAGCAGCGCGCCCGCCACGTCCCACACCGCGCCATGTGGTGCACGGGATGTGCCGTGGGGCAGCACTTGCACGATGCGGCCCTGGGCCAGCTGCAGGTCGGCCAGTGCGGGCTGGTGGCCCTGCTGCGGCCAGGCGGCGGGCAGCAGCCAGCGCGGCAACCGGGCGCGCAGGATGTGGTCGGGGGTGTTGGATGCGTGCATGCTGTGGCCCTTAGAACGTGGTCTTACGCAAAGCGCGCCATCGCCTGGCCCACGCGGGCCTTGAAGGCCGCCAGCCGGGGCGGTGTGGCCACGTTCATGTGGTAGTAGGCGTGGTAGTCCACCCGCGCCTTGCCGCCGGTGAGCAGGCGCATGTAGCGGGTGATGGACTTGCGCGGCGGGTCGCCCATGAACAGGGCCGTCCAGCGCGGGCGCCCGTAAGTGACCACGGCCGAGATGCGCTTGATGTGCGTGAGCGAGGGCTTGACGTTGTGTGGGTCGCTGATGTCAAAGGCCACTCCGGGCATGAGCACGCGGTCGAAAAATCCTTTGAGCATCGCCGGCATGCCAAAGCACCAGGTGGGAAAGCAGAAGACCACGGCTTCGGCCCAGAGCAGGCGGTCCACATAGCCCTGCACGGGCAACTGGTTGCTGGGCACCTCGTGGTAGCCCAGGCGCTCTTCGCGTGTCATCACGGGGTTGAAGCCCTCGGCGTACAGGTCGCAGTCGTCCACCTCATGGCCCGCGCCGCGCAGCTGCTGCACCACCTCGGTGTGCAGGGCTGCGTTGTAGCTGGTCTCTACCGGGTGGCAATAGATCACGAGGATGCGCATGGCAGGGGGCCTTCGGGTTGTTGGGGATGGGCCTACAGGTCCAGCGTGAGCGTGGCGCTGTGGCTGCGCGCGCAGCACACGGCGACGTGGGTGGCTTGCTCTGCAGCGCTCAGGCAGCTGTCGCGGTGGTCGGGCTCGCCGTCCAGCCAGCGGGTCACGCAGGTGCCGCACATACCCTGCTCGCACAGGGTTTCCAGCGGTACGCCAGCGAGCTGCAGCACATCGGCCATGCTCTCGCCGGGGGCGACGGGCAAGCGCATCTGGCTGCTCTGCAGGATCAGCTCGAATGCATGTTCTGTGCGGGCGGCGTCGGCGGTGTCAGGGGCTGTCTGCATTGTTTGACCATGTGATTTGATCGATTGGTCAAACTATTGCAAAGGCTGTGCCAGCCACAAAAAGCGGTCAAACGTCTTTGTGGTGGATCAACGCGGCCTGAAAGCGGCTTTTGACGCCGCGCGCTGGTGCAAATTTCCCGGGACTCGTCCCTCGGGCACCCGAGGGATGCCCAGAATGGGGCGGGGGCCTTAGTCTGGTGCGAGGCCGCAGCCCAGCAGCACAAAGCTGGTGAGTTCACGCACGATGGGCTCGCGGTCGATGGGCTCGTCGGGCGCCAGGCCCAGCATGATGTGCACCTGCACGCCGTAGTCGGCGTAGTGCTGCGTCATGCCCCAGATCTGCATGAGCAGCAGCGTGGGGTTGACGGCGCGCATGCGGCCTTCGGCAATCCAGCGGTTGATGAGGTCCACCTTCTGCTGGGTGGACTTGACGGCCACGGGCCAGTATTTGCCCAGGTTGCGCCCACCGCCCAGCACCTCGGTGGTGAAGATGCGCGACAGGCCCGGGTTGTCCAGCGCGTAGTCGAGCTTCTTGCGCACGTAGCTGCTCAACACCTTCTTGGGATCGTCGCTGTTGCTGTCGAAAATGAAGGCGCCCGACCAGCCGTTGAGCACCGAGTACAGCAGCTCTTCATACAGCTCTTCCTTGCTGCTGATGTAGTAGTGCAGCTGGGGCTTGGTCAGGCCCGCGCGCTCGGCAATGGCCTTGGTGGATGCCCCTTTGAACCCATGGCGGCTGAACTCGGCAACCGCCGCCTCGCGGATGGCGGTGAGGATGCGCTCGCGCCCTTGTTTGGCGCGGCCCAGGAGTGCGCCCGAGGCGACATCGGTTTCGGTTTCAGTCATGGACGGGCGGGGTGCGGGATGCGCGGCTTGCAAGAGACAACAGGTAGAAGATAGCGATTTTGCGCGCTACTGCTCGCTTCACGCTTTCCAGAAACCGATGTGGGGAACGCTGGCCTCCTCGATCAGCGCGGGGCCAATGCACTCGATGGAATGGGGCGATGCTGCGAACACATCGCGGCAGGACAGCTCTGCATCGCGTTGTTCCGCTCGCTCGCCGCGATAGACCCGTAGGCGAACGGCGTCAATGCCAAACACCACGCGACCGATGCCAGACCAGAAAATTGCACCTGCGCACATCACGCAGGGCTCGGCCGACGAGTACAGCGTGGCCTTGGCCAGTGCATCGCGGCCCACGCGGGGGCTGAGCTGGCGCACCGCGTTGGTTTCGGCATGGCCCGTGCAGTCGCCGGTTTCGGTGGTGTTGCAGTAGGCCTCGGCCAGCAGGCGCCCTTCGGCACTGATGACCACCGCACCAAACGGACGGTTGCCGCGCGCGCGGGCAGTGCACGACCACGCGATGGCCTGGCGCAGGTAGGTGCCGTCGGTGTCGTTGATGGGCGTGGGGTCGTCAAAACTGGCTGGGCGTGCAGACATGAGCGCGTGCATGGTGTGTCTCCGTCGATGGTGGGTGAGTTGCTGTCGTTGTGCAACGCCGGACTGTCTGCACGCCCGCCGTTGTGGTGCAGGGCGCTATGCATTTGGCATGCCAATCACAATCAGTGACATGTATGCATGGCTTTTGACGCGCTGTGCACAAGCGCTCTGGCTGCTTGCTGGCACACATGCAAGGCGGTTTGGGCATTCTTCTTGCATCGCTATTGGCGAGAGTAGAAGCGTTCACTGCGTTGCCCCTGTGCCATCCTGCACGAGGCGATGCCAGTCGGAAATTGCTCTTGAAGCCCGCTGCGTGCGCAGCGGTGTGCGTTGGCACACCGTGGCTTCAAGGGTTGAACGGACGGCCGCCGCAGGCGGTGCCACCCACTCTTGAAGCACCCAGCGGGAGGGCCTTTCTTCCTTCCACTTGTCTTCAGGAGAACTGCATGACCACCACCACCGCCACCTACGACCTCGCTGAGCTGCAAAAAGAAACGCGCATGGGCGCGATGGGCTCGGAAACCGCGAGCCGCGAGATCCGCCGCATCGACCTCAGCCACTTTGCTCAGCGCAAGACCGAGATTGCCGACCAGCTGTGGGACGCCGCAGTCGATGTCGGCTTTTTCCAGATCGTGAACCACGGCATTGACCTGGCCGAGGTGCACAACGCCTTCGCGATGACCGAGCGCTTCTTTGCGCTGCCGCATGCCGTGAAGGCGCAGTACCCGCTCAAGAAGGCGCTCAACGTGGGCTGGGAGAGCCGCGCGCAGGTGCGCCCCTCCACCGGCACACCGGACCAGAAGGAGTCGTACCAGATCACCCGCCCGCACATGGCGGGCCTCTGGCCCACTGACGAGGAGCTGGCGGGCTTTCAATCCACCATGCTGAACTTTGAGGGCCAGTGCTGGCAGGTGGCCATGCAGGTGCTGTCGTGTTTTGCGTGGAAGCTGGGGTTTGACGAGGCCTTCTTTGCGCGTGCGCACGACCCTGCACAGGCCAGCTACCAAAGCACCTTGCGCCTGCTGCACTACTTTGCGACCCCGCCCGAGCAACAAGCCAGGCTGGGTCTGTGGCGTGCCGGGGCCCATACCGACTTTGACTGCCTGACCCTGCTCTTTCAGCGCCAGGGCCAGGGCGGTCTGCAGGTCTGCCCCGGCAAGGAGATGGACACGCAGGCCTGGACCTCGGTGGAGCCCGACGAGCAGGCCATCACCTGCAACATCGGGGACATGCTGATGCGCTGGAGCGACGACCAGCTGCCCAGCAACTTCCACCGTGTGAAGAACCCGCTGCCCGGCGAGTACATGGGGCCGCGCTACAGCATCGCCTTCTTTGCCCAGGCCAACCGCGACGCCATCATCGAAGGGCCAGGCAAGAAGTACCCGGCGATTGCTGCGGGTGACTACCTGAACCAGCGGGTGGCGGCGAACTTCAAGGCGTATTGATGGCGAGTAGGCTGCCGGTAGCCGTGCGGCTTACAGCCAGGGCTGGAGCCACCCCAGCCCGTCGCTGGTGGCGTGGGCTGCCGTGCCGCGCGCGGGGCGGTATTCGCAGCCGATCCAGCCGTCGTAGCCCAGGCTGTCCAGCAGGTTGAAGAGATAGGTGTAGTTGATCTCGCCCACATCGGGCTCGTGGCGCTCGGGCACACCGGCAATCTGGAAGTGGCCGACGTTGCCGGTGGGCAGGTACTGGCGCACCTTCATGGCCAGGTCGCCTTCCATGATCTGGCAGTGGTACAGGTCCATCTGCACCTTCACGTTGGCGGCGCCGATCTCTGCGATCAGCGCATGGGCCTGGTCCTGGCGTCTCAGGAAGAAGCCGGGCATGTCGCGGCCATTGATGGGCTCCAGCAGGATCTGGATGCCATGGGGTGCAGCCTGCTCGGCGGCGTAGCGCACATTGGCGATGTAGGTTGCGCGCACGGTGGCTGCGTCAGCGCCCTGAGGCACCAGCCCGGCCATCACGTGGATGCGGGGGCACTGCAGCGCCTGGGCGTATTCAACCGCCTTGGCAATGCCTTCGCGGAACTCGGCCTCGCGTCCGGGCAGGCAGGCCAGCCCGCGTTCGCCCGCGTCCCAGTTGCCGGGCGGGGCGTTGAACAGCACTTGCTGCAGGCCGTTGGCCTGCAGGCGTGTGGCCAGTTCTTGCGCCGGGTAGGCGTAAGGGAAGAGGTATTCCACCGCCTTGAAGCCATCGCGGGCAGCGGCGGCAAAGCGGTCGAGAAAGTCCACGTCGTTGTAGAGCATGGACAGGTTGGCGGCAAAGCGGGGCATGAAATGTTCCTGAAAAGAGAAGATCAGCGGCGCGGTGCGCTGTTGAGCACCTGCGCCAGCCGGTCTTGGTAAAAGCGCGCCAGGCCCACTGTGCTGTGGCCGAGGGTGTCGGCGCTGGCAGGGATCACGTAGGCCTGGGCGTGCGGGATGCGGGCGATGGCTTTGTCCAGCACGCCCAGCTCGGGCGGGTTGCGCTCATCGTCTGCTGAGTTGATGGCCAGCACGCGCGCGGTGATGCGTTCCAGCCCGGGCTCGGGGTCGTAGTCGCGCGAGGCTTCCCACTGGTAGATGTGGTCGTTGGCATCGCCGCGGAAAGGGGCTTTGAGGCGCTGCTCCACCAGCGCATCGGCTGCAGCGCGGTTGGGGGCCAGCTTTTGCAAGCCTTGATTACCCCCGTCGGTGCCCGTGCCAAAGAACACCGACGCAAGTTGCAGGCTGCGGGGCTGGCGGGTGTAGTTGCCGCCCTGCCATTCGGGGTCGTTGCGGATGGCTTCGACCAGCAGGCGGCGCATCATCCAGTTACGGCCCGACATGGCGGCGGGCAGCGAGGCCATGGGCACGGCAATGTCCATGAAGTCGGGGTAGCGCTGGGCCCACGCCCAGGTGTGCATGCCGCCCATGGAGTTGCCAATGATGGCGCGCACATGGCGCACGCCCAGGTGTTCGGTCAGCAGGCGGTACTGGGCCTGCACCATGTCGTCATAGTTGTAGGCCGGAAACGCGGCGCGCAGGCCGTCCGACGGCTTGCTGGAGCGGCCGGTGCCGATGGCGTCCGGCAGGATGATGAAGTGCTTGCGCGCATCCAGCGGCTGGCCGGGGCCAAACAGCGTGCCTGCAAAGCCGGGCGTGAGCATGCTCTCTGCCGAGCCATTGGTGCCATGCAGCACCAGCACCGGCTCTCCGGTGGGTTCGCCCACGGTGGAGTAGGCCAGCTTGAGTTCGGGCAAAGTCTGGCCGGTGTGGAAGCGGAAGTCCTTGACGACCCATTCGCCATGCTTGGGGGCGGGGTAGTCCGCAGCCGTTGCGCCGCCTGTGGCCAGCACGCCCAGCAGCACGGGGGCAAAGGCTTTGCGCCAGAAAGAAAGGGTCATGGTTTGTCTCCTTGTGTGTGTTCTTTCGTCCCCGCGCCATGGGCACAGCCCGCCCGTTACCAGTGTGCACCAAAGCTCTGGCGCAGCTCCTCGATCTGGGGCTCGGTCAGCGGCGTGGGGCGGGGCTGGCACAGCATCCACAGACGCGCGGTTTCTTCCAGCTCTTCCAGCACGGCCATGGCGGCGGCAGGCGCGTCGTGCCACACGTTGGGCCCCAGGCGCGCCAGCATCACGGCACGCACGGGGCTGCCCTGTGCGGCATAGCGGGTGATGGTCTGCGCCACCTGCGCTGCCGCTGCGGCGTCACCGGGGCGGTGGTAGGGAATGTGCGGCACGCGGCCCACCTTCATGACGAAGTAGGGCGTGACGGGAGGCAGCAATTGCGCGTCGGGCGCCAACCGGCCGTCTGCAGACGTGTCGGCTTGCAGCGAGCAGGCCACCAGGTGCGTGCTGTGGGTGTGGATCACGCAGCGCGCCGGGGCCGCAGTCGAAGCCGAGGCCTCGTAAATCTGCCGGTGCAGCGCAATGGTCTTGCTGGCCCGGTCGCCCGCCACCTGCTGGCCTTGGGCGTCCAGACGCGCCAGCCGCTCGGGCTGCAGCGTGCCCAGGCAGGCATCGGTGGGGGTGATGAGGTAGCCGTCGGCCAGGCGCACGCTGATGTTGCCTGCGGTGGCATGCACATAGCCCCGCTCAAACAGGCTGCGGCCCACGCGGCAGATCTCATCGCGGGCTTGTGGCTCATCCATGAAGGCGGGGGTAGAGGTCATGCCAACAATTGTGCAAAAGCCTTGGTAAAAAAGTCGGTGCTGCCGAAATTGCCCGACTTCAGCGTGATGTGCAGACCGTCCTTGGCGTCGGGGGCCACGGCATGGCACCACGGCACGCCGGGGTCGATCTGCGCGCCAATGCGCATTTGCGTGATGCCCAGGGCCTGCACGCAGGCACCGGAGGTTTCACCACCTGCCACGATGAGTTGGCGCACACCGCGCTGCACCAGGCCGCGTGCAATGGCGGCAATGGTGTCTTCCACCATGGCACCGGCTTTCTCGGAACCCAGCTTGCCCTGAATGGCGCGCACGGCCGAGGGCTCGGCGGTGGAATACACCAGCACCGGCCCCTGGCCCATGTGGCCTTCCGCCCATGCCAGCGCTTCGGCGGCCACGTCCACGCCTGCGGCGATGCGCAGCGGGTCGATGGCCAGGGCTGGCTTGCCTGCCTTGATGAAATCCATCACCTGCTGGTTGGTCGCCACCGAGCAGCTGCCCGAAACGATGGCCTGCAGCCCTTGCGCTGCGGGCAGGCGGGCGGCCTCGTTGCTGGGAGCCACGCCAAAGTTGCCCGGCAGGCCAATGGCCACGCCCGAGCCGGCCGTCACCAGCGGCATGCCCTTGAGCGCAGGGCCCAGGCGCAGCAGGTCGGCGTTGGACACCGCATCGACCACGGCCATGCGCACACCCTCGGCCTTGAGTTGGTCGATGCGCGCGCGGATGGCAGCCTCGCCCTGTGCGACCACGCTGTGGTCGATCAGGCCCACGCGGCTGGCCGTCTGCGCTTGCAGCACGCGCACCAGGTTGGGGTCGGTCATGGGCGTGAGCGGGTGGTTTTGCATGCCGCTCTCGTTCAGCAGCACATCGCCCACAAACAGGTAACCCTTGAACACGGTGCGCTTGTTGTCGGGGAAGGCGGGCGTGGCGATGGTGAAGTCGGTGCCCAGGGCCTGCATCAGCGCATCGGTCACGGGGCCGATGTTGCCTTCGGCCGTGCTGTCAAAGGTGGAGCAGTATTTGAAGTAGATCTGCTCGGCGCCTTGCGCTTTCAGCCATTGCAGCGCGGCCAGGGACTGGGCGATGGCCTCGTCTTTGGGAATGGTGCGCGACTTGAGCGCGACCACAATGGCGTCTGCCTCGGCGTCGAGCGGTGCGGTGGGCACGCCCATGGCCTGCACCACGCGCATGCCTGCGCGCACGAGGTTGTTGGCCAGGTCGGTCGCGCCCGTGAAGTCGTCGGCAATGCAGCCCAGCAACGCGCGTGTCATGCCTTCTCCTTTCCTTCGGGCAACGTGATGCCAGGGAAGATCTTGATCACGGCGCTGTCATCTTCCTTGGCAAAGCCTGCGGTGGAGGCTTGCATGAACATCTGGTGCGCAGTGGCCGCCAGCGGCAGGGGAAATTTGCTGGCGCGTGCGGTGTCCAGCACCAGGCCCAGGTCCTTCACGAAGATATCGACGGCCGACAGCGGCGTGTAGTCGCCCGCCAGCACATGGGCCATGCGGTTTTCAAACATCCAGCTGTTGCCCGCGCTGTTCGTGATCACTTCATACAAGGAGCTTGCTTCCACGCCTTCGCGCAGGCCCAGGGCCATGGCTTCGGCGGCCACGGCAATGTGCACACCGGCCAGCAGCTGGTTGATGATCTTGACCTTGCTGCCCGCACCCGCCTTGTCGCCCAGGCGGTACACCTTGCCGGCCATGCCGTCGAGCACGGCGCCCGCTGCGGCATAGGCCTCGGGCTTGGCCGAGGTCATCATGGTCATCTGGCCCGAGGCAGCCTTGGCTGCGCCGCCGGAGATGGGGGCGTCCACATAGTGCAGGCCCAGGGCGTTCAGGCGCGCTTCCATCGCCACGGACCAGTTGGGGTCCACGGTGGAGCACATCACAAAGGTGCTGCCGGGGCGCATGGTGCTGGCTGCACCGCCCTTGCCATCGTCGCCAAATAGCACGCTCTCGGTCTGCGCGGCGTTGACCACCACCGATACCACCACATCACTCACCGCTGCCAGTGCGGCGGTGGTGGCGTGGGCCGTCCCGCCATCGGCCACAAAGGCATCGGCCACGCCGGGGCGCACGTCGCAGACGTGGATGGTGAAGCCGTTGTTGCGCAGGGTCTTGGCAATGCCAGCGCCCATGGCGCCCAGGCCGATGATGCCGACGGTGGGTTTTGTCATGTTGTCAGTCCTTCAAAGAAATTCAAAAAGGGGGCGTTCAGGCCACCAGCACCCAAAGCAAAGCCGTGAGTGCAAAACCCGCCAGGCCCAGCACGGTGGTCAGTACGGTCCAGGTGCGCAGGCCATCACCCACGCTCAGGCCCAGGTAGCGGGTCACGATCCAGAAGCCCGAATCGTTGACGTGCGACAGCCCGAGGCTGCCAAAGCCGATGGCAACCGTGAGCAGCGCCACTTGCAAGGGGGAATACCCGCCACCTGTCATCGCATCGGCCAGCAGGCCGCAGGTGGTGATGATGGCCACGGTGGCCGAGCCCTGTGCTGCGCGCAGCGCCAAAGAGATGATGAACGCCAGCAGGATGAGCGGCAGGTGCGTGGCCGTGAGGCTCTGCGACAGTGCGGCGCCAATGCCGCTGGCGGTGAGCACCTTGGCAAACACGCCGCCCGCGCCCGTCACCAGGATCACGGTGGCGGCAGGGGGCAGGGCGGATTCCATGATGGCGTTGGTGCGTTCACGGTTCCAGCCCTGGTTGCGGCCCAGCAGAAACATGGCCAGGCCCACGGCCACCATCAGCGCAAAGATGGGCGAGCCGATGAAGCCCAGCACGTTGCGCAGGCTGTCGCCCTTGGGCAGCAGGGTGGCGCCGGTGGTGCCTGCCATGATGAGGGCCAGTGGGATCAGGATGAGCGCCATGATTGTGCCCACGCCCGGTGCGCTGCGGGCCTTGGACGCGGTGCTGTCTTCGCTGTTGCCAAAGGCCGCAAACTGCTCTGCCGTGGTGGGCAGCATGGGGTAGCCCTTGCGGTTGAGCCACCCCGACACGACCTGGGACAGCGCCGCCAGCGGGATGCAGATGGCCAGGCCGATGATGGTGATCCAGCCAATGTCGCCCTTGACGATGGCCGCCCCTCCGACGATGCCGGGGTGCGGTGGCACCACCACGTGCGCGGCCAGCATGATGCCCGCTACGGGCAGGCCGAATTTGATGGGGTTGACCCCCGCCGCCTTGCAAAAGCCGTAGACGATGGGCACCAGGATGATGAAGCCCACATCAAAAAACACCGGGATGGCCAGCACCAGCGCGGCGGCCGTGAGGGCCGTGGGCACCCGCGTGGGCCCCAGCAGCTGCGTGAAGCGGTTGGCCAGGCTGGCTGCGCCGCCCGAGACCTCGATCATCCGTCCCAGCATGGAACCCAGCGCCACCAGGATGGCGACCGAACCCAGCGTGCCGCCCATGCCCGCAATCAGCGTGCTGATGATGTCGCCGATGGGCATGCCCGTGGCGAAGGCGACGAGAAAGCTCACGAGCATCATGGCCACGAAGGCGTGGACTTGCCAACGGATGATGAGCAACAGAAGCAGGGCAATGCTGCCGGCGCCGATTCCGAGAAGTGCGAGGGTGGACATGTGAGGGATATCTCCGGGATGGAAGGGTGGCAGACGGAGCAACGGGTCAGTGCAAGCGGCCGATTTGCAGCTCCTGTCGGCACCTTGATTGATGTGTTTATATGGTTATCATACAAATTACCGCGTTCTATTCCGCTTCGGGTTAACCCGAAGCGGTAGCCATCTGCGGCGGGCGCTACGCTCGTGTTTACAAGGTTTTTTGCTATCTAGCGCTTATCTGTTAAGCGCTAATAGCTATTGATTTAATAGCAATTCGGAGAGACCTTTTCCCGCCTCAAGGTCCCCGCGCCGCAGGGCGGCCAACAAGGTCAGAAGACCAGTGGACCGGATGCCGCCACCAGCGGCTGTGCCAGCCGCGCGCCGTCCTGGGCCCAGAAGGCCAGGTCGGCCTGTTCGATGCGGGCCAGTGCGTTCTTCATGTGCTGCGCCGCCGCAGCGCGGGCAGCTACTGCATCGCCTGCCTCGATGGCCAGCACGATCTGCGTGTGCTCATGGGTCACGGCGTCGGCAAAGTCGGCGCGCCGCGCCTCGTTGGCGCGGGTCACGCGGGTGGCGCCCTTGAGAAACTGCGCCAGATAGTCCAGCGTGCTGATCATGAACGGGTTGCCTGCCGCCTGGGCGATGGCGCGGTGGAACAGCACGTCTTCCTCTACCCCGTCGCGGCCTGCGCGCACGGCGTCGGCAATGTGCTGCATGGCGGCGCGGATGGCGGCAATGTCTTCATCGGTGCGACGCAGGGCTGCCAGCTCGGCCACCTCGGCCTCCAGCGCACGGCGCACTTCCACGATCTGCATCACCGCCTCGCGCGATGCGGCAAGGGGCACATCGAACTGCAGCGGCTCGATGCCCGGCGCGAGCACATACACGCCGCTACCCTGCCGCGAGTCCACGAGCCCCAGCGACTTGAGGCGCGAGATGGCCTCGCGCACCACCGTGCGGCTGACCTGAAACTGCTGCGCCAGCACCGCCTCGGTGGGCAGCTTGTCGGACGCCTGGATGCGGCCCGCACGGATCTCGGCCTCCAGCGCGCTGGCCACCTGGTCGGAGAGCTTGGCGCTGGGTTTGACGGCGGAGAACGGCGAAGACATGGGCGGGGCGGGCAGTGGGGCGTGAAGTCGGTGCCGGGATGTGCGGGCAGGCCGGGGCGCAGGTGACTTTACCCGAAGGGCACTGCGCCGGAATCGTTTGTTTGCCGCGCTACTTGGGCGCCGGGCAGGAGTCGTCCAGTTTGGCGAGGCCCGCCAGCTTCTGCAGCCGGCTGCGGTTGTCCAGACAGGCCTGGTACTGCGCCTCCGCCGCCTTCTGCTGGGCCTGCGCCGCCGCCTTGCTGCGTTCGGCCTGGAGCTGGGCCACACGCTCGCGGATTTGCGGCATCACGGCCAGCGCGGCCTTCTCGCCTTCCACGATGGCGTTGGCGCGCTGGCTGAAGTCGGCGGCGCCGATGTCCAGCACCTGCGGGCGCACGATCACGTCGGCCCGCGCCAGCTCGGCCTGGCCCAGCTTCTGGCCCATGATGGCAATCGACTGGTTGAGCGCGCCCAGCATGTTGCCCGGTGTCTGACCCCGGGCCTTGTTGGAGATATCCACCGCAATCACGATGTCCGCACCCAGCTGGCGCGCGGCGTCCACCGGCACCGGGCTCACGATGCCGCCGTCCACAAAATGGTATTTGCCGATGGTGACGGGCTGGAACACGCCGGGAACGCTGCTCGATGCACGTACCGCCTGCCCCGTGTTGCCGCGTGCAAACACCGTGCGCTCGCCATCTTCGAGGCGCGTTGCCACCACCACAAACGGTTTGGCCATCTGCTCCAGCGGCTTGCGGCGCACCTGCTCGTTCACATAGTCTTCGAGCTTCTGGCCCAGCACCAGGCCGCCGGACGACAGCTGCAGGTCGCGGATCTTGGCTTCGTCCAGCGCCACAGCCTTTTCCTGCATTTCGAACGCATTCATGCCGCTGGCATACAGCGCACCGACCACGCTGCCTGCGCTGGTGCCAGAGACCACAGCGGGCGCGAAGCCGTTGGCTTCCAGCATCTTGATCACGCCGATGTGCGCAAACCCCTTGGCGGCGCCGCCGCCCAGGGCGATGCCGATGCGGATGGGGGCGGGGGTAGATGTCGCCAGCGGCGCGCTGGGGGAATCGTCGGCGCGCGCGGGGGCGGTGCTGGTGCTGCCGCATGCCGCCAGCCAGAGGGTCGCCGCCGTGACGATGGCGATCCGGATGACGGGGGGCGCTGCAAACGCCGCGATGGGGTGGAAAAGGGCGGTCAGGTGCATGCCAGGAGTCCTGCGGTCAACGGGCGGGCAGTATATCGGCGGCGTTTTGGCAGCGCGGGAAATACGGCCCATTGCTTCTGAAGAGGAAGTGCCGGCGCATCCTTTGCACTGGCAAGGAGCGCAATCGTCGAAACCGGCGCGGCCTGGTCGAGAACCGCCGCGCAAGGTCCGCCCCGCCGCGCTGGCGGTGTCCCCGTTCTCTCGAATCGCGTCAGCGATTCGAGAGAACGGGGAAGGCGACTCAGGGGGATGTACCCTACCTACTCGCCTTGCGAACCCCGGTGTGCCCACCCTGTGGTGCGCTTTTCGATCCAGCTGAACAGCTCGTACATCACCATGGCCATCGCACCCACCACCATCAGGCCCGCAAAGGCCAGGCCCATCTGCATGGACGAGCCCGCGCTGATGAGCAGGTAGCCGATGCCTTCGTTGGCGGCGGTCATCTCCGACACCGTGGTGCCCACAAACGCGAGCGTGATGGCGACCTTGAGCGAGCCGTAGAAGTACGGCATGGATCGCGGCAGGCCCACCTTGGTCAGCACGTCCCACCGCTTGGCGCCCAGCACGCGCAGCACGTCTTCCAGCTCGGGCTCCAGGGTGGCCAGGCCGGTGGCGATGTTGACCATGATGGGGAAGAAGCTGATGAGAAACGCCGTGAGGATGGCAGGCCCCACGCCAATGCCAAACCACACCACCAGGATGGGCACAAAGGCCGCCTTGGGCAACGCGTTGAAGGCGGTCATCAACGGGTACACGGCGGCATAGGCCAGGCGAGAACTGCCGATCACAAAACCCAGCAGCACGCCGACCACGATGGCAATGCCAAAGCCCGCCATCGTGACCCAGTAGGTGCGCCAAGCGTGTGCGGCGATCACGCCGCTGAACTCGACCAGCTGCGTGGCAATGACCCAGGGGCTGGGGAAGAGAAATTCGGGGACGCTGAAGGCCGAACAGATGATTTGCCACAGCAGAATGGTGGCGGTCAGCAGCAGCCAGGGGGACCAGCGCTCTACGGTTTTCTTGTGCATGGTGGGAAGGTCTTCGGGTTACTGCTGGATGGGCGCGCCTGCTTTTCGCAGGGCACCGATGTGGCCGCGCAGTTCATGCACGATGTCGGTGAACTCCTTGGTGTAGGTCACCTCCAGGTCGCGCGGGCGGGGCAGCTCGATCTCCTTGCGCACCACAAACCGGCCGGGGCTCTTGCTCATCACATACACCGTGTCGGCCAGAAAGACCGACTCGCGCAGGTCGTGCGTGACCAGGATCACGTTGAACTGCTGCTCGGTCCACAGGTCGCGCAGGATGCACCACAGCTCTTCGCGGGTGAATGCGTCGAGCGCGCCAAACGGCTCGTCCAGCAGCAGCATCTTGGGCTCGTGGATCAGCGCGCGGCAGATGCTGGCGCGTTGCTGCATGCCGCCCGACAGCTGCCAGGGGAACTTGTCTTCGTAGCCCGCGAGGCCCACTTTCTGCAGCAGCTTGCGGGCGCGTTCTTCGTACTCCTTGCGCTTTTGCTTGAAGTTGCTGCGATAGGGCTCCACGATCTCCAGCGGCAGCAACACGTTGTCCACCGTGGTGCGCCAGGGCAGCAGCGAGGGCGCCTGGAAGGCCATGCCTGAGACCTTGAGCGGCCCGGTCACGGGTTGGCCATCGATGAGGATCTTGCCCATGGAGGGCATCTTCAGACCGGTGGCCAGCTTCATGAAGGTGGACTTGCCACAGCCCGAGGGGCCCACGATGGCGATGAACTCGCCCTGGCGCACCTGCAGGTCGATGGCCTCCACCGCAAACTGGTTCTTGGCGCGCAGCTCGTCGTTGTACGCGAGCCAGACGTCGCGGAAGTCGACAAAATAGGAATCGGCAGCCTGCATCAGAGGTCCGTAGTGAGTAGTGTTTGTGCACCGAGGTTGATGCTGGGCGCGGCCCAGGCCAGCGCCCCCGTGCAAGGGCCGCCCCGCCGCACCGGGGGCGTCCCCCTCCCGACTCGCGCAGCGAGTCGAGAGAGGGGGAAGGCGCGAAGCGACTCAGGGGGTGTCACTTCTTCGGCAGGATGTTCAACTCCGCCGTGCTGGGCAGAAAGCTGGGGTTCCACACATCGTCGGCGTTCACGCGGGTCTTGGTGTTGAACGCGTCCGACACCTGCGATGCCATCAGCGACAGGCGGCCGGGCTTGGCTTGGCCAAAACCTTCGGCGCGGGCGTCGGGGCTGTTGATGACAGTGTCGATGGCCAGTTGCAGGCGGCGGGTTTCGAGCGGCACGTTCACGATGCCGTCGCGTGCCTTCACATGCTCGATGGCGGCTGCGGGGTTGGCGATCACTTCCTTGGCACCCTTTGTGAAGGCCGACAGGAACGCCTTGATGGCGGCCGGGTTCTCCTTGATGAGCTTTGGAGACGCGATGATCACGTTGCCATAGAGCTTAACGCCGAAATCGGCATAGGGCAGCACCACCACGTCGGCGGCCTTGGCGCCACGGGCTTCCAGGTTCAGGAGCGAGGTGAAGGTGAAGCCGGTGATGGCGTCCACATCGCCGCGCACCAGCATGGTTTCGCGCAGGGGCGGGTCCATGGCCGTCCAGGTCACAGCGCCAATGCCGTTGGCCTTCTGGAAGATGGGGAACGCGCGGCGGCCTGCGTCGAACACGGGGGCGCCCAGCTTCTTGCCGGCCAGGTCGGCGGGCTTGGTGATGCCGCTCTTTTTCAGCGCCATGACCGATGCCGGCGTGTTGTTGTAGACCATCATCACCGCCACGGGCTTGTTCTGCGCGTCGGGGTTGTTGGCGTGGAACTCCATCACGGCGGCCAGGTCGGCAAAGCCCATGTCGTACGTGCCCGAGGCCACGCGCTGCACTGCACCACCCGAGCCGTTGCCAGCATCCACGGCCACATCCAGGCCTGCGGCCTTGAAGTAACCCTTGGCCACGGGCTGCAGGAACAGCGCGGCGGGGCCTTCAAAGCGCCAGTCGAGCTGGAACTTGATGGGCGTGGTGGCCTGCGCCTGGGCCAGTGAGGTGCTGCCGATCAGGGCCAGGGCGGCAGCGGTTTGCATGAACAGTCTCTTTTTCATCGGGGGCTCCTGTCGGGCGAGGGGAAATGCGGTGAGGGAAGGCATGGGCCCCATCCAGGGGCCATACACCTGCAGTCAGCAAAAACGATGCCCGGTTTGTGTACGCGGGTGTTTCGCTGCGCCCCATTGTTCACCGAAGTGGTGCACGTCAGCATGCTGGGTTTCCCGAAATGGTGCATGCGCCGGTTGAGGGGTTGGCTTGCCCATGAAAAACGGGGCCCGTGGGCCCCGTTGCAACGGTGTGTGGGCAGGCCTGATCATGGACTGCGCACGGTCAGCACGGCACAGCGCGCTCAGCGTGGCCGGGCGGCAGCGCTGGCCACGGCCAGGGCCGTCATGTTGAGCACCCGGCGCACGGTGGCAGCCGGGGTCAGGATGTAGGCCGTGGCAGCGGCACCCATCAGGATGGGGCCCACCGTCACGCCACCGCTGGTGGTCGTCTTGAGCACGTTGTAGAGGATGTTGGCAGCATCCAGGTTGGGGCAGATCAGCAGGTTGGCCGAGTCCGTCAGGGTCGAATCCGCCATGTAGGCGTTGCGGATGTTCGGCTCCAGCGCGGCATCGCCGTGCAGCTCACCGTCACACTCGATCTCGGGGTGGGCGGCCACGAACAGGTCGCGCGCCTCGCGCATCTTGCGGGCCGATGCGCGCTTGGACGAGCCATAGCTGGAGTGCGACAGGAAGGCGACCTTGGGTGGGATGCCAAAGCGTTGCACCTCTTGCACCGACATCCAGGCGATGTCCGCCAGCTGCTGTGCCGTGGGGTCTTCGTTCACGTAGGTGTCGGCAATGAACAGCGTGCCCCGGTTGGTCATCAGCGCGTTCAGGGCAGCGTAGTTGTGGGCACCTTCCTGGCGGCCGATGATGCTGTGGATGCGTTCCAGGTGCGTTTCATACGTCCCCACCAGGCCGCAGATCATCGCGTCGGCATCGCCCAGCTTGACCATCAGCGAGGCAATGATGGTGTTGGAGCGGCGCACGGCGGCCTTGGCCACTTCGGGCGATGCGCCATTGCGCTTCATGAGCTGGTGGTAGTGCTCCCAGTACTGTCGGAAGCGTGGGTCGTCCTCGGGGTTGCACACCTCCACATCCTTGCCCAGCTGCATGCGCAGGCCGGCCTTGGCGATGCGCGCAGCAATCACGGCGGGGCGGCCAATGAGGATGGGTTGCGCGATCTTGTCGTCGATGGCCATCTGCGCGGCACGCAGGGCGCGTTCGTCTTCACCGTCGGCGTAGGCCACGCGCTTTTGCGCGTCGGGCAGGGCCTTGGCAGCCATGATCACGGGGCGCATCAGCATGCCGGTCTGGTAGACGAAGCGCGACAGCGTTTCCTTGTAGGCCTCCATGTCTTCGATGGGGCGCGTGGCCACGCCCGATTCGGCTGCGGCCTTGGCCACGGCGGGAGCAATCTTGAGGATCAGGCGCGAGTCGAACGGTGTAGGGATGAGGTAGTCGGGGCCAAAGGTCAGCTCTTTGCCCGCATAGGCGCTGGCCACTTCTTCGCTGATGTCGGCCTTGGCCAGGTCGGCGATCTGGCGCACGCAGGCCAGCTTCATGGCTTCGGTGATCTTGGTGGCGCCGCAATCGAGTGCGCCCCGGAAGATGTACGGGAAGCACAGGACGTTGTTGACCTGGTTGGGGTAGTCCGAGCGGCCCGTGGCAATGATGCAGTCGGGGCGCACGGCCTTGGCCAGTTCGGGGCGGATCTCGGGCTCGGGGTTGGCCAGTGCCAGGATGATGGGCTTGGGGCCCATGGTCTTGACCATCTCGGCCGTGAGCACGCCCGGTGCCGAGCAGCCCAGGAACACGTCGGCGCCGTTGACGGCATCGGCCAGCGTGCGGGCGTCGGTCTTTTGCGCGTAGCGCGCCTTCGACTCATCGTAGCCCCCGGGGCGGCCTTCGTAGATCACGCCCTTGGAGTCGCAGACAAAGACGTTCTCGATCTTCACACCCAGGCCCACCATCACGTTCAGGCAGGCAATGGCGGCCGCGCCCGCGCCGGAGACGGCAATCTTCACCTCGCTGATCTGCTTGCCCACCAGCTCCAGGCCGTTGAGCAGCGCGGCGCTGCTGATGATGGCCGTGCCGTGCTGGTCGTCATGGAACACCGGGATGTTCATGCGCTTGCTGAGTTCGCGCTCGATGTAGAAGCACTCGGGCGCCTTGATGTCTTCGAGGTTGATGCCGCCCAGCGTGGGCTCCAGCGCCGCAATGATCTCGATGAGCTTGTCGGGGTCGCGCTCGGCCAGTTCGATGTCGAACACATCGACGCCCGCGAACTTCTTGAACAGGCAGCCCTTGCCTTCCATCACCGGCTTGCTGGCCAGTGGGCCGATGTCGCCCAGGCCCAGCACCGCCGTGCCGTTGGTGATCACCGCGACCAGGTTGCCGCGCGATGTGTAGTCAAACGCCTTGGAGGGGTCGGCCGCGATGTCCAGGCACGGATAGGCCACGCCTGGCGAGTAGGCCAGCGACAGGTCGCGCT
Organism: Acidovorax sp. Leaf73; assembly: GCF_916855635.1. Classification (NCBI taxonomy): domain Bacteria; kingdom Pseudomonadati; phylum Pseudomonadota; class Betaproteobacteria; order Burkholderiales; family Comamonadaceae; genus Acidovorax; species Acidovorax sp. Leaf73. The sequence goes on from NZ_CAKASI010000002.1 coordinate 507,455, forward strand.
GGTTGGACAACGGCTTGGTGGGGGTGACCGAAATCTTGCCCCGGGTGGGATTGCGGTGGTATTCGCGCGCAGCGTCGCGCAGGGCCTGTTCGGCGGCGGAAATGTTCTGTGTCATACGGAAATCCTGGAAGTCCTCGGCGGAATGCAAAACAAGGGTACCCGATGGCGTGGGCGGCTGGCATGCAGGTTTATGCGGATGCGGCATAAGAGCCTGTTCGAAGTCTTTTTGGAGTCGCACAAGTCCCTTGCCGGGATGGGATGCAAGGCGCGGGGTGCAGCCAATAGCCCGTGCTATTGGCAAGCGCCGCAACGCCGCAGACCGCCCGGCAAGGCACTTGCCCGCAGGGTTGGAGTGAAATCGGGCGATTGGACGCCCCGGCTGCTTGCATGGGCATGAGCCCATGCGGCGCATCCGACGCATCCACTCCTCCCGATTGCACTCCAATGCGATCTCCAAAAAGACTTTGAACAGGCTCTAAGGCCAAAACCCCCTGGCAGCCATGGCGGACAGGGGGCGGAGCCACGCGGGCGGTGTCAGGTTTTCGGCAGCGTGCAAGCGGGACGCTAGTGGGCGTCGGCCTGGCGTGCGGCGTTGACAGCGGCGGAGGTGTCGCGGCTGGCGCCATTGAAGAAAACGTTCAGGGCCACCGCCGTGATCGAGGCCAGGAGGATACCGGATTCGATCAGCGGGTGGATGGCATGCGGCATCCACTGGCGGAAGTTGGGCGCGATCAGCGGCACCATGCCCACGCCGATGGATACGGCCACGATCATGGCGTTGAAGCGGTTGGTCTTGAAGTCCACCCCGCCCAGAATGCGGATGCCTGTGGCCGCCACCATGCCGAACATCACCAGGCCCGCGCCGCCCAGCACCATGGTGGGCAGCGACTCGACCAGCGCGGCCATCTTGGGCAGCACGCCCAGCACGATCAGGATCACGCCGCCGGCCACGCACACAAAGCGGCTCTTGACGCCGGTGACGGCGACCAGCCCCACGTTCTGCGAGAAGCTGGTGTACGGAAAGGTGTTGAAGATGCCACCCAGCAGCGTGCCCAGGCCGTCGGTGCGCAGGCCGCGCGTGAGGGCCGCCTGGTCCACCTTGCGGTCGGTCATCTCCCCCAGGGCCAGGAACATGCCGGTGGATTCGATCATGACCACGATCATCACCAGGGTCATGGTCAGGATCAGGATGGGGTCGAAGACAGGGTTGGCAATCTCGAACGGCAGCACCAGGTCAAACCACTGTGCCTTGGCCACCTTGTCGAAGTTCATCAGTCCCATGCCCACGGCCACCACTGCGCCGATCACGATGCCCAACAGCACCGAGATGTTGGCGACGAAGCCCTTGGCGAACTTGGCTATCAGCAGGATGGACAGCAGCACCAGGGCCGAGATGCCTACGCCGGTCAGGTCCGCGTACTTGGGGTTGGGCACCGTGGGCACCACCGCAAAGCCCTTGGGCACCGGAGGCAGCGAAGACCCGGGGGCTCCGGCAGCGGCTTGGGCATCGGCCAGCCACTTGAGGTGCTCGGGGTTGGGCACGCTGGGCGCCGTGGGGCCCACGGGGTTGCCAAAGATCCAGTTGATGCCCACGCGCATCAGGCTGATGCCGATCACCGCGATGATGGTGCCCGTGACCACCGGCGGGAAGAACCGGAGCATGCGGCTGACCAGCGGAGCGATCAGGATGGAAATCACGCCCGCGCCAATCACCGAGCCAAAGATAAGCCCGGCCCCGGCCGTGCCGCCCGTGGTCTGCGCCATCGAGACCATGGGCGCCACCGATGCGAAGGTCACCCCCATCATCACGGGCAGCTGAATGCCGAACCAGCGCGAGGCGCCCAGCGCCTGGATCAGCGTGACCAGCCCGCATACAAACAGGTCGGCCGAAATCAGCTTGGCAACCTGATCGGGCGTGAGGTTGAGGGCGCGGCCCACGATGAGCGGCACCGCTACAGCGCCCGCATACATCACCAGCACATGCTGCAAGCCTAGCGCCGTGAGTCGCCCCAAAGGTAGGTGTTCGTCCACGGGGTGTACAGGCGGGTTCATGCGAGTCTTTCGGGGGTTGGGGGTATGAATACGGAAGGGACACCTGAGCCGGATGGTGCACAAGTGTCCATACAAAAATCGTATACAAAATGACCGGACGAGCTTATCCCGGTAAACCCTTAGAGGGGCGCAGCAAAATACCCGCCTGCAGTGGATGCAGGCGATGGGAAGGTTTGTGGCCGGGGCGCGACCGGCTTGGGCTAGCTCAGGGCTGTCGATGCCGCCTTGGTGCGTTGGCTGGTCAGCGGTGCGAGGGATTCACGCAGCCGGTCCCGCACCAGCGGCTGGCCGGGGTTGAGGGCGCCTTCCACATGCCCGATGTGGGCCAGCATGCGTTCGCGGGCCAGCGTGGTGTTGCCTGCTTCCAGCGCTTCGACGATGGCGGCGTGTTCGGCGCACGACTGGCTGGCCGCGTGCTGCGACTGGTACAGCGAGGCCGCCAAAGTGGTGCGCGCCGTGAGGTCGCGCAGGATGTCGCTCAGGCTGCGGTGTCCCATTGCCTCGGCCAGGCAGACGTGGAAGTCTGCGAGCAGAAAGGCGCGTGTGGCGGCATCTGCACCTTCGATGGCCTGCTGTTCTTCGGCGATGTGCGCCCGCAGGCGGCGGGTCACGCTCTGCAGCGGGCGGCCCGCATCGGCCAGGATGCCCGACTCAATGATGCGCCGGGCCGAGAACGCATCGCGAGCGTCCTCCACCGTGGGCTCCACCACATACCAGCCCCGGCGTGGCCGCACTTCGACAAAACCACGGGCCTGCAGCTGCATGAGCGCCTCGCGCACCAGGGTACGGCTCACACCGAAGAGGTCGGCCAGTTCCTGCTCGCCCAGGCGCTCGCCGGGTGAGAGCTTTTGCGCAAGGATGGATTCCACCACCTGCTGGGCGATCTGGGTCTGGTTGATGCTCATGCGGCCGATTGTGGCGCTACCGGGGGCGCCATCTCTGGCGAGACCTCGGGGGCCAGCGGCGGCGTGCTGCGGCCGTCCAGCACGGCATGTGCGCGCTCGCGGTCGATGTCGCCCTCCCAGGCCGCGATGGCCACGGTTGCCACGCAGTTGCCAATCAGGTTGCCCAGGGCGCGGGCAATGCCCATGAACCAGTCCACCGACAGCACCAGCACCAGCCCGATGGCGGGGATGGCCGGGATTGCGTGCAGCGTGGCGGCCAGCACCACAATGGCCGAGCCCGGCACACCGTGAGCGCCCTTGGACGTGACCAGCGAGATCGCCAGGATGGTCAGCAGGTCGGCCATCGAGATGGGCGTGTTCGTGGCCTGGGCGATGAACACGGCCGCCAGCGTGATGTAGATCGAGAACGCGTCCAGGTTGAACGAGTAGCCCGTGGGGATCACCAGGCCCACGGTCGAGTCGCGGATGCCCATGTGCTTGAGCTTGGCCATGATCTGCGGCAGCACGCTGTCGGACGACGTGGTGGCAAACACCACGGCCAGCTCCTCGCGCAGGTAGCGCAGCAGCTTGAACAGGCTGAAGCCCGAAAACCGCATGATCAGGCCCAGCACCACCACCACGAAGATGGCCACTGCCGCATAGAACAGCACCACCAGCATGCCCAGCTGCTTGAGCGAGCCAATGCCGTACTTGCCCACCGTGAACGCAATCGCGCCCAGCACACCCAGCGGCGCCAGCTTGATGATCAGGCCCATGGTCTTGAACAGCACATGCGACAGGTCTTCGATGAGGCTGGTGACGCGCGCGCCGCGCTCGCCCATCAACGCCAGCGCGCAGCCAAAGACGATGGAGAACAGCAGCACCTGCAGCACATCGCCATTGGCGAAGGCGCTCACGGCGGTGGTGGGGATGAGCTTGAGCAAAAAGTCGCTGAAGCCGCCACCCGTGAGCTTGCTGGCGTTGTCTGCATAGGCGCCCATCGCCTTGGGGTCGAGCGCCTTCGGGTCCACATTCATGCCCACACCGGGTTCAAACCAGAACGCGAGCGCCAGGCCCAGCACCAGCGCGATGGTGGTGACCACCTCGAAGTAGATCAGCGACTTGATGCCCACGCGGCCCACACGCTTCAGGTCGCCCGTGCCCGCGATGCCGTGAACCACCACACAAAAGACGATGAGCGGGATCAGCATCTTGATGAGCTTGATGAAACCATCGCCCAGCGGCTTGAGCTGCACGGCCGTGTCGGGCCAGAGCAGCCCGATGGCCACGCCAGCAATCAAGGCCAGGACCACCCGGCCAAACAATGAGTTGAGGAAGCGGAGCATGTAAACCCTTTGGATAGGAAGGCGATACTGTTGGTCAATCTTGCATACAAGAACTGTAGACAACAGTTGCAGGCCAGAACATGGGGTTATCCCGCGCTGCGCGTGGTAACCGCGTCGCCACCGCGTCATGCCGCCGGGGGCTGGGTTGAAGTAGTTTTGACTTCTGCGCACGGTCATGCCCTGGCCGTGCCCGCACAATCGCTCGCGGAGACGACCATTCATGACCACCCCCCCCACCGTGCCGGACCCCATTCGCCAGAGCGGCGAATTCCTCGAATATCTCTACGGTGTTGCCGTGCGCCGCGCGCTGCCGCTGCACAACACTGCAGCCTTTTTGCCCCCGCCGCCCAGCCGCGAAAGCGGAGGCCGCACGCTGGTGCTGGGTGCTGGCAAGGCGGGCGGCGCCATGGCGCAGGCCGTCGAAGCACTGTGGCCTGCGGATGCACCCTTGTCGGGGCTGGTGGTCACGCGTTACCACCACACACCGCCCCGGCCGCAAGGCCTGGCGCAGCGCATCGAAGTGGTTGAGGCCGCCCACCCCGTGCCCGATGCGGCGGGCCTGGCTGCTGCGCAGCGCATCCTGGCGCTGACGCAGGGTCTGACTGAAAACGACCTCGTGCTGTGCCTCATCTCGGGCGGGGGCTCCGCCCTGCTCACGCTCCCGGGCGACGGCCTCACGCTGGAGGACAAGCAGCGCATCAACAAGGCGCTGCTCGAAAGCGGCGCTGCCATCGACGAAATGAACTGTGTGCGAAAGCACCTCTCGCGCATCAAGGGCGGGCGGCTGGCGGCGGCCTGCGCGCCTGCGCGGGTGGTCACGCTCACCATCAGCGATGTGCCGGGGGACGACCCTTCGGTCATTGCCAGCGGCCCCACGGTGCCTGACGCCACCACCTGCACTGATGCGCTGGCGATCCTGGACCGCTACCGCATCGAGGTGCCCACTGCAGTGCGCTCAGCCCTCGAAGCGGGCACGCTGGAAACCCCGAAGCCCGGCGACGCTGTGTTTGCCCACCATGTGGTGCACATGACCGCCACGCCCCAGCAGTCGCTGGAAGCTGCGGCCGAGGCCGCGCGGGCGGCGGGTGTGCAGGCGCACATCCTGTCGGACGAAATCGAAGGCGAATCGCGCGAGGTGGGCAAGGTGCACGCCGCGCTGGCGCGGGGCGTGGCGCGGCATGGTCAGCCCTTCACAAGGCCGTGCGTGATCCTGTCGGGCGGCGAGACGACCGTGACGGTACGCCCACAGCCGCCAAGCACACCCCGGGGGCGGGGTGGCCGCGCGGGCGAGTTCTGCCTGGGCCTGGCGCAGGCGTTGCAGGGGCAGCCGGGTGTGTGGGCGCTGGCCGCAGACACCGACGGCATCGATGGCGTGGAGGACAACGCGGGTGCCCGCGTGGCGCCCGACACGCTGGCGCGGGCCGAGGCGGCGGGCCTGCGCATCGCAGCCCACCTGGACCGCAACGACGCCTATGGCTTCTTTGAGCCCCTGGGGGATCTGGTGGTGACGGGGCCTACCCACACCAATGTGAATGATTTCCGTGTGCTATTGATTTTGTAGCTGCAAGCGCTTGATGGATAAGCGCTAGAGGCTAATTTCCCCCAAGTTCTGCCTGACAGTTCACGCCAGGAGATCGCACAGCGCCCGCGCAATCACCTTGGTCGCACGGCGCAGGTCTTCCAGCTGCAGTCGCTCGTCGGCGCGCTTGGCGTGGGATTCGAGCACCGTACGTGGCCCGGCCCCGTAGATCACGCCGGGGATGCCGCGCTCCACATACAGGCGCACGTCGGTGTACAGCGGCGTGCCCACGGCGGGCACGGGCTCGCCCAGCACGGCCTGGGCGTGTTTCTGGATCGCCTCGACCAACGGTGCATTGCCCGCCAGCGGGGTCATGGCGTTGGCCAGCAGCAGGCGCTTGATCTCCACGCTGATGCCAGCGCGTTCGCCCGCAGCCTGCTCAATGATGCGGCGGATGGCGGCTTCGACTTCCACCGGGTTCTCTTCAGGGATCATGCGGCGGTCGAGCTTGAACATCACCTTGCCGGGCACGACATTGGTGTTGGTGCCGCCTTCGATGCGGCCCACGTTCAGGTAGGGGTGCTTGATGCCGGTGACGTTGGACGTGACCTTCTTGTATTCGTCGTTCTGTGCGTACAGCGCGTTCAGGATGTGCACCGCGCCCTGCAGCGCGTCCACGCCGGTGTGCGGCACGGCGGCGTGGGCCATCTTGCCGTGCACGGTCACTTCCATTTGCAGGCAGCCGTTGTGGGCGGTGACCACTTCGTAGCTGAAGCCTGCGGCAATCATCAGATCGGGCTTCGTCAGCCCCTTTTGAAGCAGCCATCCGGGGCCCAGCTCGCCGCCAAACTCTTCGTCGTAGGTGAAGTGCAGCTCGACCGCGCCTTTCGTGGGCTTGGCCACGGCTTCCAGGGCGCGCACGGCAAAGGTGAACGATGCAAAGTCGCTCTTGCTCACGGCAGTGGCGCGGCCATACATGGCGCCATCCACGATCTCGGCGCCATAGGGGTCGTGTGTCCAGCCTTCGCCGGGGGGCACCACGTCGCCGTGGGCGTTCAGGGCAATGGTCTTGCCGCCGTCGCCGTACGGTCTGCGCACGATGAGGTTGGTGATGGACTCCATACCATAGGCCAACACGTCGGCGGCCGGAACGGCGTGCTTCTCGGCGGTGTAGCCGAACTCGGTCAACAGCTCCGCAGTGCGCTCGGCGTGGGGGGCGTTGTTGCCAGGCGGTGTGTCGGTGGGCACGCGCACCAGGGCCTGCAGAAAGCGCACTTCCTCGTCGAAGTGCTGGTCGATCCAGGCGTCCAGCGCGGCGTAGTTGTTATTCGTTGTCATGGTTGTGGTTCCTCGGCAAGTTGGCGCAGCACCTGGGTGAAGGCGTCCACGGCCAGCTGCATGTCGTTGTTGGTGGTGGATTCGAGCGGGTTGTGGCTGATGCCGGAGTTCTGGCCGCGCACAAAGAGCATGGCCTGGGGCATGATTTCGTGCAGCTTCATCGCGTCGTGCCCCGCGCCGCTGGGCATGCGGAACACGGGCACGCCCAGAGTGTCCACGGCGCGCTCCCACTGGTGCTGCCAGGCGGGCGCACTGGGCGCGGCGGCGGCGCGCATGGATTCTTCCAGGGTGTAGCGCAGGCCACGCCGGGCCGCGATGTGGGCGAGCTGCTCTTTCACATCGCTCACCAGCGCATCGCGCTGGGCATCGGTGGGGGCGCGCAGATCCAGTGAAAACAGGCAACGCCCCGGCACCACGTTGATGGAGCCAGCGGGCACCTGCAGCTGGCCGATGGTGCCCACCGAGTCGCCATCTTGCGCGGCGCGCTGCTCCACATACAGCGCCAGCTCCGCCACGGCCACGGCCGCGTCGCGGCGGCGGTCCATGGGGGTGGTGCCCGCGTGGCTGGCGGTGCCGATCATCTCGCACAGAAAACGCACGCTGCCGTTGATGGAGGTGACCACGCCCAGGGGCAGGTCCAGCTCGTTGAGCACGGGGCCTTGCTCGATGTGCACCTCGATGAAACCCAGGTACTGCGCCGGGTCGCGCTGCAGCTTGGGGATGTCATCAATGCACAAGCCTGCATGCTGCATGGCCGCGCGCATGGTCACACCATCCACGTCCTTCTGGTCGAGCCAGGCGGGGTTGAAGTCGCCAATGAGCGCGCCCGAGCCCAGGAAGGTGGCCTTGTAGCGCTGGCCTTCCTCTTCGGCAAAACCCACCACCTCGATGCCGAAGGGCAGACGCTTGCCGGAGCGGTGCAACTCGCGCACGCAGGCCATGGGCACGAAGATGCCCAGGCGGCCGTCGTATTTGCCGCCGTTGCGCACGGTGTCGTAGTGGCTGCCGGTCATGAGGTAGCGTGCGCCTGTGGCCGCCGGGTGGTAGCGGCCCACCACGTTGCCCACGGCGTCGATCTCCACCTCGTCAAAGCCGCAGTCGCGCATCCAGTGGCTGATGCGCTGTGCGCAGGCGCGGTGCGCGTCGGTGAGGTAGGTGACGGTGAGCTGGCCTTTTTCGGCAAAGCCGGGGTCCGAGTGTTCGGCCAGTTTTTCCTGCCAGTCCCACACGTCGTTGCCCAGCACGGGCTCGGCGGCGAACTTGTCGTTCAGGCGAATCTCGGCAATGCGGTGGATGTTGCGCAGGGCCTCGGCCAGTTCGAACTCGGGGTGGTTGTCCAGGCGCCGCGCAAAGGTGTCGATGATCTCCCGCTTGGGCAGGCCCGTGCCGCGCGGCCCGCGCACGGCGAGGATGAACGGGAAGCCGAAGCGCTCGTTGTAGGCCGCGTTGAGTTGCTGGATGCGCTCGAACTCCTCGGGCGTGCAGTGGGTCAGGCCCGCCGTGCTTTGCTCGTTGGTGGATTCGGCCGTGAGGTTTTTCGCCACCATGGCTTTGCCCGCCAACTCGGGGTGGGCGCGGATCAGACCCAGCTGGGCGTCCAGCTCGGCAGTGCGCACCACCTGCGCCAGCGCGTGCTTCAGGTGCGCCAGCGTTCGGAAGGGCCGCTGCGCCAGGGCCTGCTCGGCAAACCAGGGCGAGTGTTCGTACAGCCCGTCCAGCAGCGCCAAGGCCTCGGCGGGGCTGGCGGCGTTGAGTTGTTCCAGGGTCAGTGGCATGGTGGTGCTTCAAAAAAGTGAGCTACTTGCGCTTGTTGGATAAGCGCTGGGGGCAATTTGATTCATCAATGTGACTCACACGGCGGGCGCAGGGTGGTGCTGCGCCCAGTGGCGCGCAATGTCGATGCGCCGCGCCACCCACACCTTGTCATGCTGTGCGATGTGGTCCAGAAAACGCTGCAATGCCGTGATGCGGCCGGGGCGGCCCAACAGGCGGCAATGCATGCCGATGCTCATCATCTTGGGGGCGTTGTCACCGTCGGGGTCACCCTCGGCATACAGTGCGTCGAAGGTGTCCTTCATGTACTGAAAGAACGGGTCGGCGTGCGAGTAACCCTGTGGTAGGGCAAAGCGCATGTCGTTGCAGTCCAGCGTGTAGGGCACGATGAGCTGGGGTGCCGTGCTGCCATCGGTTTTGCGCACCTTCATCCAGAAGGGCAGGTCATCGCCGTAGTAGTCGCTGTCGTATTCAAAGCCGCCAAAGTCGGCCACCAGGCGGCGGGTGTTGGGGCTGTCGCGGCCGGTGTACCAGCCCAGGGGGCGCGCGCCCGTCATGCGCTGGAGGATGTCCATGGCTTCTTGCATGTGGGCGCGTTCCACCTCTTCAGGGATGTGCTGGTAGTGGATCCACTTGAGGCCGTGGCAGGCGATCTCGTGGCCCAGCTCCCCCAAGGCGGCTGTGAGCTCGGGGTGGCGCTGCAGAGCAGTGGACACGCCAAACACCGTGAGCGGCAGATTGCGTTTTTCAAACTCGCGCAGGATGCGCCACACGCCGGCGCGCGAGCCGTATTCGTAGATGCCCTCCATGCTCATGTGCCGCTCGGGGTAGCTGGCGGGGTTGAACATTTCGGAGAGGAACTGCTCGCTGCCCGCGTCGCCATGCAGCACGGCGTTTTCGCCGCCTTCCTCGTAGTTCAGCACAAACTGCACGGCAATGCGCGCACCGCCCGGCCACTGCGCGTGGGGCGGAGTCTTGCCGTAGCCGATGAGGTCGCGGGGGTAGGCTTGGGTGGAGTCGTAGATCATGGGAATGCGGAAAACTTCGGAAGGTCAGGCAGTGATGGGGGCCAGGGCGGCGGCCAGGTCGCTGGCCGGGCGCTTGCGGTCAAAGGTCAGGCTGGCTTCGACATGTTCGAGGTGGCTTTGCATCAGGGCGACGGCGCGTTCTTCGTCACGCGCGGCCAGGGCTGTCACGATGTCGGCGTGCTCCTCGTGCGAGTGTTCTGCGGCGCTGGCCGACTGGTACATCAGCGTGATGAGCGCGCAGCGCGAGATCAGGTCGCCCAGCATCTGCGCCAGCACCTCGTTGCCCATCAGCTCGGCCATGCGCACATGGAAGTCGCCCAGCAACTCGGTGCGGCTGCTGGCGTCGGCGGTGTCCATGGCGGCCTTCTCGCTGGCCACATGGGTGCGCAGCGCCTTGATCTTGGCCGGGGTTACGCTCCGCACGAAGGCGCGGGTCATCTCGGTCTCCAGCATGCGGCGCACGGCGAACACCTGGCGCGCTTCTTCCACCGAAGGGGTGGACACGAACGCACCGCGCGCGGGCTCCAGCGTGACGAGGCGGTTTTGCGCAAGCTGAAACAGCGCCTGGCGCACCAGCGTGCGCGACACGCCAAAGTGGTCGGCCAGTTTCTGCTCGGCCAGTTTGGTGCCTGGCTGCAGGCGGTGCTCTACGATGGCGCGGGTCAGAGCGTCAACAATGGCGCTGGTGGATGAGGATTCCATGGCGGCATGATACGGTGGATGGCGAAAAGTGTATACACTTTTGGTCTACACACTGCGGTCCGGCAATCCTCGCCGATTGGCCGTGGCCCCCACTTCAGGAGATTCCCTATGGGATTGAGCACCCACGTTCTGGACACCATGAACGGCTGCCCCGCCGCTGGCATGGAGGTGGCCCTGTACTCCACCGACGGCGACAACGCCACCCTCATCAAGCGCCTGGTGCTGAACCACGATGGCCGCACCGATGCCCCGCTGTTTGACAACGCCAGCCTGCGCACCGGCACCTACCGGCTGCGGTTTGATGTGGCGGGGTACTTCAAGGCCCGGGGTGTGGAGTTGCCCGAACCCAATTTTCTGAACCAGGTGAGCCTGGACTTCGGCATTGCGCACGCCGACCAGCACTACCACGTGCCCTTGCTGGTCAGCCCGTGGAGCTATTCGACCTACCGTGGGTCGTGAGAGGTACTGCTGCGGTGCGTGGCATCGCGTGGCCGTATTTACGGGCGCTGCCCGGACCAGGGATGCCAAGCAAGGGCCGCCCCGCAGCGAAGGCATCGTCCCCTTTCCCGAAGTCGCGGAGCGATTTCGAGAGAACGGGGAAGCGGCGTAGCCGCTCAGGGGGATGTACCTAATGCTGCCCTTCGGTGAGCGTATCGAGCTGGAAATGCCCGCTTTTATCCCACAACCAGGTGTCGGTGTAGGTGACCTTGCCCATGCGCGTGGGCGCAGGGAAGGGGGCTGCGGCGTGCACGGTGCGTTCGATTTCGGCCACCACCTCGGGGGCGTGTTTGGGAGCACGCATCCAGCGCAGGCGCGTGACCTTGCCGGCGCGGTCGATATCCACCTCCAGCACGCCGATGGCATACAGCATGGGCGGCAGCTTGCCCTTGTACACACGCTGTGCGTTCAGGCCATAAAGGTGGGTGGCGGCGTCTTCGCGGTAGGCGCGTGCCGTGCTGGCGGCAGACGCGCGGGCCGAGCCTGCGGCAGCGGGCACAGGCCCCTTGACGCCTGCGGCGTCCGGGCTGGGCATGGTGCTGTCCTGCGCCGGGGCTGGTGGCTCGGGGGCCGACTTGCAGGCCGCCACCAGCGATGCAACGGCGGCCATGAGTCCGGCAAGCAGCCAGTGGCTGCGGTGGCTGGAGGAGCGCTCGGTGGGGGTGGGCGGCATGATGGCTTTTGTGAACTGAACGATGCCCCGTGGGGCGGGCGACCCTTGGTGGCGTGAAGGATCTGGATTGACTGATGTACTTTTGTTGCTGGACGGCCTTGCAGCCGCCCCCGCCTGTCTGGTAAGGGTGGAGTCTACCGAAGGCTCGGCCCCGCGTGAACCCGGCGCGTGGATGGCCGTGTTCGCAGACCGTATCGTGGGCACCATCGGCGGCGGCCATCTGGAGCTGCAGGCGATTGCCGAAGCGCGCCGCCGCCTGGGCGGTGTGCCCGGCCCGGCCCCGGGGCAGCCACCCATGCGTTTTGCACTGGGCCCGGCGCTGGGGCAATGCTGCGGGGGCGTGGTGTACCTGGGTTTTGAGGTGCTGACCGCTGCCGACCTGGCACCCGCTGCGGGTCTGCGCGCGCGCCTGTCACCGCGCCAGCACCCCGTGGCACTGTTCGGTGGCGGCCATGTGGGCCACGCGCTGGCGCGGGTGCTGGCGCCGCTGCCGTTTGCGCTGACCTGGATCGACAGCCGCGACGGCATCTTCCCCAGCCCCACGCCCGAGGGCGTGGTCTGCGAACACTCCGAGCCCGTGCAACTGGCTGTGCCCCGCCTGGCGCCGGGCAGCCGCGTGCTGATCATGAGCTTCAGCCATGCCGAAGACCTGGACGTGGTGGCCGCCTGCCTGCGCCGCCAGCGTGAACAGGGCGACCTGCCTTTCATCGGCCTCATCGGCAGCAAGACCAAATGGGCGACGTTTCGCAATCGCCTGCATGGGCGCGGCTTTGCACAGGACGAACTGGCCCAGGTCACCTGCCCCATTGGTATCCCCGGCATTGAGGGCAAGGAGCCCGAAGTGATCGCCGTCGCGGTGGCTGCGCAGCTGCTGCAGACTCTGAAGGGGGCGGGCTGAGGGTAATTCCGGGCCTCCATGCCTCGGATTGGGGCTGGAGTCGGGAACAATTCCTGCATACACTTTTCAACGGATTTGTTGACGGTTTACGGGTCGCAGCGGTGCCCCGGCGGGTTTGCCCGCCAAGGTGCGCGACCAAAATTTCTGCTCAGAGCGCCCGCAGTGGTGAGCAGGTTTGCTGTTTGGCGCTGACGCGCCATCAAGGTTGAGATATGGAAAGCTACTTTCTCGACTGGGCCAACCTGCTGTTGCGCTGGGTCCACGTCATCACCGCCATCGCCTGGATTGGCTCGTCGTTCTACTTTGTCTTCCTCGACAGCAGCCTCACGCCGCCCGAAGACGAAGACCTCAAAAAACAGGGCGTCAGCGGCGAGCTCTGGGCCGTGCACGGCGGCGGGTTCTACCACCCGGTCAAGTTCGCCGTGTCGCCGCCCAAGCTGCCCGGCCACCTCCACTGGTTCTTCTGGGAAAGCTACAGCACCTGGATCAGCGGCTTTGCGCTGTTCACCGTGTCGTACCTGTACAGCGCCAGCACCTACCTCATCGACAAGTCGAAGATGGACTGGGCGCCTGCCACGGCCATCGTGGTGGCGCTCGCGTTCTTCTTCGTGTTCTGGCTGCTGTACGACGCGATCTGCCGCATCTTTGGCCAGAGGAAGAACGGCGACGCCATCGTGGGTGCGCTCGTCTTCGTGCTGGTGTGCATCGCCTCGTGGCTGGCCTGCCACTGGTTTGCTGGCCGCGCAGCCTTCTTGCTGGTGGGCGCGATGATCGCCACGGCCATGAGTGCCAACGTTTTCTTTTGGATCATCCCCGGCCAGCGCACCGTGATCGCACAGATCAAGGCGGGCGAACCGGTGGACCCGATCCACGGCAAGCGCGGCAAACAGCGCAGCGTGCACAACACCTACTTCACGCTGCCGGTGCTGTTTGCCATGCTGAGCAACCACTACAGCTTTACCTGGAGCCACCCGCAAAACTGGCTGGTGCTGATCCTGATGATGTTTGCGGGCGCCGCCATCCGCCAGTTCTTTGTGATGCGCCACGGCTACAAGCTGGGCCGCAACGGCAACCCGCTGCCCTATGCGCTGGTGGGCGTGGCCGTCATCGTCGGCGCCATCGTGTGGATGCGCCCCGCGCCCATGGCTGCTGTCAGTGGTGCTCCTGTTTCAGGAGCTGCTAGCGCAATTCCAGCAAGCGCTAGCGGCCAAAATGACTACAAATCGGTGCAAGCGGTGCTGGAGCAACGCTGCTACCTGTGCCACGGCGAGGCGGTGCAGATGAAGAACCTGCGGCTCGATTCACCGGACATGGTCAAGCAACACGCCCAGGCCATCTACCAGCAGGTGGTGGTGCAAAAACTCATGCCCATGAACAACGCCACGCAGATCACCGACGCGGAGCGGGCGCTGATTGGGCGGTGGTTTGAGGCGGGGGCGCCTACGGGGCCTTGAGGTTTCGCCGGGATTGGTCCGACCAATGCAGAGGCGAGGCCTCGCTCGCCGAACCTGGCAGGGGTCAGGCGGGCTTGCCAACTCCACTCCAAAGCTCGCGCAGTTCGGGTGGCAGTGCCTCCAACGCACGAGCGAAGGCGTCCGACGGGATTACAGCGAATAACGCGAATCCAACGGACTCAATGGCGTTGTCGGGGGAGAAGTTGTGTTCGCGGCGCAGCGAGCGGACTTCTTCCAGTAAATCGGCCCGGGTGCCGACGCTGGCGACGTGATCGCCAGGTCTCCAGCCTTCGACGAAGAGACCTCTTACAGCAGGCGGCAACTGATCTGCAAAGCGAAGCGCTTGCTCGAGAGTAAGCCTGCGACGGAAAACATGAAGCACGCCTTCGACCATGTTCCAGGCCATGTTCGTCGTCGCCAGGCCGGCGTGATCGCGGGCTGCCACCATGAACTTCTCGAAATCGACGGATGCTCGTTGGTATTCTGGAGGCCAGGGCATGAGGTTTGGGGCGTAAGAATTGGGTGGTTGCGAAGCGCAGCGTGCGGCGGCGGGATTCGGTCAGGAACTGCGGTGGCGGCAAACAGAGGCTGACGCTCAAGGTTTGACATGAGCAGCCTGCCGGAGCGAGTCCAATCGATGTGAGGGCTATGCGACGCCCAGAGCGTAGGGTGGTTAGGCCTTGATGACTCGTGCATCGATTTCAACGAGTTGACCTTCGTAGCCAAGGCAGGCAACACCCAGCAGGGTAGCTGGCGGAACATCCTCAGCGAACCACGCAGCGACGGCGGCCCAAGCGCTTTCGAGTTGGATTCGATCTCCGACGACGTAAACCAGGAGTTGCCGAATGTCCGTGATCGAGAAGCCATGCACCGACAGGAGTAGCTCCAGATTCCGTAGGCACTGCGTCGCTTGGGCAGCCGCGTCATCGGGTGTCACCAGTTCGCCGCAAGAGTTCAGAGGCACTTGGCCTGCGACGAAGAGCTGATCGCCTACCTGTTGCGCGTATCGGTACATCGGTGTGCTTGCAAGGCCAGCTGCTACTTCGGCTTCATTCATGGCGTAACGGTGCAAATTTGGGTTGGGATGAGCTGTTGCTCAAAGTGGCGCTCATCGAACTATCCATTGTCCTGACGCTTAACGCCGCGTTAAGCGGCCGCGGGCCGATACAACATCAGGAAACACGAAAGTCTCTCCCCGCGGTCCGCTTGAACGCATAGTTAGGTTTGCACTCCTGGACGCAATAGGGCAATCACTCTGCGAACCTCACCCGGAACTTGATGGTAGATGCGCTGAGTCATTCTGTCGGGTACATAGCTAGCAAACTGGGAGTGAACCCGCTCAAGAGCTACGAGAAGCTTCTCTTGAGTCTGGGCACTAGCGAGGCCGGACTCGATGACAGCTTGTGCAACGGGCGGCAGACTTGATGAAGCCCACTCATTGCCTCTCGATGCGTCTGACGCAAGGTACTGTAAGTATGCGTCGAGATAGTAGAGTCGGGCGCGCGGCCCCATGTGGACCAGCGCCTCTGCGCACAGCATCGCGTTCTCATGGAACAACGCAATTGCCTCCCTTTGGGATTTTCCCTGGAAAATCTCTAGCGCGACTCGCTCATCAAGAGAGTCATGGATGTTGATCTCTTCAGGCGTGGGACAAGGCATGACTTGCGAACCTAACGTTGGAGATGAGGCGCAAACACCGGCGGCACGGCCTTGGCAAAGGCGCGCAAACGTTGAACGCCGGTGTTTGTCGCCTCGATTGACGGGTTAGGCAGCATTTTCGCGAAGGTAGTGAAGGATGTAGCCGGAATAGATGATTGAGCCAGCCTCGACCTCTGCTTTGAAGCAAGCCTCAAGTTCTTTCTCTGACGTGAACCCGTATTGAGCGAGGCGTTCATCGGCGAAGTTCGATAGACGCCAAATGTCGAACCCATTTGTTTCGCCGTTTGCACCGAAATCAAAATCTACCGAACCACCTTTGAGGTGTACTGCACAGCCAAAGCCGTGTTTGAAGTACTTCACTCCGCCCGCAAGGACACCTGTTTGCGGGACTTCATTACAAGCCCACGCATCATTGCTTTTCGGGCGAGCAATGCCGTTTTCTTCAAGGAGCCGCACAGCAGACGCGACTGACGAGAGGTAGTCTTCAATGAGCAGAGCGAGGCGCTTATCCATGCTGCCTAACGTGATGTATCCCGCAAACCTTGCGAAATACACTGGACCTTGCGCTTGCGAAGTATTCTGGACACGGATTCCTCCTGAAATTGGCTTACAGCCTGGGATTGCGGTCGCTGTGCTGTGCAAATATCCAGGTATAAAAATTCCGCGAAACCCGGCACGCCTCAGCCGAGCAAACTATAGCCTGCGACATCGCAGCAAGGCTGGGTGACCGAGACTCAGATTTCAGCCGCGAACAGGGTCAATGATCGGGTGTGGGAGTGGCGCTCACAGGCGCGCCTGGGCTCCAAGCGGACAAGCCTACCTCTTGATCGTGCAGTGGCAGTAGCCGACGGAAGCTGCGCTGGGGGCACTGGCCTCTGCGCCGTGCGAATGCTCATTGCGGTGTAGTCGCGCTACAGGCCCAACGCTCGCGCTGCGGCCCTTCTACTCCCTATGCCGCCAGCACATCCTGCAGCGCCCGCGTAGCAGCCAGTGCGCCCAGGCTCGACTCGGTAAACCCGCCATGCAGCACCACCCCGGTCGCTGCCTGCTTGGCCTCGTGCTTGGCCACGGCTGCCTGGTTGGCCACTTCCTCGGCATGCCGAAAACGCCCGGGCGTGATGCGCACCGCACCAATGGCCAGCGTGGTACACGGAAAGAACCGTGGCACCCCATGCCGGTCTTCGGCCTGGATGCCACCGGCGCGCCGGGCCTCGTCGTCAAACAGCGTGAGCGCTTCGCGGGCAAAGGCGTCCACGATGTTCTTGCAACGCTGCAGCCAGTTACTGCTCTGGAAGATCAGCATGAAATCGTCCCCACCCACATGGCCCACAAAGTCGCGCCGCGCGTCGCAGTGCGCCGTGGCCAGACGGGCGACGAGGCGGATCATCTGGTCGCCGCGCCAGTAGCCGTAGTGGTCATTGAAGGGCTTGAAGTTGTTCAGGTCGGCATAACACGCCACAAACTCGGTGTGGTGGTCCAGCAGGCGCTGCATGTGAAGGCTGATGGGGATGTTGCCGGGCAGAAAGGTCAGCGGGTTGGCATGGCGCGCGGCTTCGATGCGGGTCTCGGTCACGGCCCGCACCAGTTGGTCGCCCGTGCCCAGGCCCAGGTAGCGGCCGTTGTCGGTGACGATGTAGCCGTCGTTCAGATACCGCTGGTCCTGCGAGGTGAGGATGCCCACGAGCTGGTCCACGTCACAGTCGAGCTCGACCACACGCGGTGCCTGGTTGGCAAACGCCAGGCACGATTTGCGGCCATGCACCTCGCGAAAGTACAGCGTGGCGTAGTGGTTCATGAACTGCTGGCGGTTGATGAGCGCCACGGGGCGCGTGCCGTCCACCACGGCCAGCGCGTGCAGGTCGGTGCGCTCATGGAACATGGCGGCCACTGCATCGTTGCTGGTGGCGGGCGCGGCGGTGGGCGCCTGCACCACCAGCAGGCTGCGCAGGATGCCCGGGCGTGCGGTCTGGCCCAGGTGCGGCAGCACAGCCACGCGGCGGTCCTGCATCACTTCCTGTGCCGGGCTCTCCACGGCCTCACGCGGGGCCTTGGCAGGGCGGCCCAGCAGCCAGCCCTGGCCGTAAGGAACGTCCAGGTCCCGCAGTGCGCGCAGGTCGTCGCGTGTCTCGATGCCTTCGGCAATCAGCTTGGTGCCAAACATATGGGCTATGCCCTTGATGGCCTGCAGCATCTGCAGGTTTTCGGGCTGGTTGCTGATGTCGCGGATGAAGTATTTGTCGATCTTCACGAAGTCGGGCTTCACCTCGGACCACAGCCGCAGGCTGGAGCGGCCGTCGCCAAAGTCGTCCAGCGCCAGCCGCGCGCCGCAGGCGTGCACCGCCTTGATGGCCTGGCGCAGCTGGGGCATGTCGGTCACGCGCTCGTGCTCGGTGATTTCCAGCACCAGAAGGCGGGCGCTCACGCCAAAGCTGCGCACGGCCTCGCCCAGCATCGGCGCGCCCACCAGGGCTACCCCGTGCACCAGCGCGTCGGCGCTGATGTTCACAAACAGGCGGCCCGGCGCCTTCTGAACGCCCCACTGCTGCAAGGCGGTGAACACGCACAGCAGCTCGAAGTCCTGAAGGATGTGCTCGCGCCGCGCCAGCTCCAGCAAGGCATCGGGCGTGTGCAAAGGGGTGCCCTCGGGGCCCCGGATCAGGGCTTCGTGGGCATACACGCTGCCCTCGCGCAGGTCGGCCAGGGGCTGGAACACGCAGTGCAGGCCCCCTTCGCGCATGAGTTGTGCCAGAGGGCCCTTGCCATGGCGCGCAGCCGGGGACAGCAAGGCCATCATCGCCTCCAGTCGGCTCCAAAGGGGGTTGTGCGTCACGGTAGATGGGGGGCTCTGAGCAAGGTGCCCACGATATCGGCCGGGTGTGACAACCTTGTTACACACTGTTTCCGTCAGGTGGCAGGCCATTCCCTGGGGTGGACGTTCGGGGGGCATGCAGGTTGTTCATGCGTTGGCTCAACCCTGGCGCAGCGGCAGGGCTGCCGCGAGGGTTCGGTTTGATCTTGCTCAATGCCCAGCGGTCCGGGGCGCGGCACAGTCCGTCCCATGCTGCCCTCTACCTATTTCTCACTGCCCGCCGAAACCGAGGTGATTGCCGCCGGTGAAGTGCTGCGCAGGCGCAACGAGGTGCTGACGTCTGTGCTGCACCTCGAAAGTGGCCGCGTGCTGCGCGGTGTGCTCGACGATGGCTACCTGCGCCACCAGCTGGGGGCCGTGGAAGGGCCGTTCTGGCTGGACGCCGCGTCGGCCCTGATGGGCATGCCGCTGCCGGTGGACATGGTGGCCGATACCCGTGTGCAGGTGCGCCGCCTTCCCATCGAGGAGTTTCGCCGCAGCCTTGCAGAAATGCCGGCGGGTGCACGGGGCCTGTTGCTCGACATGGCTCAGGGCTACCGCCAGCAGTCCGAGCTGGCCGTGAGCCGCCTCGCGCAGGATGCCGAATCGCGCTGCGCGCAGTGGTTGCTCAACCACGCCCAGCCCGACCACAGCGGCACCATGCAGGTCACGCTGCACCAGCGCAAGCGCCTGATTGCGGCGCAGTTGGGCATCGCCCCCGAAACCTTCTCGCGCGTGCTGCGCCATCTGCGGGAGCTGGGCCTGATCCACGGCACGGGCAATGTGCTGAACCTGCCCCAGCCCCGGGCGCTGCAGTCGATGGCGGGTTGCTGAACTGAACCCAGTGTGGATGGCTTCGGCGCCGCGCGAAAAATAGCGCGCACCGCCTCTGCTACTGGCGCGCCGCCCGCCAGCGCACCCGTGGAACTGGCTTTGCCAGGCCACTGGGTGCGTCCCCCTCCGGGGGAAGCCGCGCAGCGGCTCAGGGGGGCTTCCTCGTCAGGGTTTGTCCTTGGGTTTCACTGAGGGTTCTACCCAAGCCCTGGGCTGCAGGGGCTGCGTATATTTGTTGGGACCTGTCCGGTTTGACCTGTCCCCATGCCCAACGCCACCCCTTTGCGCCCATCGGGCGCTCCCTGCGCGGAGTGTCCATGACGCCCCCGACCCACCCTGCGCCGCCACAGGACGCGCCGGGCTGGTCAATGCCCGGTCCGCTGGTGTTGCGGCTGGTGCTGGTGGCGGTGCTGGCCGTGGGGCTGTCGGGGGCGGTGTCGGCGTGGCTGGTCACGCGGGCCTCCGGGCAGGAGGCCATGCGGCGGGTGGTGAGCCAGCAGACCGATGAGGTCGAGGTGGTGGCCCGCTTGCTGGCCAGCAAGATCGAGCAAAGCCAGAAGGTGTTGCGCACGGTGGCTGCTGGTATTACGCCTGCCATGCTTGAATCACCCTCAGCCCTCGAATGGCTGCTGCAGCAGGGCCTGCCCGCCGTTCAGTTCTTTGATGCGATGCAGGTCGCCCGCGACAATGGAGAACTGCGGCTGAACTTGCGTGGGGGGCGGCTGGACAAGGCCTCCAACCTGGACCCCGCCGAGCGCGATGCGCTGCGCCGCACGCTCATCGACGGCAAGCCGCTGGTGTCCGAGCTGATTGCCGGGCGCACCAGCGACGCGCGTGTGATGTTCACCATGCCGCTGCACCGCGAAGACGGCACTGTGCTGGGTGTGGTGGCAGGTGCGTTGCGCCTGCAATCGCAGGGCCTGCTGCCGCCGTCCATGACGCTGCCCGCGCGCGATGATTCTCGGCTGCTGGTGTTTACGCGCGACGGCACCATCCTCTCGCACTCGGACCCGACCCGCATCATGGGCAAGGTGAGCGACGAGACGGGCCTGGCGCCCGTCTACAGCCGCTGGCTGGAGCAGGCCCAGCCAGTGGTAGGGCGGGGCACGACCCATCTTGAAGACCAGCATATCGTCAGCATGGCGGGCATGCCGCTGCCGCAATGGATCGTGGCGCGGGTCAGCCCCTCGCAGGCGCTGCTGGCGCCCCTGCAGGGCGCGCAGCGCGAAGCCTGGTGGCTGGCCGCCGCCAGCATGGCGCTGTGCATGCTGCTCGTGGCCGGGCTGATGGCCTGGATGGCGCAGCCGCTGGCGCAGCTCACGCACAGTGCCCGCCAGCTGCTGCGGCGCAGCACGCGTGCTGGCCCGCCGCAAGGCACCGTCGCCTGGCCACGTGCGGGGGGGGAAGTGGGCGAACTGGTGCAAATGTTCCAGGGCATGGTGCAGCAGGGCAGCCTGCAGCAGCAGCACAAGGCCACGCTGGACGGGCAGTTCCAGGCCGTGCTGGACAGTGCCTCCGTGGGCATCGTCATCTCGCGCCACGGCATCCTGGAGGTGGTGAGCCGGCAGGCCTGCCTGATGCTGGGCTACACCGAGGGCGAACTGCAGGGCCATCCGGCGCGCACCCTGTATGCCAACGATGCCGAATACGGCCGCATTGGCGAGCGTGTGCAGGCCGAGTTCGCCGCACATGGCGCCTTCGATGGCGATGTCTGCTTCATGCGCAAGGATGGCACCCCCGTGTGGGCCCGCGTGCAGGGCCGTGGTGTGCGGCCCGACGAGATGGCAGGCGGCACCGTCTGGATTCTGGAGGACATCACCGCTGCACGCGAGGCACAGATGCAGCAGGCGTGGGAGCGCACGCACGATGCCCTGACCCAGCTTTACAACCGCAATGCGTTTGACGAGCGTCTGGGCCTGCTGCTGGCCGAACACTCGATGCGCCCGCGCGCACCGGATGCAGACAGCAGCGAAGCAGCCGGGGACGGCGTGGTGCTGTTTCTGGATCTGGACCACTTCACCGTGGTCAATGACATTGCCGGGCATGACGCGGGCGACGACGTGCTGCGCCATGTGGCCCGCTTGCTCGAATCCCAGGTGCGCCAGATTGGCTGGGCCGCGCGGCTGGGCGGCGACGAGTTTGCGGTGGTGCTGCCCGGGTGCGCGCTGGCACGGGGCCAGGCGGTGGCGGAGCAGCTGCGCGCCTCGGTACAGGCGTGGGAGCCTTCGTACCAGGGGCGCAGCTTCACGCTGGGGGTGAGCATCGGGTTGGTGGTGCTGGATGCGAGTCTGCAGGATGTGCCGTCGGTGCTGTATGCGGCCGACATGGCGTGCTACGACGCCAAGCGCGCGGGGCGCAACCGGGTAGAGACGCGCCATGCGAGCCAGGCGACGGCGTCGGGGCGGATGGCGCTGGGAGCGGCGTGAGCAGATTCCAAAAGATTTTGGGGTGTAGCGCTGGCTGGTAATGCGCTGACAGCTATCTTTTTTGAAGTCTATGGTTTGGAGAATGCTGAGGAGTGCACGGTGGCGCTTGCTCGCATCCCAAGCACGCCCGAGACAAGCACTACAGGCTGTATGCTATAAAAATGGTAGCTATTTACGCTTGTCTGGTAAGCGGTAGAGCCAAAAAATCTCACAAAATCCGCCCGTGCCACCACACCGACAGCCCGGCTGCCAGCAACGCCAACGTCGCCCCCAGCAACGCCAGCAATGACGAGATTTCGGTTTCCCGCTTCTCCACCGTCAGCCGTGAGCTGAGCGTCTCGTACACCTTCTTCAAATCCGCGGCGGTGGCCGCGTGGAAGTACTCGGCGTTGGTGCGCGTGGCCACGGCCTTCAGGGTTTCTTCGTCCAGCCGCACCCGCATGGACCAGCCTTCAAAGCCGATGGTCTCCCCCGCCACCGTACCCACGCCCACGGTGTACACCCGCACCCCCCGGTCGGCCGCCCATTTGGCGGCCTCCAGCGGGTCCACGCCGGTGGTGCGCTGGCCGTCGGTCAGCATGATGATGGCGGCCGAGGTGTAGGAGCCGGGCGCCACAGGTGTGAACGCCTTGGCCGGGTCTTGCTTGCCAATTTCGTCAATGGGTTTGGGTCGCATGGCCTGGCGGCCGCCCAGGGCGGAGATGTCGATGCCCGCGTCGGGGAAGATGGTGGCCAGCGACAGCATGATGCCGTTGCCCGTGGCCGTGCCGCGCTGCAGCTGAAAGCTGTCGATGGCTTTGACGAGGTCTTCGCGGCTTTGCGTGGGCAGCTGGGCCAGCTGGGCGCTGCCGGCAAACGCCACGATGCCCACACGCACATGGCGGGGCAGCTCGGCGATGAAGGCCTTGGCGGCGTTCTGCGCAGCGGTGAGGCGGTCGGGCTCCACATCGGCGGCGCGCATGCTGCCCGAGACATCCATGGCCAGCATGATGGTCTGGTCCTGCGAGGGCAGGGTGATGACGGCCAGCGGGCGTGCGGTGGCCAGCAGCAGCGCCACCAGCGCCAGCAGAAAGAGTGCGGGCGGGATGTGGCGGCGCAGGTTCTGGCCGGGGCCCATGGCCTCGCGCACCAGCGACAGGCTGGAATAGCTCAGCGCCGTTTTCTTGCGCCGGTGCAGCAGCCACCAGTACATCAGCACCAGCAGGGGCACGACCAGCAACAGCCAGAGCAGGGTGGGCCAGAGAAAAACCATGGTGTGTTCCTTCGGGCGGGGACGTGGTTCGTTCAGGCGGCGTGCTGCGCCGGATCTGCAGCGCGGGAGGGCGCGGCTCGGGAGGTGCGTACCCGGCGCTGGCGCAGGTCCATGAAACGCAGCAGGGCATCGACCAGATCGTCGTCGGTGCACAGCTCCAGCGTGTCGGCGCCCGCGCGGGTCAGGCCTTCGCGTAGCACGGCCTCGCGCTCGGCCGCCAGGCGGGCGAAGCGGCGGCGAAAGCCCGCGTCGTGGGTGTCCACCTGCAGCTGCTCGCCGCTTTCGGCATCGCGCAGCGTGATGAGGCCCACATCGGGCAGTTCCAACTCCAGCGGGTCGAGCAGGCGCACGGCCACCACGTCGTGCCGCTGGGCGAGTTGGGCCAGGGGCTTTTCCCAGCCGGGTGCGCTGATGAAGTCGGACACCACAAACACCGTGGAGCGGCGGCGCAGGTTGGCCAGGCCCGTTTGCAGCAAACGGTGCAGTTCTGTGGCGCCTCCGCCGGGTTTGGATGTGCCGGTGGCAGGGGCGGGCGGTGTCAACAGCCTGTGCACCAGATGCAGCACATGGGCGCGGCTGTTGCGGGGCGGTAACACCGCATCCACAGCGCGGGCGGGTGCATTGCCTGCGCCGTAGAGCATGGCGCCCACGCGGTTGCCGTGGCGCGTCAGCAGGCGCGACAGCACGGCCACAAAGCCGGTCAGGATGTCGCGCTTGGCGTTGCCCTGCGGGCCGAAGTTGATGGACGGGCTCAGGTCCAGCAAAAACCAGGCGGACATCTCGCGGTCTTCGGTGAACACGCGCACGTGGGGGATGTTCAGGCGTGCAGTGACGTTCCAGTCGATGTGGCGCACGTCGTCATGCGGCTGGTACTCGCGCAGGTCGGCCAGGTCCAGGCCGCTGCCGCGCATCAGCGTGCGGTAGTCGCCCTGCAGCAGGCCGTCCAGGCGGCGGATCACCTTCCACTCCAGCTCGCGCAGTAGCCGGTCCGCCTGCCCCGGCAGGGTGGGCAGCGTGTGGACCGTGGCTGAAGTGGTGTCAGGCAACTTTTTGCTCATGATGCAGAGGCCGAGCAGGCGCCGGTATCTTGGCCATGATGCGCTTGACGAGGGCATCGGCATCCAGCCCTTCGGACAGCGCTTCGTACGAAAGCGCGATGCGGTGGCGCAGCACGTCGGCCGCCAGGTCGGTCATGTCTTCGGGCAGAACATAGTTGCGCCCGCGCAGCATGGCCAGGGCCTGGGCGCCCTCTGCGAGGGCAATGGTGGCGCGCGGGCTGGCGCCGCAGCTTATGTAGCCCTCCAGGTCCTTGAGGCCATGCCGCGTGGGCTCGCGGGTGGCGGCCACCAGCTTCACGGCGTATTGCAGCATTGACGGGTCTACATACACGGTGCGGCATTCGGCCTGCAGCGCCGCCAGCTGCGCGGTGGTGGCCACGGGCAGCACCTGCACGGGCACATCGAGCGCGCGCTGGGCGATCACGAACTCTTCTTCCTCGGACGGATAGCCCAGCAGCACTTTCATCATGAAGCGGTCCACCTGGGCTTCGGGCAGCGCGTAGGTGCCTTCGGTCTCGATGGGGTTCTGGGTGGCCATGACCAGGAAGGGCTCGGGCACCTTGTGGGTCTCGCCCGCAATGGTCACCTGGCGCTCCTGCATCACCTCCAGCAGGGCGCTTTGCACCTTGGCTGGGGCGCGGTTGATTTCATCGGCCAGCAGCAGGTGGGTGAAGACCGGGCCCAGCGTGGTGCTGAACTCGCCGGTCTTCTGGTTGTACATGCGCGTGCCCACCAGATCGGCGGGCACCAGGTCGGGCGTGAACTGGATGCGCTTGAAGCTGCCCTGGATGGTGCTGGCCAGCGTCTTCACCGTCAGCGTCTTGGCCAGGCCCGGCACACCTTCGACCAGCAGATGGCCCTGGGCGAGCATGGCCACCATGACCCGCTCCAGAAAGCGGTCCTGGCCCACCACCACGCGCTTGACTTCGTAGAGCACCTGCTCCATCAGGGTGGCGGTGGCGGCGTTGTTCATGGCAGAGGGCGATGGGGTGGTTTCCATGGTGCTCCTTGTGAAGGTTCGGGATCAGAAGGGGGGCATGCCAACGGCGGAAGCGGCGTTCTCGATGGGCACCGCAAACCCGATGCCGATAAAGGTGCGTGCCGACGTGGGGTTCAGGATGGCGGTGACGATGCCCACCACCTCGCCATCGAGCGTGACCAGTGGGCCACCGGAGTTGCCGGGGTTGGCCGCAGCATCGAATTGGATCAGGTTGCTGAGCTGGCGCTTGCCTTCGGGCGAGGTGAATTCGCGCTGGAGGCCCGAGACCACGCCCGCTGAGGCCGAAGGCCCGATGCCGAACGGGAAGCCCACGGCCACCACGTGGTCGCCGGGGCGCAGGTCCTGGGTGGAGCGCAGCGGGGCTGCGAAGAGGTCATCGGGTACTTTGTGGGCTTGCAGCACGGCCAGGTCGTTTTCGGGCTGGGCGCCCGTGATGCTGGCGGTGGTTTCCAGGCCATCGTGGAAGGTGATTGCAATGCGGTCTGAGCCCGCCACCACGTGCAGGTTGGTCAGGATGATGCCTTTGTCCACAATCACCACGCCCGTGCCAATGCCGCGTTCCACCTCTTCCTTGCCGTTTTTGCTGCGGCCGTAGCCCACCACGCGCACGATCGAGGGAGAGATCGATTCCACAGCGCGGGCGGCGGCGGAGGGCGGGGTGGTCGTCTCCAGCGTGCGCAGCACGGCGGCGTCGATGTCTTCCTGGGTGATCCGCTGGGCGGCGGGGCGCTGGTGCAGCCACAGGCTGTAGAGCAGCAATGTGGTCAGCAGCGCGATCAGCGCCCACAGGGCGTACAGATGGCGCCGCGACAGAGCCGTGCCCGCCACAGGCTTGATGGCAGGGTTTGGAAAGGGCTCCATCACACTGGCCGCAGGTTGTTCGGTGGGCGCAGGCGCTTTTTCAACCGGCTCGGGCGGGGAGCGGCGGGTGTGGCGGGAGCTGCTGTAGAGGGCGGGCCGGGGCATCCTGTCACCTTTTCTACGGAAGACGCCGCGAGACGGCGCACGGTTTTCACGTTAGCACGGATCGCTGCAGAGTGCACTTGCAAGGTTTCACGCCGAGGGAGCGGTCGGGGCTGATCGGGCTGATGGGGCTGATGGGGCATCATCACCCAATGACTGTCTGGATCGATACCCATTGCCACCTGGATGCGCCCGAATTTGACCCCGACCGTGATGCCGTGCGTGCCCAGGCGCGGGCCCAGGGCGTGGCCCATTGTGTGATTCCGGCGGTGGAGCGCAGCAACTGGGTCACGGTGCGCGCCCTGGCCCATCGGCATGGCGATAGCTATGCGCTGGGCATTCACCCCCTTTACACAGGGCGCGCGCACGACGCAGATCTGGAGCTGCTGGCGCAGGAACTGGAGCAACACCGGGCTGACCAGCGTCTGGTGGCCATCGGAGAGATTGGCCTGGATTATTTTGTGCCCGGCCTGGACCCAGCCCGGCAGGAGCAGTTCTATCGCACGCAGCTGCAACTGGCACGGCGGTTTGACCTGCCCGTAATCCTGCATGTGCGCCGCTCGTCCGACAAATTGCTCAAGGGCTTGCGGGAGCTGCCGGTACAAGGCGGTATCGCCCATGCCTTCAACGGCAGCGTGCAGCAGGCGCAGGCGTTCATCGCCCTGGGCTTCAAGCTGGGGTTTGGCGGCGCGATGACCTACGACCGGGCGCTGCAGCTGCGTCGCATGGCGGCAGAACTGCCCGCAGAGGCCCTGGTGGTGGAGACCGATGCGCCGGACATCCCGCCCCATTGGTTGTATGCCACCGCCGCCCAGCGGCTCGAAGGCCTGCCCCAAGGGCGCAATGCACCCGGCGAACTCCCGCGCATTGCAAGCGCATTGGCCGAGCTGCGCAGTCAGCCGCTGGAGGATTTGGCGGGTATCACCTGTGCCAATGCGCTGGTGGCGCTGCCCCGGTTGCAGGCTCTGGTCTCCGTCTGATCCACCAATTGGTAGGTTTTTAGGAGGCCAGCGCTTTGTGGTAAAGGGTTTACAGCTATAGTTTTTTTTGAGGATGTCGCGGGGTTGCTGACGGGTTTCGGTTCAGAATCGGCGGATGCCCGACGCCGCTCTGACGCAGCCCCCTCCGCTCCCTGATGCTCCGGCGCCAGCTCCGCCGGTGCGCCTCCAGGGGCTGCCGCCGGTGGTGTCTGCAGGCACGGTGGTGCTGGTCCTCGGAAGTTTTCCGGGGGCTGCCTCCTTGCGGCTGCGCCAGTACTACGCACACCCGCAAAACCATTTCTGGAAGATCTTGCAAGCGCTGTGGCCGCACCATCCCTTGCCGCCCGCAGGGGCCGAAGGGTATGCCGCACGTTGCGACTGGTTGCTGGCAAGGGGGCTTGGCCTGTGGGATGTGTATGAGAGCTGCGAGCGGGAGGGCAGCATGGACACCAGCATCCGCAATGCGCAGGTCAACGACTTTGCGCGCCTGCAGACGGTATGTCGGCAGCTCGCCGCCGTCGCCCACAATGGGGGTGAGAGCTTCAAGCATGCCCCGGCGGTGCTCAGCAGCTTCCGGCCCCCCCGCGCTGCGGCGCATGATGATGTGCTTTCCGATCAGCGCGTGGGCACGGGTTCCGGGCCTGGTTCCGCCCGCTCTATCGCATCGCACCGTCTGCCCTCGACCAGCCCGGCCAATGCCTCCTGGAGTTTTGAACGTAAATTGGCTGCCTGGGCGGACCTGATGGCGGCCCACCGCCTGCTTTGATTGTTGTGAATGACCCGCAAAAAAGAAAAATCACAAGAACTGCCCGAAGTCAGCGTCTCTGATGACGGCGAAGTGCGCCACCTGCACCTGGGCACCCCGTGGATTCAGGGGTCCATGCGCGTTGCAGAGCCTTTTGAACTGGAACTGGAGTACGTGCAGCGCATGATGGCGTGGCTGTTGTTTGCCGACCTGCCCCAGGTGTCCAAGGGGCATGCCATGCAGCTCGGGCTGGGGGCCGGTGCCATCACCAAGTTCTGCCACAAGAAGCTGCGCATCTGCACCACGGCCATCGAGCTCAACCCACAGGTCTTGGCGGTGTGCCGGCAGTGGTTCAAGCTGCCGCCCGATGGCCCCAAGCTGCGGGTGGTGCTGGCCGATGCGGCGCAAGAGATCAAGAACCCCATGTGGCAGGGCACGGTGGATGCGCTGGCGGTGGACCTGTACGACCATGAGGCCGCAGCGCCGGTGCTCGACAGCGCAGACTTCTACGCCGACTGCCGCGCCTTGCTGACCGACACGGGGTGCATGACGGTCAACCTGTTCGGGCGGGCGTCCAGCTTTGAGCGCAGCCTGCAGAGCATGGCGGCGGCCTTTGGTGACAAGGCACTCTGGGCCTTCAAGCCCACGCGAGAAGGCAACACCGTGGTGCTGGCCCAGAAGACGCCAACGCGCCCCAAGCGGGCGGAACTCGACGTGCAGGCGCAGGCCATCCAGGCGCGCTGGGACCTGCCGACCACCAAATGGCTGCGGGCATTCAATCCCGTCGCGGCCTGAGCCCCCGGGCCGCCCACAGCCCCGTTTCGGAAAGGTATCTGATGAAAACAATCTCCGCTTCCCTGGCCAGCACTGCGGCGCGACCCTACGTCGGTCCGGTGGACTGGCGACGTATGGTGCAGTGGCTCAGCGATGACGAAGTCATCTCCCAGGAAGAAGCTCAACGCACCATCGCCCGCTGCTCGCAGGCGGAAAGCTCCCAGCATGCGCTGGTGCGCCTGGCCAACGTGGCCATGGAACGTGCCAGCGATGGCAAGCCGCTGGACATTGAGGCGCTTTCCGAGTACCTCGCCAAGCGCGCGGGCCTGCCCTATTTGCGCATCGACCCGCTCAAGGTGGACGTGGGGCGCGTGGCCGAAACCATGAGCGCCACCTATGCAGAGCGCCACAAGGTGCTGCCCGTGCAGGTCACCCCCAAGGAAGTGGTGGTGGCTACGGCCGAGCCCTTCATCGAAGACTGGGTGGCGGAGGTGGAGCGCCAGTCCCGGCGCACCGTGCGCCGCGTGGTGGCCAGCCCGCTGGACATTCACCGGTTTACTGCAGAGTTTTTTGCCCTGGCAAAGTCCGTGCGTGCCGCGCAGAAGGCAGGGGGCAACTCCGGGGGCAGCAGCTTCGAGCAGCTGGTGGAACTGGGCAAGAGCAACAAGCAGCTCGACGCCAACGACCAGGGCGTGGTCAAGGTGGTGGACTGGCTCTGGCAATATGCCTTTGACCAGCGCGCGAGCGACATCCACCTGGAACCCCGGCGCGACCAGGGCGTGATCCGCTTTCGCATTGACGGCGTGCTGCACCCGGTCTACCAGATGCCCATGGGTGTGCACAACGCCATGGTCTCGCGCATCAAGCTCCTGGGCCGCATCGACGTGGTGGAAAAGCGCCGTCCGCAGGACGGCCGCATCAAGACGCGCAACCAGCGCGGGGACGAGGTGGAAATGCGCCTGTCCACGCTGCCCACGGCGTTTGGCGAGAAGATGGTCATGCGGATCTTTGACCCGGACAATGCCGTCAAGGATCTGGACGCCCTGGGCTTTGCCCAGCACGATGCCGAGCGCTGGGAGGCGCTGGTCAAGCGCCCGCACGGCATCATTCTCGTGACGGGGCCGACGGGCTCGGGCAAGACCACCACGCTGTATTCCACCTTGAAGCGGGTGGCGACCGAAGAGGTGAACGTGAGCACGGTGGAAGACCCGATCGAAATGATCGAGCCCAGCTTCAACCAGACCCAGGTGCAGCCCCAGCTCGACTTCAACTTTGCCGAGGGCCTGCGTGCCCTCATGCGCCAGGACCCGGACATCATCATGGTGGGCGAAATCCGCGACCTGGAGACGGCCGAGATGGCCATCCAGGCTGCGCTGACCGGGCATCTGGTGTTCTCCACACTGCACACCAACGACGCCCCGTCGGCCATCACCCGCATGATGGAACTGGGGGTGCCCCCCTATCTGCTCAATGCCACGCTGCTGGGGGTGCTGGCCCAGCGGCTGGTGCGCACGCTGTGCAAGCAATGCAAACAAAAGGACGAAACGGCGCAGCGCGAAACGCTGGTGGAGGTGGTCAAGCCCTGGAAGCTCAGTGGCGGCTACCACCCCTACAAGCCCGTGGGCTGCGTGGACTGCCGCATGGGTGGATTTCGGGGGCGCATGGGCCTGTATGAATTGCTCACCGTGACCGAGGCGCTCAAGGAGAAGATCAACCAGGCGCCCTCGATCGACCAGTTGCGCCGCCAGGCCGTGCAGGACGGCATGCGGCCCTTGCGTCTGGCAGGCGCGCTGCGGGTGGCAGAGGGCCTGACCACGCTGGACGAGGTGATTGCTGCGACACCGCCGCTGGAGTAAGACCTTGAACCAGCTCCGCAGGAGCAAGGGATGTCCTGCATAACTCCCTGCGGTCTGTGATAGCGCGGTCTCGGGCAGTCCGCTGCGTTGCTTTTCTTGCCAATAGCCATGCTATTGGCCGCAAAAAGACGCCTTGCGGCCTTTCCCGATCCGCACTACCACCGACGCGCGAGGGTTATGCAAGACATCCCAAGCGTTACCGGATGTAGGTGGAATCCACATCCGCGCGGGCCTTGGTTGCACGCACAATCGCGCAGTCGAGATTTCCCGCCAAGGAGACAATTCGTGAAAATCAAAAGTCAAAAAGACTTCTTTGCCGGCCTCATGTTCATGGGGGTTGGTGTTGCGTTTGCGTGGGGAGCCACCACGTACAACGTCGGAAACGGGGCCCGCATGGGCCCGGGTTACTTCCCGCTGCTGCTGGGTATCTTGCTGGCCATCATCGGCGGCGCGATCACCTTCAAGGCCACCACGGTCGAAACCCAAGACGGTGACAAGATTGGAAAGTGGGCCTGGAAGCCGCTGTTCTTCATCCTGGCTGCCAACTTTGCGTTCGGTATCCTGCTGGGCGGCTTGCCCAGCATAGGTGTCCCGGCGATGGGCCTCATCGTGGGCATCTATGCACTGACCTTCATCGCAAGCCTGGCGGGCCAGGAGTTCCACGCGAAGTCCGTGTTCATCCTGGCCACCGTGTTGGCCATTGGCAGTTACGTGGCATTCGTCTGGGCGCTCAAGCTGCAGTTCCCTGTGTGGCCGAGTTTCATCACGGGTTGAGCAGGAGCACCGACCATGGAATTATTTGACAACCTCGCGATGGGTTTTGGCGTCGCGTTCACGTTCCAAAACCTCATTTACTGCTTTGTGGGCTGCTTGCTGGGCACGCTCATTGGTGTGTTGCCCGGCATCGGCCCGGTGGCCACCATTGCCATGCTGCTGCCAGCCACCTACGCGCTGCCGCCCGTGGCTGCGCTGATCATGCTGGCCGGTATCTATTACGGTGCGCAGTACGGTGGCTCGACCACTGCCATTCTTGTGAATCTGCCGGGCGAGTCCTCGTCGGTGGTAACCGTGATCGACGGCTACCAGATGGCGCGCAAGGGCCGTGCAGGCCCTGCGTTGGCGGCGGCGGGCCTGGGCTCGTTCTTTGCCGGCTGTGTGGGTACGCTGATCCTGGCGGCCTTCGCACCTCCGTTGACCGAAGTGGCGTTCAAGTTCGGCCCTGCCGAGTACTTCTCGCTGATGGTGCTGGGCCTCATTGGTGCCGTGGTGCTGGCTTCGGGCTCGCTGCTCAAGGCCGTGGCCATGATCGTGCTGGGCCTGCTGATGGGCCTGGTGGGTACCGACGTGAACTCGGGTGTGGCCCGTTTCAGCTTCGACATTCCTGAACTGACCGACGGCATCGGCTTTGTGACCATCGCCATGGGTGTTTTCGGCTACGGCGAGATCATTGCCAACCTCTCGCGCCCTGACGATGAGCGCGAAGTGTTCACTGCCAAGGTGGAAGGCCTGTTCCCCACCAAGGACGACTTCAAGCGCATGATTCCTGCCGTGCTGCGGGGCACGGCGCTGGGTGCCGCCCTGGGTATCCTGCCCGGTGGTGGGGCATTGCTTGCTGCGTTTGCGGCCTACACCGTGGAGAAGAAGACCAAGCTCCAGCCCGGTGAAGTGCCTTTTGGCCAGGGCAACATCCGTGGTGTGGCAGCGCCTGAGTCGGCCAACAATGCCGGTTCGCAGACTTCCTTCATCCCGCTGCTGACGCTGGGTATCCCCCCCAACGCCGTGATGGCGCTGATGGTGGGTGCCATGACGATCCACAACATCCAGCCTGGTCCCCAGGTGATGACGAGCAATCCCGAGCTGTTCTGGGGCTTGATCGCCTCGATGTGGCTGGGCAATGCCATGCTGATCATCTTGAACCTGCCGCTGATCGGCATCTGGATCAAGCTGCTCACGGTGCCCTACCGGTGGCTGTTCCCGTCCATCGTGCTGTTCTGCGCCGTGGGTGTGTATTCGACCAACAACAACACCTGGGACATCTGGATGGTGGGTGCGTTTGGGCTGGTGGGCTACATCTTCCACAAGCTGGGCACCGAACCCGCACCTCTGCTGCTGGGCTTCATCCTGGGCCCGATGATGGAAGAGAACCTGCGCCGCGCGCTGCTGCTGTCGCGTGGCGACTGGAGCGTGTTCGTCACGCGTCCGCTTTCGGCAGGCCTGCTGGCTGCTGCGGCACTGCTGCTCATCATCGTGCTGCTGCCTTCGGTGAAGAGCAAGCGCGAGGAAGCCTTCGTCGAAGACTGACGGCACGGCCTTTTCCATCCGACTCCAGAACAACGGCACCTTCGGGTGCCGTTGTTTTTTGGCGATCTGCAGCCGCAGCACGCCCTCAGCGCCAGTACACAATGGCGGGCAAGAGGCCCGCATGTCCACTCCATTCCATCTGCCACAGCATCCCCACCGGGCGATGCTGCACAACGAAATCCACGCCCGTCCGCCCGAGGCCATGACGGCCCCGCTGGCCATTGCACACATCGTGATGCTGGCCGATGCCGCAGGGCGTGAAGCGAGCCGGGCCCATGTGGCGGCTCTGTTGCGCGACCACCACCTGGCATTGCCCGATGCGGACACCACGCACCTGCGCATGGACCTGGGGGCTTACCGTATGCGCTGGGAGCTGCACACCGAATTTGTGTCCTGGACCTTCATGGTGCCCATGGCGGCCGACGCCTTTGGCGAGCGGGAGCCGGCCAGCGCCGCAGACGCGGTGCCCCGCGGGTGGCTGGCGGCTTTGCCCGGGCACTGTCTGTGCAGCCTGAACCTGTGGGTACTGCCCACCCACACCTTCGGTTCGGGGTCGCTGGTCAAGCATGTGCTGCATGAGGACACGCTGGTGGCCTCCACGGTGGCCGACGGGCATGGCGAGGTCTACACCGATTTTGCGATCCACGCCGATGGGTTCTCGCGCATGGTGCTGCTCGCGGGCGGCATGACGCAGCGCCGCCTGGGCCGCCTGGTGCAGCGCCTGCTCGAAATCGAGACCTACCGCATGGCTGCCTTGCTGGGCCTGCCCGCTGCGCGCGAGGCCGCCAGTGTGCTGGCTTTTGCCGAACGCGAACTGGCCGAACTGGCCGACGCCATCCGCACCGCCAACCGTGACGCAGAGCCTGCGCTGCTGGACCGCCTGACCCGTCTGGCCGGGCAGGTGGAGAGCCAGTATGCGGCCACCCACTCGCGTTTTTCGGCCAGCAGCGCGTACTTCGAACTGCTGGACAAGCGCATTCAGGACATTGCCGAATCGCGCCTGGCCGGGATGCAGACGATTCGGGAATTCATGGACCGGCGCCTCACGCCTGCACGCAGCACCTGCGAATGGGCGGCGCGGCGCCAGGATGCGCTGTCGCAACGTGTCTCGCGCATGAGCAACCTGCTGCGCACCCGCGTGGAGATCGAGCAGCAGCAAAGCAGCCAGGCGCTGCTGACCACCATGAACCACCGGCAGGATTTGCAGCTGCAGATGCAGTCCACGGTGGAGGGCCTGTCGGTGGCGGCCATCACGTACTACATCGTGGGCCTGGTGAGCTACCTGGCCAAGGGGGCGCAGAAGCTTGGTTGGCCCCTGTCGCCGGAAACCACGGCGGCCATCGCCATTCCGGTGGTGGCGGGCGGCGTGTGGTGGTCGCTGAGGCGGCTGCATCACCGGGTGTTCCGCAAGCACGGCTAGCAGGGATCCACAAGAAGACAGCTCAGCGCACCGCGGCGTGCTGAGTGCTGAGCAGGGATGCTGGGGGTGGGGCCAAGCCCGACGGGCAGGCAGGCCCTTGTCGCACGCCCGGTGTGCGGACATGGCACGCGACCCATAATGGCTCGATGCACTTCAGCTACACCCACCCCTATGCCAGCACCCGCCTGCCGGTGTTTGCGCGCAATGTGGTTTCCACCTCGCATCCGTTGGCCGCCCAGGCGGGCCTGCGCATGCTGCAGCAGGGCGGCAATGCCGTTGATGCTGCTGTGGCGGCGGCAGCGGCCATGACGATCTGCGAGCCCGTGAGCAATGGGCTGGGCAGCGACGCGTTCTGCATCCTGTGGGACGGACAGGCCCTGCACGGGCTCAATGCCTCGGGCCGCGCCCCTGCGGCCTGGACACCCGGGTACTTTCACAGCCGCTACGGCAAGAGCCCGGCGAGCCCTCCCAAACGCGGGATCGATTCCGTCACTGTGCCGGGTGCCGTCAGCGCGTGGGTCACCCTGTCTGAGCGTTTCGGCAAGCTGCCCTTTGCCGCGCTGATGGAGCCCGCCGCCGAGATTGCCGAGCGTGGCTACCTGGTGCCGGTGGTGGTGCAGCAAAAATGGGCCGCTGCAGTGCCTGAGCTGCAGTCGCGGCCGGGGTTTGCGCAAAGCTTCATGCCCTGGGGCCGCGCGCCGCAGGTGGGGGAGCTGTTCCAGTTTGCCGCCGCAGCCCGTGCGCTGCGCGCCATCGGGGCCACACAGGGCCAGGCGTTCTACACGGGCGAAATTGCCCAGGCGCTGGTCGCCTTCTCGCAGGCCCAGGGCGGCAGCCTGACGCTGGTGGATCTGGCAGCACACCGCCCTGAATGGGTTACGCCCATTGCCCGCAACTACCGAGGCTATACCCTGCACGAGATCCCGCCCAACGGGCAGGGCATCGCAGCGCTGATTGCGCTGGGCATCCTGGACCGATTCGATCTGGCGAGCCATCCCGTGGATGGCGCAGCGTCCCAGCATCTGCAGATCGAGGCCATGAAGCTCGCATTTGCCGATGTGTACCGCCATGTGGCCGAGCCATCGTCCATGGAGGTGACCCCCGCGCAAATGCTCGATGACGCGTACCTGGCCTCCCGTG
Source organism: Acidovorax sp. Leaf73 (assembly GCF_916855635.1). Taxonomy (NCBI): domain Bacteria; kingdom Pseudomonadati; phylum Pseudomonadota; class Betaproteobacteria; order Burkholderiales; family Comamonadaceae; genus Acidovorax; species Acidovorax sp. Leaf73. The sequence continues at coordinate 542,876 of NZ_CAKASI010000002.1, forward strand.
CCAAACTCATCGACATGAACAAGGCGCAGGATTTCGGGGCTGGCAATCCGGTCAAGGGTGGCACGATCTACCTCACTGCGGCCGACGAAAACGGCATGATGGTGAGCTTCATCCAGAGCAACTACATGGGCTTCGGCTCGGGTTGTGTGGAGCCCACCTTTGGCATCAGCCTGCAGAACCGGGGCCAGGCGTTCAGCACCGACCCGGCGGGCCCCAACCCAGCCAACCTGGTGGCGCCCGGCAAGCGACCGTTTCACACAATCATCCCCGCCTTCCTCACGCAAAACGGCCAGCCTGTGATGAGCTACGGAGTGATGGGCGCCAACATGCAGCCACAGGGCCACATGCAAACCCTGGTGCGCATGCTGGACTACGGCCAGAACCCGCAGGTGGCTTGCGACGCACCACGCTGGCGCTTCAATGAAGGGCTGTCGATCAACGTCGAGGCCGCCATGCCCGCCGCGACGGTGCAGGGCCTGCTGGGCCTGGGGCACCGCATGGAGGTGATCCAGGATTCCTACCAGGACTTTGGCGCCGGCCAGTTCATCTGGCGCATGGGCGACCCCAAGGTGCAGGGCTATGTGGCCGCCAGCGATCCGCGTCGCGACGGCCAGGTGGCGGGGTATTGATGGAACACCCCCTGAGTCGCTTCGCGCCTTCCCCCTCTCTCTACGCGCTGCGCGCTACGGGAGGGGGACGCGGCCAGCGGCCTGGCAAAGCCAGTTCCGCGGCCACCTCGCGTCAGGACGTGCCAGTTTCATGGGCTGTGCTGTCGCGCAGCGCAATGAATAACTGAATATAGAAAAAAGTGGCTCCATCGCAATCTGAACAAGCGCAAGCAGCTACAAAAAACGTAGCAACTGGTCTCGCCCTGGCCCTGCTGGGCTCCATCGCCTTCAGCGGCAAGGCCATCATCGTCAAGCTGGCGTACCGCCATGGTGTTGATGCGGTCACGCTCATCATGTACCGCATGCTGTTTGCGCTGCCCATCTTTGCCGTGATGGCTTGGTGGGCCAGCCGGGGCAAGCCCCCCCTGACCCGCAAGGACTGGCTGGGCGTGCTGGGCCTGGGGCTCACGGGCTACTACCTGGCGAGCTTTCTGGACTTTGCAGGGCTGGCCTACATCAGTGCCAGCCTGGAGCGCCTGATCCTGTATCTCAACCCCACGCTGGTGGTAATGCTGGGCTGGGTGCTGTATCGGCGCAGCATCACCTGGGGGCAGGCGGTGGGCATGCTGATCAGCTACTGCGGCGTGGTGCTGGTGTTCGGCCACGAAGCCAACCTGCAGGGCACCAACGCAGCCTGGGGCACCCTGCTGGTGTTCCTGAGTGCGGTGAGCTATGCCATCTATCTGGTCTACAGCGGCGAGATGGTGCGGCGCCTGGGTTCGCTGCGGCTGGTGGGACTGGCCACCACCGTGGCGTGCCTGCTATGCCTGCTGCAGTTTGTGGTGCTGCGGCCCTTCAGTGCTGCCGTGGTGGCACCCGAGGTGATCTGGCTGTCCGTGCTCAACGCCACGCTCTGCACGGCTGCGCCCGTGCTCATGGTGATGATGGCCATTGAGCGCGTGGGCGCTGGAATGACCGCGCAGACCGGCATGGTGGGGCCGCTGTCCACCATCCTCATGGGGGTCTGGATTCTGGGTGAGCCGTTTACGGTGTGGGTGGCTGCGGGCACGGCACTGGTGATCACGGGTATTTTTGTGTTTACCCAATTGGCGCGCCGCCAAGCGCCCTGACCTGGCAGCGGAGAGCGGGTGCGCGCTCTCCTTGGGGGTGATTTATCCCGCCTTCTTTGCCGCTGCAGGCCGGGCAGAGGGTGCTGGCGCATTGGCAGGCGCACTGCCGCCCAGGCGCTGTGCAATCGATGCGCGCGACCCGCCCAGCCCATCGAGCTGGCGGCCCATGGATTGCTCCAGGTAGTCCAGGCGGGCCTGTGCCGCGGGGTGGGTGGACATCGTCAGCGTGAACATGGGGTTGTCCGGCGTGACGGTGCGCAGCTGCTGCAGCACTGAGACCAGACCGTAGGGGTCAAAACCCGCCTTGGCCGCCAGCGACACCCCGGTGCGGTCCGCCTCGAATTCGTCGGACTGGCTTAGCCCCTTGGTGTATACGGTGCGGAACAGCGACAGCAGCTGGTCCTTGACGAGCTGCCCGGCGATGTTGCTGGTGCGGATCTGCGAAGCCAGCAGTTGCGTGCCGACCCCCGCCATGGCGCTTTGCCGGATGGCCTGGAGGTGGTGTTTGGAGGTCACGTGCGTGATCTCGTGCGCCAGGATGCCCGCCAGCTCGGACTCGTCGGCGCAGCGGTCAATGAGCCCCTTCGTCACGAACACATAGCCGCCCGGCGCGGCAAAGGCGTTGTAGCCTGCGTCGTCCAGCACCACAAAGGTCCAGGGCAGTCCGGGGCGCGACGACTGCAGGCTCACCCACCGGCCCAGGCGGTTCACATAGCGCTGCAGCGCCATGTCCGGGTGGGCGGGCTTGGCGCCCAGCAGCAGGGCGGCCAGCTGGCGGCCGATCTCGATTTCCTTGGCCTCGTCGATGTTCTCCATCGACTGCGTGAGCAGGCTGATCAGATCGTCACCCTGCGCCGCCGGAGCGGCTTTGCCCCCCGTGATGGCCGAGCCCAGCCCGCCCCCCAGGGAGTTGAGGATGTTCATCACGTTCTGGCTGTGGGCGGCCAGGGGCGCTGCGGCGAGCAGCGCGCACAAGGCTGCCGTCTGCGCGCGGCGTTTCCAGGTGGAATTCCGGTTCATGGCCATTTCCTCAGTTAGGGCTGTAGTTGGGGTCGGAGGGGTTGCTGGACCCGCTGCCGGAGCCCCGACTGGATGTGGGCAGTGCTGGCTGCGCCAGGGCGGGCACATCCCGGGATTGCAGGGACGCCGAGCTGGCGAACTGGCGCGCCTGGTCGGCATTCACCCGCAGGCTTTCTGCCCGGCCGACAGCAGCAGGATTGGGCTGCGCATTGGCGATGTCTTCAGCATCCAGGCCACGAATGCCCACCGTGGAGGTGGCCGTGGTGGTGGAGCCGCTGTTGCCGCCAAACAGCCCGCCCAGGCCTCGCAGGCCGCTGGTGGCGGCGTTGTTGGTGGGCGTGGCCGACCCCGACTGCGGTCCCAGGTCGAACATGTGCACCCAGCCGGTGGCGCCTTGCTGTGTGCTCACCTTGGTCCAGGGGCCCTTGCGCTCGTTGCTGCGCGTGACCACGGTGTTGGCCTCCAGCGGGGCCACGCTCGCACCGCTGTCGGCGGGGGTGTCGCGCAACTGGGTGGCACGCTTGACCACGGCCGCCTCCTGCGCATGCGCGCTACCTGCCAGGGGTGCCAATGCGGCCCATGCCAGCCAGGTGGCCAGGGCTCCGCGGTGCAGCCAATTCATGTTGCAGCTCTCCACTTATGATGATCTGTGAATGCTGCGGCTTGCAGCAGAACCGGAGATTGTTATGGATTTGGGTATCGCAGGCAAATGGGCGCTGGTGTGTGGCGCGAGCAAGGGTTTGGGCTATGGCTGTGCGCTGGCCCTGGTGCGTGAGGGCGTCAACGTGGTCATCAACGCCCGCAATGCCCAGGCGCTGGAGCAGGCTGCTACACAATTGGTAGCTGAAGGCGCAATGCAGGAAGGCGCTGGCGGCCAAAAAAGCTCCAAACCGACGGTGCTGGCGGTAGCTGCTGACATCACCACCGCCGAGGGCCGTGCTGCCGTGTTCTCCGTGACAGGTGGCCCGGGCCGTGACTTTGACATCGTGGTGACAAATGCCGGCGGTCCGCCAACGGGCGACTTCCGCGACTGGGACCGCGATGCATGGATCAAGGCCGTGGACGCCAACATGCTCACCCCCATCGAACTGATCAAGGCCACAGTGGACGGCATGGCTGCGCGAGGCTTTGGCCGCATCGTCAACATCACCTCCAGCGCGGTGAAGGCGCCCATCGACATCCTGGGTCTGTCCAACGGCGCGCGCAGCGGGCTCACGGGCTTTGTGGCGGGGGTCTCGCGCAGCAAGATCGCTGCACGGGGCGTCACCATCAACAACCTCTTGCCCGGCAAGTTCGACACCGACCGACTGGCCGCCACCGTGACCGCTGCTGCCGGTAAGGCTGGCAAGAGCGTGGACGATGTTCGCGCGCAACAGCAGGCCCAGATTCCGGCAGGGCGGTATGGCACGGCGCAGGAGTTTGGTGCCATCTGCGCTTTCCTGTGCAGCCAGCAGGCGGGTTATATGACCGGGCAGAACGTGCTGGCGGACGGCGGCGCTTATCCTGGGACCTTCTGACCCGGGTTGAGACAGAAGGTCAACCCGTCGTCTGTGGTCACTGGCGGGCGAAGGAGATTCCCTGGCGGCAGGGCGTGGCGTTTTGCAGACAGCTTTGCCCGCCGAGGGGGAAAACTTGGTGAAGAATGGTGCCCCAGCATTCCAACCCGAAAGTACCGGAACATGACACCGCGCATCCCTCCCCAGGGCGGCCTTCCAGACCTCTATGCGATCCATGGATGCCGCTGGGGCGCTGGCATGGCCCTGGGCATGAAGGGTGCGCGGCGGTGGCCGTCCACTGCCCCCCGGTTGACGAGCCAGAAGTTGCCATGCAGCCCAAACCCGCTGTGACTTCCCGCCTTCTGCACCGCATCGCTGCACTGTGCGTGGCATGGGCCGCGCTGGGTTGTTCGCCACAGGCTGTGGGCCAGCCTGCGGCCACCCCGGCAGCGGCCACTGCGCCCTACAAGCTGCGCATCGTGGGGGGGCTGGCAGGTATCAACCAGTACACCCGGCAGGAAGAGCCCTTCTGGAGCAAGGAACTGCTCCGCTTGAGCGGTGGCCGGTTTGACGCTGAAATCGTGCCCTTTGACCGAGCGGGCGTGCCTGGCGCCGAAATGCTGCGCCTGCTGCAGCTGGGTGTGGTGCCTTTTGGCACCACGCTCATGAGCTCGTTCACGGCCCAGTACCCCGAGTACACCGCACCCGATCTGGCGGGGCTGAACCCCGACATTGCCACGCTCAAGACCACGCTGGCGGCGTTTCGCCCTTACCTGGAGAAGAGTCTGCGTGACCAGCACGGCGTGGAGGCGCTGGCGATGTATGTGTATCCGGCCCAGGTGGTGTTTTGCAAGAAGCCCCTGCGCGGGCTGGCCGATCTGGCCGGGCGCCGCACGCGCGTGTCGTCATCCACCCAGGCGGATTTTGTCGGGGCGCTCGGCGGCATCCCCGTGCTGACTGGCTTCGCGCAGATCGTGCCCAGCCTCACGGCGGGCAATACCGAGTGCGCCATCACCGGCACCATGTCGGGCAACACGCTGGGGCTGCATACCATGACCTCCCATGTGCATGCGCTGCCCGTGACCTGGGGACTGGCGGTGTTCAGCGCCAACAAGGCCGCCTGGGAGGCGCTACCGCCCGATCTGCGGGCCCTGCTGCGGCGCGAGCTGCCCCGGCTGGAGGCCGCCATCTGGGAGGAGTCCGAGCGCGAAACCTCCGACGGCATGGCCTGCAACCGTGGCATCCCCGCCTGTGTGGGGGGACGCAAGGGCAGCATGGTGGTGGTGCCGGTGTCTGCGCAGGATGAACGCAGCCGCCAGGAGATCCTTGCCTCCACCGTGCTGCCGCGCTGGGTGCAGCGCTGCGGGCCGCGTTGCGCCCAGGTGTGGAACCAGACGATCGGTCCCGTCCGTGGCCTGGCTGCGGCCCCGGCGAAATGAGGGATACCACGACCCCACTGCGCATCAGGGCCTTTGTATGGGCCGGGGCGGCGGTGTTCATTGCGGCGGTGGTGATGGTGTCTGCCGCGCTGGTATGGAACGCCCGCAAGGTGGCGCTGGACGATTACGAAGCCCAGGCCACCCGTTTTGTGGCGGGTGCCGAAGCGGCGCTCAATCGTTCCCTGCTGGCGGTGGACGTGCTGCTGGCCAGCATGGACGAACTTCTGGGCCTGTCGGGTTCGATGAGCGAATGGGTGGACCCTGACCTTGCAAGCCAGCGCCTGCGCAGCTCCGCTCGGCAGAACCTGATGGTGCGCTATGTGGCGCTGCTGGACGCGAACGGCAAGACCATCGCCTCTTCCGATGCGGCTGGCAGTGCGCTGCCGCTGCAGCTGCCTCCCGGTTTTCTGGCGTCTGTGCTGGAGCAGCCCGTTTCCACCCTGATGATCAGCCCGCCGGTGGTGAGTTTTGCGACTGCCGAGCGCGTGCTGTATTTTGCGCGCCACCTGCGCATGGCCGACAGTTCCCTTGTGGTGGCCATTGCCGAATTGCCGGTGGGGGCGCTCAGCTCGGTGCTGGTCCAGGGTGTGGACATCACAGGCCTGCAAGTGACGCTGGAGCGTGCCGGAGGGCTGCTGCTGCTGAGTGCGCCCAACCGCGAAGAGGCGATCACGCCCGTGCTGTCCCCGCCCCTGCAGGAGGTGGCTGACCTGGGGCAGGCGTGGAAGGCCCCGGCACGATTGAGTGGCGAGCCGGCGCTGGTGGTTTACCGGCCCATCCTGTACCAGGACCTGCGCATCTCGGCGAGCATTCCGCTGCGCGATGCGCTGGCAGGCTGGCGCGACCAGCGCAACGCCATTGCACTGACGGGGCTGTTGTTTGTGGCCATGATCGTGGCAGCGGGCAACCTGGCGCTGCGCTACCTAGACCGCATGTCCCAGGCGCGGCTTGCCATTGCGCAGTCCAAGGCCACACTGGACCAAGCGCTGGAGTCGATGGTGAGTGGTTTTGTACTGCTCGACGGCGAGCAGCGCGTGGTGCAATGGAACAGCCGGTTTGAGGAAATTTTCCCGTGGCTGCGCGCCGTGATGGCGCCCATGGTGCCGTTTCGGCGCGTGATGGAAGAGACCGCCCGGCACCATCTGCCGCGCGCCAGCGAGGAAGAACGCATGCGCTGGGTGGAGCTGCGGCTGCTCAAGCAGAACCAGCACCATGAGCCCCATGAGCAGGTGCTGCCCAATGGCCGCACGATCCAGATCACCGAACGGCCCACACCCGAGGGCGGTCTGGTCATCACTTACCACGACGTGACGGCCCTGCGCCGCGCCAGCGCCGAGATTGAGAGCCTGGCCTTCTACGACCCTCTGACCAATCTGCCCAACCGCCGGCTGCTGATGGACCGCATGCAGCAGGTGATTGCGGCCAGTGTGCGCAGCGGGCAGTACGGGGCCTTGCTGTTCCTGGATCTGGACCACTTCAAGACGCTGAACGACACCATGGGCCATGAGGTGGGCGACATGCTGCTGCGCCAGGTGGCAGAGCGCCTGAAGACCTGCGTGCGCCGCGAGGACACCGTGGCGCGCCTGGGGGGAGACGAGTTCGTGGTCATGCTGCACGAGCTGTCGCTGCACAGCGAAGAGGCGGCTGCCTATGCGCGCCGCGTGGGCGAAAAGATCCTGCGCACGCTCAACATGCCGTACTCGCTGGCCGGGCTCAGCCACCACAGCACGCCCAGCATCGGGGCCACGCTCATGGGCGGGGCGCTGCAGCCCTCCGTCGATCTGCTTAAACAGGCCGACATCGCCATGTACCAGGTCAAGTCGCAGGGCCGCAATGCGCTGTGTTTTTTCGATCCGCAGATGCAGATTGCCATCAGCGTGCGCGCGCAGCTGGAGGGGGATCTGCAGGCCGCGCTGGCCGCGCGGCAGTTCGCGCTGCACTACCAGCCCCAGTTCCATTTGGACGGGCGCATCGTGGGCGCCGAGGCGCTGATCCGCTGGATCCATCCCGAGCGCGGCCTTATTGCGCCGAGCGCCTTCATTGGCGTGGCAGAAGAAAGCGAACTCATCGTGCCCATGGGCCACTGGGTGCTGCGCACCGCGTGCGAGCAGCTGGCGGCGTGGGAGAACGATGCCCGCTACCGGCATGTGCCGCTGTCGGTCAACGTGAGCGCCCGGCAGTTCCGCCAGCGCGACTTCGTGGCCCGCGTGGTCGAGGTGCTGCGCGAGACCGGCGCGCGGCCCCACCTGCTCAAGCTGGAGCTGACCGAGTCGCTGGTGCTGGACAACGTGGACGACACCATTGCCAAGATGGGCCTGCTCAAGACCAAGGGTGTGCGCTTTTCGGTGGACGACTTCGGCACGGGCTACTCGTCGCTAGCCTACCTCACGCGGCTGCCGCTGGACCAGCTCAAGATCGACCAGTCGTTTGTGCGCAACCTGGGTGTGCGGCACACCGACGACGTGATCGTGCAGACCATCATCGGCATGGCGCGCAACCTGGAGCTGGATGTGATTGCCGAAGGTGTGGAAACCGCACAGCAGAAAGCCCTGCTGGCAGACTATGGCTGCCAGCTCTTTCAGGGCTATTTGCTGGGCATGCCCGGGCCGGTATCGGAGCTCGAAGTCTTGTTGCAGCAGGCCGCAACACAAGCCTCGGCCGAAGGCGCAGCAGGCTGATCCCGCCTGCCGCTATCGCCGCGACGACACCACGATCCCGCCCACGATCAGTGCGAATGCCACACCGTGGAAAAGCTGTGGGGTTTCCCCTAAAAAGGCGGCCGACAGGATGCCCGCAAACAGCGGGGTGAGGTTCACGAAGAAGCCCGCCACCGCAGGCCCGGCGCGCTCCACCCCCACGCCCCAGCAGCGATAGGCCAGCACGGCGGGGCCCACGGCGATGAAAGCCAGCGCTGCGATCAGCGGCCAGCCCCATGCGATGTGGGTGTGGCCCATCGCCCATTCCACGCCCGCGAAGCTGCCCGACCATGCCAGGCCAAACACCATCTGCGCCATCAAAAAAGCGGCCCAGTCGCCCCGGATGCGGGCGGGCTCGCTGGTGCGCGACAGCAGCCAGCTGTAGAACGCCCACGAGATGGTGGCCAGCAGCATGAACACATCGCCTGGCACCAGGCGAAAAGCCAGTAGCTGCGACCACTCGCCCCGGCTGAGCACCAGCAGCACGCCACACATCGACAGCAGCGCGCCCAGCAGTTGCCGCCGCGTGACCGCCGCGCCGAAGAACAGCGCCCCCACGGCCAGCATCCACACCGGCATGCTGGAGCCCACCAGCGTCACGTTGATGGGCGTGGAAGTCTGCAGCGCCATGTACTGCAGCGCGTTGTACAGGCCAATGCCGAGCAGCCCCAGCAGTGCATAGCGGCGCCAGTGGGGCCACAGCGGGCTGTCCTTGCGCAGCACGTTGTACGCGAGCGGCAGCAGGATGAAGAAAGCCAGCACCCAGCGGATGAAATTGAGCGTGATGGGCGGGATCAGGTCGTGCACCAGCCGGCCTGTGACGGCGTTGCCAGCCCACAGCAGCGGCGGTATCACCAGCAGCGCCGCCGTACCGGGCGTGAGTCTTTGAGTCATGGGCTGCACTGTAACGGTGCAGGGCAGGACAAGGCTTTCAGATTCATGGCAGGATGGCCGCCGTTTGTCTCGCCCGTTACAGGCCCCATCCATGCCCGTTGGGGACCCGTTCAACACCCGTTATCCAGGAGCGTTTTGCCATGAGCCTTGCCGTCCAGATCCGCCAGCACGGTGGTCCCGAAGAACTTCACATCGTTGACGTCACCGTGGGCGAGCCCGGCCCCGGCGAGATCCGCATCCGCCACCACGCCATCGGCCTGAACTTCATCGACGTGTACCACCGCACGGGGTTGTACCCCCTGAACATGCCCGCCACCATCGGCATGGAAGGCGCGGGCGTGGTCGAAGCCGTGGGCGAGGGCGTTGCGCACCTGAAGGTGGGCGACCGCGCTGCCTACGCCAGCCAGCCCCCCGGCGCTTATTGCGAAGTGCGGGTGATGCCCGCCAAGTGTGTGTGCAAGCTGCCCGATGCCATCAGCTTTGAGAGGGGCGCGGCCATGATGCTCAAGGGCCTGACGGCGCAGTACCTGCTCAAGAAGACGCTGCCCGTGGAAGGCCTGCAGCCCGGCGACCATGTGCTGTTCCACGCCGCTGCGGGTGGGGTAGGCCTGATCGCCAGCCAGTGGGCCAAGGCGCTGGGACTGCAGCTCATCGGCACGGCAGGCACCGATGCCAAGTGCCAGCTGGCCCTGGCTAACGGCGCGGCGCACGCCATCAACTATCAAAAAGAAGATTTCGCAGCCCGGGTCAAAGAGATCACCGGCGGCAAGGGCGTGAAGGTGGTGTACGACTCGGTGGGCAAGGACACCTGGGACAAGTCACTCGACTGCCTGCGTCCCTTTGGCCTCATGGCCAGCTTCGGCAACGCCTCGGGCCCCGTGGCACCGTTTGCACCGGGTTCGCTGGGCGCCAAGGGCTCGCTCTACGTCACTCGCCAGACGCTGTTCACCCACATCGCCACGCGCGAAAGCACGCAGGCCATGGCCGACGACCTGTTTGCCGTGGTGGCCAGTGGACAGGTGAAGATCCACATCGACCAGCGCTACCCGCTGGCCGACGTGCAGCAGGCGCACCGCGACCTGGAAGCACGCAAGACCACGGGCTGCACCATTCTCACGCTGTGACAGCCTCCTACCCCGGCGCATCGTTCGACCAGTGGCTGGTGGGCGCGCGGCAACTGGCGCACCAGCCCGCCCGCCAGCCACGCCAACCCTTGCGGGTGGCGGGGCAGGTGGTAGGGTCGGTGGCGGAAGGATTTCTAAGCAAAATAAGCCTCCAGCGCTTATTGGATAAGCGCTACCAGCTATCAATGGGTGAGCATGGCGGCGCCCCTGCATGGAGTCTGCATCTGCCGCCCGAAGCTGCCTCTGATGCCAACGTCAACGCCACCACCGACGCCCTGAACACCCTGGCCGAAGCGCTGCGCGACGCCAACCTGTGTGGCCCGTGGCGCAACGAGCAACTGGCGGTGACCAACCCCAGCGGCGAAGTCGTGGGCACCGTGGAGCGGGGTGCCGTGCGTGTGCTGGGCATCACCACCTGCGCCGTGCACCTGGTGGGCCTGGCACCCGATGGGCGCATGTGGGTGCAAAAGCGTTCGCTGAACAAACCCAACGACCCAGGCCTGTGGGACACGCTGATGGGCGGCATGATCTCGGCCGCCGACTCGTTGCCCCAAGCTCTGGTGCGCGAGACCTGGGAAGAAGCCGGGCTGCATGTGCACACCCTTGCCGGCGTGGCGCACGGTGGCCATGTGCTGTTCAGCCGCCCCAGCAGCGAGGGGGGCGGCGCGGGGTACATGGTCGAGCGCATCGACTGGTTCCGCGCCGTGGTGCCAGAGGGCATGGCGCCCGACAACCAGGACGGCGAGGTGGACGAGTTTGCACTGCTGCCCTTGGAAGAGGTGCGCGCGCAGGTTGCCCAGGGCCGGTTCACGCTGGAAGCCGGGCTGGTGATTGCGGGTTTCCTGGGGCTGTGAGCGGCGCTTTGGCCCCTGACAGGCAGCCTAAACCCAACAGCGTGGCCTGCACCGCCGCGTCCAGCGGCGTGTGGGGCTCTTCGCCCAGCACGGCGCGCAGCGGGTCGTTGGCCATGCGCACCGGTTGCCTCCACAGGTAGCGCATCTCCCGCAGTTCGCGCAGCGTGGCCACAAACGGCGAGGCGAGTGTGACCAGCCACCACGGAAAGGCCCGCACGTGCGGGGCCGCACCACCATGTGCCACCACGGTGCGGCCAATCGCGGCGGCCATCTGCGTGCCGTCGGCGTCCCAGTGCCCGGCCATGTGAAAGCGTGCAAACGCGGGCAGTGTGGCGCGGCGCTCCAGCAACTGCACCATGGTGCGCGCCACGTCGGGCAGGTATGACCATTGGTGGCCCACGCCGGGTGCGCCGGGCAGGTTCACCGCCTTCACGGGTTGGCCGGGCTTGACGAGGCCTTGCGAGAACCAGCTGTTGCCCACCTGGGGGCCAAAGTAGTCCCCCGCCCGCACGATGAGCACGCGGCAGGTGCCCGCGCGCAACGGGTGGGGCTGGGTCGCCTGCTGCAGGCGCCGCTCCAGCTCCACGCGCACAGTGCCCTTGCGGGTGTGGGGGCGCTGCGGTGAGTCCTCGCGCAGCACTGGGAAGGCGTCGGGCCCGTAGTTGTAGATCGTGCCGGGCAGCACCACGGTGGCACCCACTGCGGTGGCCGCCGCAATGGTGTTGTCGATCATCGGCAGCACCAGCTCGCTCCAGCGCCGGTAGCCGGGCGGGTTGACCGCGTGCACGATCACGTCGCAGCCTGCGGCAGCGGCTACCACGTCCTCGCGCCGCATCGCGTCGCCGCGAATGCAGGCCATGCCGTCGCGTTGCTCCCCGGCCTGCGCCACGCCCCGGTGCAGTGCGCGCACCTGCCATCCCCGGTCGCGCAGCTGCCGCGCCACTTCGCCACCGATGCCCCCGGTCGCACCGAGAACCAGAACCGTATTGCCTGTGTTTGCCATGTTTTGCTCCAAAAAAAGTGGTGATGGATGCAGTGTGGTCGTGGGTTTTGTGAAATGGAATTGCCGAAAATCAGCGCATGGCTATACATTTATGTATGACACAACCTGCACACAAAGACATTGGCTGGGAGCTGTACCGCTCGTACCTGGGCGTGGTGCAAGAGGGATCGCTCTCGGGCGCAGCCCGCGCGCTGGGGGTGACACAACCCACGGTGGGGCGCCACATTGCGGCGCTGGAGCAGGCGCTGGGACTGGTGCTGTTCACCCGCTCGCAGCAGGGCCTGCTGCCGACCGAGGCGGCGCTGGCGCTGCGCCCCTACGCGCAAGCCATGGGCCACACCGCCGCTGCCCTGGTGCGCGCAGCCGACAGCCATGGCGGCGGCGTGCGGGGCACGGTGCGGGTGACGGCCAGCGAGGTGATCGGCGTGGAGGTGCTGCCGCCCATCCTGGCGCAACTGCAAGCCGAGCACCCGGCGCTGACGGTGGAACTGGTGCTCAGCAATCGCGTGCAGGACCTGCTGCAGCACGAGGCCGACATCGCCATCCGCATGACCGAGCCCCGCCAGGACGCATTGATCGCCCGCCGCGTCGGCAGCATTCCCTTGGGACTGCACGCCCACCCCAGCTACCTGCAGGCGCACGGCGTGCCCGAGACGCTGGCCGACCTCCCCCACCACCGCCTGATTGGTTTTGATGCAGAAACGCCCTTTTTGCGCGCCGCGCAAAAGGCGGTGCCCGCGTGGCGGCGCGACCAGTTTGCAGTGCGCAGCGACAGCGATGTGGCGCAACTGGCTTTCATGCGCGCCGGGGGCGGCATTGGCGTTTGCCAGGTGGCACTGGCGCGCCGTAGCACCCCGGCGCTGGTGCATGTGTTGCCACAGCAGTTTGTGTACGGGCTGGAAACCTGGGTGGTGATGCACGAAGACCTGCGCGCCAGCCCGCGCTGCAAGGTCACGCTGGATGCGTTGTGGACGGGGCTGCAGCGCTACGTGGCGGACGTGGAGTGACGGCGAGACAACGCCGCACAGCGGCGGTGGTGAGGTGTTGCTATGAAAATAATAGCTTTTAGCGCTTATGGATAAAGCGCTAGAGACCAGAAAAGGCTTGAATTTCTGCTGAAGGCGCTGCTCAAGCCTGGTCCGCCATTGCCCGCAGCCGGCTGGGGGCCAGTGCTCCGGCCGATTCCAGAATCGGGTAGGCCACCGAGCACAGCAGCGAGTTGATGCGCTTGAGTTCGCTGATCAGGTCGATGTGCAGCGAACTGGTCTCGATGCTTTGCACCGTGTTGTCCGACAGGCGCGCCAGGTGGGTGGCGGAATACGCGTGTTCCAGGTCGCGAAAGCGGGCTTTTTCTTCGAGCAGCTTTTGCGCATCGCGCACGCTGCCGTTGAGGAACACGCTCATCGCCAGGCGCAGGTTGTCGATCAGGCGGGCGTGCAGTTCGTTGATTTCTTCCATGCCGGCCTCGGAGAACTGGCGACCCTTCTTGATCTTCTTGTCCTCGATGTCGATCAGCACGCGCTCGATGATGTCGCCGATCTGCTCCATGTTGATCGTGAAGCTGATGATGTCGGCCCAGCGGCGGCCCTCGCGTTCATCCAGGGCCTCGCGCGAGATCTTGGTCATGTAGTACTTGATGGCCGAGTACAGGCCGTCCACCTCGTCGTCCAGTTTGCGCAGGTCCTGCGCGAGCTGCAGGTCGTCGGTGCGGATCACCTTGTGCAGGCCCAGCAGCATGGATTCGACCACGTCGGCCTGGTGCAGGGCCTCGCGCGCGGCGCACGAGATGGCCAGCGAGGGCGTGGCCAGGGCGGAGGGGTCCAGATGCTGGGGTCGGGTGCCCGCAGCCTGCGCCTTTTCCTTCGGCAGCAGGCGTTGCACCACGCGCGCCACTGTGCCCGTCAGGCCGATGCAGATGATGCCCACCACCACGTTGAATGCCAGGTGGAACAGCACCACCAGTGCTGCGATTTCGGGCACGTAGGGGCGCACATGCTGCAGCCACAGCCCGGTGAGCGGGGTCATGATGATGACGCCAATGATCTTGAAGAACAGGTTGCCCAGTGGCACCTGGCGCGTTTGCACGTTGGCCTTCATCGTGGTCAGCACCGCCAGTACGCCGCTGCCGAGGTTGGCACCCAGCACCAGGCCCAGCGCCACGTCGGGCGGGATGCCGCCGGAGCCTGCCAGCGCGGCGGTGAGCAGCACGGTGGCGAGGCTCGAATACGCCACGATGGCCAGGATGGCGCCGGTGAAGATCTCCAGCAGCAGGTCGCTGGTCAGCGCCCCGAGCAGCGTACGCACCGTGGGTGACTGGGTGAGCACCGTGGTCGATTCGGTGATGAGGCGCAGCGCCAGCAGCATCAGCCCCAGGCCGATCAGCACCCTGCCCACACGGCCCACGGCCGTGTCCTTGCGCGAGATGAACAGCACCACACCTGCGAAGATGAACAGGGGCGACAGCCAGGACAAATCCATCGAGAACACCACCGCCATCACGCTGGTGCCCACGTCGGCGCCCAGCATCACAGCCAGCGCGGCGGGCAGGCCCACCAGGCCCTGGCCCACGAAGGAGGACACGATGAGCGCCGTGGCCGTGCTCGACTGCACCACGGCGGTCACCCCGATGCCCGACAGCACGGCCGTGAACCGGTTGCTGACGCTGTGCGCGATCAACTGGCGCAAATTGGCGCCAAAGACACGCAGGATGCCGGTGCGCACCAAGTGGGTGCCCCAGATCAGCAGCGACACCGCTGCCAACAGATTCAAGAGATGCTTCATGAAAAACCGTTGTTTCTTCTTCTTGTGTCCACCCAAACGAGCATGCGCCATGCACTGCGCAGACGCAAGCGTTAAAGCTGGCGCCCGTGCAGGGAAGCGGTTTCATTCATTTCTGTGCCCGTAGGCGGCGGCAGGCGGGGAGGCATGAGCCTGGCTGCTCGGCTTCCGGGATGAAGAGCGCGCAGAAAATACTGCGGCACCCGGACCATTTGTCACAAAACTGACATATAAGCATACTCCTGATTGAGGAGTTGTGCAGCGATGACCCTGTCGCGGCTGGGTGCTCGGCGGTGGAGGTCTTGTCGCCAGGGCCCGTTTTTTCAGTCGATCAGCTGCCCGCCGTCATGAAACGGGTAGGGCCCCGCGTATTGGCCGCTGGCCACGGTGTGGCTGACCAGCCGTCCCCCCGCAGGCAGAGCGTGCAGCGCAAAGCCGGGCGGCTCCAGCATCCAGGCCGAGGCGGCGTTGGGCGCCAGGTCCAGCCGCACCTGGTGCGCGGGCGATGGCACGGTGGCCGCGATGGTGCCGCCAAACCGCACCTGGATGGCCCGGTGCAGGTGCCCGCAGATCACACGCTCCACCTGCGGGTGGCGGGCCACGATGGCTTCGAGCGCATCGGCGCCTTCGCGCAGGCCGATGTCGTCCATGTGGCCAATCAGCGTGCGAAACGGTGGGTGGTGCATGGCGATCACCACCGGGCGGCTGGTGTGGCGTGCCAGCTCTTCCTCCAGCCATTGCAGGCGCTCTGTGCACAGGCTGCCCTCGCTGGCGCCGGGCACCACGGTATCGAGCGCGATGAGCTGCATGCCGCCCACCGGCACGCTGTACTGGATGAAGCCCTCGGACCCCAGGTAGTGGTGCTGCGGAAAGCTCGCGCGCATCTGCTCGCGGCTGTCGTGGTTGCCGGGCAGCAGGTACACCGGCATGTTCAGCGGCGTGAGCAGGGCGCGCAGGTGCTCGTATTCGGCGGCGCGGCCAAAGTCTGTCAGGTCGCCAGTGATGACGGCGGCATGGGGCGCCTGCGGCAGCCGGTTCACGCTGGCCACGGCCTCGGCCAGATAGGGCGCGGTATTGATGCGGCCATAGGCCAGGCGGCCGGGCTCGCGGATGTGGGGGTCAGACAGTTGGAGCAGCAGTGTGGTGGTCATGGCTAAAAGGCGTGCAGGCGGGGTAGGGCTGGCTGGGTCAGTCGCTGGTTTCGTGGCAGGGCATGAGGCGCTCGGGGGCGATGCGCACGCCCACGGTGTCGCCCGTGCGGGCGGGGTGGTCGCGCGGCACATCGGCCATCAGCGGGGGCTGGTCGGCCAGGGCCAGAATCAGTTGCACGCGGTCGCCCAGAAAGCTGCGGCGCGTGACTTCGGCCTGACCCCAGCCAGTTTGAAGGGCCGACACCTCGATGTCTTCAGGCCGCACGAGCAAGGCCGTGTGGGCCTGCACGGCGGCAGGGCAGGGCAGAGGCAGCCCACCCAGCATCAACACGGCCTGGGCGCTTGCGGCGGCGTCCCGTTGGAGCCGGTTCACGCGGCCCAGAAACTGCGCCACAAAGGGGTGGGTGGGCGCGCGGTACAGCGTCTCGCCATCGCCCACCTGCACGATCTGGCCCGCGTGCATCACCGCCAGGCGGTCGGCAATGGCCAGGGCTTCTTGCTGGTCGTGGGTGACGTGGATGGCGGTGATGTGCAGGCGCCGCAGCAGGTCGGCCAGCTCGTCGCGCAGAGACTCCTTGAGCTTGGCATCCAGCGCGGTCAAGGGCTCGTCCAGCAGCAGCACGCGGGGGCGCACCGCCACGGCGCGGGCCAGGGCCACACGCTGGCGCTGGCCACCGGAGAGCTCGGCGGGGCGCTTGTGCTCCAACCCTTGCAGACGCACCAAGTCCACCAGCTCGCCCACGGTGCGGCGGCGCTCGGCCTCGGGCACGTTGCGGATCTTGAGGCCGTAGCCGATGTTGGCTGCCACCGTCATTTGCGGGAACAGGGCGTAGTGCTGGAACACCATGCCGATGCCACGCTGCTCGATGGGCAGGCGCGTCACGTCGGTGCCGCCAAAGGCAATGCGGCTGCCTTCATCGGGCGCCTCCAGCCCGGCAATCAGGCGCAGCAGTGTGGTCTTGCCGCAGCCCGATGGCCCCAGCAAGGCGACGACCTCGCCGGGCTCCACAGTGAGGTCGGTCGGCCGCAGGCCCCGCGTGCCATCAGGGTAGGTTTTGGCGCATTGGTTTATCTCCACGCGCGTGCGTTCAAGTTCCATGGTGTTTTTCGATCAGGGTGCCGACGGCCTGCAGGCCCCACAGCACGGGCAGGATGACGATAAGAAAGACCAGCGTGTAAGCGGAGCCGATCTCGATGCGCATGGACGCATAGCTGTCGGCCAGGCCTACGGGCAGGGTGCGGGTCAGCGGGGTGTGCAGCATCCAGGTGAGGTTGAATTCGCCCACCGACAGCGTGAACACCATCAGGCTGCCCGCCACGATGGCGGGCAACACGGCGGGCACCAGCACACCCAAAAAGCGCTGCCCGAAGCTGGCACCCAGCGAGCGTGCCGCTTCTTCAAGCGAGAGCAGTTCCTTGCGCTGGAATGCAGCGCCCACGGTGCGCACCATGAACGGCAGGGTGAACACCATGTGCCCCACCAGGATGAACGCAAAGCTGGTGCGAAAGCCTTGCAGCGTGCCGTAGGCCAGGATCAAGGCCAGCGCGCTGGCCAGGCCGGGCACGGCCACTGGCAAGGTCAGCAGTTCTTCAAACAGGCGTGCGGCGCGCGAGCGGCTGCGTGCCAGCGCATACGCGCAGGGAACGCCCAGCAGCAGGTTGCCCAGCACACACAGCAGCGCAAGGCCCAGCGACCAGCCCACGGTGCCACCGTACAGGTCCCACACCTCGTGCAGCCATCGTGTGGTGAGCCCGCTGGAAATGCCAGTGCTGTAGTTGTTGACGAGCCCCGCCATCACCGACAGCGCGATGGGGGCGAGCATGAACGCCGCCACCAGCGCCGTGAGCGCCAGCAGGGGGAAGGAGGCTTGTTGGGTCGTGCGCATGGTGGTGGTTACGCCCCGGCAGCCGGTGCCGGGCCCGCAACACGGCGGGACAGCCACAGCACTACCCAGGTGATGAGCCCCAGGGTGATCGACAGGCTGGCGGCCAGTGCAAAGTTAGCGTAGTTGGTGAACTCGTTGTAGATGGTGATGGGCAGCACCTCGAACTTGCTGGACAGCGTGAACGCGGTGCCAAACGCGCCCATGGCCGTGGCGAACACAATGGCCCCGCACGACAGCGTGGTGGGCGCGAGTTCGGGCACCCACACGTCGCGCACCACCCGCCAGCGCGGCGCGCCCAGCGAGCGGGCGGCTTCTTCCAGTGCCGCATCCATGGCCCCGGCCGCCGCTGTGTAGGTCGCAACGGCCCGTGGCAGCGAGAAGTACAGATAGGCCAGGAACAGCCCGGCCAGGCCGTAGGCAAACGTGATGCGGCCCAGGCCCAGGGCGTCCGTCAGGTCGGCCACCAGGCCTTGGCGGCCACCGAGCAAGATCATGAAAAAACCAATGATCACGCCTGGAAACGACAGCGGCAACGTCAGCAGCGACAGCAGCAGCTGCCGCCCTGTAAAACGGTGCCGCGCCAGCGTGATGCCCACGGCCGCGCCCAGCACCAGGGTGGCCAGCGTCACCGCCAGGGACAGCCCCAGTGTCTGCAGCAGGCTTTGCAGGTAGCGCGGGTGGGTGAGCACCACCAAGTAGGTCTCCCAGCCCTTGCTGGCGGGCAGCGCAATCAGCTGCACGATGGGCAGCAGCCAGAACGCTGCAAAGAATGCCACGGCAGGTGCGGTACACGCCAGCAGCAGCGCGCGGGATGGAGCAAAGCTGTTGTGGCGCATGTGCATCTCTCCAGCTCGCCCCGGCTTACTGGGCTTCTTTCAGGTAGCGGTCCGAGAAGGCCTTTTGCACTGCGGCCATCTTGCTGTAGTCCACCGTTTTGGCGCGTGCGTATTCGCTGGCAGGCAGGAAGCGGGCCTGCACCTCCTTGGACATGGCGCTGGCGCGCACCGGGCGCAGGTAGGCATTGGCCCACAGCGCCTGGCCTTCGTCCGACAACACAAAGTCCAGCACCTTCTTGCCGTTGTCGGCGTGCGGCGCGTTGGCCACCAGGCTCATCACGTAGGGCACCACCACCGTGCCTTCAGTGGGGATCACAAACTGCACATTGGCCTTGTCCTTGTACTTGGCGCGGTAGGCGTTGAAGTCGTAGTCCAGCAGGATCGCGATCTCGCCCGACAGTACACGGGCGTAAGACGTTTGCTTGGGAACGATGGGCTCGTTCTTCTGCAGCGCCTTGAAGTAGTCGATGCCAGGGCCGAAGTTGTCCAGCGTGCCGCCGCGCGCCTGGTTCACTGCCACAGCGCCCACATAGCCCACGAAGGCCGATGCCGGGTCCAGGTAGCCGATGAGGCCCTTGTAGTCGGGCTTGAGCAGGTCGGCCCAGGACTGCGGCACGGGCTTGCCCTTGAGTGCATCCACATTGACCATGAAGCCCAGGGTGCCCGAGTGGATGGTGAACCAGTGGCCTGCAGGGTCCTTCAGGCCATCGGGAATCTCGGCCCATGCAGCGGGCTTGTAGGTGGCTACCACACCATCCTTTTGCGCCTGGATGGCGAAGGTCACGCCCAGGTAGGTTACATCCGCCACGGGGCTGGCTTTTTCTGCCACCAGCTGGGCCAGCGACTGGCCGGAGTTCTTGTTGTCTGGTGGCACGGTGATACCGGTCTTGGCCTTGATGGCCTTGATCTGGCTGCCCCAGTCGGCCCATTCGGGCGGGCAGTTGTAGCAGATGGCGTTTTGCGCCATGGCCGTGGCACCGGCGGCCAGGCCCCAGGCCAGCAGCGTGGCGCGGGTGAAGTTTTTGAGGGTTGTTTTCATGGATCAGCTCCTTGGGTTCAGGTGAGGGGAGGAACAAGGGAAGAGGCGGGCGGTGCGCAGGACTCGCCAGCGCGGAACTGGTGCGCCAGCGTCAGACCCATGTCGGGCCCCAGCGGGTTGCCACTGGCCACTGCCTGGGCCAGCAGCTCCACGCTGTGGCGGCCGATGTCGGCATTGGGTTGCACCACGGTGCTCAGTTGCGGAGTGAGGTCTTGCCCCAGCGCAATGCCGTCGAAGCCCACCACGCTCAGGTCGCGCGGCACTGCCAGGCCCGCCAGGTGCGCGGCGCGGATGCTGCGGATGGCCAGCAGGTCGTTGGAACACACCAGGGCCGTGGGGCGGTCTTGGCTGTTCAGGGCTTCGCCCAACACCTCTGGCGCAGCGGCCACGAAGGGCACCTGCAACACAGGCTGGGCCCGCAGGCCTGCCTGCTCCATGCCGCGCGCGTAGCCCCGGCAGCGTTGTTGCGCGCGGTCAGAGGCGCTGAGCAGCCCGCTGACCATGGCGATGCGGCGGTGCCCCAGCGTGGCCAGATGGGTCACCACGTCGGCCACAGCCAGCTCGCTGTTCACCGACACGCAGGGGTGATCGGGGTGGTGGTTGTAGGCGAGCACATAGGGCAGACCCACCTCGGCCAGCCGCTGCAGTGCGGTGGAGGTGGCGGGGTTCGAAACCACCAGGATCATCCCGTCTACGTTGCCCGCCAGCAGCAGGTTCACCGCGCGGTCTTCCTGGTCCAGGCGGTAGTCGGTGGTGAACGGCGAGATGGCGTAGCCACCCGCTACGGCGGCCTGGGCAATGCCTTCCAGGCATTCGGCAAACACGGGGTTGGTGAGTGTGGGCAACACCACGCCCAGCACACGGCTGCGCTGGGTGCGCAAGGTGCGCGCGCTGGCGTTGGGCAGATAGCCCAGGGTGCGGGCGATGTGCTCCACATGCTCGCGCGTGGCCGGGGCCACTTTGTCAGGCACGTTGAAAACACGCGACACGGTGGCAACCGACACACCGGCCTCGCGGGCGACTTCCAGAATGCTCATGGCAGTTTGGTGCAATACATTTGATGTAAACGTTTACATTGCAACCGCTGACCGTGACATGCGCATGACACTGCATGCGGCAAGAGCAACTGGCGCTACAAAGCAAACAGCCCGCACGAGGCGGGCTGTTGCAAGGCTTGCACGGGGGATGCCGGTGGCGTCAGCGCTCGCGCCGCACGCGAAGCAGCTCATCCAGAATGAGACACGCTGCCCCCAGCGTGATGGCCGAGTCCGCCACGTTGAACGCCGGAAAGTGCCAGCCGCTCACATGGAAGTCCAGAAAGTCCACGACATAGCCGTGCATCAGCCGGTCCACCACATTGCCCACCGCGCCGCCCAGAATGCTCGACAGCGCGAAGCCGAAGAGCTTTTGCCCCGGGTGGGCACGCAGCTGCCACACGATGAAGATCGTGGCTGCCACGCCGATGCCGGTGAACAGCCACCGTTGCCAGCCCCCCGCGTCCGACAGGAACGAAAACGCAGCACCCGTGTTGTGCGCCCGCACGATGTTGAAGAAGCTGGTGATGAACGTGGAATCGCCCAACTGGTAGTGGTTGAGGATCAGGGTCTTTGTGATCTGGTCGACCACCACAAGCACCACAGCCCAGGCCAGCCAGGGCCACATGCTCGCGCCGGAACGCCCGGCCTGCAATGTGCGGTCCATCAGGCGTGCTCCCGGCTCTCGCCGTCGCCGTAGAGGTTGCTGGTGCAGCGGCCGCAGATCGTCGGGTGGGCGGCGTCCTGCCCTACATCGCTGCGGTAGTGCCAGCAGCGCTCGCATTTGGCATCAGAACTGGGCTTGACGCTTATCTGTAATGCGCTACCAGCTACCAATTCGATAGCAGATGTGATGAACACGAACTTGAGGTCATCGCCCAGGCTGGCCAGCAGCGCATGGTCTTCGGGCGCCGCCGTGAGGGTAACGGTGGCCTGCAGGGACGAGCCCACCTTGCCATCGGCGCGCAGTGCTTCGATCTCCTTGTTCACCGCATCACGGATCTCGCGGATGCGCGACCACTTGGCCAGCAGGCCTTCGTCGGCACCGGCACCCACGCCCGCCACGTTGCCGTAGGTCTCCAGGAAGATGGAGTCGGAGCTGCCGAACACCTTCCACGCCTCTTCGGCCGTGAACGACAGGAACGGCGCCATCCAGCGCAGCATGGCGTGCGTGATGTTGTAGAGCGCGGTCTGCGCGCTGCGGCGGGCCAGGCTCTTGGGCGCCGTGGTGTACAGGCGGTCCTTGAGCACGTCGAGGTAAAAGCCGCCCAGGTCTTCCGAGCAGTACAGCTGCAGCTTGGCCACCACGGGGTGGAATTCGTAGACCTTGTAGTGCGCCAGCACCTCGGCCTGGAACTCGGATGCGCGGGTGAGGGCGTAACGGTCGATCTCCAGCATCTGGTCGAACGGCACGGCGTCCTTGGCCGGGTCGAAATCGCTCACGTTGGCCAGCAGGAAGCGCAGTGTGTTGCGGATGCGGCGGTAGGCGTCCACCACGCGGGCCAGGATCTTCTCGTCGCCCGCGATGTCGCCGGAGTAGTCGCTGGCGGCCACCCACAGACGGATGATCTCGGCGCCCAGCTTCTTGTTGATTTCCTGCGGGTCGATGCCGTTGCCCAGCGACTTGCTCATCTTGCGGCCCTGGCTGTCCACGGTGAAGCCATGGGTCAGCAGGCCGCGATAGGGCGCGCGGCCTTCCAGCGCGGAGGCCAGCAGCAGCGAGCTATGGAACCAGCCGCGGTGCTGGTCATGGCCTTCGAGGTACAGGTCGGCCTCGGGGCCCGTGTCGTGGTGCACCTCGGGGTGCGTGCCGCGCAGCACGTGGCTGAAGGTCGAGCCGGAATCGAACCACACCTCCAGGATGTCGGTGCTCTTGGTGTAATGCGGCGCGTCTTCGGCGCCCAGGATTTCTTCGGTCGTCACGCGGCTCCAGGCCTCGATGCCGCCCTTTTCGACGATGTCAGCGGCCTGGTCCATGATTTCCATGGTGCGCGGGTGCAACTCGCCCGAATCCTTGTGCAGAAAGAACGGGATGGGCACGCCCCAGCTGCGCTGGCGCGAGATGCACCAGTCGGGCCGGCCGGCGATCATGTCGTGCAGGCGGGCCTTGCCGTTCTCGGGGTAGAAGCTGGTGTGCTCGATGGCATCCAGGGCGATCTGGCGCAGCGTCTTAGCGGGCTTCATGCCGGGCTTCGTGAACACGCCTTCGCCCTCGTCCATGCGCACGAACCACTGTGCGGCGGCGCGGTAGATCACCGGCGTCTTGTGACGCCAGCAGTGCGGGTAGCTGTGTGTGATGTCCTTGGTGGTCATCAGGCGGCCTGCGTTGCGCAAGGCTTCGATGATCACGGGCACGGCCTTCCAGATGTGCTGGCCGCCGAACAGCGGGAAGTCGGCCGCGTAGGTGCCGTTGCCCTGCACGGGGTTCAGGATGTCGTCGAGCGCCATGCCATGCGCGCGGCAGGAGTTGAAGTCTTCCAAACCATAGGCGGGCGAGGAGTGCACGATACCCGTGCCGTCGTCGGCCGTGGCGTAGTCGGCCAGGTACACGGGCGACAGGCGCTTGTAACCCTGGGTTCCGTCCTCGCTCTTCAGGTCGTACAGCGGGTGTTCAAATTCCAGGCCGCCCAGGTTCTTGCCCAGGGTGGTGGCCAGCACGCTGCCCGTGAGGCCGTACCGCTCCAGGCACGAGGCCACCAGCGGCTCGGCCACGAGCAGGATGCGCTCGCCCGTGTCCACCAGCGCGTAGCTGATCTCGGGGTTCAGGTTCAGCGCCTGGTTGGCAGGGATGGTCCAGGCAGTGGTGGTCCAGATGACCACAAACGCATCCTTGGCCAATGCGGGCAGGTCAAAGGCGGCTGCCAGCTTGGCGGGGTCGTGCGACTTGAAGGCCACGTCCAACGTGGTGCTCTTCTTGTCCTGGTATTCGATCTCGAACTCGGCCAGCGAAGAGCCGCAGTCAAAACACCAGTACACGGGCTTGAGGCCCCGGTACACAAAGCCGCGCTCCATCACGCGCTTGAAGGCGCGGATCTCGCCCGCCTCGTTGGCGGGGTTCATGGTCTTGTAGGGGTTGTCCCATTCGCCCAGCACGCCCAGGCGCTTGAAGTCCACCATCTGCTGCGCGATCTGCTCGGTGGCAAACGCGCGGCTCTTGGCCTGCATGTCATCGCGGCTCAGGTTGCGGCCGTGTTTCTTCTCGATGGCGTTCTCGATCGGCAGACCGTGGCAGTCCCAGCCAGGCACGTACAGCGCGTCAAAGCCTTCGAGCTGGCGCGCTTTGGTGATCATGTCCTTCAGGATCTTGTTGACCGCATGACCCATGTGGATCTGGCCGTTGGCGTAGGGCGGGCCGTCGTGCAGGATGAATTTGGGCGCACCCCGACGGGCATCCCGCAGGCGCTTGTAGATGCCTTGGTCTTCCCAGTCCTTGACCCAGCCCGGCTCGCGCTTGGGCAGGTCGCCACGCATGGGGAAGGAGGTGTCGGGCAGGTTGAGGGTGCTGCGGAAATCCGTGGAAGGAGTGCTGGCGTTGTCGTCGGACATGAGGGAGCCTTAAAAACGGGGCATTCCGGGGCAAGGCCCGGAGCAAGAACGGGGTTGGAGCGCGAAGGATGGCGGGCCCGTCAGGCGGGCGCTGCGAGAAGCAGCTCCCTCAAATTCGGTCGCGGGTGGTCTGGCGCCGGGTTTCGGTGTGGTTGGGTGCCTGGGCCGAGGCAAAGTAGGCACGCGCGTCGGCGCAGTCTTTGGCGATGCCCTTCGTCAAGGCATCCAGACCGTCGTATTTCAGCTCGTCGTGCAGTTTGTGTAGCAGTTCCACGCGCACGATTTTACCGTACGCCCCCTCGGGCCCCAGATCGGCGGGCCAATGCAGGCAATGGGTTTCCAGCAGCACGCGCCCGCCGTTGACGTCGTTCGGGTCCAGCGAGGGGCGCACGCCCAGGTTGGCCACCCCTGGCAACGGCTCGGCGGCAAGGCCATGCACCAGCACGGCAAAGATGCCGCTGGCGGCAGGCTTCCAGTGGGCAAAGCGCAGGTTCAGGGTGCGAAAGCCGTCGCCGGCTCCACCGGCGGTGGCGCCCAGCTCGCGCCCCAGCTTGCGTCCGTGCACCACATGGCCGCTGATGGTGTAGGGCCGTCCCAGCAGGCGTGCCGCGGCTTCCATGTCGCCTGCGGCCAGCGCCTGGCGCACGGCGGAACTGGACACGCGCAGCCCATGCACCTCGTAGCTGTTCATGCGCGCCACGTCAAAACCCTTGGCTTGCCCGGCGGCGTCCAGCATCGCGTAGTCGCCGGCGCGCTGGCGGCCAAAGCGGAAATCGTCGCCCACCAGCACATACCGGGCCCCCAGGCCACGCACCAGCACCTCGTCGATGAAAGCGTCGGGCGACTGGGCGGCCAGCCGCGCGTCAAACGGCAGCACCACGGTCTGCTGCACACCGCAGCGGGCCAGTTCGGTGAGCTTGTCGCGCAGGGTGCCGATGCGTGCGGGTGCCAGCTCGGGCTTTTGGTGGGCGCCCGCGAAGTAGTCGCGGGGGTGGGGCTCGAACGTCAGCACGCAGCTTTCCACGCCCCTGTGTGCAGCCTCGCTGTTCAGCAAGGCCAGCATGGCCTGGTGGCCCCGGTGCACACCATCGAAATTGCCGATGGTCAGCGCACAGGCATTGGCAATGCCAGGGTGGTGGAATCCGCGAAAGATCTTCATCGGTTTGTTATCTTTTTGATAGCAGCATGCGCAAGTCCATCAAGCGCAGGACGCCAATTTGTCATGAAAACGGAGTATATTGTGACCCACGGCTGGCCCCGCGCAGGGCTGCCCGCGAGACATCTGCGTTCCGATCCTTGTGTACTTTGTGTTCCAGGAGGCGTGTTTTGAAGGTCTTGAAGCTGTCAGCCCAAGGGCTGCCCCAATCGTGGATTTCGCTGGAGCAGGCGGTGATTCATTACGCCGCCGGGGAAGTGCGCTGGGAGTCTGGTGCACAGATTGCCCGGTTCCGGGGCGGGCACAACGCCATCTCGGGTGAGCAATCGGTGATCGCCATCAACAGCATCATCGGCACCAAGGGCGTGCCCAGCATCAATCCGTTCGAGCTCAAGCCCAGCCTGACCAACAGCAAGCTCTTTGCCCGCGACCGCAATGTGTGCGCCTACTGCGGCGGGCATTTTCATGAGGAAGACCTGACGCGCGAGCACATCGTGCCGTTTGCGCGCAACGGCCAGGACCACTGGATGAACGTGGTCACGGCGTGCCGCCCCTGCAACCACCGCAAGGGCCCCCGCACTCCAGAGCAGGCACACATGCCGCTGCTGTATGCGCCCTATGTGCCGAGTCTGTGGGAGGACTTCATCCTGCGTAACCGGCGCATCCTGGCCGATCAGATGGAGTTCCTGATGGCGCACGTCCCCAAGTCCTCGCGTCTTTTGGCGTAGAGCGGCCAATACGACCCCGCTGGCGTCGTTGCTTCGTCTTGCCGTGAGGGCCTGCCAACCCTCTTTTCGGGGATCGCGTTGCCCGACCTGGGGGTGGGATGCAAGGCGCCTGTGCGCAGCAAGGTAGGCACCTTGCAAGCGCGGGCAACGCCGCAGACGGCCCCCAGGCCGGGCAACCCGAAGGGAAGGCCCCTGCGGGCGCGCCACTCGTCGTTCCGCTCCTTACGTGTGCAAGAGTGCACGCTGCGTCGCGCGCCTAGATTGGCACGCCCGCAAGGGCCTTCGCGACCCCGAAAAGAGGGTTGGCAGGCCCTTCGTACTGTCTGCGACGGAGCGCCTAGCCATCGGGGCCGTCTTGACCGCTCTTGGTGGTGTGCTGCACGGAGCTCAGGCACCGAGCAACGCCTATTCCATCAGTAAGTCAGTTCGAGAAACACCAGGTGGCCGCTGGCGGCCGGCCAGGTCTGTCCCACCACGCGTTCGCCATTGAACTCACCCGCAATGCTGCGCACGCCGCCCGCAGGCTTGACCTTGGCAGATGCAACACCTGCCCCAGCGGGCACACCAGCAGGTGCTGCGCCATCCAGCAGCATCTTGTCGCGTGCCGGGTCCAGGTAGCCGCGCGGGCGGGTCAGTGTCACCACGCTCTCGGCGCTTTTGTCGGCATCGGCCATGCGTTCTGCGCGCAGGTGGATGAGGTTGCTGCTGCGTGGAAAGCCGCTGCGGTAGATGTGGGTGGTGGCATAGCCGGGTGCGCTGATCACGAACTCGACGGGCGCGCCGTTGGGCACCGTCAGTGGTCCCCATTGGCCATCCGCACCCAAGGTCTTGCGCAGCAAGGCATTGCCCGCGCGGGCGCCCGTGGCGGGGTCGGTGGCATACACCTCCAGTTGCGCGCCCGCCAGGGGCAGGTTGTTGCTGAAGTTGCCGGTTTTGGGGTCGGCCGGGTCCACGCCCAGGCCGGTGACCTTGCCGTTGAGCACCACCTGCTTTTCAGCCGCAATGGTGGTGACCTGTGGTGCCTTGCCGGTGATGAAGCGGTAGGTGGCTTCAAACGCAGCGGGGGAGTACGACGTCTCGCGGTGGTCGATGCGCGGAATCACCACGTTGGTGGCGCCCTTGAGTTCGGGGCCTGCGGCGGTCACGTAGGTGGGCTTGCCTTTCTGGCCTATCCACAGACCGTCGGGCTGGGCGAACTTGTCGTTGTTGTCCGAGCGGATCGTCATCCATTTCACGGGGCCGCTCACCTCGTCGCCCGCCGCGTTCTTGGGAGCATTCAGGGCTTTGAGGAAAGGGCCCGTGCCCGAGAACTCGTTGCCTTCTCGGAACCCCGGTATCGCCCACACGCCGTGGTTGGGCGTGCCGCCGAGGATCGCGTGGCTCACCGTCTTGTCGCCGCCGCCGTTGTAGATGTAGTTGCGGATGGCGTTGCCGCCGCGCGAGTTGCCCACCAATACCACTTGGCTTGCACCCGTGGCCTTGAGCACCTTGTCCACTTCGGCCTTGAGGTAGGCCATGTGCTCTGCGGCCGAGGTGCGGCCCGCCTGGGGTTTGGCGTCCTCATCACGCGACAGGGGGTAGGGCACGTCAATGGCGTGCAGGCGTTCGCGCGGCCAGCCGTTCGATTCAAACCGCCACACGGTGGTTTGCCACAGTGCGGCGGTGTCGCCGTTGCCGTGCACAAAGACGATGGGCGGCGCTTCGGACAGGCTGGGACCCTTGGTGGCGCAACCGGCCAGGGCCACGGTAGCTGCTGCAGCGGTTGCCAGCAGAAGAGATCGGCGTTGCAGCCAGAATTTGTTGTTCATGAAGGTGTCTCCGACAAGAAAAAATGCCCGTGGATCGGTGAATCCACGAGCATGGCATGCGAGCGTTACATGGCTGCGTCAGTTCGCATCAGGCAAACACGCCTGCGGTGTCTTGCATGCGGGCGGACACTTCGCCCAGATGGTGCAGCGTGTCGCCAAAGGCCACTTCCAGCTGGGTGAGCTTCTTGAAATAGTGGCTCACGATGTACTCGTCCGTCACGCCGATGCCGCCATGCAGTTGCACGGCCTGCTGGCCCACAAAACGCATCGATTGGCCCAGTTGCACCTTGGCGCGCGCCATGGCGGCGCGGCGCTCGGCGGCAGGGGCGCCCAGCTTGAGGCTGGCGTAGTAGCTCATCGAGCGGGCCAGTTCCAGCTGCATCTTCATGTCGGCCACGCGGTGGCGCAGCGCCTGGAAGCTGGCGATGAACACGCCAAACTGCTTGCGCTGGTTCATGTATTCGACGGTGATGGCCACGGTCTTGTCCATCACGCCCACGGCTTCGGCGCAGGTGGCGGCGATGCCGGTGTCCACCGCCAGTTCCAGCGCGGCGAGGCCGTCGGTGGTGATGAGCGTGGCGGGGGCGTTGGTGAACTTCACCTCGGCGGCGCGGCTGCCGTCTTGTGTGACGTAGCCTTGGGTGGTCACGCCAGTGGCGGTGCGCTCGACCAGGAAGAGGGCGATCTTGCCGTCCAGTTGGGCAGGCACGATGAACGCATCGGCCTTGTCGCCGGCAGCTACTACGCTTTTGATAGCTGTCAGTGCATATCCATCTTGCGCTGGGGCCGCTTTTGCCTCGCAAGCATCCAGGCGGTATCGCGCCTTGCGCTCCTGCTGGGCCAGTACCACCAGGGCTTCACCACTGGCCACGCGGGGCAGCCAAGCCGATTGCACGTTGGCCGGTGCGTAGTGCGACAGCACGCTGCTGGTCATGAAGGCCTGGGCGATGGGCTCCAGAACGATGCCACGGCCCAGTTCCTCGGCCACCACCATGGCATCGATGGCGCCCTGGCCCATGCCGTCGTGCGCTTCGGGCACGGTGAGGGCGGTCAGGCCCAGCTCGGCCAGTTCGCCCCAGGCGGCGCGGTCGAAGCCGCCGGCAGCCACGGCGGCGCGGCGGCGCTCGAACGTGTAGCCCTTGTCCACCCACTTGCGCACGGCGTCGCGCAGTTGCTCCTGGTCGTCAGAAAAATCGAAATCCATGTTCTTGTCTCCTTAGCCCAGAACCGTCTGCGCGACGATGTTGCGTTGAACTTCATTGCTGCCACCGTAGATGGTGGTTTTGCGCAGGTTGAAGTAGGTGGACGCCAGCGGCGCGTTGGCAGCGACGCCGCCGGGGAAGTTGCCCTGCCAGCCCGCCTCCATGGCCTCTTCGATGAAGGGCATGGCAAAGGGGCCGGCGGCCAGCATCATCAGCTCGGCGTAGCGCTGCTGGATCTCGCTGCCCTTGATCTTGAGCAGACCCGCGATGTCGAGCGAGTTCTTGCCCGACTTCTCGGCCGACAGCACGCGCAGCACCAGCATTTCCAGCGCGACGATGTCCACTTCGAGCAGTGCGATCTGGTCGCGGAAGCGCAGGTCATCCCACACGCCTTCGGTCTTGGCGATGCGCTTCAAGCGCTCCAGCTCGCGCTTGCTGCGGTTCACGTCGGCGATGTTGGTACGTTCGTGGCTCAGCAGGTGCTTGGCGTAGGTCCAGCCCTTGTTCTCTTCGCCGATCAGGTTTTCGGCGGGCACTTCGACGTTGTCGAAGAACACTTCGTTCACCTCGCATTCGCCGTCCAGCAGCTTGATGGGGCGTACGGTGACGCCCTTGGACTTCATGTCGAGCAGCAGGAAGGAGATGCCGGTCTGGGGCTTGCCCTCGGTGCTGGTGCGCACCAGGTTGAACATCCAGTCGCCATGCTGGCCCAGGGTGGTCCAGGTCTTTTGGCCGTTGACGATGTATTTGTCGCCCACGCGTTCGGCGCGGGTCTTGACGCTGGCCAGGTCAGAACCCGATCCGGGTTCGCTGTAGCCCTGGCTCCACCAGACTTCGCCGCTGGCGATGCCAGGCAAAAAGCGCTTTTGCTGCTCGGCGTTGCCAAACGCCATGATCACCGGGGCCACCATCACCGGGCCAAACGGCACGATACGGGGCGCACCGGCCAGGGCGCATTCTTCTTCAAACAGGTGCTTTTGCACGGCCGTCCAGCCGGGGCCGCCAAACTCCTTGGGCCAGCCGAAGCCCAGCCAGCCTTTCTTGCCCAGGATCTTGGCCCAGCCCTGCAGATCGTCGCGGGTCAGGCGCAGGGCGTTGTGGACCTTGTGCGAAATTTCTTTCGGTAGATTAGCTTGAACCCAGGCGCGAATTTCTTCGCGGAACGCCTGTTCTTCGGGGGTGAATGCGAGATCCATCGGTTTGTCTCCAAGTGATCCGCATTTGTAGCACGGTCGTTCGTTTTAGTCCTGTCCGGGTGGCGACATCGGCGCGGAGTCTGGGGAAATGCCCAGTTCAGAACACAGCCGCTGCACCGTGGTGCGCAGGTTGGCCACCTCTGTCTCCAGTGCGTCCACCCGCGCTTGCAGTGCGGCAGACGTGCCGGTGCTGCCACCGCCGCCACTGCTGGGGGCTGAAACACCGGCGCTGGTGTCTACAGGGCCACACATCAGATGCGCCCAACGCTGCTCGCGGGCACCCGGCGCGCGGGGCAACTGCACGACCAGCGGGCCGCCCTTTTCGGCGCTGCGCTCCTGGAGTTCGTCCAGAAATGCCTCGACCGACGAAATGTCGGCAAAGCGGTACCAGCGCTCGGCGTTGATGCGCAGTTCACCCGCCGTCTGCGGGCCGCGCAGCATGAGCAGGCCGAGCAGCACGGCCGACTGCTCGGGCACGCCCACGCCGCGCTGAAAGTTGTGTTCCCAGCGTGTGGTGCGGTTGCCGCTGCTCTCAAACGCCAGCGTCAGCAGCTTGAGCGAATCCAGCGCTTCCTGCGCCTCGGCGTCACTCAGGTTCATCACCGGGTCGCGGCTGGTTTTCTGGTTGCAGCCGGTGACCAGGCCGTTGAGCGACATGGGGTAGCTGTCGGGCACGGTGCGGGCCTTCTCCATCAGCGTGGCGAGCACGCGGGCTTCGTGGGGGGTGAGGGGGCGGGTGGCGGGATCGAAGGGCATGAGGAGGCTGTCGGGCTTGGGGTTGGCGCTGCGTTGTGCGACAGAGTATGCAGGCTAGGCGCCCAGCGCAAGCTGCCCTGGCTGTGCAGCGAGCATGGGCAACGCCGCCTGCGTGCTCTGTCGCACAACCCTTCGGGCCGCCGCCTGGGGCCGCCATGCTGCGTTGCGGGTTCGTTGTGTGGCTGGGCCACACGGCCTCACCCGCGCCTTGCCTGGCACCCCCAGGCGGTGGCGCAGAGCCAACCCCATGCTCGACAGCCTCCTAGATAATCCGTGGCAATTTATGAAGAACATCGTCATTCTGATCTCTGGCGGCGGCTCCAACATGGCCACCATCGTGCGTACCGCACAACAGGAGCACTGGGAGGAGCGCTACGGCGCCCGCGTCGCGGCCGTCATCAGCAACAAGCCCGATGCCGCCGGGCTGGTGTTTGCGCGGGAGCAGGGCATCACCGCCGAGGCGCTGGACCACAAGGCCTTTGCCAGCCGCGACGCGTTTGACACTGAATTGGCCGCCACCATTGACCGCCACCAGCCCGCCCTGGTCGTGCTGGCCGGGTTCATGCGCATCCTCACCCCGGGTTTTGTGGCGCACTACGCGGGGCGGCTTATCAATATCCACCCCTCGCTGCTCCCCGCTTTTACCGGGCTGCACACGCACCAGCGCGCCATCGATGCAGGCTGCAAGTTTGCGGGCGTAACGGTGCACCAGGTGACGGCCGAGCTGGATGTGGGCCCCATCCTGGACCAGGCCGTGGTGCCGGTGCTGCCGGGCGACACGGCCGAGACGCTCGCGGCCCGGGTGCTGACGCAGGAGCACGTGATCTACCCCCGGGCCGTGCGGGCGCTGATTCAGGCCTTGTAGCCCACAGGCTGATCGGTTTGGGAGCGTCCGGCTTTCGCCCCCACAGGCCTTGGTGAGCTCAGGGGGTATATTTTTGCTATTAAATTAGTAGCTAACTGCGCTTGTCCATGAAGCGATAGAGCCTGTTTTTATTCGTATTTTCTGCTGCCGGATGGCTCCGAGATCCCGGCGCACGCAGTTCGTCAACTGACGGGCGAATCGCACTGCGTGGCCAGAAAACCTGCGGCTGGTGGCAAGCCAGCCCCTTCCTTTTGATCAGGCCATTGCGCTCAGGCTACCGGTGCTAGCGGGCGAATTCCAGTCATTGGCGGCCATTGCGTACTGCTGGCGCGCAAAGTCGGCCAGCCGCGCCAGGTCGTTGCGTTGGCTGGTGTCCGATGTCGATGCCTGGCTGGGGGGCTGCTGGAGCTGGCTGGTCAACTGGTCGATGAAAGTCTTGGATTCGCTGGCGCTGATGCTGGCGTCGCCATCGGTGTCGATGGCGTTGAACAGCGCGGTGATCGCGTCCTGCTCCACGCTGCTGGTGCTGCCAGCCAGCCGTTCTGTCAGCGAGACCTCACCATCCTTGTTGGTGTCCAGGGCGTCGTAGGTGGTGGTGCTGTCGGCGGAAGCACTTGCACCACCTGGGCCTCCGGGTGGTGGTGGCATGCCGCCCATGGCCTGCATGCCGCCGCCTGCTTCACCCGCCGCGCCGGAAGGGCGGCCCGCGTCGAATTCGGCTTGGGTCAGGCTGCCGTCGCCGTCTGCATCCAGTTGACTGAACACGTCGTCACTGCTGACGCCCGCTTGGCTCGCCGTGCCGCCCGACATCGCCTCCAGCAGGGCCTGCAGCTCGGTCTTGCTCACGGCGCCATCGCCGTCGCTGTCCACCTTGCCAAAGAGGTCGTCGCCCGCCTGGCCGGTGGCGGTGTCGCTGTCGCCCCGCGACTGGGCAAAAGCCATGGTGGACGGTGGCGGGGGCAACACGCTTTGCATCGTCTTGCCCAGCTCGTCAGCGTTCAGGTTGCCGTCCCCATTGCTGTCGTACCGCTTGACCAGGTCTGCAGCGCTGGTCTGGCTGCTGACGCCGGATTTTTTGGCCACATCGTCCAGAAGGCCCTGCAGTTCGGTGTCACTCACGCCGCCGTTGCCGTCGGTATCGATTTTGGACAGCAGCCGCTCCGGCGTGGGCGCCGGGCGTGATGCCCTCTGCACACTTGCACTGGACCAGGCACTGCTGACGCTACTAATGGTCGTCATCGTCGTTCCTTTCGCTCCAAGGGTGGGTCGGTGCCTGGTCCCCCAAAACGGAAGCCCTCAGCCATGGCCCGTAACCATTCTTGGTTGTGCGTGTCTCCGGGGTTTGTCTGCTTTGTACCAAGGTCGATACAAAGGGCGTCCACAAGGACCGAACAATGGCGGAAATGCCCGCCAGATCGTCGCCAGCGGTGGTTTGTAGCTGCCTAAACTTGGGTGTTCTTTTGCACGACAGAGCCCATGCAACACATCCTGGTGGTGGACGACGATGTGGAGATCACCACACTGCTCACCGAATACCTCGCCCGCTTTGGCCACGCCGCCCACGCGGCGTGTGATGCGGCGTCGATGCGCGCGCAGATGCTCGCGCACCCCATCGGCTTGGTGGTGCTGGATGTGATGCTGCCCGGCACCGACGGCATCACCCTCGCGCGGGAGCTGCGTGAACGATCCCGGGTGCCGATCATCATGCTCACCGCCCGCGCAAACCCCTACGACTGCGTGCTGGGGCTGGAGATGGGGGCTGACGACTACATGGGCAAACCCTTCGAGCCGCGCGAGCTGGTGGCCCGCATCCAGACCGTGCTGCGCCGCACGCGCGGCGAGAGCGCCCCGGCCCGCCAGGAGCCCGACGGGCTGGTGCGCTTTGATGGCTGGACCCTGCACAGCATCGAGCGGCACCTGGTATCCCCACAGGGTGTGGTGGTGCCGCTGTCGAACGCCGAATTTCGCCTGCTCTGCACCTTCTTGCGCATGCCGCGCCGCGTTTTCAGCCGCGACCAGCTCATGGAGCAGGCGCGAGGCCGGGCCATGGACGCATTCGAGCGCAGCATCGATCTGCTGGTCTCGCGCCTGCGCAGCAAGCTCTCGGACGACCCGCGCTCGCCCTCAATGATCCGCACTGTGCGGGGCGCTGGTTACGTGTTCAACGTGCAGTCGCTGCAGGGGCAGGTGGGATGGCCGCATTGATGGTTGCGCGCTGGCCTGCGGCGCTGCAGCGCAGGCTGCCTGACACCCTTTTTGGCCGGCTCGCGCTGCTGCTTATCGTGGCCGTCATCGTGAGCCATGTGCTGGCGCTGACTTTGATGTTTGAACTGCGCCCCGCGCACCCCGGGCACCCGCCTGGCCCGCAGCCCCCCGGGGTGGCAGCCGATGGGCACTCTTTGCGGTTGCCGCCGCCGGGGCCGGAGCAGGGCTTGTGGAATGCCCCGCTATCGCTGCAACTGGGGCTGCTGCTCGACATCAGCGTGCGGCTGGCGGCGCTGGTGGCCGTGGCCTGGTGGGCGGCACGCTGGCTGTCGCGCCCCATGCACCGGCTGGCCACGGCGGCGCAAGAGTTGGGCCGCGATATCGACCGCCCCCCGCTGCCCGAGGACGGCACGCTGGAATGCCGCGACGCCAGCCGTGTATTCAACCAGATGCAGGCGCGCATCCGCCAGCAGTTGGCCGAGCGCGACCGGTTTGTGGCGGCGGTGTCGCATGACCTGCGCACGCCGCTGACCCGGCTGCGCCTGCGCACCGAATGCCTGGACGATAGCCACGCGCAGCAGCTGTTTCGCCGCGACATTGCAGAGATGGACGCCATGATCGCCTCCACGCTGGACTACCTGCGCGGCGTGGCCGGCGCCGAGGCCTGGGTGCTGCTGGATGTGCAGGCCCTGGTGGACAGCATGGCCGACGACCAACTCGCCATGGGCCATCGGGTCACGGTGGCGGGGCAGGCGGCCCCGCTGCTGGTGCAGGCCGTGGCGCTGCGGCGCTGTCTGGATAACCTGGTGGGCAACGCGATTCGCTATGGCGGCAGTGCCGAGGTCACGCTGCACGATGCGGTTGATGCGCTGACCATCGAGGTGCGCGATCATGGCCCCGGTTTGCCTGCCGAAGAGCTGGAGCGGGTCATGGAGCCGTTCTACCGCATCGAGGCCTCGCGCAACCGCCAGAGTGGCGGGGCCGGGCTGGGGCTCACCATTGCCAGCGATATCGTGCGGCGGCACGGAGGGAGGCTGGCCTTGCGCAATGCTGCGGGCGGTGGTTTGGTGGCAGCAGCCATTTTTCCGCGCACTGCGGCGTGAGCCCACCGGGCTCAGCCCGCTGGGGTTTCATCCCCGCATTTCTCGAACCGTGGCCGCATCACGCCGTCGATGAGCACCTGCTCTTCAAACATGGCGGCGGGTCGCACCCACAGCCCACGCTGGCCATAGAGCGCGCGGTACAGCGTCATGGGCTCCAGCGTTTCGCTGTGGCGCACGGTATCAATCACCTCGTAGAGCATGCCCTTGTAGTGGCGGTACAGGCCGGGCGGTGTGCGAATGAGTGCTGGCAGGTCGTCGTCGGTCATGGTGGTGGGTGTGGGGTCGTGAGTGGTTAGGATGGCGGTTGAAAACAACCCAAGAGTGAGGGAAGCCCGTGGATCAGGCAGATTTTGTGCATCTGGTGCGCATGAGCGAGCATGCCAGTGCTGACAACAGCCGCGCATACCGCCGCAGTGTGGCCGTGTTTGCGGCGCTGGGCTATGCCTGGGTGCTGGGGTGCCTGGGACTTGCCGCAGGCATTGTGCTGTGGGTGGTGCCGCAGATGTTGCAGGGGAAGTTTCGCTTTGCCATGGTGTGGCTGCTGCTGGGGGCTGCGGGCCTGCTGTGGGTCAGCCTGCGGGCGCTGTGGGTGCGTTTTGACGCGCCTGAGGGCGTGGAGATCACGGCGCTGGAGGCACCGGAGCTTTTTGAGGCGCTGGAGCGCATCCGCCGCAAGATCAAGGGCCCGCCCATCCACAAGGTCACGTTGAACGACGAGTTCAATGCGAGCATCCAGCAGCTGCCCAAGTACGGCCTGCTGGGTGGCGCCGTTAACCACCTGAGCATCGGGCTGCCTTTGCTGATGGCGTTGGACCGGCCGCGTTTTCTCGCCGTGCTGGCACACGAGTACGGCCACTTGCGCGGCGACCATGGCCGGTTTGCGGCCTGGATCTATCGCACCCGCCTGTCGTGGATGCGCCTGAACCACAGTCTGGCCGACGACGAAGGCCCGGTGGCCGCGGCCACGCAGGCGTTCATGCGCTGGTACTTTCCGCGCTTTTCGGCCAAGACGTTTGCGCTTGCCCGCCAGGACGAATACGAGGCCGACCGCATTGCGGGCAAGCTGCTGGGCCGTGATGTGACCGCCGCCGCCCTGGCCGAGATCGAGATCCGGGGCGCAGCGTTGCAGGCAGAGTTCTGGGGCAACCACTGGTGCGGTGCCGCTGGCAATCCGCTGCCGGTGGGGCCATATCGCAGCATGCGCCGTTTCCTGGCCGAGGCCCCGGATGCCGCTTTTGCCAACGACGCACTGCGCCAAGCGCTCAAGCGCCTGAGCAGTGTGGACGACACCCACCCCGGCTTGCGGGACCGCATCGAAGCGCTGGATGCCACGCCCACACTGCCCGACTGGTCGCGTGGCAATGCCTTGACCCTGCTGGGCGATGAGGCCAAACGGTGGGTCAAACACTTCGACAAACAATGGTGCCGCGACAACGCTACGGAGTGGAAGCAGCACCACGCGTGGCTGGAACGTGTGCGCGCACGCGCCCAGGCGCTGCAGGCTTCCATCGCTCAGAACAGTGCGGCTGAGCTGGTGGAGCTGGCCCGCCTCAAGCGCCATCTGGACCCCCGTGCCGATGTGCGTGCCTTGTATGAGCTGGCGCTGGAGTGCAGCCCCGAGTACGCGCCCGCCCTGTGTGGACTGGTGCCTTGCCTGCCCGAGGACGATCGCGAAGGCAAGCTTCTGCTGCTGCACCGGGTGTGGGAAGCGGGCAGCAACGACCGCTACTGGGCCGCGCGCACCGCGCTGGCCGAGCTGGAAACTCCCCGCATGGGCATGGAGCATGATGCGGCGGCCTTCAAACAGTGGCGCAAGCGGCTGGAGCGCGCGCAGGAATCCGAAGAGCGCGCCTGGGAAGAGCTGTCGGGCACCTCCTTCTTCAGCCAGATCACGCGTCACGACCTGAGCCCCTTCGAACTGGCCGAGCTGCAATCGGAACTGGCCCGCTGTGCGCCCCTTGCCCGCTGCTGGCTAGTGCGCAAGAACCTGCGCGAGCATCCGCAGCGCCGTGCGTACCTGATCTTTGTCGAGCTGCCGGGGATGGACGATGAAAGCCGTTACCACCTGTGCCGCGCCCTGGAGCGCAATCTGAGCCTTCCCGGCCCCGCGCTGGCGCTGTGGGCGGGTGAATCGCCCAGCCTGAAGGAGATTCAGCGCTATGCGTTTGATCCGGTCTACACGCGTTGACAAACCGAACGGATCGATGCGGATCGTTTGAAGGAGCCTTGTGGTTGGCTGTGGATCAGACCACAGTGGGACAATCGGGGGATGCATCCCAAAGTTCTTCTCGACGCCTGTGCCGAATTGGTCAGGCTCACCCTCACGTTTGAACACCCCGCCGATGCGGTGGTGTCACGATTCTTCCGCGATAACCGGGGCCTGGGCCCCCGCGAGCGGGCCACCCTGGCCGAAACGGTCTACACCGTGCTGCGCAAGAAGCTCCTGTTCGACCACATGGCGCCCTCGGGCTCGGGACCCAAGGAGCGCCGTCTGGCCATCCTGGGGTTTTACGGCCCGCGCGACTTCCTCAAGAGCGCACTGACCGACCAGGAAAAGAACTGGCTGGACCAGTGCGATGCGGTCACGGTCGATGACCTGATGGAGCGCCACCGTCACAACCTGCCCGAATGGCTGGTGAAGCCCCTCAAGGACCAGCTGGGCGACGGCTTCTGGCCGCTGGTGGAAAGCCTGGCGCAGAGCGCCCCGCTGGATTTGCGCGTCAATGCCCTCAAAGACAAGCGTGCCGACGTACAAAAGGAGCTCGCCAAGGCCGGTATCAAGGCCAGCCCCACGCCGTATTCGCCCTGGGGCCTGCGCATTGACGACAAGCCTGCGCTGACCAAGCTGGATGCGTTCACGCGCGGTGCCATCGAGGTGCAGGATGAAGGCTCGCAGTTGCTGGCCCTGCTGCTTGACGCCAAGCGCGGCGAGATGGTGGTGGATTTTTGCGCAGGTGCAGGTGGAAAGACCCTGGCCATCGGCGCGGGCATGCGCAGCACCGGGCGCCTGTATGCGTTTGATGTCTCGGCGCACCGCCTGGATGCTCTGAAACCGCGCCTGGCCCGCAGCGGCCTGTCGAACGTGCACCCCGCCGCCATTGCCCACGAGCGCGATGACCGCGTCAAGCGGCTGGCGGGCAAGATAGACCGCGTGCTGGTCGATGCTCCGTGCTCGGGCCTGGGGACTCTGCGGCGGAACCCGGACCTCAAATGGCGCCAGTCGCCCAAAGCCATCGAAGAGCTGGTGGCCAAACAGACCGCCATTCTGGACAGCGCAGCGCGCCTGCTCAAGTCCGGCGGCCGTCTGGTGTATGCCACCTGCAGCATCCTGCCGCAGGAAAACGAGGCCATCGCAGAGGCATTCAGCGCATCGCACCCGGACTTTGAACTGCTCGACGCGGGCGAACTGCTGGAGCAGCTCAAGGTGGAGGGGGCCAAGGCGCTGTGCAGCGGTGGTGAGTCGGGCAGTGGTTATTTGCGCCTGTGGCCCCATGTGCACCAAACGGATGGGTTCTTTGCCGCAATCTGGTCCAAAAAGGCCTGACTTGGCCTTCTAAAGGCGCTAAATCAGCGTAAATACCATGGATACCCCCGAACCTATTTCGCGGGTACCACTCTAAAATCAGGTAACCGGTCCGTTGGCGAACGGTTTCTCTGTAGAAGTAAGGCTTTCTGAATATGCTGTTACCCGATTGGGCTGTACTGAACGCTGCCATTGACTGGCTGGGCCATGGGTTGTGGAACCTGGCCTGGTGGCAGATCATTCTGTACACCCTGGCGACGACCCACATCACCATTGCGGCGGTCACGATTTTCCTGCACCGCGCGCAGGCGCACCGCGCGCTGGACTTGCACGCCATCCCTTCGCACTTTTTCCGCTTCTGGCTGTGGATCGGTACGGGCATGGTCACCAAGGAATGGGTCGCCATCCACCGCAAACACCACGCCAAGTGCGAAACCGTGGACGACCCCCACAGCCCCCAGACCCGTGGGCTGGACACCGTGATGTGGCGTGGCGCCGAGCTGTACCGCGCCGAGTCCAAGAACCAGGAGACGATGAAGAAGTTCGGCCACGGCACGCCCGATGACTGGATGGAGCGCAACGTCTACACCCGTTACGGCTGGCAGGGTGTGGGCCTCATGCTGATCCTGAACCTTGCACTGTTCGGCGCTCTGGGCGCCGCAGTGTGGGCGGTGCAGATGCTCTGGATTCCGTTCTGGGCGGCGGGGGTGGTCAACGGTGTGGGCCACTACTGGGGCTACCGCAACTTTGAGGCGCAGGATGCCAGCACCAACCTCTCGCCCTGGGGCATCATCATTGGCGGCGAAGAGCTGCATAACAACCATCACACCTATCCCACGTCGGCCAAGTTCTCGGTCAAGCCGTATGAGTTCGACATCGGCTGGGTCTACATCACGCTGATGAAGAAGATTGGCTGGGCCACGGTCAAGAAGGTGCCGCCCAAGCTGCAGTTGGGTGACGTCAAGCCTGTAGCCGATGAAAAGACGCTGGAGGCCCTGATTGCCAACCGCTATGAGGTGATGGCTGGCTATGCGCGTGGCGTGCGCCAGGCCTGCAAGGACGAAATCGCAGCGCTCAAGGCACGCAATGCCGATGCCTCGGTGCTCCAGGCCGCCAAGCGCTGGCTGCACCGTGATGCCGAGAAGGTGCCGGCCATCGCATTGCCGCAACTGGCCCAGGCCCGTGCCGCGCACCCCGCGCTCGACAAGATGGTCACCATGCGCGAAGAGCTGCGCCAGCTGTGGCTCAACACCTCGCAATCGCGCGAGCAGCTTACCGCGGACCTGCAAGCCTGGTGCCGCCGCGCGGAAGAAAGCGGTATAGCCGCCCTGCGTGAGTTCTCGCTGCGGCTGCGTGCGGCGCAGGCCTGAAGCGGGCCGCGCATTGTCCAAGGCCTTGCCCTCTGGCAAGGCCTTTTTCTTTGGTGCATCGGTTACCGCATTGCGGGCACCTTGCCAAAAGTGCGGTTCTTTGCGGTTCTGTCCCGGCCTGCGAAGGCCGAGCGCAGCAGGTGCCGTACTTGGTGCCAAAGCCCCGGCCTGGGAGTGCCTTCGATCACCTGGATCTCAGAGCGGCAGTGCAGGGCGTTGCCCACCTGCACCCAGGCGGCCTTGGTGTTCCAGCCCTCGGGCAGATGTTCGCCCGCCCCAAGCCGCATTTGCGGCAGAGTGTGCAACGCGTGCCCGAAGTCTCGTGGAGCAAAGCGAAGTGACACCTCTCCCTGAGTGGTGTGCACTGCGCTGCCGGGCGGCAGGCACAGCCATAGGCTCTGGCCGGGTGTGAGGCCCAAGGTGACTGCGGCCGATGGGGTTGTGGGCGGGATGGTGGTTGGATTGCGCTGTGGCATGGTGCGGGGCTCCTGAAGGAAGGGCTGCTGTGAGGCTGTAGCGTAAAAAAAGCAGCGTTGCCCCGGCAGGTACACGGCGGTGCAGGAACGGGTAGAACAGCGCAGATTACTGGCGTGCTGTTATGGTCCGATCTGTGCGTTCCTGTATCTGTACCCGCAGAGAGGGCTCTGGCACGATGCGCCTCTAGGCTTCTGAGCCTGCGCCACGGCTCGGCAGCAGTACCCCATACCCGCCATGTCACATTCTTCCGATTCGCGGGATGCCCCGCTCTACCGCCAACTGGCAGCTTTGTACGAACAGGCCATAGCCGCTGGCAGCCTGACGCCTGGCATGCGCATGCCGTCGGTGAGGGAGCTGTGCCAGCGGCACCAAGTGAGCCTGACTACCGCGCTGCAGGTGTTGCGGCATCTCGAATCCCTGGGCTGCGTGGAGGCGCGCGAGCGGGTGGGCTACTTTGTGCGGGAGCCGGGCGATGTGGCGTTGCCCCGGGCGCGCGAGCCCGAGTTGCACGAGCCGCTGGCCCACGACCCGCGGGTGTTTGCGGGCATCAACGAGCGCATTTCCGGTTTTCTCGAAAAAGCCCGCCGCGCAGGCCCGCTGCCGCTGGACTTGGGCAGCGCCATGCCCGCGCCAAGCCTGTTTGATGCGGCAGCGCTCAACCGCCTGGCCCATGGCCTGTTGCGCGAGCAACCCGACGTCCTGGTGTACGGCCCATCCGCGCCCACCACCCACCCCGAATTCCAGCAGGCCATGGCCCGGCATGCGCTCACCTTCGGCGTGTGTGTCGCGCCGGCCGATATTGGCGCAACGCTTGGCAACTCCGAAGCGGTGAACCTGGCGCTGGACGCCGTCGCCGAGCCGGGCGACGTGATCGCCGTCGAATCGCCCACCTTCTTTGGCATCCTGCAGGCCATCGAGGTGCGCGGGCTGCGCGCGCTGGAGATCCCCTGCAGCCCGCACACCGGCATGTCGCTTGAAGCCCTGGAACTGGCTGCGCGCAACGAGCCACGGCTCAAGGGTGTCGTGGTGGTGCCCCACCTGCAGATGCCGCAGGGAAGCGTGATGCCCGATGCGCACAAGGAGCGACTGGTGGCTCTGTGCGTGGAGCATGGCTTAGCCCTCATCGAGGACGACATCTACCGGGAGTTCGTGGAGTCGCCGCACGTGCTGCGGCCCGCCAAGGCCTGGGACCGGCAGGGCGATGCCGGGCAGGTGATCTATTGCGCATCGCTCAGCAAGAGCTTTGCACCCGGCTTGCGCCAGGGCTGGATGAGCGCGGGGCGCTGGCAGGCCCGTGTGCAGATGATCAAGTTCGCTCGCACGCGCAACATGCAGACCTGGTCGCAGCTGCTAGCGGCGCGCAGTGTGGACTCTCCGGCCTACGAGCGCCACATGCGCCGCATGCGGGCGCAGCTGCGCATCCAGCGAGAACAGGCGGCGAGGGCCGTAGCGCGCTACTTTCCCATGGGCACACGCCTGAGCCTGCCGCCGGGTGGCCTGAGCCTGTGGCTGGAGCTGCCGGTCGGCATCTCTTCCACGCGCCTGTACGACGAGGCGCTGCAAAACGGTATCCGTGTGGCCCCGGGCCCCATGTTCTCAAACACCGGGCGGTATGAGCACTTCTTGCGGCTGAGCTGTGGGATGCCGTTCACGGCCGAAGTGGAGGCGGGCTACCGCACGCTGGGCGCCTTGCTGGCTGCGCAGATGGCCGAGTTGCCCGTGCCGCGCAAGGTTGCTTGAGCAAAGAGTCTGGGTGAAAGGTCTGCGCAGCAGGCATAAAAAAACCGCCCTGGACGGGCGGTTTTTTTTGGGGAACGGACCGAATTACTTCAGCTTCATTTCCTTGTATTCCACATGCTTGCGAGCTTTTGGATCAAATTTCATGATCAGCATTTTCTCGGGCATGGTCTTCTTGTTCTTGGTCGTGGTGTAGAAGTGGCCGGTACCCGCAGTGGATTCCAGCTTGATCTTGTCGCGTCCGCCTTTGCTTGCCATGGTGCTTCTCCTTAAGCCTGACCACGTGCGCGCAGGTCTGCGAGCACCGAGTCGATACCGTTCTTGTCGATCAAACGCAGGGCAGCGCTCGAAACGCGCAGGCGAACCCAGCGATTTTCGGTCTCGACCCAGAAACGGCGGTATTGCAGGTTCGGCAGGAACCGGCGCTTGGTTTTGTTGTTGGCGTGGGAAACGTTGTTCCCGACCATGGGCTTCTTGCCCGTTACGTCGCAGACGCGTGCCATGAGGACACTCCGATACTTTTTAACGGCCGTTCGCTGGGCCCTGGGCTTGCGTGCCCAGGTTGGCTTGCGGCCTCACCTCGCCAGAAAGGGTGGCGGTAACCCGATTGATTTGCCTGTTTCGGAGGACCGCAAAAACGGGCCGAATTCAGCAAAGCCGCAGATTATAGCCTGCTGCCCAGTTTTTAATCAAGACTCTTGTTCCAGGAAGCGCTGGGCGTCCAGTGCCGCCATGCAGCCCGTGCCCGCGCTGGTGATCGCTTGGCGGTACACATGGTCCTGCACATCGCCTGCGGCAAACACGCCGGGCACGCTGGTCTGGGTGGCAAAACCCTTGAGGCCGCCCTGGGTGATGATGTAGCCGTTCTCCATCTCCAGCTGGCCTTGGAATATTTCGGTGTTGGGCGCGTGGCCGATGGCGATGAAGCAGCCCTGCAGCTTGATGTCTTCCGTGCTTCCGTCCTTGGTGCTCTTGATGCGGATGCCCGTCACGCCCG
Source organism: Acidovorax sp. Leaf73 (assembly GCF_916855635.1). Classification (NCBI taxonomy): domain Bacteria; kingdom Pseudomonadati; phylum Pseudomonadota; class Betaproteobacteria; order Burkholderiales; family Comamonadaceae; genus Acidovorax; species Acidovorax sp. Leaf73. The sequence continues at coordinate 586,533 of NZ_CAKASI010000002.1, forward strand.
TGTTGTCGCCCAGCACTTCGTCGAGCGTGTGAAACAGCTTGAGCTCGATCTTGCCGGCCGCGACTTTTTCGTTGAGCTTGTCCACCAGGATGGGCTCGGCCTTGAACTTGTCGCGTCGGTGCACCAGGGTGACCTTGCGGGCGATGTTCGACAGGTACAGCGCTTCTTCTACCGCCGTATTGCCGCCACCGACCACGCAGACGTCCTGCTCGCGGTAGAAGAAGCCGTCGCAGGTGGCGCAGCCCGACACACCCTTGCCCATGAAGGCCTCTTCCGAAGGCAGGCCCAGGTACTTGGCCGATGCGCCAGTGGCCAGAATCAGCGCATCGCAGGTGTAGGTGCCGCTGTCGCCGGTGAGGGTGAAGGGGCGCTGGCTGAAATCGACCTTGTTGATGTGGTCAAAGATGATCTGGGTCTTGAAGCGCTCGGCGTGCTCCAGAAAGCGCTGCATCAGCTCCGGCCCCTGCACGCCATGCACGTCGGCCGGCCAGTTGTCCACCTCGGTCGTGGTCATCAGCTGGCCACCCTGGGCCATGCCGGTGATGAGCACCGGGTTCAGGTTGGCGCGGGCCGCATAGACGGCCGCCGTGTAGCCCGCAGGGCCCGAGCCGAGAATCAGAACTTTCGCGTGTTGGGTGGTGGACATGGTAAAAGCCTGTGTTTTGCGCCTGCTACATGCGGCGCTGTTGGGGTAGCTGGGGGTTGAACTGGCAAGTATCAACCGTGCACCGCTCACGCGAGCGGTCCCTTTTTCAATCACGGCGATTGTAAGAACCCATTGATACCCCTTGCACAACCCGTGCGGCTCCGGTTGGGTCGCTCTAGAGAGGAGTTTTCATGTCGACGATGTTGTCCAACCTGGACCTGCTGCGCCGGGTGCCCTTGTTCTCGCTGCTCACGGTGGCCCAGGCCGAGGTGATCAGTGGTGCGGTGATCAAGCGCCGCTTCAAGCGTGGCGAGGCGCTGGTGGAGCAAGGGCAAAAATCCAACGCCCTGTTCATCCTGCTCACGGGGCGCGCCCGCGTGATGACATCGGACAGCCGGGGGCGTGAGGTGATTTTGGCCACCCTCGCGCAGGGCGACTACCTCGGCGAGATGAGCATCATCGACAACGAACCCCACTCGGCCACGGTGCGTGCCGAGGTGCAGACCGATGTGCTCATGCTCGGGCGCGCAGAGTTCGCGCGTTGCCTCACAGAGAACGCCTCCATGTCGCTGGTGGTGATGCGGGGGCTGGTCAAGCGTCTGCGCCATGCCGACCGCAAGATTGAGTCACTGGCGTTGCTGGATGTGTATGGGCGTGTGGCCCATGCCCTGCTGGACTTTGCGGTGCCCGACGCTCAGGGCCAGTTGGTGATCAAAGACAAAATCTCCCGGCAGGACCTGGCCAAGATGGTGGGCGCCTCCCGCGAGATGGTCAGCCGCGTGATGAAAGATTTGGAAGAGCGTGGCTTTATCGAGGCATTGCCCAGTGGCGCCACTGTGCTCAAGGACCGATTGAACGCGTTGAGTTAGCAACGCTTCAGCCCGGGTGTCATGCCCGGGGGCTTGCGGTAAGCTCGCCCGGCACGCTTATGACCTATTCCCTCAATACCCTGAATGCATCGGCTGCGGCGAAGTCGCCGCCGCGTACGGGCGCTGCCCGTTTTGGCCACGAAATTGGCCTGATGGTGGGGCTGCTGGCCCTGGTTTTCTGGTTGCTGGCCCTGCTGAGCTATTCCGCGCAGGATGCCGCTTGGTCCACCTCGGGCGCCCGGGGTGGGCGTTTGGTCGCCAACTGGGCAGGCCGGTTTGGTGCGTGGCTGGCCGATGGCAGCTACTTTGCACTGGGTTTTTCGGTGTGGTGGTGTGTGGCGGCCGGTGTGCGGGCCTGGTTGTCGTCGCTGGCGCGGTGGATGCGCGGCGGCGAATCGGCCCCGGGCGCGGTAAGCCCGATGCGCAGGCGGGCCATGTTCTGGGTGGGGCTGGTGGTGCTGATGTGTGCCAGCACTGCGCTGGAGTGGTCGCGCCTGTACCGGTTTGAAGCGTTCCTGCCGGGGCATGCTGGTGGCGTGCTGGGCTACATCACGGGGCCTGCCAGTGTGAAGTGGCTGGGTTTTACGGGCTCGGGCCTGCTGGCGATCGTGCTGGCTGTGCTGGGGGCGGCGCTGGTGTTCCGTTTCTCCTGGGGCCATGTCGCGGAAATTGTGGGAGGGCGCATCGACGCATTGGTGCAGTCGCGCCTGGCCAAGCGCGAAGTGGCCAAGGATGTGGCTGTGGGCCGCAAGGCCGCGCGCGAGCGTGAAGTGGTGGTGCTGGAGGAGCGCACCGAGAGCGAGGTGCACCACCCCCAACCGATCCAGATCATCGAACCCGTGCTGGTAGATGTGCCGCAGAGCACCCGCGTGGTGAAGGAGCGCCAGAAGCCGCTGTTCACCGAGATGCCCGACAGCAAGCTGCCACTGGTGGACCTGCTCGATGGCCCGCTGCAGCGCCAGGAAACCGTGGCGCCCGAGACGCTGGAGATGACCAGCCGCCTCATCGAGAAAAAGCTCAAGGACTTTGGCGTGGAAGTACGCGTGGTCGCGGCCATGCCCGGCCCGGTGATCACGCGCTACGAAATCGAGCCCGCCACGGGCGTGAAGGGCTCGCAGATTGTGGGCTTGGCCAAGGACCTGGCGCGTTCGCTGAGCCTGGTGTCGATCCGCGTGGTGGAGACCATCCCCGGCAAGAATTTCATGGCGCTGGAGCTGCCCAACGCCAAGCGGCAGTCCATCCGCCTGTCAGAAATCCTAGGCTCGCAGGTTTACCACGAGGCCAAGAGCATGCTCACCATGGGCCTGGGCAAGGACATCGTGGGCAACCCGGTGGTGGCAGACCTTGCCAAGATGCCGCACGTGCTGGTGGCGGGTACCACAGGCTCGGGCAAGTCGGTGGGGATCAACGCGATGATCCTTTCGCTGCTGTACAAGGCCGAGGCGCGCGATGTGCGCCTGCTGATGATCGACCCCAAGATGCTGGAAATGTCGGTGTACGAAGGCATCCCGCACCTGCTGGCCCCGGTGGTCACCGACATGAAACAGGCCGCCCACGGCCTGAACTGGTGCGTGGCCGAGATGGAGCGGCGCTACAAGCTCATGTCCAAGCTGGGCGTGCGCAACCTCGCGGGCTACAACGTCAAGATCGATGAAGCCAAGGCGCGCGAGGAGTTCATCTACAACCCCTTCAGCCTGACGCCCGAAGAGCCCGAGCCGCTGCAGCGCCTGCCGCACATCGTGGTCATCATCGACGAGCTTGCCGACCTGATGATGGTCGTGGGCAAGAAGATCGAAGAGCTGATCGCCCGCCTGGCGCAGAAGGCGCGCGCGGCGGGCATCCACCTGATCCTGGCCACGCAGCGCCCCAGTGTGGATGTGATCACCGGCCTGATCAAGGCCAACATTCCTACCCGCATTGCGTTCTCGGTGGGCTCCAAGATCGACAGCCGCACCATCCTCGACCAGATGGGCGCCGAGGCATTGCTGGGCATGGGCGACATGCTCTACATGGCCAGCGGCACGGGCCTGCCGATCCGGGTGCATGGCGCCTTTGTGTCGGACGAAGAAGTACACCGTGTCGTCAGTTATCTCAAGGAACAAGGGGAGCCGGACTACATAGAAGGCGTGCTCGAAGGTGGAACTGTGGATGGCGAGGGTGATCTGTCAGGGGAGGGCGGTGGTGGCGAAGGGGGCGAGAAGGACCCCATGTACGACCAGGCCGTCGAAGTGGTGCTCAAGGACCGCAAGGCCAGCATCTCGTACGTGCAGCGCAAGCTGCGCATTGGCTACAACCGCTCGGCGCGGCTGCTGGAAGACATGGAAAAGGCGGGCCTTGTGAGTGGCCTGACCACCAGCGGCCAGCGCGAAGTGCTGGTTCCCGCGCGCAGCGAATGACAAGGGCAGGGCGATGCGCCCAGCCCGTGCCCCACAGGAGTTCCTTTTGAAAAAGACCGTTACTGCAATTTTGATAGCTGCCAGCGCAACGCTGGCAAGCGCTGATGGCTTGAAAAGCCTTGAATCTTTCATGAAGGGCGCACAAACGGGCAAGGCGGATTTCACGCAGACCGTGACTTCGCCCCCCAAGGACGGCCGGACCGCGCGCACCAAGACATCAAGCGGCAGTTTTGAATTCCAGCGCCCCGGGCGTTTCAAGTTCGTCTACAAGAAACCCTTCGAGCAGACCATCGTGGCCGATGGCCAGACCCTGTGGCTGTACGACGTGGACCTGAACCAGGTCACCCAGCGTTCGCAGTCACAGGCGCTGGGTAGCACGCCCGCCGCGCTGCTCGCATCGGCCCCCGACCTGTCGGCGCTCAAGGCCGAGTTCACGCTCGAAGCAGCGCCTGAGCAGGATGGCCTGCAGTGGGTGCTGGCCAGCCCCAAGACCAAGGATGGTCAGCTCAAGAGCGTGCGCGTGGGTTTTGCGGGTGAGCAACTAGCGGCCCTCGACATTCTGGACAGCTTTGGCCAGCGCTCCCTGATTCGTTTCAATGGCATGCAGGCCAACGCAGCGCTGCCCGCCAGCACCTTCCAGTTCAAGCCGCCCGCTGGAGCGGATGTGGTGAAACAGTAAGTTGCTGCGAAAAAGATAGCTGCCAGCGCTTATCAGATAAGCGCTAGAGGTCAATTTGGCTTAAAAACCAGCGTGATGTAGACAGGATACGAACATGGCAGCACGCAGTGCCTCCGCAGCACCTTCCCAGGCCCACCCCTCGGCCCACCAGCCCTTGGCCGAGCGCCTGCGGCCCCGCACGCTGGGCGAGGTGATCGGGCAGCAGCATGTGCTGGGCCCGGGCATGCCGCTGCGACTCGCGTTCGAATCGGGCCGCCCGCACAGCTGCATCCTCTGGGGCCCGCCGGGTGTGGGCAAGACGACCATCGCACGGCTCATGGCCGATGCCTTTGACGCGCAGTTCATCAGCATCAGTGCCGTGCTGGGCGGGGTCAAGGACATCCGCGAAGCGGTCGAACGTGCCGAGGCCGCGCGTGATGGTCTGATGCAGCAGCGCACGATCGTCTTCGTGGATGAAGTGCACCGCTTCAACAAGAGCCAGCAAGATGCCTTCTTGCCGCATGTGGAGAGCGGGTTGTTTACCTTCATTGGTGCGACCACCGAAAACCCGTCGTTCGAGGTGAACTCGGCGCTGCTATCCCGCGCCGCCGTGTACGTGCTGCAGCCGCTGTCCGAACAGGATTTGAAGCAAATAGTGGCTCTGGCGAAGGCGGAGAAAGCGCTGCCAGCTATCGAAGATGTAGCAATCGACCGCCTGGTGGCCTATGCCGATGGCGATGCCCGCAGATTGCTCAACACACTCGAAACCCTGGCCATGGCGGCCACGCAGGAGAAGCTGTCCGAGATCACCGACACCTGGCTGCTCAAGGTGCTGGGTGAGCGCATGCGCCGCTATGACAAGGGCGGCGAGCAGTTCTACGACACCATCAGCGCGCTGCACAAGTCGGTGCGCGGCTCCGACCCCGATGCCGCGCTGTACTGGCTGGTGCGCATGCTCGACGGCGGTGCCGACCCGCGCTACATGGCGCGCCGCCTGGTGCGCATGGCCAGCGAGGACATCGGCCTGGCCGACCCGCGTGCGCTGCGCCTCGCGCTGGACGCGACCGAGGTGTACGAGCGCCTGGGCAGCCCCGAGGGTGAGCTGGCCCTGGCCGAATGTGTGGTGTACCTGGCCGTGGCGCCCAAGTCCAACGCGGTCTACAAGGCCTACAACGCAGCCCGCGCCTGGGTGAAGCAGGACGGCACCCGCCCCGTGCCCATGCACCTGCGCAACGCACCAACACAGCTCATGAAACAGCTCGACTACGGCAAGGGCTACCGCTACGCGCACGACGAAGAGGGCGGCTTCGCCGCAGGCGAAAACTACCTGCCCGAGGGCATGCCGGAGCCCGGTTTTTACGCGCCGGTGGAGCGCGGGCTCGAAATCAAGATTGCACAGAAATTGCGTGAGCTGCGTGCGCGCAATGTTTCAGCCGATCTGGAGGATGGGCCGGACGAAAAGTCCTGAACCTCTGCCCATGGGAGGCGCACCCCGCGTCATGCTGATTTGGCATGAAGCTGGTAATAAGTTTGCACATCAATTTTCCTGCTTGCATCATGTGAGCTTATGGATTGCGTTGCCCGCTGATGTGCCGCCAACCCGAGGGAAAACCCCGCCCGGCTTGGTGGGGGCCGCTTGTGACTACTCGCTACAATCCCGTCCACAAACCCGCACAGCTGCACTTCTGGCGGGTTTTTTGCTAGATGGCAGTCGGGCCCACAAGGCTGTACCGATTCCGGTGCCAAAGCGGTGGGTACGTTACAAACGAAGGACTTCTCTTATGGACATTTTGCTGCAACAGATCATCAACGGTCTGGTACTCGGCAGCATGTACGCCTTGATAGCCTTGGGCTACACGATGGTGTACGGCATTATTCAGCTGATCAATTTCGCCCACGGCGAAGTGCTCATGATCGGGGCTCTGACCAGTTGGAGCTGTATAGGAATGATGCAGGCTGCAATGCCTGGCGCCCCGGGCTGGCTCATCTTGCTGCTGGCCACCCTCATTGCCTGCGTGGTTGCCGCAACGCTCAATTTTGTGATCGAGAAGGTGGCCTACCGCCCTCTGCGCAACAGTCCTCGTCTCGCCCCCCTGATCACCGCCATCGGCATGTCGATCCTGCTGCAGACGCTGGCCATGATCATCTGGAAGCCCAACTACAAGCCCTATCCCACGATGTTGCCCAGCGCGCCGTTCGAGGTGGGTGGCGCTTACATCACCCCCACACAGATCCTGATCCTGGGCGTGACCGCTGTTGCCCTGGCCTCGCTGGTGTACCTGGTGAACCATACCAACCTGGGCCGCGCGATGCGCGCCACGGCTGAGAACCCCCGCGTTGCTTCCCTGATGGGCGTCAAGCCCGACATGGTGATTTCCGCCACCTTCATCATCGGCGCCATTCTGGCCGCCGTGGCCGGCATCATGTATGCCTCCAACTACGGCACGGCGCAGCACACCATGGGCTTCCTGCCGGGCCTCAAGGCCTTCACGGCGGCGGTGTTCGGCGGCATTGGCAACCTGGCCGGTGCCGTGGTGGGCGGCATTTTGCTGGGTCTCATCGAAGCCATCGGCTCGGGCTACATCGGCACGCTCACGGGCGGTCTGCTGGGCAGCCACTACACCGACATCTTTGCGTTCATCGTGCTCATCATCATCCTGACGCTGCGTCCTTCGGGCCTGCTGGGTGAGCGTGTGGCCGATCGCGCCTGAGGAGCCTTACACCATGAAGAACACCAAAACCAACTGGATCATCGGCGCCGTCGCGCTGCTGGTGCTGCCGCTGATCCTGCAATCCTTCGGCAACGCCTGGGTGCGCATTGCCGACCTGGCCCTGCTGTATGTGCTGCTGGCCCTGGGCCTGAACATCGTGGTGGGCTACGCCGGCTTGCTGGACCTGGGCTACGTGGCGTTCTACGCCGTGGGTGCCTACCTGTTTGCCTTGATGGCCTCGCCGCACCTTGCGGACAACTTTGCGGCGTTTGCCGCCATGTTCCCCAACGGCTTGCACACCTCGCTGTGGCTGGTGATACCGGTGGCGGCGTTACTGGCGGCGTTCTTCGGAGCGCTTCTGGGGGCGCCCACGCTCAAGTTGCGCGGGGACTACCTGGCCATCGTGACCTTGGGCTTCGGCGAAATCATCCGTATCTTCCTGAACAACCTGGACCACCCCGTCAACCTGACCAACGGCCCCAAGGGCCTGGGCCAGATCGACTCGGTCAAGATTTTTGGCCTGGACCTGGGCAAGCGCCTGGAGGTGTTCGGCTTTGATATCAGCTCCGTCACGCTGTACTACTACCTGTTCCTGGTTCTGGTGGTGATCTCCATCGTTATTTGCTATCGCCTGCAGGACTCACGCATCGGCCGCGCCTGGATGGCCATCCGTGAAGACGAAATCGCCGCCAAGGCGATGGGCATCAACACCCGCAACATGAAGCTGCTGGCCTTTGGCATGGGCGCTTCGTTTGGCGGCGTGTCGGGTGCGATGTTCGGTGCGTTCCAGGGCTTTGTGTCGCCCGAGTCGTTCAGCCTGATGGAGTCGGTCATGATCGTCGCCATGGTAGTGCTGGGCGGTATCGGCCACATTCCCGGCGTGATCCTGGGTGCCGTGCTGCTGTCGGCCTTGCCCGAAGTGCTGCGCTACGTGGCAGGCCCGCTGCAGGCCATGACGGACGGCCGTCTGGACTCCGCCATCCTGCGCCAGCTGCTGATCGCACTGGCCATGATCATCATCATGCTGATGCGTCCCCGTGGTCTGTGGCCAGCGCCCGACCATGGCAAGAGCCTCACGCAGAAGACCTGAACACCGCAGAAAGTTAGAACATGGCAGAGAACATTCAGAAATCAGCCAGCGACGTGGTGCTGCGGGTTGCAGGTATTTCCAAGCGTTTTGGTGGCCTGCAAGCCCTCTCCGACGTGGGCATCACCATCGAGCGTGGCCAGGTCTATGGCCTGATCGGTCCCAACGGCGCGGGCAAGACCACGTTCTTCAACGTGATCACCGGCCTGTACACCCCCGACAGCGGCACCTTTGAGCTCGCCGGCAAGCCCTACGAGCCCACGGCCGTGCATGAAGTGGCCAAGGCGGGCATTGCCCGCACCTTCCAGAACATCCGCCTGTTTGCAGAAATGACGGCGCTGGAAAATGTAATGGTGGGTCGCCACATCCGCACCAAGTCCGGCCTGCTGGGCGCGGTGCTGCGCACCAAGGGTTTCAAGGAAGAAGAGCTGGCCATTGCCAAGCGCGCGCAGGAACTGCTCGACTACGTGGGCATTGGCAAGTTCGCCGACTACAAGGCACGCACGCTGTCGTACGGCGACCAACGCCGCCTGGAGATCGCCCGCGCCCTGGCCACCGATCCGCAACTGATTGCGCTGGACGAGCCCGCAGCCGGCATGAACGCCACCGAAAAGGTGCTGCTGCGCGAGCTGATCGACCGCATCCGCAACGACAACCGCACCATCTTGCTCATCGAGCACGACGTGAAGCTGGTGATGGGCCTGTGCGACCGCGTGACGGTGCTCGACTACGGCAAGCAGATCGCCGAAGGTACGCCTGCCACCGTGCAGAAGAACGAAAAAGTGATTGAGGCCTATCTGGGCACCGGAGGACATTGAGAATGGCCGAAAAATCCAACAAGGTACTGCTGCAGGTCAAGGGCCTGAAAGTGGCCTACGGCGGTATCCAGGCCGTGAAGGGCGTGGACTTTGAAGTGCGCGAGGGAGAATTGGTTTCGCTGATTGGCTCCAACGGCGCTGGCAAGACCACCACCATGAAGGCCATCACCGGCACCCTGGGCATGAACGATGGCGACATCCATTACCTGGGTGAAAGCATCAAGGGCAAGGGCGCCTGGGATCTGGTGAAGAAGGGCCTTGTGATGGTGCCGGAAGGCCGGGGCGTGTTCGCCCGCATGACCATTACCGAGAACCTGCAGATGGGCGCCTACACGCGCCGCGACAAGGCAGGCATCCTGGCCGACATCGAAAAGATGTTCACCATCTTCCCGCGCCTGCGCGAACGCAAGGACCAGCTCGCTGGCACCATGTCGGGCGGCGAGCAGCAGATGCTGGCCATGGGTCGTGCGCTGATGAGCCAGCCCAAGGTGCTGCTGCTGGACGAGCCCTCCATGGGGCTGTCGCCCATCATGGTGGACAAGATCTTTGAAGTGGTGCGCGATGTGTACGCCCTGGGCGTCACCATTCTGCTGGTGGAGCAGAACGCGAGCCGGGCGCTGGCAATTGCCGACCGTGGCTACGTGATGGAGTCCGGCCTGATCACCATGGCCGGCCCCGGCCAGGAACTCCTGAACGATCCCAAGGTGCGCGCCGCCTACCTGGGCGAATAAGGCAACACCCCCGCCCGGCCCGCCCTGCGTGGGGCAGGTGCATGGTGCGTCGCACAAGGCACTGCCACACGGCGGTGCCTTTTTTTTGGCGCAGGCGTTGGTGTTTGTATGGATTGATCGCTATGTTTTTTATAGCTTATGGCGGATGTGTATCCAGCGCCAGATGCCAATTTTGTTCATAATTTGCACCCACCCCGCCACCACCTGTCGCCGCATGTCGATGTCCGCTCTGCAATCCTTGCCCGTATCACTACAGACCGTGTTGCTGCTGATTGCCAGCAACGTTTTCATGACCTTCGCCTGGTACGGGCACCTCAAGAACCTGGCCACGTCACCCTGGTACACCGCAGCGCTGGTGAGTTGGGGCATTGCACTGTTCGAGTACCTGCTGCAGGTGCCCGCGAACCGGATCGGGTTTACCCAGTTCAACGTGGGGCAGCTCAAGATCATGCAGGAGGTAATCACGCTGGCGGTGTTTGTGCCGTTCGCGGTGTTCTACATGGGCCAGCCCCTGAAGTGGGACTACCTCTGGGCAGGCCTGTGCCTGGTGGGGGCTGTGTATTTCATTTTCCGCAGTGCCTGATGAATGGTGCGTGTTGCCCGGTATCCGCGCCGGGCGCCCGTGGCTGCGGGTGAGGGCGGCCGGTTAAACTCGCTTGTCATTCAAAAGTCATGGTTTTGTCATGACTTTGTCTCATTTTCAAAAAATCGATACCCATCCAGGAGCCTCCATGCTGTTTGCCAAGCTGTTGCCACGCGAAGGCAATTTTTTCGAAATGTTCAACCAGCATGCAGACCGCATCGTCGAGGCGGCCCGGGCTTTCTCGCAACTGGTGGCCAACTACAGCGACCCGCACCTGCGCGACAAATACAACCAGGATGTGGACAACGCCGAGCGTGCTGCTGACCGCGTGACGCACGAGGTGAACAAGGCCATCCACAAGACCTTCATCACCCCTATCGACCGCGAGCAGATCCACACGCTGATCAACACCATGGACGATGTGGCCGACCTGATTCAGGACTCTGCCGAGACCATGGCGCTGTACGACGTGCGCCACATGACGGAAGAGATCACCCGCCTGACCGACCTGAGCCTCAAGTGCTGCGAACGCCTGCGTGATGCCGTCAAGTTGCTCGACAAGATCGCCGATCCGGCCGTGGCTGAAGCCGCGCTCAAGACCTGCGAAGAGATCGACAAGCTCGAATCCGACGCCGACCGCGTGATGCGCAGCGCCATGAGCAAGCTCTTCCGTGAAGAGCCCGATGTGCGCGAGGTGATCAAGCTCAAGGCCATCTACGAGCTGCTGGAGACCATCACCGACAAGTGCGAGGACGTGGCCAATTGCATCGAGGGCATCGTCCTCGAAAACTCCTGATCCGGCAGGCTGACCAGTATGGAAACCGTACAGACGGCCCTCTGGGTTGTGGTCTTGCTCGTGGCACTGGCGATCCTGTTCGACTTCATGAACGGGTTTCATGATGCTGCCAATTCGATTGCCACGGTGGTGTCCACCGGCGTGCTCAAGCCCGCGCAGGCGGTGCTGTTCGCCGCGTTCTTCAACTTTGTAGCGATCTTTGTCTTCCACCTGAGCGTGGCCGCCACGGTGGGCAAGGGCATCGTGCAGCCTGGCATCGTGGACACCCATGTGGTGTTTGGTGCCTTGGTGGGCGCCATCACCTGGAACGTCATCACCTGGTACTACGGCATCCCCAGCAGCTCATCGCATGCGCTCATCGGCGGCATCGTGGGGGCGGTGATCGCCAAGGCGGGCGCCAGCGCGCTGATCTCCACCGGCATCCTCAAGACCGTGGCGTTCATCTTCGTTTCGCCCTTGCTCGGCTTCCTGCTGGGCTCTCTCATGATGGTGGCTGTGGCGCACATCTTTCGGCGAACGCGGCCAAGCCGGGTGGACAAATGGTTCCGGCGCCTGCAACTCGTGTCCGCAGGGGCCTACAGCCTGGGCCACGGCGGCAACGATGCGCAAAAGACCATCGGCATCATCTGGCTGCTGCTGATTGCCACAGGGTATTCGTCGGCAAGCGATGCTTCGCCACCCACCTGGACGATTGTCAGCTGCTACGTGGCTATCGGTCTCGGAACCATGTTCGGCGGCTGGCGCATCGTCAAAACCATGGGCCAGAAGATCACCAAGCTCAAGCCCGTCGGCGGCTTCTGTGCCGAGACGGGCGGGGCGCTGACCCTGTTCCTGGCAACAACGCTGGGTATTCCGGTATCCACTACCCACACCATCACAGGCGCCATCGTGGGCGTGGGCTCCACGCAGCGCGCCAGCGCAGTGCGCTGGGGCGTGGCAGGCAATATCGTCTGGGCGTGGATCTTGACCATCCCCGCCAGTGCGTTTGTGGCTGCCGTGGCGTACTGGATCAGTCTGCAGATATTCTGAATGCCCTGATTTCTGATTTGCTATTGAATATATAGCTAATCAGGCAATATGGAAAAGCGCTAACGCCCCATTTGAATGTGAATTCAATGGGGCGTTCGATTGGTGGGTGTCGGTCACTGCGAGATCTTGCGAGCTTCCTCGATCTGGTACTCGAAGTACCGTTGGAAGCTGAACGCGAGGCTGGCCATCAGCACCGCCGTGCCCACCAACAGCGAGACCACGATGGCGCCGATGGTGATCCATTGGGTCCTGCCCGCCGGGGCGTCGGGTGCGGCCGTGGGGTTGTAGCGCGCGTTCCACGCCTCGGGCGTCTTGAGTGCAAACAGGATGGCTTGCAAGGCGCAGCCCGCAATCGTGAAGCCCAGCAAAGGAATCAACATCCAGCTGGTGTGGTCGTCCTGGCCGAGCTGTTGCACGCGCTGGATGCCGTAGATACCGAGGGCCGTCGGTATCGGGAGCAGCCAGCCCAGCATGTCGGTGATCCCGTGCAGGTAAAAGCGGTGAAGGCCCAGCGGCCCGCCCACGAAGGCAAGCCATGCCGCCAAAGTTTTGTTTTTCATGGGGCATTATTCATCGTCGGGCCGCCCCAAGATGAACAAGTGGTCTCCAAGGGGGCAGCTTCGGAGGGCTGCGCTCTGCGCTGCGGGGAGAGCATGGGGGCCGTTTTCATTCGGGCGATGTGGTGTCGCCCGCGCCCAGGGTCTTCTCCATGAGCACGATGTCGCGCCAGGCGCCGAACTTCCATCCCACCGAACGCATGACACCCACGTCGGTGAAGCCCAGCGCCCGGTGCACACCGATCGAGCCCGCGTTGGCCGAGTCGCCAATCACGGCCAGCAGCTTGCGTACCCCTGCTGCTTCGGCCTGGGCCGCCAGCTCGGTCAGCAGCTTGCGGCCCAGGCCCATGCCACGGGCGCTGTCGGCCACGTAGATCGAGTCCTCGGCCGAGAACCGGTAGGCCGGGCGAGGCTTGAACCAGTTGGCATAGGCAAAGCCCAGCACCTGGCCGTCCTTTTCGGCCACCAGCCAGGGCAGGCCTCGGGCCAGCACGTCGGCACGGCGGCCTGCCATGTCGGCTTCAGATGGTGGATCGATCTCGAAGGTGCCTGTGCCGTGAAGCACATGGTGTTGGTAAATGGCCGTGATGACGGGAATATCGCTGTCGGTGCTGGAACGAATTTTGGGCATGGAAGAGGGAAATGGATATAATCGCGGGCTTTGCAGCGTGTCGCTGGCCGGGTGGCCATGTCGCGTGTCTCAAGCGTTGCGAATATGGTTGCGAACACAGTGGCTCAAGGCAAATGTTGCCGGAGTTCACCACCCGAAGGATAAATCATGGTCGTCATTCGACTCTCCCGCGGCGGCTCCAAGGGCCGTCCTTTCTTCAACATCGTCGTTGCTGACAAGCGCGTGCGCCGTGATGGCCGCTTCATCGAGCGCATCGGCTTCTACAACCCCACCGCCAAGGAATCCGAAGAAGGCCTGCGCATCGTGCAAGACCGTCTGACGTACTGGAAGAGCGTGGGCGCCCAGTCCTCGCCTACCGTGGACCGCCTGATCAAGCAAGCCGCCAAGAAGGCTGCTTAAAGCTCCCTGAAAAGGGCGGGTTTCGTCGGCATGCCTGGCGAAACCCGCCCTTTTCCTATTCTGGAATCCCCCGCCATGGCCACCAACCTGACCCTCGAACCCGCAGAGCTGCCCACAGACGCCGTTGAAGTGGGGCGCATTGCCGATGCCTGGGGTGTCAAGGGCTGGTTCAAGGTGCTGTCGCACAGCAGCAGCCCTGAGGCGCTGTTTTCATCCAAACGCTGGTACCTGCAGCCTTCCGAACGCGGCGCCAAGACCTTTGCGGGCACCGTGTTGTTGTCCATCCGCCAGGCCAAGGACCATTCGGACACCGTGGTTGCCTGGGCGCAGGGCATTGATGACCGCGATGCCGCCGAAGCCTTGCGCGGCGCGCGCATCTTTGTGCCGCGCTCCAGCTTTCCGTCCACCACGGAGGGCGAGTACTACTGGATCGATCTGATCGGTCTTGCGGTCGTCAACCGCGAAGGTGTGGCGCTGGGGCAGGTGCAGGAATTGATGTCCACCGGTCCGCAGACGGTGCTGGTGTTGACTTATGAGCAGGACGGCAAGGCACAGGAGCGGATGATCCCTTTTGTCTCGGCCTTCATTGACAACGTGGACCTGGCCGAAAAGCGCATCACGGTGGACTGGCAGCCGGACTACTGATCGGAACTCCCGCCCTGGCGCCGCCCACCATGCGCTTTGACATCATCACCCTGTTCCCCGAGCTGTTTGCGCCGTTCCTGGCCAGCGGCGTGACCCGCCGCGCGTATGCCGGCGGCCAGGTCGATGTACGCCTGTGGAACCCGCGCGACTATGCCGATGGCAACTACCGCCGTGTCGATGACCGGCCCTTTGGCGGCGGGCCGGGCATGGTGATGATGGCTGAGCCCCTCGCCCGGTGTCTTGCAGCTATCCGGGTGGAGCGTGGTGAGGCCGAGAGTAGTGAGGCGCCGCTGGTCCTTTTTTCGCCCATTGGCGAAACGCTGAACCATGCTGCCGTAGAGCGCTGGTCTGCAAGTACGGGTGCAATCCTGCTGTGCGGGCGCTATGAAGGCATTGACCAGCGCTTCATCGATACCCATGTCGATCTGCAGATGAGTCTGGGCGACTTTGTGCTGTCGGGTGGCGAAATCGCTGCCATAGCCCTGCTGGACGCTGTGGCGCGCTTGCAGCCCGGCGTGCTCAATGATGAGGGCAGCCACCAGTTCGACAGCTTCAACCCGGCGCTCGACGGCCTGCTCGATTGCCCGCACTACACGCGCCCTGAAGAATGGGCAGGGCAGCAGGTGCCTGCCGCGCTGATGTCTGGCCACCATGCGCAGATCGAGCGCTGGCGGCGCGACCAGCGCCTGGCCACCACGGCCCGGCACAGGCCCGATCTCATCGAGGCGGCGCGCAAAGCAGGGCATCTGGCCGCTGCGGATGAAGCAGTATTGGCCAAGCTCAGCTGAATTGCTATAATCAAAGGCTTTTCGATCCTCTGGCCGGCCGTTTTGACAGGGAGTTCTCCCGCAAAACACTGAGACGTCAATCCCGACGCAGCCATTTTTGGCGCGGACAAGATCGTTGGATATCAAACATGAACCTGATTCAGACCCTGGAAGCGGAAGAAATCGCCCGCTTGAACAAGACCATCCCCGAATTCGCCCCTGGTGACACCGTCATCGTGAGCGTGAACGTGGTGGAAGGTACCCGTAAGCGCGTGCAGGCCTACGAAGGTGTGGTGATTGCCAAGCGCAATCGCGGCCTGAACAGCGGCTTCACCGTGCGCAAGATCTCCAGCGGCGAAGGCGTGGAGCGTACGTTCCAGACCTACAGCCCCCTGATCGCCAGCATTGAAGTCAAGCGCCGTGGTGATGTGCGCCGTGCCAAGCTGTACTACCTGCGTGACCGCAGCGGCAAGTCGGCACGTATCAAGGAAAAGCTGCCTTCGCGTGTCAACAAGGCTGCAGCCGCCACCGCCGCATAAGGCGCAGGCTCGACCTCACAAGCCGCTACAGCGTCTGCCTGTAGCGGCTTTTTGTTTTTTGGCTTGTTCACCTCCCCCTTCTTGTGGACCCTTCTTCCAGTCCTGCTGTCTCGTCGGTGATCGCTCCTTTGTCGAGCCTGCCCGACTTTGACCCCCGCCTTGTTCCGGTGGTGGGGGTGGATGCGCACCTGCCTGCGGTGCCGGTTCAGGCGCAGACCGCTGAAGCGCTGCGGGCGCGTTTTGCGCACCCGCCGCAGTGGGAGCCTGAGGTGCTGCTGGAAAAGAAGTTCATGAACCGCGAGCCCGCCCGTGCGTCGGTGCTGATTGCCATCGTGCTGCGCGAACAGCCCATGGTCCTGTTGACCGAACGCACGGCCCACCTGTCCACCCATTCGGGGCAGGTGGCCTTCCCCGGTGGGCGGGCAGACGCGGGAGATGCAACGCCTGCCGACACGGCCTTGCGCGAGGCGCAGGAAGAGGTGGGGCTTGCTCGGGATTTTGTCGAAGTGCTCGGCACGTTGCCAATCTATGTCACCGGCTCATCGTTCATCATCACGCCCGTGGTGGCGCTGGTGCAGCCGGACTGCGTGCTCCAACCCAATCCGTATGAAGTGGCCGACCTTTTCGAGGTGCCGCTCGATTTTCTGCTCAATCCCGCCAACCACCGGCGCCATGTGTTCGACCGGGATGGCGTACACCGGGAGTGGTTCTCGATGCCCTACCAGGACGGCGGCAAGAACCATTACATCTGGGGTGCGACAGCAGGCATGCTGCGCAACTTCTACCGTTTCATGCAGGCGTAAACCGGGCCTGCGTGCGATAGGGTGCATCGGGGCAAAGCACCAGTATCATTGCCCCCCATGAGTTTCTTCGCCATCCTGTTCGCTCTGCTGATCGAGCAGGCCCGCCCGCTGGCACGCAGCAATCCCATTCATGCAGGTCTGAGAGCGTGGGCGCTGTCCGTGAGTCGCAATTTTGATGCGGGCAAGCCGCACCACGGCTGGGTGGCCTGGAGCCTTGCGGTGCTGGTTCCGGCCCTGGTGACCCTGGCCATTCACTGGCTGTTGCTTTGGGGGCTGGGGTGGCCCTTTGCAGTGCTGTGGAGTGTGGCCGTGCTGTACATCACGCTCGGGTTTCGGCAGTTCAGCCACCACTTCACGGGCATCCGCGACGCGTTGGAGGAGGGCGATGAAGATGCTGCCCGCGAGCGCCTGGCCCACTGGCAGCAGGTGGATGTGGGGGCGCTGCCGCGCAGCGAGATCGTGCGCCATGTGATCGAGTATTCAGTGTTGGCGGCCCACCGACATGTGTTCGGCGTGTTGGCATGGTTCTCCGTGCTGGCTGCCCTGGGCCTGGGGCCGACCGGGGCTGTTCTGTACCGGTTGGCTGAGTTTGTATCGCGCTATTGGCATTACAAGCAGCGCACGGGCGCTCAGCCTGCCAGCGCCTCCCTGCAGCAGGCCTCTGCGCAGGCGTGGACTGCCATCGACTGGCTTCCGGCCCGGCTCACGGCACTGAGCTTTGCGGTGGTGGGCAGCTTTGAAGAGGCGATTGAGGGCTGGCGGTTTCACGCACAGCGTTTCCCCAATGACAACGACGGCGTGGTGCTGGCCGCCACGGCAGGTGCCATCAATGTACGCCTGGGGGGCGAGGCACTGAAGGCGCGCACTGAATTGCACGCGCCACAGGGCCTGGAGATCGACGCCGACATGGGCGACAGCGATTCCACCCCCGGCCGCGAGCCCGAGGTGGGCCACCTGCGCAGCGTTGTGGGGTTGGTGTGGCGCTCGGTGGTGGTGTGGATGCTGCTGCTGGCGTTGCTCACGCTGGCGCGGTTGCTGGGGTAGCTGGCAAGCCCCCTGAACCGCAGTGCGGCTTCCATCGGACAGGGGCGCACCCTCAACCATGCAAGCTAGTTCCACGGGTGCGCTGGTTTCCGCCGCGGCAGTGGTGGAGGCCGCGCTCGGCTCAGTACCGGGTGTGGCGCAGTTCTTCAAATAAATCGCTATAAATTTTATAGCGTGTTGCGCTTATACCGCCTGCGCTGGGGCCCAGTTTGACTGCATCCAGCACGCCACAGCCCGGCTCGTGCAGGTGCGTGCAGTTGTAGAACTTGCAGGCTGTCGCATGTGCTGCAATGTCGGGCATGCAGGCTGCCAGTTGCATGGGGGCAATGTGGTGCAGCCCAAACTCCTGAAAGCCTGGTGAATCGATGAGCGCGGTGGTACGGGCCTTGTCCATCCAGTACCAGTGCGTGCTGGTGGTGGTGTGTTTGCCCGAGTTCAGCGCCTGCGAGATTTCACCGGTGAGCACGGAAGCGCCTGGCACCAGCAGATTGATGAGGGTGCTCTTGCCGGACCCTGAGGGCCCCAGCACCAGCGTGGTCTTGCCCTGCAGATGTTCCATCAGCAGCGCGCGGTCCACGTCGCTGGAGAGCGCCAGCGACAGCGGCAGCACGCCATAGTGCTTGCTGGCGCCCATGTGCCGGTAGGGCAGCAAGCGCTCCCAGGCGCGGGCGAAAGGTTCGACCAGATCGCTCTTGTTGAGTGCAATGATGGGCTTGATGCCCTCGGCCTCGGCGGCAATCAGGGCGCGGGCTAGCTGGCTTTCCGAAAACACCGGCTCTGCCGCGATCAGGATGAGCACCTGGTCGAGGTTGGCGGCAAACGACTTGGTGCGGATCTCGTCCTGTCGGTAAAAGAGGTTGCGCCGTTCCTTGACCTTTTCGATGGTGCCCTCTTCGCCTTGGCCGGGCGGGGGCGCCTGCCACAGCACATGGTCGCCCACCACTGCCTGGCTCTTTTTGCCGCGTGGGTGGCAGATGCGGCGTTCGCCGTCGGGCGTCTCCACCATGCAGTGGCGCCCATGGCTGGCGACCACGGTGCCGTCCATGAGCGCGCTGCGTTCAGCCATGGGAGCCTGTGGTGCGCAAGGTCATGGGGTCAGGCCACCAGGGCATCGAACTGCGTTGCGCACTCGAAATCCGTGGATGAAATGCCATGCACGTCGTGCGTGTTCAGGCGCACCACGCAGCGGCTGTAGTGCACCGACAGATCGGGGTGGTGATCCTGGGCATTGGCAATGAAGGCCAAGGCGTTCACGAACGAGATGGTCTCGTAGTAGTTGGCGAAATGGTAGGTCTTCTCAATGGCGACGTCAGCGCCATCGCCCGTCAGGCTCCAGCCTTCGAGTTTGGCCAGGTTTGCTACAACTTCGGTAGCTGTCAACGCACGACGTGTAAGCGTTGACCAGTCTTTTTTCTTCAACATGGTAGTCATGGATGGGAGGGGTTGTGCATGCGCGCCAGCCGCTCGGTGGCGGGTGGGTGCGAGTAGTAGAACTTCACGTACACCGGGTCGGGTGTGAGCGTGGAGGCATTATCTTCGTAGAGCTTGAGCAGGGCGGAGGACAGGTCGGCGCCGCTGGCCTGGGCGACGGCGTAGGCGTCTGCCTGGAATTCGTGGCGGCGCGAAAGTTGCGAGAACAGCGGCGAGATGAAAAACGTGAAGACTGGCACCACAAGCATGAAAAGCAGCAGGGCCAATGCGTCATTGGGGGCTGCGGCCAGGGTGGGGTCCAACGAGATACTCGGCCGCACGCCCAGCCCGGTGTAGAACCACACCTGGTTGGAGAGCCAGCCCAGCAGTGCAAAGCCTGCCAGGCTCAATGCGAACATGGTCACGATACGCTGGATGATGTGGCGGTGCTTGAAATGCCCCAGCTCATGGGCCAGCACCGCCTCGACCTCGCCCGGGGCCAGCTGGCGCAAGAGGGTGTCGTAAAACACCACGCGCTTTGCTGCGCCAAAGCCCGTGAAGTAGGCGTTGGCATGCGCGCTGCGGCGGCTGCCGTCCATCACGAACAGCCCTTTGGCCGAGAAGCCGCAGCGCTGCATGAGGGCAGTGACACGGGCCTTGAGCGATTCATCTTCGAGTGGCTGGAACTTGTTGAACAGCGGGGCGATGAAGGTGGGATACACCACCATCAGCAGCAGATTGAAACCCATCCAGAAGCACCAGGCCCATAGCCACCACAGCGGACCGGTCGCCGCCATGATCCAAAGGATCAGCGCGGCGATGGGCAGGCCGATGAGTGCGCCGACCAGCAGGCCCTTGAGCGCATCGGCAACCCACAGGCGCCAGGTCATCTTGTTGAAACCAAAGCGCTCTTCCACGACGAAGGTCTGGTACAGCGACAGCGGCAGGTCGATCAGGCCGCTGATGGCGGCGAAGGCGGTCAGCAGCGCCAACTGCTGCCACATCCCGCCGCCCAGGGCGCTGAGCAGGGCCTGATTCAGCACATCCAGTCCACCCAGCAGTGTCCAGCCCAGCAGCACGGCCGCACCCAGTGCCATTTCCAGCAAGCCCAGGCGCGCCTTGGTGATCGTGTAATCCGCGGCCTTCTGGTGCGCCGCCAGCGCGATGCGTTCGGCAAATGGTGCGGGAACGTCGCTGCGGTGTCGCGCCACATGCCGGATCTGGCGCGTAGCCAGCCAGAACTTGAGCACAAGGCCCAGTGTGAGAGCTGCGGCAAACGCAAGCGTCAGCGCCAGGGCGGGAGAGAAGGCGTCGGAAGTGGGCATGAGCGGCGAGTTTAGGCCATCGGCGACAATGCGCGCCATGTCAGAAGCCAACAACCCCACCCCTCACGCACTTGCCAAATCCGACCAGAACCTGGTCTGGCTCGATTGCGAAATGACTGGCCTGGAGCCCGATACCGACCGCCTTCTTGAAATCGCCGTCATCGTGACGGGACCGAGCCTGGAGCCGCGCATCGAGGGGCCAGTTTTTGCGATCCACCAGTCCGATGAACTGCTGGGCAAGATGGATGCCTGGAATAAGGGCACCCACGGCCGCAGCGGCCTCATCGACAAGGTGAAGGCCTCGACCGTGACGGAGGAGGAGGCAGAGCAGCAGATCATTGCCTTCCTGAGCAAGTACGTTCCCAAAGGGACTGCGCCTATGTGCGGCAACAGCATCGGCCAGGACCGGCGCTTTCTGGTGCGCTATATGCCCAAGCTGGAGCGATTCTTCCATTACCGCAACGTGGACGTGAGCACCCTTAAGGAATTGGCCAAGCGCTGGAAGCCCGAGGCCTACACCAGCTTCAAGAAAGCGCAGAAGCACACGGCCCTGGCAGACGTGCATGAGTCCATTGACGAACTGGCGCACTACCGCAAGCACCTGCTTTCGGTGTGACGGATTCCGGGGAGGGCGGCTGAAGACCTTGTGGGTTTGTATCGCAAGAACTGAGAGGGGCTTGCGGGAAAATACCTATCCATGCCATAATTAGCGGCTGCGCAGGAATCCATTCCTCGCAGATTGTGCATCTCCCCTCACACACCGGGCTTGCCAGCCGACTGTTTTCAACGCAGTGCAGGACTAGCGAACAACGCCCACCAGCATCCGCCCAGAGCAATGCAGGTTTCGTTTGATGGTTGATGTTTTTTAACCATTGACGAAGCCACTCGCAGGCTACGCTTGCGATCGTCTTCGTGAGAGAAAAATCATGACCGACACCTCTTTGGTGCAGGGCGAATTCGCGCCTGCCGACACTTCCTTTGCTGCCGACATTTCCGTGCAGTCTTCCCCTCTGGACGCCGTGGTAGCAGCTGTCGCCGAGGCCGACGTTGCCGTGACTGCTGAACCCAACGGCTTTATCGAACTGGGCTTGGCCCCTGAACTGGTGCAAGCCGTGGCTGACCTGGGCTACACCCAGCCCACCAGCGTGCAGCTCAAGGCCATTCCCTTGGCAATGGGCGGTGGCAACGACTCCACCAAGTTCATCGACTTGATGGTTTCCAGCCAGACCGGCAGCGGCAAGACTGCCGCCTTCCTGCTGCCCGTGCTGCACACGCTGATCAACCAGCAGGCTGCTGCCGAAGCCGAAGAACGCGCTGCTTTCGAGCGCGCTGTGGCCGAAGCTGCCGCCCGTGGTGAAGCTGCCCCCAAACGCGCCAAGCGCAAGGACCCCACCAGCTCGCGCAATTTCAAGGCCGCCACCCCTGGTGCCCTGATTCTGTGCCCCACGCGTGAACTGGCGCAGCAAGTCGCGCACGATGCTATCGACCTGGTCAAGCACTGCCGTGGCCTGCGTGTCGCTAACGTGGTGGGTGGCATGCCTTACCAATTGCAGATCGCCAAGCTGCAAAACGCCGACCTGGTGGTGGCCACCCCCGGCCGCTTGCTGGACCTGCAGCGCTCGATGCAGATCAAGCTCGACAAGGTGCAGTTCCTGGTCGTTGACGAAGCCGACCGCATGCTCGACCTGGGTTTCTCGGACGACCTGGCCGAACTGAACCAGCTGACCGCCCAGCGCAAGCAGACCATGATGTTCAGCGCCACCTTCGCGCCCCGCATCCAGCAGCTGGCCATGCGCGTGATGCACGACGGAGGTTCGTCTGTGCAGAAGGTCACCATTGACTCTCCGCAAGAGAAGCATGCCAACATCAAGCAAATGCTGTACTGGGCCGACAACGCCCAGCACAAGCGCAAGATGCTGGACCACTGGCTGCGTGACACCACGATCAACCAAGCCATCGTTTTTGCCAGCACCCAGGTGGAGTGCGATGGCCTGGCCAACGACCTGCAGCAAGAAGGCTTTTCGGCCGTTGCATTGCACGGTGCCCTGAGCCAGGGTTTGCGCAATCGCCGTTTGATGGCATTGCGCGCTGGCCAGGTGCAGATTCTGGTGGCTACCGATGTGGCAGCACGTGGCATCGATGTGCCCACAATCACCCATGTGTTCAACTTCGGCCTGCCCATGAAGGCCGAGGACTACACCCACCGCATTGGCCGTACTGGCCGTGCGGGCCGCGATGGCCTGGCCATCACGTTTGCCGAGTTCCGCGATCGCCGCAAGATCTACGACATTGAGTCGTACAGCCGCCAGCAGTTCAAGGCCGAAGTGATTCCCGGCATGGAGCCCTCGCAGCGCGCGCCGCAGGCACCTCGCGGTGGCGATTTTGGTGGTGGCCGTGGCGCCCCGGGCCGTTCGTACGACAACCGTGACAACCAGTCGCGTGGCCGCTTCGGTGGTCCCGCACGTGGTGGCAATGACCGTGGTGGTTTCGGTGGTGGCTTTGGCGGTGGTTTCGCTGGCCGCGACAACCGTGGTGCTCCTGCGCGTGGTGAAGGCGCTGGCGGTTTTGCGGGTCGTGATGACCGTGGGGGTGACCGTAGTTTTGCGCCGCGTCGTGATGGTGAAGGCTATGGCCGCAAACCTGGTTTTGGTGACGCAGGCCGTGGCAACTTTGCGCCCCGTGGTGATGCAGGTGCACCGCGTGGTGATTTCGCTCCCCGCAAGCCAGCGTTTGCCAAGCCAGCTGGTGGTGGCGGCAAGCCGTTCGTGGCACACGATGCCCGCAAGCGCCCTGCGCGCCCCGCGCGCTGATCGCTGGCAGGTCTGTGGCGCTAGCGCCACCCCTGTTGCAAAGGCCGGTACCGCAAGGTGCTGGCCTTTTTTGTTGTTGTGGGGACCCTGGACCAAGAATACGCAGAGTAGCTCGACAATAATTGCCCAGGGAGGAATCTGCAGTGTCGTCTTCGTTATCTTCCGAGGCAGACTTTGAACACATGTTCGAACTGGCGCCTGTGTCTCTCTGGCTGGAGGACTACAGCGCCCTGAAGCAACTTTTTGATCGCTGGCGCGCTGCGGGGGTTTCCGATCTTCGTGCCCACCTTGCTCAGGACTCCGCAAGGGTGCGGCAATGCAGCGCTGCCCTCAAGGTGTTGAAAGTCAATCGCCGCACGCTGGAGCTGTTTGCGGCCGAGAACCAACAGGTGCTTGAAGCGAATCTGGACCAGGTCTTCAGGGATGACATGCACGATGCGGTCTTCCATGAGCTGGCGGCGCTGTGGTCCGGGCAGCTGGAGTTTTCGAACCAGACTGTCAACTATGCGCTGGATGGCCGGCGTCTTGACGTTCAGATTCGCGCACGCATCCTTCCAGGGTATGAAGCGGACTGGAGCCGCGTTCTGCTTTCGCTGGAAGACATCACGGCCCAAGTGCGGAGTGCCAGCCAACTTCGGCGCAGCGAACAATATGCACGGGATTTGTTCGAGCACTCCCCGGTCTCGTTGTGGGTCGAGGATTTCAGTGCCGTGAAAAGCCTGCTCGACGGTGTTCGCTCGCAGGGCATTGACGATTTCAAGACCTTCATCACGGTGCACCCTGAATTCGTCGCGCGCTGCATGCAGGAGATTCGCGTGATCGATGTCAACCAGCAGACGTTGCGCATGTTCGGTGCGTCCAGCAAGGAGATGCTTCTGAACAACATCGGGCGGGTGTTTAGGGGTGAGATGCATGAGTCCTTCGCGGACCAGTTGCTGGACCTGTGGGAGGGCAAGACCTTTCAGCAGCGCGAAGTGGTCAACTACGCGCTGTCCGGGGATGCGGTGCATATCCACATGCAGTTTTCTGTGTTGGCAGACCATCTTGCGGACTGGGGGCTGGTGCTGCTGTCGCTGGTGGACATCACGGCGCGCAAAAAGGCGGAAGCCTACCTGGAGTACCTTGGCAAGCATGACGTCCTGACGCAGCTGCGCAACCGGGCCTTCTATGCGGAAGAACTCAATCGTGTCACCCGCAAGGGGCCGTGGCCTCTGTCCATCATTGCGATTGATCTGAACGGGCTCAAGGTTGTGAACGATGAGCAGGGCCATGCTGCGGGCGATTCCATGCTGCGCAGGGTGGGCGAAGTACTGGCCAAGGCGGTGGACCCGCCAGCCTGCGCCGCGCGCATTGGCGGAGACGAATTCACGGTGTTGCTGCCCGGCATGGACGAGCGCAGCGCCTTTGCGTTGCAGGAGCGCATTCTCTCCATGTTGGACTTGAACAACCAGTTCTATCCGGGTCAGCCTATCAGCCTGGCCATGGGCGTCGCTTCATGCCGTTCGGGCGACATGGTGGAAGCGGCCATCCATCGTGCCGACCAGGCCATGTATGCCGAAAAAATCCGGTACTACCAGGAAAAAGGGGTGGACCGGCGGCAACTGTCATAGGACCCCTTCCGGGTTGCACGGAAGCTTGGCGTCAGGTGCCGTGGGGTGTACTTCAGAACTCAGCCCGCGTGAACTGCGTAGCCGTAGAGCCACCCGGTTGGCGCCCTGGCTAGAAAGTTGCGCTCCGAGGCATCGATGGCCCCAGTGCCTGGCGGGCGTAGCGGCTTTCCAGAGGCTTCGCCAGGGTGACTACTGTGCCATTACCTGTGCCTCTACCGCCTTGAACGCTTCGACATCGACAAACTTGCCAAGCTTCCAGTTAGGCTGGGCTTTGTACTCGGGCGCCTGGAATCCCACTCTCGCGGGTGCGCACTGACTTGGCGGGGCGTAGAGTGAGGTCTCATTGTTGCTAGCGCGCAGGGCAATTCACGAACGCCAGGGGCTCAACCTGGCGTTGCAGTCCTTCCAATATCGGGCCAGCGATGGTGCAGATAGATCCAAGCCATCATGCCCACGCACATCATGAGCAGCGATGCGAAGGCCAGCAAGACCGTTGAGTGCATTACCAAAGGGACCAGGATGCCCGCCACAATGCCGTTCGCAGTAGAGCCGACAAACGCTTGCATGGACGAGGCCATGCCGCGGCGCTCGGGGTGAAGGTCCAGCACCAGCAGGGTCACTACCGGCACCATCAGTGCCCAGCCAAACGCAAAGACCGCAATCGGCAGCAGTGACCAGGCCGCGTGCACGGGAAAGAGCAGATTAGCTCCCAGATTGAAGACGGCTACGGTAAACATGATCACAAAGCCGTGCCGTATCTGTCGTTTTGGAGCGATCTTGCCGGCCAGACGCCCGCTCAGCCACGCGCCGCCCATGATGCCCGAAATGGTCAGTAGAAAGAACCAGAAGAACTGCGTGGGGGCTAGTGCAAGGTGTTCGCCCAGAAAGGCAGGTGCTGCCAGTACGTACAGGAACATCCCATTGAATGGAACGCCGCTTGCGAGCGCCAGCAGCACAAATCGAGGGCTTGACCCCAGCTGCCAGTACCCCCGCATCAGATGGGGCACATTGAACGGCTGGCGATGCTCGACCTGCAATGTTTCGGGCAGGAGCCTGAAGTTTGCGACCCAGAGCACCACACCCACGCAGGTCAGAAACCAGAAGATGCTGTGCCAGCCTGCATGTACAAAGAGCCAGCCGCCCACGATGGGAGCGATGGCTGGGGCTATGCCAAAGTAGATCGTCACTTGGCTCATCACCTGCTGCGCCCGCGCTGGGGGAAACATGTCGCGGATGACCGCACGCGACACCACAATGCCTGCGCCCGTAGACAAGCCCTGCAATGCCCTGAACGCTATGAGCTGGCCGATGCTTTGTGACAGCGCGCATCCAGCCGAGGCTAGCGTGAACATGGCGATCCCGCACAGGACCACCGGTCGCCGGCCAAAGCTGTCTGCGAGTGCTCCATGGAAGAGGTTCATGAACGCAAAACCAAAGAGATAGGCCGAAAGGGTCTGTTGCATCTCCACCGGGGTGGCGCCCAGAGCACTGGCAATGCCTGTGAAGGCAGGTATGTAGGTGTCAATCGAGAAAGGCCCCAGCATGCCCAGTACGGCGAGGAGGGCAGCGAGGGTCCATTGGGGGGCGCGCCAAAGTGTGTGGGCGTTGGGATTCATCGGGTGGGCAACGGGTAGAACATCGGGCGTGGGCAGGGGGCTCGGACAGGGCCGATGACGGCTGTTGCGGCAAGAGCCGCTGTCAGGACTTGGTTCTCTGCGGCAGCAGTTGGCCCCCGGATGAAAACCGGTACCTCCCCTCCATCCAGCCCAGTCCGAACAGGGCCAGAGTCTGTTCATAGTACGCCGTGGATCGCACGGGATTCGCGACGAGGCGGCTGAGCTGCGCTTTCAATGCAGCACTATCGCCTTGCGCCTGCAAAAAGGGCAGCATCGCTGCCGTAAAGCCTGCCGGACCGGGGCCTGAGCCCTGTCCTGTCAGTACATCAATCGATTCAGGTGGGTACCCCTGTTCGCGCACGTATCTCGCCATGGGGGCCAATGCAGAAAGCAAGGGCTTGCGGCCAGGTGCGGCAGGGTGCAGCATGCCTGCCCACAGGTAGACGCGAATCGCGTTGTAGGCGCCCTGGCCTTTTTCCTTGCCTTTTTCGTCAATGAGAAAGCCTTGCCGTGCGTCGTACAAGGTCCAGTCAGGGGC
This sequence comes from Acidovorax sp. Leaf73, assembly GCF_916855635.1. Classification (NCBI taxonomy): domain Bacteria; kingdom Pseudomonadati; phylum Pseudomonadota; class Betaproteobacteria; order Burkholderiales; family Comamonadaceae; genus Acidovorax; species Acidovorax sp. Leaf73. The sequence continues at coordinate 613,551 of NZ_CAKASI010000002.1, forward strand.
GTAGCCTTTGGGGGAGGCTCCCACGATGATTTTTTCAGAACTTCGAGTGAGCTGCCTCCAGGCAGGGAGGGGGTAGAGCGTGGCCAGCCGTTGCATGACCTGCAACGGCATATAGCTTGGGTTGAGTTTCCATCGGCCTTCGGCCTCCACAAAGCCGCTTGGCGCAGGGAGCAGGCTCGGCCCCAGGCCAGGGAGGTCTGCGGTCTCCTCTGCAATGATGCGGGCGGCCAGACGAGCCCCCAAGGCGCGATATTGCGGGGCGTTCCACAGGCGTGCAGCCTCGCCCAAGACATAGGCAATCCAGATGTCAGCGTCGGAGGCCGCATTGCTGTCAATAACGCCCCAGGTTCCGTCCGGTCGACGGCCCCACAGCCACGCGGGCAGGCGTGCGCCCAGGTCTCCGCCGCTCAGGTTGTTTTCGGTCCAGCGCAGGAGGGTGTCGAAACCCTTGCGGTCATTGGCGACCAGGGCAAAGAAAAGCCCATAAGCTTGGCCTTCCGAGTAGGTGCGCCCTCCCTCCCCGTCGTCCGAGATCACCCGGCCTTCCTCGCTGGTGAATTGGGCCTTGAAGGTATCCCAGGCAGGCCATTGGCCGCCGCGCGCCAAACCCGTCACTGCGAGCGCCTGCCCTTGCGCGTGTGACAGAGTGGCGGGCACGAGCAAGCCCAGTCCTGTGAGAAGTGCTGTCCGCCTCTGGAGCATTGGAGTCATAAAAATCCTCGTGTTGCAATACCAACAGGAACGGGTTCTTCGGGATAGCCTATGGCGCACAGCGCACAGCGCATATATGCAAGCAAGATGAGGTTATTTTGTAACCTGAACATGCTGCTGAGAACGGAACCAGTCGAGGGAGAGGGGTGTTGCGCCTCTTTCGTAGCCAGAAAAAACAAAAAAGCCGACGCTACATTGAAGTAGCACCGGCTTTGTGCGCCTTGCGGCTTTTGTTTGGTGGGTCCTGAGTGACTCGAACACTCGACCTACGGATTAAGAGTCCGCTGCTCTACCAACTGAGCTAAGAACCCAAACTTTTTACAAATCTGTCTGCATCACTGCAGAGCCTCGAATTATGCACTAGTTTTTTGTGGCTTGGCAAGCAACCCAGAAAATTATTGCATGGCATTGCGGCTGGCGAGTTCGACAAACAGGCCACTGTGGTCCAGTTCACCCAGGCCATGATCTACGCCTTCTGCATAGAGGGACTCGAACAGGGCTGTGATGGGCGCGTCGAAGCCGATCTCGCCGGCCGTCGCCAGGGCGTTGCGCATGTCCTTGAGCTGCACGGCCATGCGGCCGCGTGGGGCAAAGTCACGCTCCACCATGCGCTGGCCATGCAGTTGCAGGATGCGGCTGTCTGCAAAACCTCCCTGAATGGCTTCGCGCACCTTGGCCATGTCTGCGCCGCCCTTGGCTGCAAACAGCAATGCCTCGGCCACCGCGCCGATGGTGATGCCCACGATCATCTGGTTGGCCAACTTGGTGAGCTGGCCCGCGCCGTGCGGGCCCACATGGGTGGCGCGGCCGCAGGCGGTGAACACGGGCTGGGCCTGCGCAAAGTCTTCAGGGCGCCCGCCCACCAGGATGGCGAGCGTGCCGTTTTCTGCTCCCACCGTCCCACCTGATACAGGTGCATCCAGGTGGGCCAGGCCCATCTCGCCCAGGCGGGCGGCGTGGTCCCGTGCTTCGCGGGGCTGGATGGAGGCCATGTCGATGAAGAGGGTGCCTTTGCGCATCGCCTTGGCCGTTCCGGATTCGAACAGGACGTGTCCTACGACAGGGCCGTTTTCCAGCAGGCTGATCACCATATCGGCGTTCTGGACCGCTGCGGTGGGCGAGGCATGGACGGTGATGCCAAACGCTGTCAGGGGCTCCGCCTTGGCTCGGGTACGGTTCCACACCTGGACCTGATGGCCGGCTTCCTTGAGGCGGCGTGCGATGGGGCGGCCCATCATGCCAATGCCCAGGACTGCAATGCGAAGCGGGGTGGTGGTCATGGCGTCATTCATCCGGGATCGTTGTCTCTGTGTGCATCATGTGCCTTTTTGGTGCATCACCCTGTCACGGAGCTTGCAGCATGGCTAGATTGGAATGATGATGCCGCACAGCCCCAGGAGACCCTACCCATGACCTTGCCCCTGCATGACCCCGCCTGGCTGGAGCGCATGTACAACAACCGTGCTCTGGTGCCCGACCACATGGACTACCTGCAGCGCTGGGCACGGGATTCTGCGCAGGTGCGGGCCAACGTCCCTTGTGTGCTGGATGTGGCCTATGGCAGCGGTGCAGGGGAAACCCTGGACGTGTTTCCGTCTGCACGTACCACGGGCGGGCCGGTGCCTGTGCTGGTGTTCATCCATGGCGGCTACTGGCGGTCGCTCGACAAATCCGATCACTCGTTCATTGCGCCGCCTTTTACCCAGGCCGGGTTTTGTGTGGTGGTGGTGAACTATGCGTTGTGCCCAGGCACCCCCGAGGCGCCGGTGACCATTCCGCACATCGTGCGGCAAATGGAGAAAGCACTGGGTTGGGTGTGGCACCACGTTGCCGCCCATGGGGGCGACCCGAAGCGGATTACCGTGGCAGGGCATTCGGCGGGAGGCCAACTGGCGGCCCTGCTGCTCACCAGTGTTTGGCCGCTGATCGGTGACGGTCTGCCGGATGGGCTGGTGCGCAATGCGCTGTCGATCTCCGGGGTCCACGATCTGGAGCCCATCATGCACACCCCCATGTACCAGACGGTGCTGAACCTCACGGAGCAGCAAGTGCTGCAGTGCAGCCCGGCGCGCCTGCTGGAGCCCGCCATCGGTACGCTCTATTGCGCCGTGGGGGCGGATGAAAGCCCCGAGTTCCTACGGCAGAACCAGTTGATGCAGAACGCCTGGGGCAGCCACTTCGTGCCCCGTAGCGTGGCATTACCCGGACTGCACCACTTCAGCATCGTCGATGCCCTGGCCCAGCCGGGGCACGACCTGCACCACATGGCGCAAAACCTGCTGCGGGCCTGACCTCGCGTTGATCTCGGCCCGGGTGCTGGTTTACATCAGCAGGTGCTCACCCGCGTTGTCGCCGCCCAGGATCACATAGTTGACCTTGCGCACGTCCATCAGCTTGGTGCCGCCAGCGTAGCTGATGGAACTTTGCACATCCTGCTCCATCTCGATCAGCGTCTCGGCCAGCTTGCCCTTGATGGGCTCCAGGATGCGCTTGCCTTCCACGTGCTTGTACTCGCCCTTGTTGAAGTCGCTGGCTGAGCCGTAGTACTCCTTGAACAGAGCGCCGTCCACCTCCACCGTCTTGCCGGGGGACTCTTCATGGCCTGCGAACAGCGAGCCGATCATCACCATGCTGGCGCCAAAACGGATGCTCTTGGCGATGTCGCCATGGCTGCGGATGCCACCGTCGGCAATGATGGGTTTGGTGGCCACGCGGGCACACCACTTGAGGGCAGATAGCTGCCAGCCGCCCGTGCCAAAGCCGGTCTTGAGTTTGGTGATGCACACCTTGCCCGGGCCCACGCCTACCTTGGTCGCGTCGGCACCCCAGTTTTCCAGGTCGATGATGGCTTCAGGCGTGGCCACATTGCCAGCAATCACAAACGCCTTGGGCAGGTGCTGCTTGAGGTAGCCAATCATGTTCTTCACGCTGTCGGCATGCCCATGGGCGATGTCGATGGTGATGTATTCGGGCGTGAGGCCCAGGGCCACCAACTGGTCCACGGTGTCGTAGTCGGGTCGTTTGACGCCCAGTGAGATCGAGGCGTAGCAGCCCTTGGCGTGCATGTCCTTGACGAACTGGAGGTTGTCCAGGTCAAACCGGTGCATGACATAGAAGTAGCCGTTCTGGGCCATCCAGGTACAGATCTTTTCGTCCACCACCGTTTTCATGTTGGCGGGTACCGCGGGGATGCGGAACGAGCGGCCGCCCAACTCCACACTGGCGTCGCATTCCGAGCGGCTTTCCACGCGGCATTTGCGGGGCAGCAGCAAAACGTTGTCGTAATCGAAGATTTCCATGAGATTCCAAGCTCCTTTGAAAAGGTCGCCTGCGAAGGATTTCGCGGGCGTGGGCGCTTGGCTTGGGACCGGCTTTGTGGGCACTGGCGTGGTGGCCAGCTCCGAACCCCGCAGATTGCGCGGGCACAAAAAACCGGGCGTCAAGAAACTTGGGCCCGGTGATTGATTCTACCCGCCTGCCTGGCAGACCCTATAACCGTGCGGGTATGACCGTTATCACCGATGTCATCGGCAGGTGGACTGCGCAGCCGCCAGGACGCTGCCCTGGGCGTCCTGCACCCAGCCCACCAAACGCAGCCGCTCGGCCTGTGCGCCTTCCGGGATGCGCATGGACCGGGTTTCCATCCATTTCATTTGCTCTTTTTTTGATAGCTTTTCGCGCTTTTCCCACGTGCCGTGGAGCATGTTTCGAACCATATTTCGTGCCACTTTCGTGCCTTCGGTGCCTGCAGGCACGGATTCGACAAGCAGCAGGTAAAAGTCCATGGCTCCGGGCGTTGCGACGTTGCGCTGCAGGGGCGTGAACGCGATGGCCACGCCCAGGTAGTCGTTAAACGGCATGCCGTGGGCCACGCGCAGGCGGGCGGGCGTGGCGGCCTCGATGGCGGCAGTGTGGACATCGGTGGAGACAGGGGGCTTGCGGCCCAGGGTCTGCAGGCGGGCCAGGGCGTCGTTGGTGGCGGCGGCCGACAAGGGCGCTTCGTCACCGGCCTTGCCCGGCACGATCCAGTCCAGCACCGCCACGCCCGCCGTGGCAGAGGGCGCGGGGGTGGCCGCATCGCTCCAGCAGACTTCGCAGTCGGCACTGATGAAGCGCTCGAAAATGGCCACGGGCTGTGGGATGCCGTCACTGCTGCAGCTGGCCTGGGCCAGCGCTGAGGCTGTGTAAGTAAGGACCAGGACGCTGGCCAGGGTGCGGGCAATGTTTTTCATGGTCGGGTGGGGGAGGGCGCCGGGGCGCTTTCTACAATGGCCGCATGTTCCCACAAGACCCGTTCCCGGGTGCACCCGAAGCCCTGGTGCCCCCACACGCTGCTGCGGCCTCGGCTGCATCGCCCCTCCTGGCCAATCTGAACGACGAGCAACTGGCGGCCGTCACGCTGCCCGCAGGCCACGCACTGATACTGGCGGGCGCAGGCTCGGGCAAGACGCGTGTGCTCACCACCCGCATTGCCTGGCTGCTGCAAAACGGCTATGCCACGCCCGGTGGCATTCTGGCCGTCACTTTCACGAACAAGGCCGCCAAAGAGATGGTGGCGCGTTTGTCCGCCATGCTGCCGGTGAACGTGCGCGGCATGTGGATCGGCACCTTCCACGGCCTGTGCAACCGCCTTTTGCGCGCGCACCACAGGGCGGCGGGCCTGTCGCAGTCCTTTCAAATTCTGGACACGCAAGACCAACTCTCGGCCATCAAGCGCCTGTGCAAGCAGCACAACGTGGACGACGAGCGTTTTCCGCCCAAACAGCTGGCGTATTTCATTGCCAATTGCAAGGAAGAAGGCCTGCGCCCTGCCAACGTCGAGGCGCACGACAGCGACTCGCGCAAGAAGGTCGAGATTTACCAGCTGTACGAAGACCAATGCCAGCGCGAAGGCGTGGTGGACTTTGGCGAGCTGATGCTGCGCAGCTACGAGCTGCTGCGCGACAACGACCCGATCCGCGAGCACTACCAGCGCCGGTTTCAGCACATCCTGGTGGACGAGTTTCAGGACACCAACAAGCTGCAGTACGCCTGGCTCAAGCAGCTGGCGGGCAACGAGGTGGGCGGGCGCTTTGAGGCGCGCGGCAGCGTGATTGCCGTGGGCGACGACGACCAGAGCATCTACGCCTTTCGCGGTGCGCGCGTGGGCAACATGACCGACTTTGTGCGCGAGTTCGACGTGCAGCGCCAGATCAAGCTGGAGCAGAACTACCGCAGCTACAGCAACATTCTTGATTCGGCCAACGCCCTCATCAGCCACAACAGCCGCCGCCTGGGCAAGAACCTGCGCACCACGCAGGGCGCGGGCGAGCCCGTGCGCGTGTACGAAGCCAGCTCTGACCTGGCGGAGGCGCAGTGGATGGTCGATGAGATCAAGCAACTCGTGCGCAACGACGGCTTTGAGCGCAAGGAAATCGCCGTGCTCTACCGCAGCAATGCGCAAAGCCGGGTGATCGAATCGGCGCTGTTCAATGCCAGTGTGCCCTACCGCGTGTACGGTGGACTGCGGTTTTTTGAGCGTGCCGAAATCAAGCACGCGCTGGCTTACTTGCGCCTGCTGGAGAACCCACACGACGACACTAGCTTCACCCGCGTCGTCAACTTTCCGCCGCGTGGCATTGGCGCGCGCAGCATCGAAGTGCTGCAGGACGCAGCCCGCGCCGCAGGTTGCTCGCTGCACGACGCGGTGAGCGCCGTGCCCGGCAAGGCGGGCGCTAACCTGGGCGCGTTCGTCGCCATGGTCGATGTGCTGCGCGAGCAGACCCAAGGCCTGAACCTGCGCGGCATCATCGAGCAGATGCTCGAATCCACGGGCTTGGTGGAGCACTTCCGCACGGAGAAGGAAGGCGCCGACCGCATCGAGAACTTGCAGGAACTGGTCAACGCTGCCGAGAGTTTTGTCACGCAGGAAGGTTTTGGCCGCGACGCCGTGGCCCTGCCACTGGACGAGCATGGCACGCCGCTCACCCAGAGCGCCCAAAGCCCGGTCAGCCAGGGGCTGGACCCCAACGCACCGGTGCTGGACGAACCCCTGAAGCCCGCCGTGCCGGGCATCGTGGACGCCGACACCGGCGAAACCCTCTCACCCCTGGCCGCCTTCCTGACCCACGCCGCGCTCGAAGCGGGCGACAACCAGGCCCAGGCTGGCCAAGACGCCGTGCAGTTGATGACCGTGCACGCCAGCAAGGGCCTGGAGTTTGACGGTGTGTTCATCGGCGGCATGGAAGAGGGCCTGTTCCCCCACGAAAACTCCGCCAGCGAGCGCGATGGTCTGGAGGAAGAGCGCCGACTGATGTATGTGGCCATCACCCGCGCCCGCAAGCGCCTGTACCTGAGCCACTCGCAAACGCGCATGCTGCATGGGCAGACGCGCTACAACATCAAGAGCCGCTTTTTTGACGAGCTGCCTGAGGCCGCACTCAAGTGGATTACGCCCAAGCAGCAAGGGTTTGGATCGTATGCTCCTAATTCAGGAGCTGGTAGCGCTTATCCATCAAGCGCTAGAGGTCAATTTGGCTTTAAATCCGAGACCTTTGCCAGCCCACCGGTGCCCGTGCAGAAGACCGCGCCGTCCCACGGCCTGCGCGCAGGCATCAACGTGTTCCACACCAAGTTCGGCGAAGGCAAGGTGCTGGCCATCGAGGGCACGGGCGACGACGCGCGTGCGCAGGTCAATTTCCCGCGCCATGGCACCAAGTGGCTGGCGCTCAGCGTGGCCAAGTTGACGGTGGTGGATTGACGCTAAGGCGATCGTTTTTGTCGGCAGGTTTATGCGCTTGCATTTTCGTCCGCGCGTGCTCGGCATCGCCTTGACCGTGGTGGCTTGCGCGTCGTTGGCACTCTGGGTGAGTGCATGGCTCTTTCTCATCTCCCAAGAGGACTTCACGCCTAAGCGGGGCACGCTCACCTATTACCTCGGGATTTCCTCGCTGGTGCGCGGCGCTCCTGCGGTGGGGGTTGCGACGGAGCCGGAGTACTTTGGAACAGTGGGTGACGGCAACAAGCAACCACGCTCGGAGGTGTCGTTTGAAGTTTCTCGCAACGATATGGGCCGGGCTGTGGTTGCCGTCAACGCCTACCTGCTGCAAAACGGCCTGCAAGAGCGTGCGTTGGAGCCATCGGAACTGGAGGCTGTGCAAGCGCACAACGGCTACTTTGTGCGTTATGCCGAATACGCGTCTGTGGCGGATGGGGTTGTTGCTGTGACGGTGCAGCCGGTACCCCAGGGGTGTTGTACAGCGTCACGGTCAGCCATTACGAGTGACTTGACCAAGGTGCCGGGTGCCCGGTGCGTGGCAATGGTTTGCTGGGTGCTCTTAAGCCACAGTAAGCTCACCCACCGTCGCTTCCGCCAGCGCCACCGCATCTGCCCCCGCCGCATACCGCAGGCGGTCTGACGCATCATTCACCGCCGCCCACACACCCTCGGCCACATCCTGTTCGGTCGTCACGGCGGCTGGCTGCCCCAGGGCTGCAAAGATTGACTGGGCGTAGGGAGCGTAGGCGGACGGGATCAACCCCTGCATGCGCTCCGCGCCGTTGGCGGTGAACTGGGTGGTGGGCGCGTAGCCGGGCTCGACGAGTTTCACGCGGACGCCAAATGCCGCCAGCTCGAACGCCAGCGACGCTGTGAACCCCTCGATGGCCGTCTTGCTGGCGGTATAGGCTGCCACCAGCGGCATGGGGGCCAGCGTGGCGCTGGACGTGACGTTGACCACCAGGCCTGCACCGCGCTCGCGCATCTGCGGCAACACGGCCTGGGTCATCGCCATGGTGCCGAAGGTGTTGGTGTCGAAGATGTCACGCACCGTGGTCATGGGCGTGGCCTCAAAGGCGCCGAACAGCCCCAGGCCCGCGTTGTTCACCAGTACGTCGATGGGGCCAGCGGCCTGTAAAGCCTGGGCGATGCTGTCGGGCGCTGTGACGTCCAGCGGTAGAACGCGCACGCGGTCTGATGCGGGCAACACGTCAGCGCGCGGGGTGCGCATGGTGGCGATCACGTTCCAGCCCTGGGCGTGAAAGTGGCGGGCGGTGGCCAGCCCGTAGCCAGACGAGCAGCCGGTAATGAGAATGGTCTTCATGGTGAAACTCCTTGGGGATGGTGGATGGGAACAGATGGAAGGTGGTGCAACGATATCGGGCCAAGGCTGGATTAACTACAATCAAACGTCTAATTTTTGTTTGCAGGAGTCCGGATGTGGTGGATCCCCTCGCCCAAGTGATTGCGCTGCTGCGGCCGCGCGCCGTGTTCTCCAAGGTGATCAGCGGCGCGGGCGCCTGGGCCGTGCGTTATGGGGAGTTCGGCAGTCCGAGCTTTTGCACCATGCTGGAAGGCCAGTGCGTGCTGGCCGTGGCGGGGCAAGAGCCGGTGACGCTGGAGGCGGGCGACTTTGTGCTGATGCCCGCGACGCCGGGGTTCACCTTGTCGGGCATGGAGCAGCCACTGGCGCAGCCGGTGTTCATGGACCCCCACCGTTTGCCCGCGCCCGATGGGGAGCACGGGCTGCGCCATGGCACGCCCGACGGCCCGCCGGACATGCGCATGCTGGGCGGCTACTTTGAGTTTGATTCGCCCGACGCCGCGTTGCTGGTGTCGCTGCTGCCGGACCTGCTGCATGTGCGCGGGGTGGCGCGGCTGCCGACCCTGGTGCAACTGGTGCGGCAGGAATGCCTGGCCATGCTGCCCGGCCGAGACCTGGTGCTGGACCGTCTGGTGGAGTTGCTGCTGATCGAGGCCCTGCGGTCGAGCGACGAGGCGGGTGCGCCCCCCGGGCTGCTGCGCGGCCTGGCAGACGCCCGCGTGGCGGTGGGCCTGCGCCTGATGCACAGCGCGCCAGAGCAGTCGTGGACAGTGGATGCATTGGCGCGCGAGGCGGCGTTGTCGCGATCCACATTCTTTGAGCGCTTCTTGCGCGCCGTGGGGGTGCCGCCCATGGAATACCTGCTGGCCTGGCGCATGGCGCTGGCCAAGAAGCTGCTGCGCGGCAGCGACGGCCGCATAGGCATCGACGAAGTGGCCGCGCGCGTGGGCTACAGCTCGGCCAGCACCTTCAGCACCGCATTCAGCCGCCATGTGGGGCTGGCGCCCGGGCGCTATGCGCGCCAGCCGTAGGCGCGCAGGCGGATTGCTCAGTTATTTATAGCTACTAGCGATTTACCAACAAGCGCTAGAGGCATTTTTTGCTTCAATTTTCTACGCTGCCAACACCCAGTGGTTGTCCAGCCGCACGCCTCGCAGGCTGCGGCCATGCGCGTGGCTCACAGGCGCTGCGGCCTGCGCGTTCTGCAGGCTGGCGCCCAAACCGCCCGCCCACAGCGCGCCGCCGTGCACGGCCAGCGGGCAGACGTCGGGCAGCGGCACAAGCCCCCGCCATTCGCCCTGTGGCGTGTACGTGGCAATACCGTTGGCGCGCGGGCAGCTCACGGCCCAACCCGCAGGTGTGGCGGCCATGCTGCCGCCGTAGCCGTGGATGCTTTGCGCGATGTGCTCGGGCGTGGGCACCACCCGCAGAGCGGTGCCGTCGAACAGGGCCAGCACGGGGGCGGCGTCTTTGGCGGCGGTGTCGTCGTGTTCGGCCTGCAGGGCGATGCCCAGGGTCCGAGCATCGGGGCTCCAGGCCAGATGGCGCAGGCTCAGGCGCTGGTCTTGCAGGTGCCATTTGCCCAGCAGACGGCCGGTGTGGCCATCCAGCCGCACGATGGACGAATTCATGGTTGGCAGGTCGCGCTTCACCCGGCCGGTTTCGGGCGCGGTGGGCACGCCGCCGTTGGCAACGATGAGGGTGGGCGCGCCGTGGTGGGTGGTGCGCGTGTCCCAGGTCAGCTCATGGGCGTCGATGCCGTGGGTGGGCCATTCGGCGATTTTTTGCAGGGTGCGGGTGTCGCGCACGCCGACCCAGCTGGCGCCGGTTTCTGCATCCGTTTCGGTGGTGAACAAACGGGCCCCGTCTGCGCTGGCGATAACGTGGCCGTTGAAGCTGCGCTCACCGTCCTGCCACAGCCATTGCGGCTCGGTGCGTTGGCCGGGCCACCACCGCACCAGCCAGTCGCCGGGGCGGCGGGCGGTGGCCAGCACCGAGCCATCGGGCAGCACAAAAAGGCCGTGGGCGCGGGTGGGGACCTCGAGCGATGCGTGGATCTGCAACGACTGCCCGGCGCCCGGTTGCGTGGACAGCAGCCCGATGTGAAAGCTGCCCTCGCGCTCCCACGCGGCGGCCAGGTGGATGGGAAGGCCTTCGGTACTGGCCCATGCCGTGTTGGGCGCTATGGACCAGGCGCCAAGGCTTGCTAGAGTGAGCAGCGTGTGGCGGCGATGGAACTGCGGGAAGCGGGGGGGGCGGCCCAAGGCGGGGGCCACCGCAGAACCGGCTTGGCCGGGCTGCGGGTGGCGTCCCCCTGGGGGGATGGCGCGCAGCGCCTCAGGGGGCGCTTCCAAGCTAGTCACCATCGGCGTCCGAGAATCCAATGCTCACCTGCAGCGCCGGTGCCACTTCGGATTCGGCCAGAAACTTGAGTGCGGCCAGATCCTTCGCGGTCTGCTGGATGGCGGCCTTGTTCTGCACACCCGCTTTTTGCACCTGCGCCATCGATGCATCCACCTTGCCGGTGGCCTGGTGCAGTTTGTCAGCCAGCGGGTTCAGGCCCTTGCCGCGCAAATACATCTCCAGCGGCACCAGCGCCTCGCCGGGCGCGGGTGTGGCGGCGTTCGCAGGCAGGGCGGTCACGCTGCGCAGGCCTGCCCAGGTGGCGGCCCAGGCGGCCAGGGTGTCGCCGCTGGCAGAACGGGGGTAGTCGGGGGTGCGGCTGCCAGATCCCGATCCAGCGGCGCGCAAGGGCTTTTCCATCTGCGCCCAGCGCAGGCGTTCGATGCCGCCCACCCATTGGTTCACAAACTCGCTGATGGCCTGGGTGGACTGCTCCTGTTCGTCCTCGGCGCCCCAGTCGGTGCCTGCGGCGGTGGTGAAGGCTGCTTGCAAGGCGGCGGATTCGCCGGCCACGTCCTGCGCCACTTCGTGTGCGTAGCTGCAGGCAGGGCTGCCGGGCTGCACGGGGCGGGTCCACAGCAGCCATTCCAGCGCGGGCAGGCCCTTGGCGGGGGTGCCGATGCGCTCGAAGGCCTTGGCGCCCTGGGGCTGGGTGACGATGGCTTTTTCTATCAACGCGGGGCGGGTGGGTGTGAAGTCGATGGCGCGCTGGCTGCGGCGGGCGATGACGGGGCCTATCGACACAGCGGTCAGCTGCTCCCATGCGCGCGCTGTGGCCTGCCAAGCTGTGCGCGCGGCGGCCAGAGCCGTCTTGCTGTCACTGGCCTGGGCCTGGCACAGTGCGGCCACGGCGGGCGCCAGGGCGCGGGCGCTCTGGTCAAAGTCTTTGGCGCGGGGCAGGGCCCAATGCCCGTAGATGCCCTGCAGCGCGTGTATGGTGTCGTAGAACGGCACGGCCTCGCGCTGCCAGGCGGGGGCGGTAGCCGCTGTCTGGGCCGGCGTCGCTATGGGGGGCAGTGCGGTCAACAGCAGGGCGGTAGCAAGGAGGTATGTTTTCATCGCCGGGCCGCCCCAAGATGAAAACGCGCCCCCTCGGGGGGCAGCGACCCGCGCAGCGGCGGAGCGTGGGGGCTGGTTTTCATCGCCGGGCCGCCCCAAGATGAAAACGCGGTCCCCTCGGGGGGCAGCGACCCGCGAAGCGGCGGAGCGTGGGGGTCAATACTCATAGCGACTCCACAAATTTCACCAGCGCATCGCGGTCGGCCTTCTTCATGTTCAGCACCTGGTCCTTGGCTGCTTCGGCCTCGCCGCCGTGCCACAGCACCGCCTCCAGCACGCCGCGCGCGCGGCCGTCGTGCAGCAGGCGCGTGTGGCCGTTCACGTCCTTGATCAGGCCGGTGCCCCACAATGCGGGCGTCTTCCACTGGCGGCCGTTGGCGCCAAAGTCGGGCCGGTTGTCGGCCAGGCGTTCGCCCATGTCGTGCAGCAGCAGGTCGGTGTAGGGCCAGATGCGCTGGCCGTTCAGGGCTTTGCTGGTCAGCGTGGGGAAGGGGCCCTCTTTGGTCACGTAGCTGGGTCGGTGGCAGGTGGCGCACTGGGCCTGGGCAAACAAGGCCTGACCGCGTTGTACCTGCACGTCGTTGACGTTACGGCGCGCGGGCGGTGCCAGCGTGGCCTGGTAGAAGATCACGTCGGCGAGGGTCTTGTCGTCGATCTCCACAGCCGGCTGGCCTTGCATGCTGGCGCCTTCCTTGCCACTTTTGCCGCTGGGTGCAGCCAGGCAGTCCTTTTGTGCGGGGGTGCAGGTCTCGTGCGCGAAGTGGCGGGACGTGATGCCCATGTCGCCCAGGAAGGCGCCACCCGTCTGGTGCGCGATGGTGGCCACATTGGCCTTCCAGCCAAATCGCCCTGTCATCGTGCTGCCCGAGGGCGCGTCCCACACTTTGTTGGCTTGGCCTTTGATGGGGCCAGGCGCCGCAGCCTGGTCGGCTGCGTTGGCCAGGATGTCGGCCTCGGCAATCGCTTCGAGCAGGCCCACGCCGATGATCTGCGGCGCAATGCGCGGGCTGCTCATCACGTCCGGGTGCATGGGGCCGTAGCCCAGGTCGGCGAAGCCATACACGGGCTTTTGCAGCGTGTAGGGCGTGCCGTCGGCAAACTGGCCTTTGATCGTTTCGTAGCGCAGCGTGACGCGCCCTTCAGGGCTGACGCCCTGGATGGCCGCGTTGTTGAACTGGTCTCCATACACCGGCTCGGGCTTGGGCCCGCCATGCGCGTCTTTGCCGGGGATGGACAGGCGGATCAGCAGGGCCACGGTCGGGTCCTTGGTCTCGCCCAGGCGGTTGAAGATCGCTGGTGGCTCGCCCCGGCCGTCCTGCACATGGCAGCCACCGCACGAGCGCGCGATGAAGTGCGGGCCCAGGCCATCCCGGGCCTTGGTGGATGCAGGGGCCTCGACCCAGTTGCGGCGAAAGAACGAGTTGCCGATGACAAAGCGCGTGCGTTCCTCATCGGTCAGGTTGGCGGCTGGGAACGAGAAGGCATTGCGCCCGGTGGCGAATACGGTGGCCTCGCCGCCGGTTTTTTCGCCCTGCGCGTCGGGCTGGGGGGCTGCCGTCAGCGATGGAATGCCCAGGCTGCCGAAGCCGGCGAGTGCGACGATGGCGGTGCTGGCAGCCGCCAGGCGCACAGCGCGCTGGCGGCGTTTGGCTCGCGAGATCTGCATGTTCAAGGCTGGACCAGCGTCAACTTGGTGATGCCAATGGCGTTGGCGGCAGCGACCAGGTCTTTGCTTTGTTGTGTGAGGCTGTCGATGGTCTTCTGGATGCGCTGGCGGCCCGGGGCGTCCTTGCCGCCGATGATTTCGCGATCGAACGGGGCCTGAATGCCTTCTGCGGCGACCACCGATGCGGCGATCTGCTGCGTGGTCTTGTCGGCCAGCGCGGCGTCCCTGGCGGCCACCAGGTCACGCAGCGAAGGGCCTTGCAGCACCGTGCCGTTGGCCTGCTTGTACTGGCCCAGCCACACGTTCTGGATGCCCAGTGCGTTGGTCACCGCATCGCGGTGGGTGTTGTCCGAAAAGCACGAGTGCTCGTCTTCCTGGTCCTGGCTGTTCAGCGCCACTTCCAGCCGTTCGCCGGCCAGTTCGCCGCGCGACAGCGAGCCCAGGCCCACCAGCATCTTGCGCACCGATTCCTGGCCGCCTTTGACGAAGCGGGCGCGGTAGTTGTTCTTGGCATCTGGCGCCCAGGCCTTCACCAGCGTGGTGAGGTCGTCAATGAGCAGCTCTGTCACCACGTTCAGGTATTGGCGGCGGCGGTCGGCATTGGGGGCTTTGCCATCCACAAAGTCTTCAAAGCTGCGGTTGCCCGGGCCGGTGTCTGACAGGTCCTGGCCCCACAGGAAGAACTCGATGGCGTGCCATCCCGTGGCAATGTTTTCTTCGCCGCCGCGCTCGTTCTGGGCCGACAGGTTCTTCTTGTTGATGGTGAACTTACGGTTGTTCACCAGCCCGGCGTTGGCCTTGCCTTGCACGCTGTCCACAAACGATTCGTCCATGGGCCAGGCGTTGATGCGGCCTTCAGGGCCGTTGTCGTTGTCAATGGGGCCGCCGTAGAAGCGGAAGGCTTCGGTCTGCCCGTAGAACTCGCGTGCGGCCAGCCAGGTCTTGCGGGCTTCGGCCAGCGTTTCTGCAGAGGGCTTGGCGGTGAATGCCAGCACAGCCGTCTGCAGGGCCTTGGCGGCATTCAGCGTGTCGGTGTAGTTGGCATGTACCAGGTGGCCGTAGTGCGCGGCCACCATGTTGGTGTTCACCGCCTGTGCGTTGGCCGACGGGGCCGGCGCCCCACCTGTCTGCGCTGCTGCGTGAGTGCCATAGGTGCACAGGGCCAAAGCGGCTACCAGGACCGAGGTCTTCAGAAAGGAATGGGGCATGCAGAGGTCTCCGGGGCAAAGGGGCGCGCAGGCCATGGCATGGAAGGCGGGTGGGCCTGCAAGGGCGCTGCGGTGGTCAACGAAGGGGCCGCACTGGCTGAGGGAGCCTGTGCACCACAAGGTGCGAGGGCGTGGCTGGGTGGGCGAGGGCAGGTTTTGATTATACAAATAGTAGTGATTCGTATTTGTGTATTTCCACCTCTGGTGCGACCACCAGCTTGCAGGGACCGACTGTCATCAAACCGCCGCAAAAGCTTCACGGCGATGTCACCCACGGTTTCTACGCTCCATGGGTTTTGTAACCAACAACCCGAGGAACCCCATGAACCACCGTGTGGCTGCGCCAGAGCAGGCGATTGACTTCAACAACGAGAACTCCAACACCTCTGCCAACCCCAGCTTTGATGCGGTGCTGGGCGCTCGCCTGTCGCGCCGTGGCCTTCTGCGGGGCAGCGTGGGCACGGTGGGCACCACGCTGCTGGCGGGCTTTGGCGTGTCGGCCTGCGGCGGCAGCGACGACCCTGCAGTGACTCCACCCCCTGCCGGCCCCAAGCTGCTGGGCTTTGGCGCGGTGCCCAAGAGCCTGGCCGACGTGGTGGCCGTGCCTGCAGGCTACACCGCCAGTGTGCTGTTTGCGCTGGGCGACCCCATTGCAGCAGGCGTGGCTGCCTACAAGAACGATGGCACCGATGGTGACTTCGACAAGCGCGGTGGTGACCACCACGACGGCATGGAATGGTTTGGTCTGGGTGCTGACGGCAAGCGCAACGACAACGCCATCGAGCGCGGGCTGCTGGCCATCAACCACGAAGCCACCACCGACGAGAAACTGTCGTCCCACTTTCTGCATGCCAACGGCGGCACGACCACCTTGCCACGCCCTGCGGCCGAAATCGACAAGGAAACGGCGATCCACGGCATTGCCGTGATCGAAGTCGCCAAGTCGGGTGGCAAGTGGGCCTACGTGCAGAACTCTGCGCTCAACTTCCGCCTCACGGCACTGAGCCCCATCGAGATCTCGGGCCCTGCGCGTGGCAATGCGCAGATGATCACCAAGTTCTCCCCCACGGGCACCACCACACGCGGCACGCTGAACAACTGCGGCACGGGCAAGACGCCCTGGGGCACGTTCCTCACCGGTGAGGAAAACTGGTTTGGTTACTTCACGCGTGGCGCTGCCGACGATGCCGCACGCGGCAACGACAAGAGCGTCACGGCCCTCAAGCGCTATGGCCGCAACCAGGGTGCTGCATCGCGCCACGGCTGGGAGAGCGGCGGTGCCGCCGACCAGTACCAGCGCTGGAACAACAGCAAGACTGGCACCTCGGTGGACGGCAGCGATGACTACCGCAACGAGATGAATGGCATGGGCTACATCGTCGAGATCGATGCCTACGACAAGACCCGCATGGCCAAGAAGCGCACGGGCCTGGGCCGCTTTGCGCACGAAAGCGC
The DNA here is from genome assembly GCF_916855635.1 of Acidovorax sp. Leaf73. Taxonomy (NCBI): domain Bacteria; kingdom Pseudomonadati; phylum Pseudomonadota; class Betaproteobacteria; order Burkholderiales; family Comamonadaceae; genus Acidovorax; species Acidovorax sp. Leaf73. The sequence continues at coordinate 630,134 of NZ_CAKASI010000002.1, forward strand.
GGCGTTTGGCAAGGTTGAGGCAGGCAAGCCGCTGTCGGTGTACATGGGTGACGATTCGCGCGGCGAATACATCTACAAGTTTGTGTCCACCGCGCTGTGGAATGCCGCCGATGCCAATGCCGCCGACCGCATGGCCGTGGGCGACAAGTACCTGGACAGCGGCAAGCTGTATGTGGCCAAGTTCAACGCCGATGGCACGGGCACCTGGGTCGAGCTGGCGCTGGCCAACACCGCCATCAGCGGCTATGCAGCCTACAAGTTTGCCGACGCAGCCGACATCGCCATCAACACCCGCCTGGCGGCCGATGCCGTGGGCGCCACCAAGATGGACCGCCCCGAATGGAACGCCGTGAACCCCGCCAACGGCGAGATCTACTTCACGCTGACCAACAACAGCAACCGCAGTGTGAACCCCACGGGTAGCCAGTACCTGCCAGACGCCGCCAACCCGCGTGCCTACACCGACATGAAGGGCACCTCGGCACAGACCGGCAACCCCAATGGCCACCTGGTGCGCATGAAGGAAGGCGCCTCGGTCTCGGCTTTTACCTGGGACGTGTACCTGTTCGGCGCCGAAGCCGGGGCCGACAAGGCGCTGGTCAACATCTCGTCGTTGACTGCTGACCAGGACTTCTCCAGCCCCGACGGCCTGGCCTTCAGCAAGGCCACCGGCATCTGCTGGATCCAGACCGACGACGGTGCCTACACCGACGTGACCAACTGCATGATGCTGGCCGCTGTGCCCGGCCAGGTGGGTGACGGCGGCAAGAAGACGCTGAGCTACACCAAGACCGACGGCACCAAGCTGGACATCGTGACCCCCGTGGGCAAGGCTGCCACCGAAAGCACGCTCAAGCGTTTCCTGGTCGGCCCCAAGGGCAGCGAAATCACCGGCGTGGCTGAAACGCCCGACGGCAAGGCCATCTTCGTGAACATTCAGCACCCCGGTGAAGGCACCGCCTTGGCCAATGTGGGCGACGCCACCAAGTACCAGAGCCAGTGGCCCGCCAACGCAGGTTACGGCGCAGGCAAGCGCCCCCGCTCTGCCACCATCGTGATCACCAAGAACGACGGCGGCGTGATCGGGACCTGATCCCCCGCTAGTTCGTTTTTTGACCGACCCGGCCCGCTGGCCAGGGGGTTGCCACCAACAGGGCAACCCCCTGGCCAGTGGGCCTTGTGCGTTGCGGTGGGCGCGTTGCCAGGGGCGCCGTAGCTGGGTCAGTAGGTGCTGGTGTCGCCGGGGGGCGGTGGAACGGCGCGGGTGGGGGCCGTGGGTGCCGGCGGTGTGGTTCCTGGCGTTGTGCCGCCGGGCGCGGGGTAGTTCATCTGCCCGCTGCCGTCTTTGGTGCCCTTGCGCCCGGCAATCTGCCAGGCCGTGCGCTGGCCGATGAGGCCGGCCAGAAACTCCAGCTCTTCGTCGGTGTGGTTGATGGCACCTGCAGGGGTCAGAAGGCGGCCGTCGCGCGGCGCAGGCTCGGCCCAGAACGACTGGTGGTAGACCGACTGACTGACCACGCTTTCGTTGCCAGCGGCCAGGTCCACCGTTCCATAGCAGTTGCAGAAGTAGCCCCGGTGGTCCAGCTCGGGGAACACCTCGGCATACACACCCGTGCCCCGGATACCCGCCGTGGCGGTGGGCAAAATCACCTGCCGGTCGGTGCCTTGCCCCCACACGCTGGCCACCGCGCCGGTCAGCACCCGCAGCACCTTGACGGCGGCCGGCGTGTCGCCCTCCAGCGCAAGGCGTGTGTTCTGCCGCACCATGAAAGCGCTGTTGCCCACGGCAAAGATGGCGGTGGAGCCCGGCCCCGTTTCGATGCGGTCACCGGCGGCGATGCTGCCCTGTGCCGTCAGCGCCTGCCCATTGCGCAGCACATCCCCGCGCACTTCGACGATGTTGCTGCCCGATTGCGCCTGTGCGGCCATCCACCCGCCAGCGGCCACCCACGCGGCGGCTGCCTGCAACAGGCTGCGCCGCCGGTGCCAGAGAAGCTCGTTGTCAGTCCGGCCCAGGAGCAGGGGAGTCAGGTGGTGGTGTGTCATGGGGCGGCTCGGGTTCTGGGGTTGAAGGGGGCTCGTAGCTGTCACGGAAGGTGAACACCACCGACGTGAAGAACATCGCCGCCATCATCAACGCGGCACCCAGCATGATGCCGCCAGCCGCCGATGCCGCAAGCCCCGCCGTAGCCAGCAGTGCCGACACCAGCGCCACCACCAGCCCCCCCAGCAGAAACACGCCCAGCCAGCCCAGTCCATAGACAAGGAATGCGCTGAAGTTGCGCACGCAGGCCACGATGCTGAAGAACAGCGCCTTGACCGGAGGCACGCCATGCCAGTGCACCAGCCCCGGGGCATGCCAGAACAGCAGCGACAGCGGCAGGTACAGCACCATGGAGAGCCACATCGCGCTCTGGAACGCCGGGTCTTCGGCCACTTCCTTGCTGAGCTGGGCACCGCCCAGGTACACCTTGGCGAACTGCCCGCCGTCGATCAGGGCCGACAGGCCCATTACCGCCAGAAAGCAAGCCGCATACAGGGCGCCCAGCACCAGCATGTCACGCAGCCGCTGCTGCCCGGTGCGAAACGCCACCAGCAGCACGGCCGGTGTGGGAAACCGACCCTGCGAGGCTTGCGCCGCCGCCACCATCATGGCCAGGGTGGCCGATGGCAACAGCATCAGCGCCACCGCAGGGCCGACCAGTGGAATCATGGAGGCCAGCGACATGGACGCCATGGTCATGAAAAACAGCGCTGCCAATGCCATGGGCTGCTTCCAGAACGTCCGTATACCAAGCTTGACCCAGGTCATGCCAGTGCGGGCGGGGACGATGTGGAGTTTCATGAAGGTGCTGCTGAAGAAAGGTGGGGCCTGCGCCCGGGCATTGCCGGCAGCCAGAAGGCCGCCCATGGCAGTGCAATAGCTTGGAATTTACCCCAGCGGCCCATTCCGGCCACTGCACAAGGGCTCAGGCGTGCACTGGGTGTGCAAGGCGAGCACGCAAGACGCGCTCGAAATGGGTGGGGTCGTGCGGCGTGAGCATCGAGGCTTCGCGCGGCAGGTAAAAGTCCCACAGGCGCGAGATCCAGAACCGCAAGGCACCGGCGCGCAGCATGGCAGGCAGCAGTTCGCGTTCGGCCGCGTTGAGCGGGCGCACTGCCTGGTAGGCGTCCAGCATGCGGGTGGCGCGCTCTGCGTCGTGCGCGCCGGTGGCCAGGTCGATGCACCAGTCGTTCAGACACACCGCCAGGTCAAACAGCCAGGTGTCCACGCCCGCAAAGTAGAAGTCGAAGAAACCCGTGAGCTCCTCGCCATCGAACATCACGTTGTCGCGGAACAGGTCGGCGTGCACGGGGCCCCTGGGCAGTGCGGCATACGTGGCGCTGGCCGCCACATGGTTCTGGTAGGCCAGCTCAGACCGCAGCAGGGCGGCCTGGGCCGAATCGATGTGGGGCAGCACCACGGGTACGGTTTCGTTCCACCAGGGCAGGCCGCGCAAGTTGGGCTGGTGCCGGTCAAACCCACGCCCCGCCAGGTGCATGCGGGCCAGCATGGTGCCCACGGCCGCGCAGTGCACGCCCTGGGGTGCGAGCTGGCTTTTGCCGCGCAGCTTGTTCACCACCGCAGCGGGTTTGCCACACACGGTGTGCAGGATGTCGCCGTTCTTGTCAGCACGCGGGTCGGGCACGGGCACGCCGCCGTGCGCCAGGTGTTTCATCAGGTACAGGTAGAACGGCAGTTGTGCCGCCGTGAGGCGCTCGAACAGCGTGAGCACGAACTCGCCCTGGTCGCTGGTCAGAAAGTAGTTGGTGTTCTCGATGCCACCCTCAATGCCGCGCAGCTCTACCAGCTCACCCAGTTGCAAACGGCGCAGCAGCTCGCGCGCCTCGGTGTTGGAGACTTCGGTAAAAACGGCCATCGCTCAGGGGGGTTACAAAGAAATGAAAAACTGGCAGAAGAAGGGCAGGGCGTGCAGCGGCTTCATGGGGGCAGCGCGGTGGCGCTGCCAAATACCGCAGTCGCCGCAGGGGCCTCAGAACTTCAGCACGTTCCAGACACGCGGGGCGGTGGTGGTCTCGGCGCCGCTGTTGCTGCCTGCGCGGCTGCGTGCGCCATCGGGCGACTGCACTTCATAGCCGGGCATGTTGCCGGTCTTGGGCTGCACCGAAATCGTCTGTGTTTGCCCGCCCACACGCAGCTCATCAACGCGGCTGCCCGCGTCTTCCACCTGGATGCGCTCGGTGCGCTGGTTGGTGCGGCCTGCAGATTGCTCTTGATTTGAGAGCGCTTCGCGCTTGTCCGTCCTGCCCTGAGGGGCATTTTGGCTTGAGTTCTGGGCCAGGGCGGTGCCGGAGGCAATGCCCAGCAGCAAAAGGAGGTAGAGAGCGCGCATCGGGCGATTGTAGAGCGCTGCCTGGGTGGAGTCCGGCCGTGCACAATCCGTGCATGACTGACAAAAAGACCCTGGTGCTGGTGGACGGCTCCAGCTACCTCTACCGCGCCTTCCACGCCATGCCCGACCTCCGGGCGGTGCCGGGCGACCCCACAAGCCCTGCCACCGGTGCCATTCGCGGCATGATCAACATGATGCAGGCCCTGCGCAAGGAGGTGGTGACCGACTACGCCGTGTGCGTGTTCGACGCCTCGGGCCCCACCTTCCGTGACGCCCTGTACACCGAATACAAGGCCACGCGCTCGCCCATGCCCGACGACCTGCGCAGCCAGATCGAGCCCATCCACCAGGTGGTGGACCTGCTGGGCTGGAAGGTAGTGGCCGTGCCCGGCGTGGAGGCCGACGACGTGATCGCCACCTTGGCCCACGTGGCGGCCGCACAGGGCATTGAGGTCATCGTGTCCAGCGGCGACAAGGATTTGAGCCAGCTGGTCAATGAGCACATCACCATCATCGACACCATGAGCGGCAAGCGCCGCGATGTGGCGGGCGTGACGGCAGAGTTTGGCGTGCCGCCTGCGCTGATGGTGGATTACCAGGCACTGGTGGGCGACACCGTGGACAACGTGCCCGGCGTTACCAAGGTGGGGCCCAAGACGGCCGCCAAGTGGCTGGAGGAATATGGCTCGCTCGACAATCTGATTGCCAACGCCGACGCCATCAAGGGCGTGGCGGGCAACAACCTGCGCGAGGCCATTGCCAGCGGCCAGCTGGCCTTGAGCCGCCAGCTCGTCACCATGAAGACCGACTGCGCGCTGGCCGACTACATCCCCGGCCTGCCCGCGTTTGACGACATCACGCTCGACGCGCCAGACAACGCTGGCCTGCTGCCGTTTTACGAACAATACGGCTTCAAGGGCCTGGCCGCTGCCATCAAGGGGGCCGCAGCCCCCGCCGCTACAGCCCCCACCGTCGCCATGCCCGGCCAAAGCGGCGACCTGTTTGCCGACCATTCCGCCAGCACCGTGGCCGAAGAAGCCCAGCACCGCACCGTGGTGTACGACACCATCCTGAACTGGGCGGACTTTGACCAGTGGCTGGAGCGTCTGCACAAAGCCCCGCTCACGGCCATCGACACCGAGACCGACTCCCTCGACGAAATGCGTGCGCAAATCGTCGGCATCTCTTTCAGCGTACAGCCCGGCGAGGCCGCCTACATCCCCCTGCGCCACGAAGGCCCCGACGCGCCCGCGCAACTGCCGCTGGATGATGTGCTCGCCCGCCTCAAGCCCTGGTTGGAAAACCCCAAGCACCACAAGCTGGGCCAGCACATCAAGTACGACCGCCATGTGTTTGCCAACCACGGCATCGAGGTGCAGGGCTACGCGCACGACACCATGCTGCAAAGCTACGTGCTGGAAGTGCACAAGCCCCACAACCTGACCAGCCTGGCCGAGCGCCACACTGGCCGCAAAGGCATCACCTACGAAGACCTGTGCGGCAAAGGCGCGCACCAAATTCCGTTTGCCCAGGTGCCGGTGGACAAAGCCGCCGCCTACTCGTGCGAAGACTCCGACCAAACTCTGGACGTGCATAACGCCTTGTGGCCCCTGCTGCAGGCCGATGACAAACTGCGCTTCATCTACGAACTGGAGATGCAAAGCAGCGAGGCCCTGTACCGCATCGAACGCAACGGCGTGCTCATTGACGCCCCCACCCTGGCCGCCCAAAGCCACGAACTGGGCCAGCGCATCCTGCAGCTCGAAACCGAGGCCTACGAGATTGCAGGCCAGCCCTTCAACCTGAGCAGCCCCAAGCAGCTGGGCGAAATCTTCTTCGACAAGCTGGGCATGCCGGTGGTGAAAAAGACGGCCACTGGCGCCCGCAGCACCGACGAAGAAGTGCTGGAAAAGCTGGCCGAGGACTACCCCCTGCCCGCCAAGCTGCTGGAGCACCGGTCGTTGAGCAAGCTCAAAGGCACCTATACCGACAAGCTGGCGCAACTGGCCCTGCCACGTACAGGCCGCGTGCACACGCACTACGCGCAGGCTGTGGCGGTGACCGGGCGCTTGTCCAGCAACGACCCCAACCTGCAGAACATCCCCATCCGCACCCCCGAAGGCCGCCGTGTGCGCGAGGCCTTTGTGGCCCCCGCAGGCCGCGTGATTGCCAGTGCCGACTACTCCCAGATCGAGCTGCGCATCATGGCCCACCTGAGCGGCGACCACTCGCTGCTGCACGCCTTCCACGCCGGGCTGGACGTGCACCGCGCCACTGCCGCTGAAGTGTTTGGGGTGGAGGTCAATCAGGTCACCAGCGAGCAACGCCGCTACGCCAAGGTCATCAACTTTGGCCTCATCTACGGCATGAGCAGCTTTGGCCTGGCCAAGAACCTGGGTATAGAAACCAAGGCCGCCGCCGCGTATATCGACAAGTATTTCCAGCGCTACCCCGGCGTGAAGCAGTACATGGACGACACCAAGGCCGCCGCCAAGTCCATGGGCTATGTCGAAACCGTGTTTGGCCGCCGCCTGTACCTGCCCGAAATCAACTCCCCCAACGGTCCCCGCCGCGCCGGGGCCGAGCGCGCCGCCATCAATGCGCCCATGCAGGGCACAGCGGCCGACCTGATCAAGCTGGCCATGGTGGCGGTGCAAAAAGAGCTGGATGCTCATAAGCCCAGCATCCAGATGATCATGCAGGTGCACGACGAACTGGTGTTCGAGCTGCCCGAGAGCGAGGTGGACTGGCTCAAGACCCACATCCCGCGCCTGATGGCGGAAGTGGCGGCGCTGAAGGTGCCGTTACTGGCGGAGGTGGGAGTGGGGGCTAATTGGGATAAGGCGCATTGAGGCGGGCAGCCTGATTCTGTGCACTGAATGCGAACAAGTGTTGTGCTCGGACTGGAATCCGCCCCTGCTTGGTAAGCGCTGGATGCTATTAAATCTGAAGTGATTGCCTCCTGCGCTTTTCTTACTCCTCTCCGTGGGTAAGGTGCCTGCCCCTTGTGCGGCCCAAGCGGTGATGTTTAACTTTGCTCCCGGTAGCGCGTGTCACGAGCTGTTGGTCAGATACCTCTTGCGCTCGCATTGAACAACCTCGCCTTTGTTGTGTGAAACAAACCTATGCTGGGATTGGGTGTGCAACCGAAAAACATGACTTCGCAAGAGCAAAAGAAAGGCATCGAGCAGTCTTTGAAAAAATTCAAGGAGCTCAGAAGAAATCTCGGCCCAGATGCCAGCGTTGAACAAAAACGGTATCTAGACGAGATGATCTTGATGGGCGAAAAAGCGCTGGGCGGTGTGGTTCAGCACGGCCGAAAGACCCACCAACACGTATCGCCGCTTTCCTTAAGCTGGCGGCGGATAGGGTGGCGTCTGCTTCTGATTGCTGTGGTATCGATCGTGACATTTGGTGCATATGCTTTTTTGGGCTGGGTGTGACCTCAGTTTTGCCATCACAACCGCCTCCGCAGTGCATTCGCCCCAGCCCAGCAGCGAATCGACCGCATGGCTAAACTCATCTCGCAACTGCTGGCGCCCCGCCACTGTCCCCCTCATTTGCCTGGAGTCCCCGCATGCCTGATTCTTCGACTTACACCCCGCCCGCCATCTGGCAATGGAACAAAGAAAACGGCGGTCAATTCGCCAGCATCAACCGGCCCGTTGCCGGTGCCACGCATGACAAGGAACTGCCCGTAGGGCGCCATCCGCTGCAGCTGTATTCGCTGGGCACGCCCAATGGCGTGAAAGTCACGGTCATGCTGGAAGAGCTACTGGCGCTGGGCCATAGCGGGGCGGAGTACGACGCGTGGCTGATTCGCATCAACGAGGGCGAGCAGTTCGGCAGCGGGTTCGTGTCTGTGAACCCCAACTCCAAGATCCCGGCCCTGCTGGACCGCACCGACCCCGCCAACCCTGTGCGGGTGTTTGAGTCCGGCGCCATCCTGATGTATCTGGCTGAAAAGTTCGGTAGTGCCTTTTTGCCTAAAGACGGCGCGGCGCGGGCGGAGTGCCTGTCGTGGCTGTTCTGGCAGATGGGAAGTGCGCCGTTTGTGGGCGGCGGGTTTGGGCATTTTTATGCCTACGCGCCGGTCAAGATCGAGTACGCGATCGATCGCTATGCGATGGAGGCCAAGCGCCAGCTGGATGTGCTGAACCAGCGCCTGGCTATGACCGAGTACGTGGCGGGCGATGAGTACACGGTGGCCGATATTGCGATCTGGCCCTGGTATGGCTTGCTGGTGAAAGGGCAGGCCTACAACGCGGGCGAGTTTTTGCAGGTGCATGAATACACGCATGTGGTGCGCTGGGCCGAGCAGGTGGCCAAGCGCCCGGCGGTGCAGCGTGGGCGCAAGGTGAACCGTGTTCAGGGCGACCTGGCCAGCCAGTTGCGCGAGCGGCATGAGGCCAGCGACTTTGACACCAAGACGCAGGACAAGATCGAGGCGGCGGCAGCAGCTTCTTCACCCGCACGCTGAGTGTTTTTGCAAGGCGTCACCATGATCACTTTGTACGACTGCGCCACCGCGCCCAGCCCGCGCCGCGCGCGCATCCTGCTGGCAGAAAAGGGTGTGGCCCACGACACCGTGCAGGTGGACCTGCGCAATGGCGAGCAACTGGGCGATGCCTACCGCCAGATCAACCCGCAGTGCACGGTGCCCGCGCTGCGCACCGAAGAGGGTTTGCTGCTGACCGACAACGCGGCCATCACCGCGTATGTCGAGGCGCGCTACCCGCAGCCTGCATTGCTGGGCGAAACGCCTGCAGAAAAGGCCGAAATCGCCAGCTGGAACTGGCGCCTGGAGTTCGAGGGCCTGTTGGCCATTGCCGAGGCGTTGCGCAACAGCGCACCCGCCATGGCCAACCGGGCGCTGCCCGGCGCGGTGGACTACCCGCAAATACCGGCGCTGGCCGAGCGGGGGCTGGTGCGCGTGGGGCAATTCTTTCAGTTGCTCAACGAGCGCTTGGTGGACCGCGACTTCATTGCCACCGACCGCTTCAGCGTGGCCGACATCACGGCGGTGGTGGCGGTGGACTTTGCGCGCGTGGTCAAGCACAAGCCCGGCGAGCAGCACCCGCACTTGCTGCGTTGGCGTGCGGCCATGGCGCAGCGGCTGTCGATGTCGCTCTAACTATCGCGCTGCTCCAGTCCCCGTTTGAGTCGCAATGGGTGGATGCAAGGATTGCGCATCGGGCCTGTTCCTTGCATTGTTAGCCCATGCGCCTTCGCCACATAGAAGTTTTCAACGCCGTCATGCTCACCGGCAGCGTGAGCGCGGCGGCCCGCCTCATCAACGTCACCCAGCCGGCGGTCAGCCGCATCCTGGCCCATGCGGAACTGCAGCTAGGGTTTCCGCTGTTTCATCGGCTCAAAGGCAAGCTGGTGCCCACTACCGAGGCACAGACCCTGTACCCCCACATCGAGCGCCTGTTCACCCAGCTCGACGATGTGCAGCGCTTGGCCAACAGCCTCAAGGGCGACCAGCGCGAGGGCGAGTTGCACATCCTCAGCGTGCTAGCGCTGAGCTACGAGGTATTGCCACGCGCGCTGCGGTTCTTTCGGCAGAAGCACCCGGATGTGAAGGTCACCATCGATGCGCTCCATTCTCCGCAGATCGTGTCGGCCCTGGTGCTGCAGGAGGCGGATGTGGGCTTTGTGTTCAGCGCCATCGCCCACCCCGCGCTCACGCAGGAGCACCTAGCCGATGGCCGCATGGTGTGTGTGGCGCCCAAGGGCATGCTGGGTGCGGCGCTGGTGGATGCGGGCGTGGCGCACCTGGCCGATCTGGCCGATACGCCCGTGGTGCGGCTGGATGTGCGCGACCCTATCGGCACGGTGGTCAGCCATGCCTGCCGTGAAGCCGGCGTTGGCCTACAGACGGCGATCACGGTGCAGACCTACCACGCCGCGCTGGCCCTGGCGCACCACGGCCATGCGGTGGCGGTGGTGGACACCTGCACGGCTGCTTCGGCCGACCGCAGCAAGGTGGATGTGCTGGCGCTGGCGCCGCACATTGCTGTGCCCATCAAGTCATTGCGCACTGTGAACCGGCCCAGCTCGCTGCTGGCCAGCGCCATGACGCAGTGCATGCGCCAAGCGGTGGCCGAGACGCTGGAGTCCGTGGGTCTGCGGGAGGCCGAATAGCGCCGTGTGGGGAGGGCTGCTCAGGCTGTCGGCACCACCAGCTCGGCCACCTGCGCGGCCGTGCCAAACGCCAGCGTAAAGCCCAACGCGCCGTGGCCCGTGTTCAGCAGCAGGTTGTCTGGGGCGTGGGTGTGCCTTCCCACCAGCGGCACGCCCGTGGGGGTGGCCGGACGCATGCCGGTCCAGGGGCTCAGTTCGCTGAAGTCGCTGCAGCCGGGGAACAACGCGCGGGTGGCCTCGCACAGGCTCTGGATGCGCGCGGGCGGAATGCGGTCGTCGTGCCCCACCAGCTCGGCCATGCCGGCCACGCGCAGGCGCTGGCCGATGCGTGCAAAGACCACCTTGCGCGCAGCATCGGTCACGTTCACGCGGGGAGCTGCTCCGGCAGCGTCCGTCGTATCCAGCGTGACGCTGTAGCCCTTGAGCGGGTAGATGGGCAGGCGAAAGCCCAGGGTCTTTGCCGCCTGGTGGCTGGCGCTCCCCAGAGCCAGCACAAATTGCTGCGCCTCGATGGCGCCCGCGCTGGTCTGGACGGCTGCAATGCGCCGCGCATGGTGCACAAAGCCCTCCACGCGCGTGCCCAGCACAAAGCGCACCCCGCGTGCTGCCAGCAACCGCTGCAGTCCCTGGCACACCGCCAGGCAGTCGGCCGCGCATTCGCTGGGGGTGTAGATGGCGCCTGCAATGCTGCGGTGGTAGTGCTGCAGCGCGGGCTCGATCTCCACACAGCGCTGGGGCGAGACGGCTTCCTGCTCGCTGCCCCAGGCGCGCTGCAGTTCCATCTGCTGCTGCGCTGCGGCGAGACCAGCGGGGGTGCTGTACAGCACGAGCTTGCCAGTGTTGGAGAAATTGCAGTCCAGCTGCTCGGCCTGCAGCATGGCTTCAAAACCGTGGCGGCTGAGTGCGGCCAGGGCCAGCAGGTGTTGGGTGCTGCGCTCGGACGTGCGCCGGTTGCAGGCCCGCAAAAACTCCAGGCCCCAGCGCCACTGGTGCACGTCCCACTGCGGGCGCATCTTGAGCGGCGAGCGGGGCGACAGCAGCAGTTCTGGCAACTGGTGCCACAGGCCGGCATTGGCCAGAGGCTGCACATAGCTGTAGCTCAATTGCGCGCCATTGCCGCCGCTGGCGCCAGCACCGGGCTGGGCCTGGTCGATCACGGTCACCTGCATGCCGCGCTGGTGGAGCTCATAGGCGGTGGCCAGGCCCACGATGCCTGCGCCAAGGACACATACCTGCATCTTGTGTGTTCTATGTTGTTGGTTGACTGAAAGTCAATGTAGGGTGAGGGCGGGCCTTTGAACAATGCCAATGCCATGCGCAGCCATGCCGGGAAGTTATGCGTGTGCACCGATGGAAGGCACACAGCACGGAACAGCCGCGCGGAATGGGAAAAATGGCACTTGGATGGTGCGGCGGTGTGCACCAGATCGGCGGCATAACTTTTGGTCATGAGGTACCCGTGCAAATGAATTGTTCAAGTGCTGCGCGAATTTTTACAGTGCCCCTGCGTCTCGCTTTTTCAACCGTCCACCTGATTTTTCGCAAAGGGATTCCCATGAAGCTCTCCGCCGTCACCTCCGCCGCCATCGTGCTCACCGGCCTGCTGGCCAGCGCCATGGCCAGTGCCGACACCCTCAAGAAGGTTGCCGAGTCGGGCAAGATCACGCTGGCCTACCGTGAGTCATCGGTGCCCTTCAGCTACCTCTCGGGCCCCGGTGCCCCGGTGGGCTTTGCGGTGGACATCTCGAACGCGGTGGTCGATGCCGTGAAGAAGCGCATGAACAACCCCGCCCTCAAAGTGGAACTGCAGGCGGTGACATCGCAGAACCGTATTCCGTTGCTGACCAACGGCACCATCGATCTGGAGTGCGGATCGACCACCAACAACACGGCGCGGGGCAAGGATGTGCAATTTGCCATCAACTACTTCTACACCGGCACGCGCCTGCTGACCAAGAAGACATCGGGCGTCAAGAACTACGCAGACCTGGCCAAGAAGAAGGTGGCCAGCACCTCGGGCACCACCAACGCACAAGTGATTCGCAAGTACAACCGCGACAACAACCTCGACATGGACATCGTGCTGGGCAAGGACCATGACGACTCCGTGTTGCTGGTGGAAACGGGACGGGCGGAAGCGTTTGCGATGGATGACATCCTGCTGTTCGGTCTGATGGGCAACCAGCGCAACCCGGCCGATTGGACGGTGGTGGGTGATTCGCTGCAGGTGGAGCCCTATGCCTGCATGCTGCGCAAGGACGACCCGCAGTTCCAGGCGCTGGTCAACGGCGTGATCGGCGGGATGATGAAGTCGGGCGAATTCGAAAAGCTCTACACCAAGTGGTTCATGTCGCCAGTGCCACCGCGCAACCAGAACCTGAACCTGGCCATGAGCAAGGAGCTGCGCGAGAACCTGGTGGCCCAAAGCGACAAGCCCGCACAGTAAGCCGGAGCGCGCATGTCTTTAGTGTCTGCAAGCCACCCCCACGCCCCGCAGGTGGTGGGGATTCTGGGCGGGATGGGCCCGGCCGCCGGGGCTGACTTTGTGCGCCTGTTCGTGCAGGCCTGCACCGACCGCATGGAGGTGCTGGGCATTCCGGTGCGCGACCAGGCCTACCCCGAGCACTGGCTGGCGCAGGTGCCCATCCCGGACCGCACGGCCGCGCTGAACGACACGCGCCCCGGCGCGCACCAGCCCGCAGACCCCATGCTGCAGGCCACCGGGCGGCTGGCTGCGCTGGGCGCGCGGGTGGTGGCGATTGCCTGCAACACGGCCCATGCCTGGCACGGCATCCTGCAGCAGCGGTTTCCACAGATGGTGGTCTTGCACGGCGTGCAGGAGGTGGTAGCCGAGCTGTCGGCGCGCAAGGTGCAGGGCGTGGGGCTACTGGCCACACGCGGCGCCTACGACGCGGGCCTGTACCAGCGTGAGCTGGAGCGTGCGCGCATCGCCTGCTTTGTACCCGACGACCATGAGCGCGAGCAGTTGATGCAGGGAATCTACGACGGCGTGAAGGCGGGCAACTATCCGCTGGCGCGACAGCGCTTTGAGGCCGTGTCGATTGCGCTGCAGGAGCGCTACGGCGTGTCCACGCTGATCATGGGCTGCACCGAGATTCCCCTGGCGCTGGCGGAGCACCCCCGGCTCGAAGGGCTCTCGCTGGTGAATCCCTCGGTGGTGCTGGCCTCGGCCCTGGCCCGGCATGCCTACTGGCACATCCATCCTGCGGGCTGAGCCCCGCGCACTGCCGTCGGCTTGGTGAGCGGCCGAATCCTTTTTCTTGCCATGTCCTCAGTCTGCCTGGGGTGGCGACTTCTTGATTGAAGGTGAACACCATGACAGTTGCGACGGTCGGAAAAAGGCTGGGCGGGAGCATGAGCGCGGCCGTGCTTGCGCTTGCGTTCGGCATGGCGGGTGGCGGCAAGGTGCTGGCACAGGCGGCGGCACCATCGCAGGCGGCGCCGTCGTTACCATCCCAGGGGAAGACGCTACAACGCATCCAGTCCAGCGGCGTGGTGGTCATCGGCCACCGCGAATCGTCCATGCCGATGTCCTATGTGGCCCACGGAACACCCATGGGTTACAGCGTGGATGTTTGCCTTCAGGTTGCGCAGGCGCTGGGGCGCCATCTCAAGCTGCGCGAGACCAAGGTGGCCTACCGCCTGGTCACTTCCAGCAGCCGCTTCGATGCCATTGAAAAAGGCGAGGTGGACCTGGAATGTGGCTCCACCACCAACACGGCAGCGCGCCGTGAGCGCGTGGCATTCACCATTGCGCATTTCATTGCCTCGTCGCGCATCGTGGTGCAAAGCGACAAGCCTTATTCCCGCATCGAAGACCTGGATGGCAAGACACTCGCATCCACAGCGGGCACCACCAACATTGATTCGCTGGCGCGCGAGGCTGCCACCAAGTCGGTGCGCGTGCGCATCGAGCCCGCCAAGGACCACGCCGAAGGCTTCGGCTGGGTGGTGAGCGGCAAGGTCGAAGGCTTTGCGATGGACGACGTGCTGCTCTACTGCCTGCGCGCCAGCCACACCAAGCCGCAGGACCTGAAGGTCATCGGCAAGCCCATGACCATCGAGCCTTATGCCGTGGCGTTTGAGCGCAACAACCCCGAACTCAAGGCCGTGGTGGATGCCGAGCTGCGCCGTTTGATCCAGACCCGCGAGCTGCACCGCCTGTATGACAAGTGGTTCACTCAGCCGATTCCCCCCCAAGGCATCAACCTGGGCATGCGCATGCCGCACCTGCTGGTGGATTCGCTCAAGTACCCGTCGGACTACGTGCCGCAGTAGGCACGGTGGCGCGCGGGGTGGGCCTTCAACGCCAGGCCGTAGCCACCAGCTGGCTGTAATGCACGCCTTTGCGCCCCAGCAACTGCTCGAACACGGCCGGATTGCCCACGTTGTCGCTGCCCAGCATGCTCAGGGTTTCGGTGCACCAGGGCACGCTGAGCACCGCATCGCCCATGCGTGCGCTGAGCTGCGTCAGCGCGTCGGGCAGGCGCAGCACGCGGGCGGGGCCATGGCCCTGTTGTTGCCGCAGGCTGGCGACGAACTCTCCCATGGTCAGCGCTTCGGGCCCCGGGCATTCAATGAGGCCCTGGGTGGCCATGGCTGGGCCCAGCAGGGCAACGATGGCGGCGGCCAGGTCGTGCACCGACACGGGCTGCACGCGCGCCGTGAGCATCGGGCCGGGGAACAGCGCCACGGGCAGGCGGGCCAGATTCATGAACAGGGCGCTGCTGTCGCCGCCTTTGCCAAACACCACGCTGGGCCGCAGGATGGCGGGGTTCAGGGCGCCCCGCGCTGCCAGGGCCTGTAAATGCACGTCGGCCGCGCGCTTGGTGCTGGCGTAGCGCGTGGTGCTGCCTTCAATGCCCAGCGCCGAGATGTGCACCACCCGTCTCACACCCGCCTGAGCACAGGCGTTGAACAAGGCCACGGGGGTGTGCTGATGGACGGCGTCGATAGGGCGTGCGCTGCTGTCGCGCAGCACGCCCACAGCGTTGACGACGGCGTCGATCCCCGCCAGGCGTGGCAGCCACGCATCGGGCGTGGTGTCGCGGGCAAAGTCCATGGGGATCTGCAGCGGCTGTGCGGTGCGCTGGCGGGGCGAAACCCCGCCGTGCACCGTGTGCCCTGCGCGGGTCAGTGCCGCTGCCACGGTGTGGCCAATGAATCCGGTGGAGCCGGTCAGCAGGATGTGCATCAACAGTGCCTTTGAAAGAAAAAGAAGGTCATCGGCGGGTGTGGGTTCTTGGAGCGGTGCACGAAAAAAACGCTGAGTGCTCCGCTACTGCCAGCGGCGCCGGGCCTGTTCATGCGCCCGGGTCAAACACCTCAAAGCGGTTGCGGCCCCCATACTTGGCGCGGTACAGGGCTGCATCGGCCGCCTGCACCAGTGTGTCAGACCCGGCCTCCGGGCGTGGGACCACACTCGCAATGCCCATGCTGAACGTGATGATGGGCGCCGTGGGGGAGCGGGGGTGGGCCAGGGCGGCATCCCGCAGGCTGTCCATGCAGCGCTGTGCCACGGTCACGGCCTCGGGCAACGGCACGTCGGGCAGCAGCAGCACAAACTCTTCGCCGCCATAGCGTGCGGCCACCTCATCCGCGCGTCGGATGGTGGCTTGCAGCAGTTGGGCCACGCGGCGCAGGCATTCGTCGCCAGCCAGGTGGCCGTAGTGGTCGTTGTAGAGCTTGAAGTGGTCGATGTCGATCAGGATGACGGTCAGCGGCAGGCCGTGCCTGCCGCAGCGCATCCATTCCGTGGCCAGACGGTCGTCAAACCGGCGCCGGTTGCCGATGCCCGTGACACCGTCGGTGGTGGACAGCAGCGCCAGCTTGGCGTTGGCGGCGGCCAGCTCCTGCTCTTTGCGCACCAGCTGGGTCACGTCGGTGCGCACACCGGCAATGCCGCCCTGGGGGGTGCGGCGTTCGTCGGCCTGTACCCACCGGCCGTCGGTCAGGTGCTGCAAAACGGACTGGATGGCGGCCTGGTGGTCGGCCACACGTTGGGCCAGCCAGGCCTCTTCGTTGCCCACTGCGTCCAAGTACTGCCCGCGCTCAACGCCGTAGCGGGCAATTTGCTCAAAGGTGCTACCGGGCAAGATCATGGGTGCCGAGATGGGGTACAGCCGTCGGTACTGCGCGTTGCACACCACCAGCCGGTCGTCGGCATCGAACAGCGCAAACCCCTCGGGCAGCGATTCGATGGCGTCCTGCAGCAGTTGCCGCGCCTGCTGGGCTTCGTCCTGCGCCGCTTCGAGTGCCTGGCGCTGTTCGATTAGGTCGGTGATGTCCAGGCGCACCGCCACCACATAGTTTTCAGGGGTGCGGGTTTCGTAAATGTTGATCCAGCGCCCATCGGCCAGCCGCTGCACCAGGTTGGACGTGCGGCTGCCGTGCTCTGACAGGCGCTCGGCAATCCAGGTTTCCTCGCGGCCGTTGGCAGAGGGGACCAGCCCCCGCTGCACCGAATACCGCAGGATGTCGGCAAAGCTTTTGCCCAGATGCTCTGCGTAGTTCATGTGGGGGTACATGCGCGAGAGCTGCTGGTTAAACAGCACCAGCCGGTCCTGCTCGTCAAAGATCTCGATGCTGACGGGCAGGGCCTCCACCGCGCGCTCCAGCAACTGGCGCATGCGCTGGCTTTCCTGGCGGGCTTCCTCTGCCTTTTGGCGCTGCTCGATCAGGTCGCTGATGTCCAGCCGCACCACCACGGTCATGCCCGAGGGGGTGCGGCTTTCGTGCATGTGCATCCATGCACCATTGGGGTAGTGGCGCACCTCGGGGCCAGGACGGTGGCCGCGCAGGGCCAGTTCGTGGGCCAGCCACAGCTCTTCCTGGCCGCGCGCTTCTTCGGGAATGCCGTGCTGGAGGCCTTCACGCAGCAGTTCTTCATAGGTCTTGCCCAGCGATGTCTGCACGGGCAGGTGCGGGCGCAGGTTGGCCATGAAGTTGTTGCACAGCACCAGCCTGTCGTTCTCGTCATAGATATCGAGGCCGGCGGGCATGGCGTCCACCGCTTCGTGCAGGCGGCGCTCTGCGCGTTCGGCGTCGGCCAGCGCCTGTTTCAGCGCGCGTTCCTTGTGCACGGTGTCGGTGATGTCGGTGCGCAACACCACCACGCCGCCGCCGTCGAGCGTGCGCTCGGTCAGCTGCATCCAGCGGTCGCCCCGCACCTCCTGCACTTCGGGGCCGGACGGTGATCGGTGGCGTTCCATGCGGCCCGCCAGCCAGGTTTCCAGGTCTGGCCGCGCGTCCCGGATCTCGCCCGAAGCGGCGGCCCGGCGCAGTACGTCTTCAAACCGTGTCCCATAGTCCACCGCCATCGTGATGCCCGGGGCCACCTCGCGGTAGCGTGTGTTGCACAGCACCAGGCGGTCGTCCGCGTCGTAGATGGCCAGGCCGTCGGGCAGGATGTCGAGCGTGGCCGACAGCTGTGCGCTGGCCTGCAGGGCTGCCTGCTGCGCAGCCTCTGCCGCCACCTGGCAGCGCTGCGCACGCCGTGCAAGCTGCCAGTGCAGGCCGGCCATGGCCCACAGCGCCAGCCCGGCAGCCACCAGAGCCGCGCGCACTGGCGCCTCCAGCACATGGCTGGCCAGCGCCCAGGCCAGCAGCCCCAGCCCACCCATGCCGCAGACCCCGCACACGACCGCCGTCAGCAGAGCCGGAGGTTCTTCGCGCGCTGGCGGTGGAGCAGGGGGCATGGTTGGTAGGTCCCAGGTTCGCAGAAAGTCTAGCAGTGCGCCCCTGTTTGCGGTACCGGCAAATGCGGCAAGGCTCCAAACCGCCTAGACTGCGGCTTCCGCCCGTTACCGCCCTTGTTGGCCCCCTCTTCTTTCACCCTGGAGAAACCGATGCTCACTGAAGACCTCCACTCCGACGCACGCGCGCTGTTGCCAGGCCGCACCACCGAGGCGGGCGCCACCCGCCGCACAGCGCTACAGACCGCACTGGGCCTGGGCTATGCCGCAGCAGCCGCACCCATCATGGCGCAGACGGCCATCGCCACGCCCAGCGACGGCCTGACGGCCGGGGAGGTGAGTTTTACGGTCAACGGCTTCAAGGTGCCCGCCTACCGCGCAGCACCTGCCGGCAAGACCGGTCTGCCCGTGGTGCTGGTGATCCAGGAAATCTTTGGCGTGCACGAGTACATCGCCGACACCTGCCGCCGCTTTGCCAAGGCAGGCTACCTGGCCATTGCGCCCCAGCTGTATGCGCGCCAGGGCGACCCGTCGCAGTACACCGACATTGCCAAGCTCATGGCCGAAGTGGTCTCCAAGGTGCCTGACGCCCAGGTGATGGCCGACCTCGATGGTGCGGTGCAATGGGCCACTGCCAACGGCGGCGACGCCGCGCGCATGGGCATCACCGGCTTTTGCTGGGGCGGCCGCATCACCTGGCTGTACGCAGCCCATGGCCCCGTGAAAGCGGGCGTGGCCTGGTACGGCAGGCTGGTGGGCCAGGCCAGCGAGCTGACGCCCAAGCACCCTGTGGAAATCGCCCCCATCCTCAAGGCCCCGGTGCTGGGGCTGTATGGCGAAAAAGATACCGGGATACCCCTTGACACGGTTGATAAGATGAAAGCTGCCCTGGCCAGTGGCTCGCCGCAGGCCAAGGCATCGGAATTTGTGGTGTACCCCGACGCGCCCCACGCCTTCCATGCCGACTACCGCGCGAGCTACCGCAAGGAAGCCGCCGAAGACGGCTGGAAGCGGGCGCTGGCCTGGTTCAAGACGCATGGCGTGGTCTGAGAGGCTGAGAGTCTTTTGCCTATGCCCGCCTTGCGCGCCAAAACACCGCTGCTCGTCGTTGCAAATGCTCGCCATAGCCCGAGCTATGGCTGCGCTTTGCGCCTCGATCAGCTGCGTTTTGACGCACCTTTCGGGCTCGGGCAAAAAACTCTCGGCCTCTGAGCCGGTACCCTGCAATCCGCCCGCAGCCGCCCCCTCACCGGGGCGGCTTTTTTAATCTCGCGTCCGGGGCGTGGGATTTGAACGAAAATAAGCTCTGTGGCTTATCTATAAAGCGTAAGAAGCTATGACTTTAGTAGCAATCATCTTGGCCACGCTGGCTGCGGGCATTGGCAGCGTGTGGCTGGCCGCACTGCTGATGCGGCTGGGCCTGGGCGGGCGCACCGACAGCGTGGGCCCCCAGCACCTGCTGAGCCTGGCGGCGGGAGCCCTGCTGGCCACGGCCTTCATGCATCTGCTGCCCGAGGCGTTCGAGAGCCAGGCGGGCGCCCACGACCTGTTTGCCACCTTGCTGGTGGGTGTGGTGTTTTTCTTCTTGCTGGACAAGGCCGAGCTGTGGCACCACGGGCATGAGCACAGCCACGCACAGCCCTCCACCCACGGCCACGTCCATGCAGACCACGATCACGCCCATGACCACGGCCATGCGCACCACCATCACCATCACCACGGGCCGCGCTCTGGCGGATGGGCGGTGCTCACGGGCGACAGCGTGCATTGTTTTGGCGACGGTATCCTGATCGCCTCGGCCTTCATGGCCGACATCCGCCTGGGCGTGATCGCCGCCGTTTCAGTGTTGGCGCACGAGGTGCCGCACCACATGGGCGACCTGGTGGTGCTGCGCCAGACCAGCCCCAACCGCCGCATGGCGCTGGTCAAGGTGTCGCTGGCGGGCGCCGTGACGGCGCTGGGCGGCGTGGTGGGCTACTTCCTGGTGGGGCAGCTGCAAGACTTCTTGCCCTACTTCCTGGCCGTGGCGTCGAGCAGTTTTGTGTATGTGGCGCTGGCCGACCTGATTCCCCAGCTGCAAAAGCGCCTCACGGCGCGCGAAACCATTGCGCAGATCGCCTGGCTGATTGCGGGCATGGTGATCGTGACGCTGGTGAGCGGGGCGGCGCACGCGCATTGACGCCCTTGACCTGGCTCAAGGCCGCGCCAGGTGGTTGTGCCATTCTGGTGGAATGACTTCCCCCCACGCCGCCCCCGCCACCCTGGGCCTGCTCGCCCAGCCCACGCGTTTTCTGTTTTTTACGGGCAAGGGCGGCGTGGGCAAGACCTCGCTGTCCACGGCTGCGGCCATTGCCCTGGCGGATGCTGGTCGGCAGGTGCTGCTGGTCAGCACCGATGCAGCCTCCAACCTCGATGAAATGCTGGGCGTGCCGCTGTCCAACCAGCCGGTGGCCGTGCCCGGGGTGCCGGGGCTGCACATGCTCAACATCGACCCCGACACCGCCGCTGAGGCCTACCGCCAGCGTGTGCTGGCACAGCTGGAGGCCACAGCCACCAGCGACGAACGCGCGACGGTGCGCGAACAACTCTCGGGCGCCTGCACCACCGAGATCGCGGCGTTCGATGAATTTGCGGCGCTGCTGGCCAGCGAGGGCAGCGATACCGGCCATGTGTTCGACCATGTGGTGTTCGACACCGCGCCCACCGGCCACACGCTGCGCCTGCTGAGCCTGCCCAAGGCGTGGACCGGATTCCTGGCGGGCAATGACCGGGGCGCATCGTGCCTCGGGCCGCACTCGGGCCTGAAGATGCAGGAGGCGCGCTTCAACGCCGCCCTGGCCGCGCTGAGCGACCCGGCCCTGACCACCGTGGTGCTGGTCACCCGCCCCGACCCCCGTCCCATGCAGGAGGCCGCGCGCACCGCGCTGGAGCTGCGCGCCCTCGGCCTGGCCAACCAGCGCCTGGCCATCAACGGCGTGTTCCATGCCAGCCGACCGGGGCAGGACGCGGTGGCCGACGCCATTGAGTCCCTAGGCCGCGAAGCCATGGACCAGATGCCCGATGCGCTGGCCCAGTTGCCACGCGACGAGGTGCCGCTGCGCGCCTTTGACACCGTGGGCCTGCCCGCGCTGCGGGCATTGCTGGGGGGCGGCGATGTGCCATTGGGCGCGCCTGCCTCCACGGCGGGTGTGCTGTTGCAGGCCGAACCCCTCTCGTCCCTGGCAGATGCACTGGCCGCCAAGGGCCACGGCCTCATCATGGTGATGGGCAAGGGCGGCGTGGGCAAGACCACCATCGCCGCCGCGCTGGCCGTGGGCCTGGTGCAGCGCGGGCACAGCGTCCACCTCACCACCACCGACCCGGCAGCCCATGTGCAAGCCCAGCTCGACGGCAGCCTGCCCGGCCTGAAAGTGGGCCGCATCGACCCGCACGCAGAGACACAGGCCTACATCGACAAGATCATGGCCACGCGCGGCAAGGCCCTGGACGACGCGGGCCGCGCCCTGCTGCTGGAAGACCTGCAATCGCCATGCACCGAAGAGGTGGCCGTGTTCCATGCCTTCAGCCGCGTGGTCAACGAAGCGCGCAGCGCCTTTGTGGTGCTGGACACGGCGCCCACCGGCCACAGCCTGCTGCTGATGGACGCCACCGGCGCCTACCACCGGCAGATGACGCAGCAGTACGAAGGCAGCGCAAACTCCAAACACATCATCACCCCGCTCATGCGCCTGCAGGACGCTGACATGACCCATGTGGTCATCGTCACGCTGCCCGAAGTCACCCCCGTGAGCCAGGCGGCAGCGCTGCAGGACGACCTGCGCCGCGCCCACATCGAGCCCTGGGCCTGGGTCATCAACAAAAGCGTGGCGGCCACGGGCACCAGCGACCCGCTGCTGCAGGCCCGCCTGGTGGGCGAGCAACAGCAGGCCGCGCGCATTGCCAACGGCCTGGCGCAGCGCACTTATGTGCTGCCCTGGCTGGCTACGCCGCCGGTGGGGGTGGCTGCACTGGGCCAACTGGCGTCGGCGCCCCCAGCCACGATCCGTTGAGGCAAACATGAATAGTGAATGGGGGAAAGTACCAAAGAAAAATAGCCGCCAGCGCTTATCAGTAAAGCGCAAGCAGCTATATTTTTAATAGCGAATGCCGGGCGGTGTGCCACCGCCTTGCGGCATCGCTGAGGTCAGAGCATGGTTTCGCGCTGTTGCTCGGCGCGCGATGCGCCAATGGCGGTTTCCACGTTCTTGACCTCTTCGGGAGGGGGCAGCACGGCAGGCAGGCCCAGCGCCTCCAGGGCCAGCTCGCGGCACCAGCCCTTGGTGTGGTACAGGTGGTGGTCCTCGTCTTTCTCCACCGCCTTGTGGGCCGATTTCAACGTCTGGCCCACGTCGCCCGTGGCCACCTCGGCCACCTTGCCCAGCAGCTCCCAATTGGCGTGGTCTTTCGTCTCGGCGTGCACTACGCATTCACAGGCCACCAACTGGGCGGCGGCGGGGTTGCCCCCCTGTTTGGCCAGCAGCATGGCCTTGACCAGGGATTCGCCGATGTGTTTGACCACCGCCCGGCTGGGCGACTGCGCATCGGGGTCCAGCCCCAGGGTGTCGCACAGGCTGCGCACCACATCCTGGTGGGTCAAGGTTTCTTCCAGATAGCTTTCCCATTCCTTCTTGAGATCGGGGTTCACGGCACAGGTGAGCGCGGTGCGGTACACCTGCTCGCCGCCGAGTTCGGTTTCCATCATCTGGAGCACCAGATCATCAAGCTGGTGGCTGTCATAGTGGGCTTTGGGCATGGTTTCTCCTTGGGTGGGGGTTGGGAACGGGATGGATGCGTCATGCGAGGGTGCGGACCTTGGGTTCGCGCTCCCACTGGCGGGTCTGTGCAGCGGCGATGAAGCCCTGCGCGTCGGCGGGGTCCACCACGCCTGCGTCGGGCTCGATGCCACCGGCTTGCAGGATGGCCTGGGTGCCCTTGCAGGCGGCAATCGCCTTGAGGTGGCCGAACGCGTCGCGGAACCAGTCCACGGCGGCGGCCTCTTTGGCCAGCAGTGCGCCCATGTCGGGCGACAGGATGGAGGCCACAGCGTCAAACACAACCGATGGCGTGCCTTGCAGCTGTCCGTCGGCGGGCAACAGCGTGCCGTCTTTCAGCACGGCTCCGCCCACCTTGGGCGACACGATCTTGACGGTGGCGCCCACCTTCTCCAGCGCCTTGCGCAGGTTGGCCACCGTGTTGCCGTTGGAGCCATCGGCCACCAGGATGCCGATGCAGCGCCCCTGCAGCGTGGGCTTCATGCGGTCGATGATGCGCAGCGCGGGTGAAGGGGGCAGGTCCTGCACTGGCTCGGCGGCAGTCGGGGCGGGGGGCAGCGCCTGCATGCCCAGGCCGTCGGCTACACGCTGGGCGAGGTCGGTGTCTACATGCTGCAGGTGGCCCACCACGGCTTCACGCACATGCACAGTGGCTACCTTGGACAGCTCGAATACCAAGGCCGACGCCATGTGGGCCTGCTCCAGCGGGCTCTGGCTGCGAAAGAACATGCGCGCCTGGCTGTAGTGGTCGGCAAAACTCTCGGGGCGGATGCGGCCTTTTCCTCGGCCATCGCCGTCGTCGGCCTGAGCGAAGTGGCGGAAGCCTTGTGCCAGTGAGGCGCGTGGCGTGTCACCCTGCAGACTGCTGGGTTCGTAGGCAACGCGGCCCTTGGGCACCTGCATCTGCATGTGACCGTCGCGCTGCATGTTGTGGAACGGGCACTTGGGCGCATTGATGGGGATCTGCGTGAAGTTGGGCCCGCCCAGGCGGGACAGCTGCGTGTCCACGTACGAGAACAGGCGGCCCTGGAGCAGCGGGTCGTTGCTGAAGTCGATGCCAGGCGGCACGTTGGCGGGGCAAAACGCCACCTGCTCGGTTTCTGCAAAGAAGTTGTCGGGCCAGCGGTTGAGCACCATGCGGCCAACGGGCTGCAGGGGCACCAGTTCTTCGGGGATGAGCTTGGTGGGGTCCAGGTGGTCGAAGGGGAAGTGCTCGGCATCCTCCTCTGTGAAGAGCTGCACCGACAGCTCCCATTCCGGGAAGTCGCCCGCCTCGATGGCTTCGAACAGGTCACGCCGGTGGAAGTCGTTGTCGGCCGATTGCAGCTTGACGGCTTCGTCCCACACCGTGGACTGGATGCCCAGCTTGGGGCGCCAGTGGAACTTCACGAACGTGCTGTCGCCCGCAGCATTGACGAGCCGGAAGCTGTGCACGCCAAACCCCTCCATCATGCGCAGGCTGCGCGGGATGGTGCGGTCGCTCATGGCCCACATGATCATGTGCATGGTTTCGGGCATCAGCGAGACAAAGTCCCAGAAGGTGTCGTGTGCACTGGCCGCCTGGGGGAACGCGCGGTCGGGTTCCATCTTCACCGCGTGCACCAGGTCCGGGAACTTCATCGCATCCTGGATGAAGAACACGGGGATGTTGTTGCCTACCAGGTCCCAGTTGCCTTCGGGCGTGTAGAACTTGACGGCAAAGCCGCGCACGTCACGCGGTGTGTCCACCGATCCCGCGCCGCCTGCAACGGTCGAAAAGCGCGTGAACACGGGCGTCTGCACGCCCACTTCCGTCAGCACCTTGGCAGTGGTGTATTGCTTGAGCGAATGCGTGAGTTCAAAGAAACCGTGGGCTGCCGAGCCGCGCGCATGCACGATGCGCTCGGGGATGCGCTCGTGGTCAAAGTGCGTGATCTTCTCGCGCAGGACAAAGTCTTCGAGCAGCGTGGGGCCGCGTGGCGACGGGCGCAGGGAATTCTGGTTGTCTGCCACCGGGATGCCCTGCTGCGTGGTCAGCACCGGGTGCTTGCCCCCGGCTTGCTGCTGCAATTCGCCTGCGTTGCCGCGAAATGTGTCTGACTGGGTGGAAGAGGGCAGGGCAGACGGCGATTTTTTTGCCGCGCCGCGCGAAGTGGGGGTTTGGGCCATGGGCGCTCCTGGGGGTTCTGGGTAATGAAACAAGACCAACCAACATCGTTGGACCCCCGTGCTTTTCGAGGAGTAGGACGCCGCCCCATCCGGGCGTCGTCGTCGTCAGGCAATGGCCCGTTGCCTGTGCGCTAAAGCCTCTCGGTGTTTGCTACGCTTGCGCCCATCCTGCAGGGCCCATTGCCTTGTGGCGCGACCCTCTCCTTTGCCCTTGCCAGACTGATCCATGTTCTACGCCATCCCCCTCGAAAACCGGCCCACCTGGCGCAACCCGCCCTGGATGACGGTGCTGCTGATCCTGGTGAACATGCTCGTGTTCTGGGGCCCGCAGCGCTCGGAAGAAAAGGCGCAGGACCGGGCGGCCGCCTTCTACGTGGCCAGCCCCTTGCCCGCCATCGAAGTCCCGCGTTTTGTGGCCTGGCTGGAAGAAACCGGCGACAAGCACCTCAAAGAGGCCCGCGCCCTGCAAAAGGCGGGCGACCATCGCATGCTGTTGCGCTGGATGGAGCAGGAAGACGGCTTTCAGCAGCGGCTGAAAAGCCCGCGCTTTGTGCCACCCGAAGACCCGCGGTACACCGACTGGAAGGCCGCGCGCGCCCAGTACGAAGCCCGGATGCCAGCCCCTTTCACCCGCAAGTGGGCGCAGAACTTTGAAAAGGACGCGGAGCTGCGCCCCGTCACCTGGCTCACGGCCACCTTCTTGCACGGCAGCACCGGGCACCTCATCGGCAACATGGTGTTTTTGTTTCTGTTCGGCTTTTCGGTGGAGCTGGCACTGGGCCGGGGCTGGTACCTGGCGTTTTACCTGCTGGGTGGCCTGGGCGGCTCGCTGCTGGCGGGCTGGGCCTATGCGGGCATGGGCAGCTACGGCCTGGGCGCTTCGGGCGCCGTGTCGGCCCTGATGGGCATGTACGCGGTGCTGTACCGGCTGCGGCGCGTGCGGTTTTTTTACCAGCTGTTTTTCTACTTCAACTACGTGACCGCACCGGCGTTGCTGCTGTTGCCCGCGTGGATTGCCAACGAGTTGCTGCAGCACTGGCTGAGCGGAAAGGGCGTGGCCTACATGGCCCACCTGGGCGGGCTGGTGACCGGCGCATCGCTGATGGCGCTGGCCATGCTGCTGCGCAAGAAACCGATGGAAGTGCCGGTGACGCAGGACGCCGCGCCCGACGACGGCTTTGACGCCCATGTGGCCAACGCCCAGCGCCTGGCGCAGGGCATGAAGTTCGAACAGGCCCTGGCCCAGTGGCGCGCGGCGGCCAAGCTGCGCCCACAAGACCAGGCGGTGCTCAGCGCCTGGTTCAAAACGGCATCGCTGTGGCCCGACGGCGAAGACTTCCACCGTGCCGCGCGCCGCATCTTTCGCTTGCACGCCCACGACGAGCAGACGCTGCAGTTTCAGCACGCCAGCTACCGCACGTATTTTGAAAAGGCCAAGCCGGGTGCCCGTTTGCAGCCGGACGACATGGCCCGCCTCTCACGCCGCTTTGCGCGTGCGCAGCAATGGGGTGATGCCGAAAAGCTGTTCAACGCCTTGCACAAAACCGCCCCCACGCACCCCGAGCTGGGCGACACGCTGGGCATGCTGGTGTCGGCCTTGTGCCATGCGGGGCGGCGCGAGCAGGCGGCTGCTTTGGGACCGCAGCTGAAGCAGCTGGCGCCGGGGAGTGCGGCGCTGCGTGGCCTGGGGTGAGGACTGTTGTGGGTAAATTTGGTGCTGGCGCTTATTGAGTAGGCGCAAGCAGCTATTAAATTGGTAGCAATTTCCGAAATCGCACTGCTAATTTCTATCGGTTGGGCTGAGCTGGTCGTAGCCTGGTCAACTCGCCCATCAATGCCGATGCGCCACCTGTTCCAGATGCCCGGCAGGCCCCTGGCTGTATCCCCCCATCGGCCCTCCAGGCGCAGTGGGAGGCGCAGCCGGTGGCGCCCGCCGCACGCGCGGCACCACGCTCAACTGCACGGTGTCCAGCACCGGTCCCGGCACCACGTTCAGTGCCTTGCGCGGCAAATCAATCAACTGCTCGGCATGCCACACCCGCACCTGCGCGGCACCATCCGGCACGCCCGCAAAGCGGGCAATGCCATCGGCATCGGTCTTCAGCGTCCAGCCCGAATCCGTCACAAACACATGGCCGCGCATGGAGCCGTGCAGGTGGCACGACAACAGCACCACCCCCGGCGTATCGAGCTTGACCTCGAAGGAGTTGGCAGGCTTGCCGTCGGCCTTGCCCGCCAGGCGCAGTTCAAAACCGCTGTTGGCTGTGCCCGCCGCAGCCGCCAGGCCCGCCGCCGCACCGCGCACGTGGTGGTCCCAGCGGTCCTGGTTGGTAAAGCGCACCGTGGCACCGGGCTCGACCACCGTGACGGCGGGCACAAAGCGCATCTTTTCCTGCTCGATGGTGGGGTTGGCCTGCAGCAGGCTGGGCGATGTGCCGCCCGTGCCACCGGGGTACACCACCACCACGGCTTCGGGCACGGGCTTGCCGTCGCGGTCCAGCACCTGGATTTGAACATTTCCGGCGCTAGCGCTTGCCCACAAAGCGCTAGCAGCTACAAAAATCATAGTATTTTTCATAGGTACATTCTCAGCGGATGGTGATCACATCGCGGTGCATGGGCGCCAGCAAGGCCAGCAGGCGGTTTTGCTGTGCGAACGGTATGCCCTGGGCATCCATGGCGCTTTGCAGCACCTCCACCAGGGCGTTGAAGTGGCCCTTGGTGATGTCCATGTCGGCATGGGCTGATTTCATGTCAGCGCCTTCATATTTGCAAGGGCCACCGCTGAGCTGGCAGATCTGGTCGGTCAGGCTTTCCTTGAGCGCGGCGGGTTTGGTGTCCTTGAAGTGGCCGCCGATGCGTGGGTCCACCACCAGACGGTTCACAAAATCGTCCATCAGGCGCGTGATGCCGGGCTTTTCACCCAGTGCCTGGTAGAGGCCTGCCGGGGCCGTGGCATTGGCGGCGCCGGTCTGGGCCAAAGCTGGCTGGGCCAGCAGGCCGCCCAGGGCGAGTGCAAGGGCAATGAGGGTTTTGGGGTGGGTCATGGAAAAATCTCTTCAGAAAGCGACTTGGGCCGACAGGTAGTAGCCCGTCTGGCGGCGGTGGTTGGTGATGCCGGGCACGATGCGGCCCAGGTCTACATAGGCCAGCGTCAGTGACAGGTTCTTGCTCGGCGCCCAGGCGATGAAGATGTCTTTCCAGTCGTCCTCGCGCAACGCGGCGCCCAGGCCGGCGGCGGCGCCCAGCGCCTGCAGGTTGTTGGGTTTGAAGCGGACTTCGGCGCCCACCGCCAGGTTCTTGCTGATGAGGTACGCCACCGAGAACTCGGGCTGCAGGCTGCGGCGATTCTTGCCGGGTGCGGCAGCGCCAAAGCCCAGCAGGCCGTTCTGGTTGGCGTTGGTGGAGCGCAGCGTGCCGTTGACCAGCAGGCTCTGCGCCAGCAGCAGCTTGGTGGCGCTCACATACACGTCGGTGCCGCTGGTTTGGGTGCCCAGAAAGTCGAGCACCGACCCGATGGAGCCAGGGCGCACGCGCTTGTGCTCCAGCCCCACGGCGATCTGCGGCATCCAGCTGTCGGCGTTCAGCACAGCATCGCCTGCCACCTTGACCTTGATGCCCACGATATCCATCTGGATGTGCTGCCCGGGGGTCACGCCAAACGGCGCAATGCCATTGAGCGCGATGGCGGGTGATGCGTCAAAGTCCTGCCGCGCCAGCGACAGCTCCACCCGGTCATGCAAACCCACCGCAACACCGTAGCCATTGAGGCCGTAGTCCTGCGTGGCGGCGCGCGTGGCGTAGCCGGAAAAGCCCACCTCGCCTTCGGTGGCGTTGCTGCCGATCACCGCCCAGGGGGAGAGCCCGCCACCGGCCGACCCGGCGATGGTGCTGACGCCCCCTGTGAGCAGCAGTTTGCCGGTGTCGGCATGGGCCACAGTGGCGGCCAAGGCAAGCGTGGCGGACACCGCAAGCCAGCGTGGATTCTTCATGGGGTCGCTCCTGGGTTGTAAATAAATGCTACACCGATGGAGGTACGTCAGGGCGCCTCCAGCGGATGCACATTCCAGAGCGCTGCCGAGGGTCTTTGAACCACGCCGCCGCTGGCGTGGTGGCTCAGCCCGAAAAAGCGATCCGCTGCACCGTCCAGTACAGCGACAACACCAGCAGCGCCGCCGAGCCCCCCCGCACCACCACCGTGCGGTAAAGCGCCCAACGCGCCAGCACCAAGGATGCAGCACACCACAGGGCCACCACCAGGAGCTGCCCCGCCTCGACCCCCAGGTTGAACCCCGCCAACGCCCACACCAGCGAGCTGCCTGAAATCCCTGCCTCCACCAGCACCCCCGAGAAGCCGAGGCCGTGGATCAGACCAAAGCCCAGCGCCAGCCAGTGGCCCCGCAGGCCCCGGACGGGGAACAGATTCAGCAGCGCCGAGATACCAATGCTGATCGCAATGGCAGGTTCCACCCAATTGCCCGACACCGTCACCCAGCCCAGGCCCGCCAGTGCCAGCGTGACCGAGTGGCCCAAGGTAAAGAGCGTGACGGTGACCAAAAGCGCCTTCAGCCCGGTACGGCGATCCAGAGCGTCAGTCGTCCGGGACGCAGGCAGCTGCTTTGTCATCGGTTGCGGGCTGCGAGGCAGAGGCTGCCGCACCAGCGAAATGGGCAGCAACAGCGCCAGCAAAAAGGCCAGGTGGTCATAGCCTTGCAGAATGTGGTGCACCCCTTCGGCCACAAATTGCAGCAGTGTTGCCACACCACTGCGTGGGGATGCGGGCTCCTGGGCGTCTGCACCTCCAGCCCCTTGCGCACCTGGCTCCCCTTGGGGTGCGACACCGCTGCCTGCGGATCGCAGGTCGGTGCTGGCGCGCCCATCGGGGGCCAGCACGGCCGCCAGCGGCTGGCCGCCGAGCACACCGCCCACCAGCAGGCGGTGCGTGGGGTCGATGCCCTGCATCAGCCCGTAGCGCAGGGTGACCGCCTGGGCGGGCGCACAGGGGAGCGTGGCAGCCAGTCGCGCGTAACGGCCATCGGTGCGCTGCTCCAGTGCTTCAAAGCGCCAGGCGGGGGCCGTCACCGTTCCATCGCACTGCCACAACATGCCCTGGCCCACCCACTGGGCCATGGCGGGCATGGACTGCCGCACCTCCCCCCAGGTGAGCTGGCGGTCGCCATTGGCATCGAGCTGCTCCAGCGCGGCGTCCACATCCTTCAACGCCACCGACAGCACCAGGCCTACCGATGCGCCTGCCCCTGCAGCGCCCTCAGGCGCCGGGGCATCCGCCACCCGCAGATAGGCGTCGCTGGCCTTGTGGGCCCGTGCGCTGGGCACCAGCGCCGCGGCAAGCAACACGACCGCCACCATGGCCCGCAGGGGGGCCGTTGTCCAGTGTTCGCAGCGCATCATTGGCCTCCCCGGGGTTGCCAGCGCGCCAGGCGCACGTCCTGCAGCCCGGTTTGCAGGAGGGCCTGCCGCACCGCCTGGTGGGCGGCAGCGTCGCCCGATTGTTCAGAGGTCTGCAGTGCAAGCCACCAGTCGAGTGGCTCTTTCTGCAGGGCAAGGTTGGTGCGGGCCGCCTTCCATGCGGCGGCGGGTTGCCCTTGCAACCACAGCGCCAGCAAGGCACGCTCCCGGGCATGGGCATCCAGCCCCTCGCCGCGCGCCGCGATGGCGGCAAACCGCGCTTCCAGGTCGCGCGCCAGGGGCTGCCACGCGGCGTCCCCCATCAGCCGCAGGGCCTGCGCGCGCCGCAGCAGTACGGCATCGCTGTCGGGCTGGGGCCTGAGTACCTCCAGCGCGGCGCTCGCACGGTTGCGGCGCAACAGCTGGTCGGCATAGGCCAGCGCGGTGTAGCCGTCGGGGGCATCGGCCAGGCTGCGGCGGTAGGCAGCGTCGGCGGCATCATCGCGCCCTGCGCGCTCTTCGCTCTCGGCCAGCAGTGACCCAATCCAGGCCCGCTGGGTGGCATCCCCCGCAGCCTGCTGCCACAGGGCGGTGAGACCGCTGCGCGCAGCATCGTGCTGACCTTGAAGTGAACGGGTTTCAAGCAGGCAGGCGGTGGCATACAGCGTGGCGCCGTAGCGCGCCACGTTGCGACAGGCGGCCTCGGCGGCCTCATAGCGCGCGGCTACACGCTCCAGCGTGGCCAGCGTGAGCCAGCCCTGCACCTGCGCGGGGTTGGCTTGCAAGGCACGCTCCAGCGTGGCGCGCGCTGCTGCAAATTCATGGCGCCCTTGTTCCACGGTGGCCTGCAACACCAGCAGATCGGCGGGGGCATCGGCCTGGCCCCACCAGCGTGCCAGGGCCGCTTGAGCCCGGCCCAGGTAGCGCGGGTCCGCCGTCTCGCGTGACAAGCTGATCCAGCGCCGGGCGATGGTGGCAGCGGCCTGGGGGGTTGCGGGGGCTGCAGCCACGCGTTCAGGCAGGCGCTCGACCACATCGGCATCCAGGCCGGGGGGCAAGTCCTGCGGCAAGGCAGCCAGGGCCGTGCCAGCCCAGAACATCAGGTGCAGGGCCGCGCACACAAGGTGGGAAGGTTTCTTCATGGGCTCGTGACAACAAACGGGTATGGGAGGAGGCAGACTCACCCACGGAGGCCCCTGGCTACGCCCATTCAGGGCGCAGCCAGGGGCGTCGCGCGAAGGTCAGAGCCGCGAATCGGGCTCTTCGGTCTCGGTGCTGGACAGCACCAACTGGTCCACCGCCTGAGGCTCGGTGGTGTCCGATGCGCCGCTGGCCACAATCGGCTGCACGTACGCGAACGCGTTCACCATCACGGGGCCCCCATTGCCAGGGTCTGCCGTGTTGTCACCGCCTCCGCCCCCGCCGCAACCGGTGATGGCCAATGCCGCCACCGAGGTGAGCGCCAGGTGCTGAATCCGAAGGTTTTTTTGCATGGTGTGTCTCCTTCGGATCAGAAGTTCTTGGCACCGGGCAGTGGTGGGTTCACGTAGGGGAATGCTGTGCGGTAGTCGGTGGCTTTCGTGCGTGAGCCATCGACAAATGCAACGCCTCCTGCCGGGGCGTCACCGGGCTTGCAGCCCACCTTGAGTGCGTCCGAGGCACCGGTCACCGTGCACAGCGCACCCATGGCCACACGCAGGGACACGTCCACCACATCGTCGCCCAGGCGGCGCCCGTTGGGGAAGCCTGCCGCATCGCCGGCGACCACGCCCAGGGAGCTTTGTGCAGCCACTGGCGTGGCTGCAATGCTGGTGTTCAGGCGCAGCATTTCGGCCAGGGGCCCGCCTGCGCCCAGGCCGGTGATGTTTCCGGGGCGGTTCACCGTGGGCAGGCCCGTGAGGAAGGCCGTCATCAAATCAGTGCGCGGGAAGTTGGTGGGGGCCTTGGCGCCAAACAGCGTCTCGACCAGCGCGGGCAGCGTGGGGTGTGTCACATAGTCCGCAAAGTTGGCGGCATCGTCCTTGGGCTTGGACGCGTTGAACTTGTCCTTGTCCTTGAGGCCGATCACCACCTCATTGACCAGCGGCATGCCCAGGCGCGAGACCTGCGTCCATGCGCCACCGGCCTTCTCGCTGGCCTGTAGGCCCGAGTCCGGCTTGCCGTTGAGCAGGCGGGCCTGGCGCAGGCTGGCAGTGGTCCAGCCGCCAATGACCTTCTCGCCCGATGCAGCCGTGAGGCAACTGGTGGGCACTTCCACGGACAGCGAGGTCACGTTCTTGTCGGCAATCTGGCCGGCACCAAAAGCCGCTGCATTCGACTCGCTGGTGATGACCGCAGCGGGCGCATTCACCAGGTCAAAGATGGTGCCCAGCGACACAGGGAACGGGTCCTGCCGCTGGCCCACAAACACCTTGCCGGGCGTGGAGCAGCCGGGGATGTTGATGCCATACACATATTTGCTGGCATAGGCGTCGTAGGCAGCGGCATTGCCCAGGGATTTTTCTCCGATGTAATCGATGGGCTTGGTGAAGGTGGTGCCCCCGCCAGCCATGCTGATCTGCTCGCGCTTGCCGGTGCGGCGGTCACCGCGCACGATGAACATCTCGTACTCTTCCCGGTAGGCCAGCGGGTCGGCCGCCGCGCCGCTGATGCCACCGGCGTTGCGCAGCGGGATCGCTACCTTCTTGCGGGCACCGTCAGGGCCGATGTCGAGGGTGATGCCGTTGCCACCGTTGTTCAGCGTGTTTTTGAAGCGGAACTGGAAGGTGATGTCCTCCGCCGCGTCGCCGTTGTTGTCGATGTGGATCTCATACAGCGCATTCGGGTCCAGGCTGAAGTAGTTGGGGCCGCCATAGGCATCCTGCAGCGGCAGGTAGTTGGCGATCATGGTGACAAAGCCCGCGCGGCCCGGTTCGTAGCTGTTGAACAGGTAGAAATCGGCGCCGTCAACCTTGGGCTGGGTCGTGATGAACGGTGCTTCGCGGTGGCTGGACGCCAGGCTGACGCCCGCTGCGCTGGCCGCCAGGGCAGCCAGCACGGCCAGACTGATTCTTCTCAATGGCATGGAGATCTCCTCGTAGGTGGATAGAGAGGTGCCAAGCACCCCACCACCTATACGGCGAAGAGAACCCTCTGGATTCAGCGGCTGCGACGATTCTTTGTGGGAGGCGTCCCGCCGCCCCATCCGGCAACCCCATGCGGCAATCCCACGCGGCAGCCCGCTGTGTGCCGTTCAGGTGGCCTTGCGGATCAGTGCGCCCTTGAACAGCACTGGCCCGGTCGGGCCTGTGGCGCTGGGTACGCCGCCCAGCGGCTCCAGGCTGATGGCCAGTGTGGGCACTTCCTTCACATCACCTTCCTGGGCCACCAGCTTGAGCAGCTTGTCATGCCCCAGCACACCGAGCGAGCGTGGGCCTTGGCCGGGTGGCAGCGCCCACAGTTGCAGCGACTTGTCCGCCCCCTCCTGAAAGCCGCCCACGCGCTGCAGCACCAGCTGGTTGTTCTTGGGGTCAAAGGTGACCAGCATCGACGCGTCCGCCTTGTCGTCGGCCAGCACGGCCACGTACTGGATCTGGGGTGTCGCCTGCAGTTGCTGCTGCAGCGTGGCAATCTGCGCGCCGGTGGTGGCACGCAGGCCACCATTGACCTGCACGCCGACCACCACGGCCGCCAGCGTGGCGATGGCCCCCGCAGCGGCAGCACCGCGCCACACCAGCAGGTTGCGCCACCAGCCACCCACGGCCGCAGCAGCCGGGGGCACACGCGCAGCCTGCATGGCCGCCGCAGCCTTGTCGGCCTGCACGAGGTTGTCGATGCGGGTCCACACGGCGGGGGCGGGGTCGATGGCAGGTTGCAGCTCGGTCAGGCCCGACCAGCGGGTCTGCCACACCAGGGCGGCGGCGCGCACGGTGGCGTGTTCGCGTGCCAGTGTTTCAAAGCGGCGGCGGGCGCCGCCGCGCAGCGTGCCCAGGGCATAGCTGGCGGCCAGGCGGTCGAGCAGGTCGGGGTGTTGGGTGATGTTCATGGTGGACCTTCCGTGCTCAGGCGTAACGCGCCATGCAGGTGCGCAGTTGCTCCAGCCCCCGGCGGATCCAGGTCTTCACGGTGCCCAGCGGCAACTTGAGCTGCTCGGCCAGTTCGCCGTGACTCTGGTCACGCAGATAGGCCAGGCTGACCACCTCGCGTTGTTTGTGGTCGAGCTTGCCCAGGCAGTGGTGCAGCGCAAACGACTGCTCGCTGGCATCGGCCGTGTCCATGGGGTTGGGCGAATCGCCCTCCAGCGTCTGGGCCAGCTCGTCGTCCAGCTCGTTCATCAGGTCGGCCCGGTCGCTGCTGCGCTTGCGCAGCGCATCCAGCGCCCGGCTGCGCACGATGAGCCCCATCCACGCCATGGGCGGGCTGAGTGATGCGCGGTAGTTGCCGGCGCCGCGCCAGATGCTCAGGAAGGCCTCCTGCAGCACGTCCTCGGCCACATCGCGGTTGCGCACAATGCGCAAGGCCAGGCCAAAAAGCGGCGACGAGGTACGCTCGTACAGCCTTTTGAGCGCAGAGTCTTCCTGCGCGGCGATGCGGTCAAGGAGTTCCATCAGTTCACGGTCTGGTTGGGGGGTGCTCATGCGCCCATTCTCTGGGATGGATCGGGTTTCAAGGACTTGCGGGGCTTTGCTGTAGCTGAATACGCCACAAAAGGGAGGATGGATTCACCCGGAAGCCAGAAACAACAAAGGCCGCAGCGCGGCCTTTGCAAGGGCGAGTCGGCAAGACTCAGGTCGGATAGGTGCCTGGCAACAGAATGGAGCGGTCCACTGTGTTGATGTTGGTGTGGCCGCAGAACGCCATGGTGATGTCCAGCTCTTTCTGGATGATCTGCAGCGCGCGGGTCACGCCTGCCTCACCAAAGGCCCCCAGGCCGTACAGGAAGCTGCGGCCGATCAGCGTGCCCTGCGCGCCCAGCGCGCGGGCCTTGAGCACGTCCTGCCCGCTGCGGATGCCGCCGTCCATCCACACCTCGATGTCCTTGCCCGCCGCAGCGGCAATGCCGGGCAGCGCGGCGATGGAGGATGGGGCGCCATCGAGCTGGCGGCCGCCATGGTTGCTGACGATGAGCGCATCGGCGCCGCTGTTGACGGCCAGGCGCGCGTCTTCGGCGTCCATGATGCCCTTCAAGATCAGCTTGCCGCCCCAGCGCTTCTTGATCCACTCCACATCGCCCCAGTTGAGCTGCGGATCGAACTGTTCGGCCGTCCACGACGACAGCGACGACAAATCGCCCACGCCCTTGGCATGGCCCACGATGTTGCCAAAGCTGCGGCGCGGCGTTCCCAGCATGCCCAGGCACCAGCGCGGCTTGGTGGCCAGGTTGATGAGGTTGGCGACGGTGGGGCGGGGCGGGGCCGAGAGGCCGTTCTTGATGTCCTTGTGGCGCTGGCCCAGGATCTGCAGGTCCAGCGTGAGCTGCAGCGCTGAGCAGTTGGCGGCTTTGGCGCGGTCGATCAGGCGCTCGATGAAGTCGCGGTCACGCATCACGTACACCTGGAACCAGAACGGGTGGTTGCCCGTGTGCTGGGCCACGTCTTCGATGGAGCAGATGCTCATGGTCGAGAGCGTGAACGGGATGCCGAAGGCCTTGGCCGCCTTGGCACCCAGGATCTCGCCGTCGGCATGCTGCATGCCGGTGAGACCCGTGGGCGCAATGGCCACGGGCATGGCCACGTCCTGGCCGACCATGGTGGTGCGGGTGCTGCGGCCCTCCATGTTCACGGCCACGCGCTGGCGCAGCTTGATGCGCTGAAAGTCGCTTTCGTTGGCACGGTAGGTGCCCTCGGTGTACGAACCCGAATCGGCGTAGTCATAAAACATGCGCGGCACGCGGCGCTGGGCAATGACACGCAGGTCTTCAATGCAGGTGATTTTGGACAGATCGGGCACGCGGACGCTCCAGAAAGGGGTTGCACAGGGGGCTGCACAGGGGGCAGACAGGACTGCGCCGAATGGTAGGCACTTGCCTGCGGGTGGGCCATCAAAATTATTTGTGCGGGCTGCAACAAATTTCCAAGGCGGTGGGAGAGCGGGGGCCTTGGAGGGGCAAGAATTTCAAAGAAATTGGCTGCTAGTGCTTATTTGGAAAGCGCTAATAGCTATAAAAATTATAGCAAAATCCCACACCAGAGCTCTGGCGGCTTATGGATCCTGCCCAGCCTCCACAGCGGCCAGCACCACCTCGGGCTCGGCGTCCGGGCCCCGGTAGAGCATGAAGCGCATGCGCCCGCCGCGTTTGGCGGCGTACATGGCGCTGTCGGCATGGCGCGAGAGCGCATCGAACGTATCGCCGTGCTGAGGGAAGAGTGCGATGCCGCCGCTCAGCCCCACCTGCAGAAAACGCCCCGCCAGCGCGAAGGGCGCGTCGCACGACGCAAGGATCTTGCGCGCCACTTGGCAGGCGGCCTCGGCGCCGTCCAGCCCCGGCAGCAGCACCACAAACTCATCCCCGCCCTGGCGGCACACGGTGTCGGACGCGCGCACGGCAGCCTTCAGGCGCTGCGCAAACTGCACCAGCAGCAGGTCGCCCACATCGTGGCCCAGGGTATCGTTCACGTCCTTGAAGCCGTCCAGGTCCAGGTACATCACGGCCAGGCACTTGCCGTCGCGGCGGGCCTGCGAGATGGCCAGCTGGGCGCGGTCTTGCAGCAGCACGCGGTTGGGCAGGTCGGTCAGTGCGTCGTACTGGGCCAGGTGGGCCATGCGCTCGGCCATGACCACCGATTCGGTCACGTCGCGCAGTACGGCCACGGCGCCGGTCACCGTGCCATGGCGGTCGGTGATGGGGCTGGCGGTTTCCTCCACCTGAAAGCGCTGACCATTGGTGCGGTGCAACAGCACGCCCCGCACGGGGGGAGTCGCCATGCCGCACTGGATGGCCGCACGCAGCGTGTTGGTCAAAGGCTCATCGTTGTCAGGGCTGCGCAGGCTCACCACCTCGTCCACGGTGTGGCCTGCCGCATCAAACGCCTGCCAGCCCGTCAGGCGTTCTGCCACGGGGTTGAGGTAGGTCACCATGCCCTTCGCGTCCGAGCAGACCACTGCGTCGCCAATGGCTTGCAGCATCAGGCGCACGCGCTCTTTCTCGTCGAACAGCTCGTTCTCCATGTGCTTGCGCTCGGTAATATCCGTCACTTGCACGAAGAGCCCGGTGACCACGCCGCGCGCGTCTGCGTCGGGCAGGTAGGAGACGATACTGTGCCGCGGCTGGCCTTTCGGGTTCTGGTCCGTACGTTCAAAGCGCTGCGGTGCACCCGCCAACGCCAGGTCGTAGTAGGGCTTGCTGGCCGCGTAGCGGGATTCGCTGAGCAGCTCGCTGATATGCCGGCCGCGCACAGGCACCGGGTAGGTGCCGAACTCCTCGAGTGCCGCCCGGTTGGCAAAGCGGTTGTGCATACTGGCATCCCAGTAGGCAATCATCGAAGGCACGTTGTCGAGGATGGTGCGCAGGTCATGCTCAGCCTCGGCCAAACGCGCCGAAACCTGCTGGCGCAGCACCAGCTCACGCACGAACAGCAGCGCCAACCCAAGGCAGCCAGCCATCAACAGCGCAGCAAAACCACCCAGGACCCAGGCACTGCTCCTCCACTTGGCCAAGATGGTGTCGGTGGACTGGGCCACGTTCAGAATCAGCGGGTAGTTGCCCACAGGCCGGAAGGAGTACAGACGCTCCACGCCGTCGAGCGCGGCCTTACCGACAAAAGAGCCTGTGCCCTCGGCCTGAAAACGCAGCAGGTTAGGCGTACCAGCGATGGTTTTGCCGACATCAGCATCACCATACGGAAAGCGGGAGATCACCACCCCGTCCCGCCGAAACATGTTGACCCCGCTGTTGGAGCCCAGGTCCAG
The DNA here is from genome assembly GCF_916855635.1 of Acidovorax sp. Leaf73. NCBI lineage: Bacteria > Pseudomonadati > Pseudomonadota > Betaproteobacteria > Burkholderiales > Comamonadaceae > Acidovorax > Acidovorax sp. Leaf73. The sequence goes on from NZ_CAKASI010000002.1 coordinate 668,645, forward strand.
CGAACCAAACAGTTCGTTGAAATAACTCAGGCGGATAGCGCCGACCACCACCCCGGCAAAGCTGCCGTCTGCATGGAAGTACGGACGAGAAATGGGCAGGATGTTCAGACCCGTCACCCGTGAAGGCACGGGCTTGCCGAAGAACAGCTCCCGCTCGCCCCGCTCACTGAATGCCAGAAAGTAGTCGCGGTCGCCCAAGTTGGTGCGGCGAGGGGTCAGGGAACCCGAGTCCAGAATGACGTTGCCCTGAGCGTCCAGCACCAGCACATCGCCCGCGCCGCGCGCGCGCAGCGAGTTGTCAAACACCACCCGCGCACGCAGGTCGGGTGGCAGCGCCCATACCTCGGGCCGTGCCACCTCGCGGGCCACGCCCTCCAGGGATTTGTCGAACGAGTCCAGCGACCAGGCCAGGCCCTGCTCCATGGTGCGGGCCAGGTTGGAGTTGGTCTGCACCGCGTAGCTCCATTCGTCGTTGCGAATGGTCCAGATGGTGCGGGCAAACAAGGCACCAATGCCCAGAGCCACCAGCAAAGCCAGCCATATGAGGCGGTGAGAGAAAAACTGGCGAAGGGAGGGCATAGGGATAGTTTGTAACTATTTTAAACAGCCGCCTTGACAGGGACTTGGCCCCAAGTCACACCGTATTCCTCGGACTTGTCAGCGTCAATGCGCACCTGCCCGGAGAGGCTGGGCCACCACACCTGCGCCGCGCACCTCCAAACGGACCTCGTCCAGCACCTTGCCCTGCGCGTCTGTGAGCTGCACCACATGGCGCCCGGGCCAGGGCAACCAGGCCACCCGAGGGCCTCGGCCCAGGGTTTTGCCATCCAGCCGCCACTGCACCGCATTGCCCGTGGCGGTGAACTGCAGGCGCTGGCGCGCCGGGGGGATGTCGGGGTCCAGCGCAATGATGGTGCCCGGGGCGGGGGCGGTGATGCGCGGGGGCAGACCCGCAGGAGATGGGGCGGCACCGGGCGCAGATTTTTTAGCATCATTTTGGCCGCTGGCGTTTGATGGATAAGCGCTAATAGCTACCGAATCAATAGCAAATAACGCCTGCTGGGTGCCCTGCACAAACCATTCGTCCCGCGCGGCCTCCAGCGGCTGGCCGCCGCCGCGTGGGTCCGGGCTGCCAGGCTGCGGCGCCACGGGCCCAAATCGCACCGCTGTGCGGGCCAGGCCTAGGGGGGCCTTGGGGGCGCGGCTGGGCTCGCGGGCATGCAAAAACCCCATCACCGCCGACCAGATGGGGGCCGCGCCGCTGGTACCGCTCACATCGTGCATGGCGGCGCCGCTGGCGTTGCCCACCCACACACCCACGGTGTAGCGCTCGGACCAGCCCACGGCCCAGTTGTCGCGCATGTCCTTGCTGGTGCCGGTTTTCACGGCCGTCCAGAAGCGGGTGGCCAGCACGCTGTCGGTGCCAAAGGTGCGGGCGCGTGCGTTGCCGTCCGAGAGGATGTCGCCCACGATGAAGGCGGCACGGGCGTCCAGCGCAGGGGCAAAGCGCGGCTTTGCAACATCCGAGAGCGCTACAGCACTCGACCGTCCGCCGTTGGCCAGGGTGCCCGCAACAGGACTTGCGCGCCCGCCGTTGGCGAGCGTGCCCGCAACAGGACTGGCCCGCCCGCCATTGGCGAGCGTGCGAAAGGCGTTGGTCAGGTGCAGCAGCGGCACCTCGGGGCTGCCCAGCGCCAGGCTGTAGCCAAAATAATCGCCGCTTTCGCGCAGCGGCAAGCCCACGGCGCCGAGCTGGCGGTGGAATGCGTCGGGCGTGACCATCACCAGCGTGCGCACCGCCGGCACATTGAGCGACGCGGCCAGCGCCGTGCGCACCGACACCCAGCCCTTGAACTGCCGGTCGTAGTTCTGCGGGATGTACAGGCCACTGGCAGTGGTGATCTGCGCGGGCGAATCCTCTACCAGCGAGGCCGCCGTGAGCCGCCGCTCGGCAATCGCCTGCGCGTACAAAAACGGCTTGAGCGTGGAGCCCGGCTGGCGCAGCGCCAGCACACCATCGACCTCGCTGGCCTGGCTCAGTTGCCCTGAAGACCCCACCCAGGCCAGCACCGCGCCCGTGGCGTTGTCGAGCACCAGCACGGCGCCGTCTTCCACATTGCGCCCGCGCAGCTCGCGCAGGTGCTGCTGAAGGCTCTGCACGGCAAAACGCTGCAGCGGCGCGCGCAGGGTGCTGGGCACACGCTCGGGCACGGCGCCGTCTTTGCCAGAGCGCTGGCGAAGCAGGTAGCGGGCGAAGTGCGGCGCCACGCCTTCGCTCGCATCAAATGCGCGGCGCTGCAGGGCGGCGGTGGTGAAGAGGTCCAGCGCATCGCAATCCACACGGGCCGGGGCTGGGGTGGCGCGCTGCGCGGGGCGCGCGCCGCTGATGGTCTGCATATCGCGCAGCACCCCGCACGCCCGTTGCGCCACCAGCGCGGGCCGGGCATTGGGCGCGCGCACCAACGCAGCAGCCACCGCCGCCTCGCGGTCGTCCAGCCCGTGCGCGGCCTTGCCAAACAGCGTGCGGCTCAGGGCATCAATGCCAACCAGCTCGCTGCGAAACGGCACGAGGTTGAGGTAGGCCTCCAGGATCTGGTCTTTGCGCCAGCGCCGGTCCAGCACCTGTGCGGCCACCGTCTGCCCCAGCTTTTGCACCACGGTGCGCCCGCCAGGGCCCTGGCGCCAGTCACCGTCCAGCAAACCCGCCAGCTGCATGGTGATGGTGCTGGCCCCGCGCGTGCGCTGGTTCCACAGGTTGCCCCAGGCAGCGGCCGATGCGGCGCGCCAGTCCACGCCGCTGTGCTCAAAAAAACGCTTGTCCTCGCTGAGCACCAGGGCCGTGCGCAGGGCGGGCGACACCTCGGCCAAAGGCACCCACTGGCCGCGTCGCACGGTGGCATCGGTGCGCAGGCGCTGCAGTACCTCGCCTTCGCGGGAGAGGATGAGGGTGTCGGAGGGCTTGAAGTCGGCTCGCACCTCGTCAAACGCCGGAATAGCCCAGGCGGCCGATGCGCTGACCATCCAGAGAGTCCAGCCAGCGTACCAGCGGCGAACGCCGCCCCCCCGGCGCTCAGCCATTGGGATGCTCCCGGTCAAACCGGGTTTCGGCCTCGCTCAGGTGGCGCAGCAGCACGTGCGAAATCAGGTTGACGCCAATGCCACCAAACACCACGGGCAATACATAGAGCGCGATGGACAGCTCGGAGATGAAAACCGCGTCGTCGGCCAGCGACGGCGTGGTTTTGGCCAGGGACGCGAGCGACTGCAGCAGGTACACGTCCACCCCAGCGATCAGCACCAGCGCCACACCAAAGCCGAGTACGGCCACGCGGGAGATGGACCGGGTCGCCAGCAGCAACCCGTAAATGCCCGCAGGCAAAACCAGCGAAAACGCCACCAGCACCCAGAACCGCAGTTCCACAAAAACACTGAGGCTCATGGCGTTGTTCTGAAGGGCAGGCTCAAAACGGAAGGCTGCATGGCGCTGCGGTTTACCGAGCCGCCTCCACCTTTACCCGCGCGTTGGGCACTTCGCCAAACATCTCGGGCGCGTACATGGCTTCCACCCGGCTGGGCGGCAAGGCAAAGTCACCCGCGTTGTTCAGGCGCACGGTGTATTCCATCTTGACCGTGCCCTTGGGCAGGTACTCGTAGTAGCTGCGGAAGGCCTCGAAGCTGCGCTCCTCGAACGCGGGCCAGCCCGCGCCGCTGCGCTTCTCGCCTTGGGTGGCGATCTGCGAATCCCGGCCCAGGCCGCTGCCCAGGATGGTGGCACCGCCCGGAATCGGGTCGGTGATGGCCACCCAGGTCATGTCGGCGCTGGCGTTCACCTCCAGCGTCACACGCAGCACGTCGCCGCGCGTGTACTGGCCTGCGGGCAGCGACTTGTTGGCCTGCTCCACGGGTGTCACGGTCTTGGTGATGGCATAGCCCGCAGCAAAGGGCGCCTTGAGCTGGATGGCGGCGACGGATTGCAGGGTGAGCCACGGCTTGCCGGGCCCTTGGTGGGTCACCGCCAGGTTCTCCTTGCCACCGGCCTTGCCCCAGGCCAGGAACATGTCGTTGTTCTTGAGGTTGCCGGGCGATGCGGGCGCACCGAACCAGGTCGTCTGGTGCGCGGCGCCCGTGGCGTCACTGGCCTTCACGCGTTCGACCTTGCTCCAGTCCACGCTGGCGGTGTTGCCAGACATCGCGGCTTTGGTGGTCCCCGAGACTGGCACGGCCTCGAACTTGGCGCTGAATTTCTCCAGCGCCAGCCCGCCCCACAGATTGGCGGTGGTGGTGTGCCAGGCGCCCGCCTGCTGGCGGCTGATGAAGCCATTGGCCAGGCGGCCCATGTCGTCCTTCCATGCCGGGTCGTCCATCACCGCGAGCATCAGGCGCGCGGTGTTCACGTCGCCGTTTTGCATCAGCCACCACCAGTAGTCGTCCTGCTCGGTGCTGAAGATGAGCTTGGTGCCCAGGAACGACAGTCGGCTGCGCAGGATCTGCATGGCCTCGGCCAGGCGCTGGTCGCGCTGGGGCACATCGGCCACGCGCTTCAAGACGTTGACCCAGTCGATCACCGTGTGCGTGGGCCACTGGTTGGGCGCGATGGTGATGCTGCTCACCATGCGGCCCTGGGCCTTGCCGTAGCGCGACAGCGCTTCGAGCGCGGCCACCTTGCGCATGTCCAGGTCCTTGCGGGGGCTCCAGAAGCTGCGCTGGATGCGGCCTTCCACAAACGCAATCAGGCCACGCTCCATGGGCGCGCGGGCGGCATCGGGCAACGCAAACGCGGGGTTGATGCTGGCGGCCTCGTGCGTGGCGGCCAGCACGTAGGCCGTCAGCGTGTCGCTCCCCCGGTTGCCATCCCCATCACGCGGTGGGAAGTAGTTGGCCAGGCCGTCGCTGTCGAGGTAGGTGGGCAGCTGCGCCACCACGGTCTGCCACAGCGCGCCGTCGCGCAGGCCCACGGCCTTGCTGGTCTTTTGCTCGAGGCAGGCAAAGGGGTAGCGTGCCCACCAGTCGCGCACGCCCGGCAGGCCTTCGGCCAGCTTGGGCTGCAGCGACATCTTGAGGCCGCCCCGGCCGGGGATGGCGTCCGCTGGCGGGTTCACGTCCAGGTTGAAGCTGCCGTCCACCTGCACCAGCGTGGCCTGCTGCACCGTGAGTGGCACAGCCGGGATGATGCGCTGGCGGGCCTTGAGCGCATCGCGCGCGCCGCCCACCGTGTCCTTTGCCTCGATCTCCCACAGTATGGACTCGGCGCGGGTCTGCGCCAGTTGCGCAGGCGCCGTCACGTTCCAGGCGACTTCACGCGCTTCTTCGGGCGGGATGTCGATGGTCTGCGGCTTCAAGTCCAGCAGCGTGGCGCGCGGCGATACCTCCACCTTCATCGCCGTCTTGGTGGTGTTGCGCAGCGTGATCTGGGCGCGGAACTGGTCGTCCTCGCGCACCAGTGGCGGCAGGCCGCTGATGATCTGCAAGTCCTGCGTGGCGCGGATGCTGGTGCTGCCGGTGCCGAAGAGGCCGGTGGACGCATCGGCCACGGCCACGATCTTGAAGGTGGTGAGTGCGTCGTTCAGCGGCACCGTCACCTTGGCCTGGCCGTTGGCGTCGAGCTGAATGGAGGGCTCCCACAACAGCAGGGTGTCGAGCAGCTCGCGCGTCTGCGCCCGTCCACCACCACCGCCTGCAGGCACGGCCTTTTTGCCGTAGTGGCGGCGGCCGATGATTTCCATCTGCGCGGTCGATGTCTCCACGCCCCAGCTGCGCCGCTGCAGCATGGCTTCGAGCAGGTTCCAGCTGGTGTTGGGCATCAGCTCCAGCAGGGCCTGGTCCACAGCGGCCAAAGCCACCTCTGCATTGGCAGCGGGCTTGCCGCCCGGCAGGGTCGCGGTGATGGTGACCTGGGCCTTGCCGCGCACGGCGTAGCTTTCCTTGTCCGTGGTCACCTTCACGTCGATCTGGTGGGCCGCTGTGCCCACGCGAATCTCGGCCATGCCCAGACGGAACGCGGGTTTGGACAAATCCGCCAGCGCCGTGGGCGCCTGGTACTCCTTGCCTTCGTACCAGAACGACGTCCACCACTCACGCGGCGCCTTGAAGCCCCAGGTGAAGAAGCTGTACCACGGCACTTCGCGCAGGCGGCCACGCAGGGCCAGCACGCTCACGTACACATTGGGGCCCCAGTCGGGCTGCACCTTCAGGCTCACCGTTGGGTCTTGCCCGTTGAGCTGCACCACCTGGGTGTCGATGATGCCTTCGCGCTCCACGGCCACCAGGGCCGTGGCAAAACGGAACGGCATGCGCACTTGGAACTTGGCGATCTCGCCGGGCTGGTAGCTTTTCTTTTCGGGCAGCAGGTCGATGCGGTCGTGGTCTTCACCGCCAAACCACAGCTCGCCCTGGCGCGTGACCCATACGGAGGATGCGGCCACGCTGGTGTTGCCGTCCTTGTCGGTGGCCGTCACCACCAGTTCCACCTCGCCGGGTTCGTCGAGCTTGGATTCGCACAGCAGCAGGCCGCGTGCATCGCTCTTGCCGCTGCACAGCGTGCCCAGGTCTTTGGTTTCGGTCTGGTTGTCGTAGCTGTAGAAGCCGCCCACCATGCGCTTGCGTGTGCTGGTGGTGATGCGGGCAATGGCCTGCACCTGCAGCGAGGTGTCGGCGGCGGGTTTGCCGTTGTGCTGCAAGGCCAGCGCCTGGTAGCGGATCTTCTGTCGGGCAGACACCCAGCCCTCGGTCTTGATGCCCGCCACCACACCGGCGGGCCACAGCGCTTGCGTGCTGCGGATGGTCTGCACCTCGCCATTGGGGTCGGCGTAGGTGGCTTCCAGCAGCAACTCCTGCGGTTGGCGGGCCTGGGGCACGTTGTCGATGGTGACCTTGCCCGCACCGTCCTTGTTCAGCGTGAGCGGCAGCTTGTCGGCAATCACGCGCGCATCCTGGCGGGCCGCAGCTTCTTCGTCGTCGCTGTTCGCACTTTCCTGCTCGCGCTTGCGGGGCGGTGTGAAGCGGAAGGCCTCGTAGTCGCTGTACTGCAGCGCCTTGCCGCGCACCATGGCCGATACACGCACCGGCAGGTTGGCGGCCCCGCCGCCCGCCACGTAGTTGATCTGCACATCGGTGGGCACCGAGCGCACGCGCACCAGGGCCTTCTTCTCGACCGGGGTGATGCGCCCCTCCAGCACGGGCAGGCGGAACTCCTCCACCCGGAACTCGCCGGAGCCGAAGCTGCGTTCATCACCGGAATCCTTGCGCAGCTCCACCTGGTACACCCCCAGCTTGGCGGCGGGCGGGATGGCGAAGCTATTCAGCGCACTGATGCCACCCGTGGCCGTGTCGCGCCAGGCGACGGGCTGGGTGAACTGCTGGCCACTGCCCACATGGGTGATGACCAGGGTTTCGGGCCGTTCCTTGGGCAGCGCAAAACCCTGGCGGGTTTCCGAGCGCAGCACGTGTTTCATCGACACGGTCTCGCCCGCGCGGAACAAGGTGCGGTCAAAAATGGTGTGGGCGCGTTCGCTGGGGCGCGGGTCGCTGCTGGTGGGCACGTTGAAGCGCCAGGGTTCGATGCCGCGCTGCCAGTCACTCCAGGTGAAAGCCATGTCCTCCACGCCGCCCTCGTCCTTGTGGCGCGCGCTCACGAAGTAGGCGTTGCCGCCGTCGCCGTAGTCGCCGCCATCGCCGCAGCGGGTGGGGTCGGACGACAGGCCTTCGATGCGGGCCACGCCCTGGGCATCGGTCAGTGCGTTGGCCAGCTCATTGCCCTTGCAGTCGCTCACACGCACCGTGGCGCCCTGCACCGGCTGGCCCTTGTCCAGCGTGGTCACCCAGGCCATGGCGTTTTCGCGGCCGAGCTTGAAATGCACGCCCAGGTTGGTCACCAGGGCCGAGGTGCGCACGACCATTGTGCGGGCGTCGCCGTGGCGCTCATCCAGCAGCGAAGCGCCGAGCTTTTGCGAGGCGATCTCCACCACATGGAAGCCGGGTGGCAGTGGAATACCCACCACCTCGAACGGGCGCGGGTCGTTGCTCGCTGGCTTGGGCAAGTCCAGCGTCTTCACGCCACCCTTGCCCGCCAGCAGCGAAAGCATGCGTGACTGCACATACTCCTTGTCTTCGTCCAGCACCTTGGGCAGCGGTCCGGTCACGTCGCGCCGCGCCTGCTTGCGATCCACCACATAGCTGTCGTAGCGCTGCACCTTCTTGAACCACGCAATGATGTCGGCGTCGGTGCGCGGCTTGAGCGTGCTCACGGTGCCCGGCTGCAGGCCCTGCACGCGCAGGGCGGCTTCCACGTTGCGCAGTGTCACGGGCAACAGCGCTGGGGGGTTGTCAGAGCGCGGGCCTTCGGCAAAACGCTCGACGATGCCAAAGGGCGCTGCCGCAAACTTGGCCAGGGGCGGCATGCCGCCGGTGGCCACCTTGAGCGGGAAGTTGTCTGCGTTGCGCAGCGGGCGGCCCGAGGCGTCCTTGAAGTCCTTGGGCAACTCCAGTGTGAAGGACGTGTTTTCAGCCAGGGGCGCCGCAAACTGCACGCTGTTGACCAGCGCATCCCCCTTTTGGCCTTCGATGCCGCCATCGGTCTGGGGCTTCAGGGTTTCCTTGGCGGACTTGAGGCGAATGGCGGTGGCCAGGCTGCGCGGCACCGGGGCGTTGAAGGACAGCTGCATCGGCCGGATGGGCAGGCAGGCGGCCTGCGCGTTCTCGCGCTCGCAGCTGAACTCGGCCGCAAACGGCTCGCGCACCTTGAAGTCAAAGCGCTTCTCCACCGTGTTGGCCACGCCGCTGGGCGTGACCACGCCCTTGCCAAACACGATCTGCATGCGCGAGCCCGAGGTGAACCGCCGGTTGCAGGCCAGCGTCGCGTACTGCAAGGGTTCTTTCGCCGCGCTTTTTTCCAGGCCCAGCGTCTTCAATATTTCGGCGCGCTGCGCGCCTTCAATCAGCCGCACCGGCACGCGCTCGCCCACGCCTTCCACCGTGCACCACACATTGGCCTGAACGCTGGCGGTGGTGGCGGGCCCGTTGAGCTGCAGCACGAAGAACTGCTCTTCGTCGATGGCCTGGTAGGGGTTGGGGCGGATGGTCTGCACAAACGGCCCGCCGCTATTGAACTGATAGCTTTTGGCGCCCGTCAGATCAGCGCCAGAGGCCGATTTGAACCCGGGTTTGACCGTTGCGGTGCAGCGCACGCCGGGTGGAAGGTCACTTTCAAAGTCGAAAACCCACTCGCGCTCGCCTGTCCAGCGGCCCGTGCCCTTGGTGGCGCTGGCATCGCTGCAGCTCAGGTTGATGGGCGCGGGCGCCTTGGGGTCGCCGAAGTTGACGGCCGCCGCATCGAACTTGGCCACCACTTGCCGCACCCGGGCCACTTCGCCCTGCGGTGAAAAACTGGTGATCTGCAGGGCGTGTGCGCCCATCGAAACCAAAGCCCCCGACAACAACACCAGGGCACGTTGCAAGACATTCATTTTTGACATCCCTCTATCCGACTCGACCGCGAGGGTAGCCGATATGCCGGGGACCGCCCCCTGCTGCGATGACACGGAAGGTAACAACTCGTTCGCAGCCCCCGCGCGCCAAGGCTGGCGGGCAGTGCGCACAAACCCCACCGGTATACTGCGCCGCAAAATAAAGCGGGAGAGAGGGAATCATGAAAAAGATCGTCTTGTTGGCGGCCTTGTGCGCGGGCGCCTGGTATTACTTTGTCGGCGGGCGCACATTGGACGAAAAAATGGTGCGCGCCTACTACGACCAGAGCGCGCACGCCCTCTATAAGCGAGACGCTGAGCTGATGTGCAAACAGCTCAGCAGCAAGGCCATCATCCAGGACGAGACGGTGATGAACGGCCAGACGCAGCGCAGCACACTCAACCACGACCAGCAGTGCGAGGCCTTCAAGGCCAGCATGCAGATGTTCGAGCAGATCGGTGACCGCATGGGCGGCATCCTGACGGTCGAGTTCGAATTCCACATCGACAGCATAGAGATCGAACCGGGCCGCAAAAGCGCCAAGGTCAAAGGCACCAGCCTGCTGAAGATGGGAGAAACCGTCATGCAGTTCAGCTCCACCTTCAACGAGCAACTCGTGCGCGAAATGGGGCAAATGAAGCTCCTGCGCTCCGACCAGCGCACCGTGGTGCGCATGGCGGGCGGGCGCGGGATGTCGCAGTCCGACTTCTTCTCCAAATAAGCCCGGGGCACCCCATGCAGCGCGAAACCGCAAAGACGCCCCGTCCGTTCTGGCACCAGATCAACACCTTTTTCGCGTTTCCGCTGCAGCCCAAGCCGCTGATGTACAGCGTGCTGCTGGCGCTCTCCAGCTTGCTGTTCAAGCTGATCTTCTTTGTGCCCGACGCCCTGGGTATCCTGATCGTGGAGATCGGCATCCTGCTGGCCGCATCGCGCTACGGATTCAAAGTCACGGCCCTGGGCTCACGCGGCATCTACAAGGCCGAAGACTACCCTTCCGAGCTGGACCCTGACTGGAAGAACCTGCCCTGGAAACTGTTCGCCATCCTGATCGTGCAAGCCATGGCCGTGGGCTGGCTGCAGCGCCTGAACCCCCTGCTGGGCACGCTGGCCTGGCTGGCCATGTGTTTCCTGCTGCCCGCCACGCAGATCGTGCTGGTGCAGACCTGCAGCTTTACCGAAACCCTGAACCCCGCCAACGCCTGGAACGCCGTGCGCACCATTGGCTGGCCCTACCTGCTGCTGTGCCTGTTCCTCTTCCTGCTGAGCCAGGGCACCTTCATCGCACTGGGCATGCTGGTGCCCATCTTCAAGGGCTGGATCCTGCTGCCCATCGTCAACTGGCTGCTGATCTATTTCAGCTGGGTCATGGCAAGCCTGCTGGGCTACGCCATGTACCAGAACCATGCAGCCTTTGGCATTGACCTGCTGCCCGGCGCAGGCCTGGACGACGACGGCACCCCTGTTGACCGCCGCAGCCCCCGCCAGATCGAGCAAGACGCCACCGACGCACACGTGGCCGCGCTGATCACCGCGGGCGACATGGTCGGCGCCCTGGGCGTCGCCTACGAAGACCAGCGCACCCGCAGCGACGAAGTGCCCGCACAGCGCCGCTACCACCGTGTGCTGACGCTGGCCGAAGGCAAAACCGCCACCCTGCTGGACCATGCCCAGCGCTACATCCCGCTGCTGTTGCGCTCGGGCCAGGGCGGCGAAGCGCTCAAGGTCTTTCAAACCTGCCGGGCCAAGGACGCCCAGTTTGCGCTGCAGGACGCCAACGCCACCCTCAACCTGGCCAAAGCCGCCTGGAATGCCAACAACGCCAAAGACGCGCTGGCCCTGCTGCAGGGCTTTGACCGCCGCTTCAAAAACCACGACAGCGTGCCCGCCGCCTATGAACTGGTGGCCCGCGTGCTGCTGCAAGGCATGAACCGCGCCGACATGGCCCTGCGCGTGCTGGCCACGCTGGAGTCCCGCCACCCGGACACCGAGGCCACGCGGGAAACGCGGTGGCTGCTGCGCAACCATGTGCCGCAAGGGGCTGCGGGGGGTTAAGGATGACCTGCATAACCCTCGCGAGGCGGTGGTAGTGCGGATCGGGATGGGGCACAAGGCGTCTTTTGGCAGCCAATAGCCGCGCTATTGGCAAGAAAAGCAACGCAGTGGCCCGCCCGAGACCGCGCTATCACAGACCGCAGGGAGTTATGCAGGTCATCCTTAAGGGGTTTTTGGGGTTTTGGCGCCCTGGCGTTTATCCATAAAGCGCGAGATGCTATGGTATTGATAGTGATTGCCGAGTGTTCCATGAACCGGCCGGGCCTCTTCTCTGAACAGGCATGCCTCACACACCAGCAAGCCAGCAAACCAGCCCACGCTTCGGCAAGTTCGGCCCGAGCGGGTGGGGCAAAACCCCAACGTCCACTACAAAAATGGTAGCTGCTAGCGCTTGATAAATAAGAGCTAGCGGCCTAAAACATCAAAAAATCCAAGACCAAACATCACCCCGGCATCCGCAACCCCGAAGACACCGAAGGCACGTTCGACGGCCGATGCTGCGACCCCTGTGGCTGCTCCACCCGCACCAGATGCGCGTCCGCAACTCCACCGTTCAGCCCCACCTCCCCACTCGCCGGTGCATGGCCCGCGCCCGCCCCGGTGCCCCCCGCCTTGGCAAGGGCACCAGGGGCTGTCAAAAACAGATACAGCGCCTTCGCATCCACATCACTCAACTGCCCCAGCGACTCGAACGGCATCACCTGGATCGGTGTGCCATCCGGCCGCTTGCCAGTGCGCAGCATCGCCACAAAGCTGGCGGCATTGGGGTAGCGGGCCATGGCGCTGTTGGCGCCGGGGCGGATGTCGGCAGCGGCGGGCCAGTCCGGCGGGGCGCCGGGGATCTTGCCGCCCGACAGGTCTGCGCCGTGGCAGCCGATGCACATGTTGGCCACATACTGGCCGTTGGCCACCGTCACACCCGCAGGCACGGGGCGCGATGGCGCCAGCTGGTGGTCGATGCGCGCGGCTGCGTCGGGGATCGCGCCCAGGCCGTACAGCACCCAGGCAGGGCGGGGCAGTTCCACCACGGCCTGCGTGCCCTCCTGCGGCTTGAACTGGCGCACGTAGGACACCAGGGCATTCAGGTCGTCGTTGGTAAAACGGTTGTAGTCCTCGCTCGGCATCACCAGCAGCGGGCGGCCATTGGGCTTGACGCCGTGGCGGATCACGCTGTTCCAGTCTTCGGGCTGGTAGCGGGCCACCACGCCAGCGGGGGTGATGTTGGGGCCCACGATGCGCGTGCCCTTGCCATCGTTCACAAACTCGCGGCCCGTGCCTTGCGCGCCGTGGCAGTCGGTGCAGCCGCGCGACGCATACAGGTACCGCCCGCGCTCAATGGTCTGCGCGTCGGTGGTGTAGGCCACGGGGCGCGGCTTGATGTCGATGTAGCGGTTGCGCTTTTGCTCGGCCAGGTACAGGCCGCTGGTGGCTGTGGCCACAACGACCACGCCCAGCAGCAGCGCGCCGCCTGCGGTCCATTTGATCCAGCGTTTCATGGTGGTATCCCTCTTCTTCGAATGAATGGCAACTGAACGAATCAGCGTGTTCAGGCGCCGGATTCTGGATTCGAAGAAGCGGTTTGTGACACCCTCCTGCCGCAGGGCGTGGCGCAGCCGGTGACATTTGTCACAAACGCGCCGCCGGTGTGGTGCGGCGCGCGTCAACGGCCCCGTTGCTCAGCGCTCGATGGTCTTGTTCCAGCGCGTGTTCCAGGCTGGGCGGTTGGCGTTGACGCTGTCCCAGTCCAGGGTCACGGCGTTTTTCATCCACTGGTTGATCTTGGCCACCTGCTCGGCGCCTTCACCCACGGCCGGGGCCTTGGGGTTGGTGGGGATCTGCGCGCCAAACTGCAGCACATTGGCCTGGGCCAGGGGGCCCAGCAGAAATTCGGCCAGTTTTTGCGCCAGCTCGGGCTCGCTGTTCTTGGCGATCACGCACTGGCCTGTCATCAGCACCACCGAGCCTTCCTTGGGCTGGGCGTATTCCACCGGAATGCCCTTGGATTTGAGCGCAGCCACGGCCGTGGGCGTGAGCGGGAAGATCGCAGCCTCGCCCGTTTGCACCATCTCCGAAATCTTGGCCGAGCTCGGGATGTACTCCAGCACATTCGGGCCAATCGTCTTGGCCCAGTTGTTGAAACCCGGCTCCACGTTCTTGTCGTTGCCGCCCTGGATGCGGTTGAACATCAAGAAGCCGTGCAGCCCGAACGATGAGGAGGGCATGGACTGGAACACCACCTTGCCCTTGTACTTGGGGTCGGCAAAGTCCATCCACGAGGTGGGCGCGGCCCAGCCCTTTTCGGCAAACATCTTGGTGTTGTAGGCGATGCCCGTCATGCCCACGCTGACTCCGCTGGCCAGGTCGTCCTTGAAGCGGGCGGCGGGGTAGATGTCGTTCAGATGCTGGTTGGGTTTTTGCTTTTCGCACAGGCCCATGCCCATGGCGCGCACCATGATGCCGTCGTCCAGAAACATCACGTGCATCTGCGGCTTGTCCTTGTTGGCCTGGGCCTTGGCCAGGATGTCCGAGGACGTGCCGGGCACCACCACCACCTTCACGCCGTGCAGCTTTTCAAACGCCGGGAACACGTACTGCGTGTACGCCTTCTCCATGGTGCCGCCGTTCATGCCGATGTACAGCGTCTTGGTCTGCGCGGTGGCGGTGCCTGTGGCGGCCACGGCGGTCAGTGCAGCGGCCGTCACAAGGGCGCGGCGGGTGCGGCTGGCAAAGCGGGGGGAGAAGGTCATGGTGGTTTCCTTTCTGGTGGGGAGGGGAGTTTTTTCGGTGGCAAACGGGGTCAGTGGGCAGCGGCAGTGCTGGCCACGTCAGCCACCGTCGTTGGGAGAAATCGCTCAATCGCAAAGGCATCAATCGGCGTGGTGCTGCGGCCATCGCGTGCCAGCTCTGCCAGCACCTCGCCCACACCGGGGCCGATCTGAAAGCCCGCACCCGCAAAGCCAAAGCCATGGATCAGGCCGGGCGTGGTGTGGCTCTTGCCCAGCACCGGCTGGCGGTCAGGCAGATAGCCTTCGGTGCCGCTCCAGGTGCGAATGAAATGCGCATTCTTGAGGGCGGGCAACAGCTCTACGGCCTGCACTGCCAAGGTAGCGATGGCGCTGCGCTCGGAGCGGGCGCGGTCGGCATCCAGCGCCACACCTGCGCCGCCGCCCAGCACGAGGTTGCCACGCGCTACCTGTCGGCAGTAGATGCCGCCGCCTTCCACACCCAGGCTCCAGTGCATGAAGAAGGGCAGGGGCTCGGTCACCGCCATGGCGGGGTGGCCGGAGTGAATGGGCACGGCCTCGCCAAACTGCGCGGCCAGCGCACCGGCCCAGGCACCAGCGCAGTTGATGAGCACGGGTGCACGCACCGCCACGGTGGTGCCCGAGCGCACGGTGAACAGCTGCCCGTCGTGCTCCACCGAGGTCATTGGAGTGCGCTCCAGAATCTGCGCGCCCGCGCGCTTGGCCGCCAGTGCAAACGCGGGCGACAC
Organism: Acidovorax sp. Leaf73; assembly: GCF_916855635.1. Lineage (NCBI taxonomy): Bacteria > Pseudomonadati > Pseudomonadota > Betaproteobacteria > Burkholderiales > Comamonadaceae > Acidovorax > Acidovorax sp. Leaf73. Next base: position 683,655 of record NZ_CAKASI010000002.1, read on the forward strand.
CAGGCGCGGGTTGGCCTGGCCGTCATCCGGGCAGAGTGATCCCCCCACAGCGCGCCCGCCCAGCCAGGGGCAGCGCTCGCGCAGTGTGGTGCCGGAGATGAGCTGTAGCCCCAAGTCAAAGTCGCGGCTCATTGCTGCATAGGCCTCCAGTGCAGCCATGTCCGCCTCGCTGCGGCCAATCTTGAAGTGCCCGCTGCGCTGGTATTCGCCATCGGTGCCAATCAGCGCGGGCAGGTCGGCCCACACCTCGTGAGCGCGCTGCGCCAGCGGCAGCTGGCTCACCGGGCGGCCCTGACGGCGCACGCCGCCATAGTTCACGCCACTGGAGCGCGAGCCGCACAGGTCACGTTCCAGCAGCACCACGGCCACGCCTTTGCGGCGCAGTGCCAGCGCGGTCGATGCGCCCATGATGCCGCCGCCCACAATGGCAACGTCGGTGTCGATCGTTGGGGTGGCGGTCATGCGCGGGTCTCCGCCTGGGGTTGCAGGTGGATGGGAATCGGCTTGATCGGCGCCTGTCCGCGCAGCCGTCCTACCGTGTCAATCGGCTTGCCTGTGGCGTGGGCCAGAATTTCTGCAGCGGCCACACCGCACATGCGGCCTTGGCAGCGGCCCATGCCCACGCGGGTCAGGGCCTTGAGGCGGTTCATCTCATCGGCTCCCGCATCGCGGGCACAGGCGCGCAGCTCGCCGGCCGTGATGTTCTCGCAGCGGCACACCACCAGCGTATCGGGCGCTTGGGCGGCCCAGTCAGTGGGAAATGGTAAGGCGCGCTCCAGCCCTTGGCGGAATGGCATCAAGCCCGTGAGCTTGCGTTCCAGCTCCGCCGCGCGTGCAGTGTCCACCTTCACGCCGTGGTCAGCCAGCAGCGCCAGCGCTGCGCGCTCGCCCGCCCATTCGGCCGCATCGGCGCCCATGATCCCCGCGCCATCCCCCGCCAGGTACACACCGGCCACGCTGGTGCGGCCTGCTGTGTCGCGCTCAGGCAGGTGGGCGCGGTGCATGGGGGCCCAGGCAAAGCGGCAGCCCAGCAGGTCGGCCAGTTGGGTTTCGGACCGCAGTGCGTAGCCAAAGCCCACAGCATCGCAGGGCACGGTGTGCTCGGCGTTCCCGTCGCTCCACACCACGGCGTTGACCCGTGTTTCGCCCTGCACGCGCAAAGGCCGCACGCCGGTGTACACCGCTACGCCATGCGCGCGCAGCCAGCCAACGTAGTACATCCCTTTGGCCAGCACGGCAGGCTGCGTCAGCATGCCGGGCAGGGCGGCCAGCTGGTCGGCAAATCGGGCGGTGTCTAGCACTGCAGCCACCTTCACGCCCGCCTTGGCGCCTGCCTTGGCATATTGGTACGCCACCAGGTACAGCAGCGGCCCGGTGCCCATCAGCACCACGTTGCGGCCGATGGTGCAGCCCTGAAACTTCAGCGCCACTTGTGCTCCACCCAGCGTGTACACCCCTGGAAGTGTCCAGCCCGGCACGGGCAGCACGCGGTCGGTGGCGCCGCTGGCCACGATAAGCTGGCCGTATGGCACCGTGCGCGTGGTCTGTGTGGGGCCATGCAGCACATCGAGCTGGCCACCCTGGGCGTTCCACACCAGGCTGTTGGGTTGGTAGTCGATGTGGGCGGCCAAGCCATCCAGCGTGCTGTGCAATGCCGTGGCGCGTGATGCCTCGGTGCCGTATAGCGTCTGCGCGCTGCGGGCAAAGTGGGCGGGCGGGCGGCGGTAGATCTGCCCGCCGCCACGCGCGGCCTCGTCAATCACTACGGGCCGCACGCCATGCGCCACCAGGGTTTGCGCGGCGCGAATGCCCGCAGGGCCTGCGCCCACGATCACGGGTTGCAAGGTGGGGGCGGTCATGCGGCCCCTCCGGTAGTCAGCTGCATGCCCGCCTGGATGAAGGTGGCGCAAGACCGTAGGCGTTCGCCGGTAGCCGTCATCACCCAGCAGTCCTGGCACGCGCCCATCAGGCAAAAGCCTGCGCGCGGCTCGTGGCTGAACTCGTTGCGGCGCAGTTGGGCGCGGTGGGTGAGGATGGCGGTCAGCACCGTGTCGCCTTCGAGCGCAGCGGCGGGTTCGCCATCGAGCACGAAGGGCACTGGTGTGCGGTCTTTTTCGGCCACGCGGTGGAGCAGAGGTTGGCTGGAACTCATGGTTGCGGTGCTCATTTATTTCCGGCCGACCAGAACGCGATCGAGTCCATACACCCGGTCGAGAATCACCATCGCGCAGGCCGTCAGGGCCACCATCAGTGCCGACACCGCCGCCATCAGCGGGTCAATCGACTCGGTGGCGTACATGTACATGCGCACCGGCAGCGTCACCGTGCTGGGCGAGGTGACAAAGATCGACATCGTCACTTCGTCAAAGCTGTTGATGAAGGCCAGCAACCAGCCGCCCGTCACGCCGGGCAAAATCATCGGCAGCGTGATGCGTGTGAACACCGTGGCCTGGCTGGCACCCAGCGACAGCGCGGCATGCTCGGCACTGCGGTCAAACCCCACCAGTGCGGCCACCACCAGCCGCAGCGTGTAGGGCGTAACGATGAGCGCATGCGCAAACACCAGCCAGCCAAAGCTGCCCGTGCCCCCCAGCAGTGCAAACAGGCGCAGCAGGGCCACACCCAGCACCAGGTGCGGAATGATCAGCGGCGACAGGAACAGGCCGTTGAGAAAGCCGCGCCCCGCAAACTCGTAGCGTGTGATGGCAATGCCCGCCGGCACGGCCAGCACCGTGGCCAGCGTGGCCGATGCCAGCGCCAGCCACAGGCTGTTCCAGAACGACTGCACAAAGTCCGAATGCGCGAACACTGCCTTGAACCAGCGCAGCGAGAACTCAGTGGTGGGCAGCGTCAGCGTGTTGTGCGGCGTGAACGCCACGATGCACACCACCAGCAGCGGGGCGAGCATGAAGGTGATGACCAGCGCGTTGAACGCGAGGGCCAAAGGTCCGTTCTTCTGCATAACTTCAGCCCAACGCTTTCTTGTACCGGCCCTCAACCAGCCGGTTGTAGCTCAGCATCACCACCAGGTTGGCCACCAGCAGCGTCAGCGCAATCGCTGCGCCCAGGGGCCAGTTCAGCTCGTGCAGGTATTCGTCGTACACCACCGTAGCCACCATCTTCAGGCGCCGCCCGCCCAGCAGGCCGGGGATGGCGAACGAACTGGCCGCCAGCCCAAACACGATCAGGCTGCCCGACAAAATGCCTGGCAGCACCTGCGGCAAGACAATGCGTCGCAGCGTGGTGAAGGGCGTCGCCTGCAGCGACAGGGCGGCGTTCTCCACACCCGGGTCGAGCTTTTGCAGCGATGTCCACACCGGGATCACCATGAACGGCAGCATCACATGCACCAGCGCAATCACCACGGCGATCTCGGTGTAAAGCATCTTCACGGGGCCGAATCCAAGTAGCCCGAACAACCCATTCACCAGCCCCTCAGGCCCCAGCAGCATGCTCCAGCCAAAGGCCCGTACCACCACGGATACCAGCAGCGGTGCCAGCACCACCAGCAGCAAGATGGAGCGCCACGGGTTGCCCATGCGGCTCAGTATGTAGGCCTCGGGCGCGCCAATCAGCACGCAGATCAGCGTGACCAGCCCCGCAATCCAGAACGTGCGCCAGAAGATGGCGTGGTAGTAAGAATCGGTGAACACATGGGCGTAGTGCTCCAGCGTGAACTCGCCCGCCTTCACCCCCGTGGCCGGGTCGAACGCGTTGAACGACAGCACGGCCGTGAGTGCCAGCGGCACCAGCAGCAGCACCGTGAACAGCAGCAGCGCCGGGCCGGACAACCACCAGGGCGCGGCCTTTTTGTGCAGCAAGGTGGTGGCCAAGCTCATGGCGTCACCTCGGCGGCGGTGTCTTCGGCCTCCAGCTCGGCCATGGCGGTTTCATCGGCGGGCAGCAGGCGCATGCAGTGGTCGGGCCAGTCCACGCCCGTGTGCTCGCCCTCGGCCAGCGCAGCGCGGCCGTCGTTGGGCACCAGCACCATCAGGTCGCCCACGGGGGTGCCCACACGGTACAGCCACTGGCTGCCCAGGAAGAACCGCTCGCACACCTGACCATCCATCCGGCCCTGCACGGCGGGCACCAGTTGCACTTTTTCAGGCCGCACGCTCAGCAGCACGGCGGCGCCGGGGCGGTAGCGGGCACCGTCCACCTCCATCGTGAGGGCGCCCACCTTCACCTGCGTGTGCATGCCGCTTGCATGCGTTACCTGACCGGGCAGCAGGTTGGCCTTGCCCACAAAGGTGGAGATGAAGCGCGTGCGCGGGTGCTCGTATACGCGGTGCGGGTGGTCGATCTGCGTGGCGCGGCCGGCTTCCATCACCACCACACGGTCGCTGATGGACATGGCTTCGCTCTGGTCGTGCGTGACCATGATGGTGGTGGTGCCCACCTTGCGCTGAATCTGCCGCAGCTCAAACTGCATCTCCTCACGCAGCTTGGCGTCGAGGTTGGACAGGGGCTCGTCCAGCAGCAGCACGGGCGGCTCGATCACCAGCGCACGGGCCAGCGCCACCCGCTGGCGCTGGCCGCCGGACAGCTCGCGCGGGTAGCGCGTGGCATGCTTTTCCAGGTGCACCAGGGCCAGCGCCTGGGCCACGCGCTCGGCGCGCTCGGCCTTGGGCACCTTGCGCATCTCCAGCCCAAAGCTCACGTTGGCCGCCACCGTCATGTGCGGGAACAGCGCATAGCTCTGGAACACGACGCCCAGCCCGCGCGTGTTGGCCTTGGCGTGGGTGATGTCCTTGCCATCGAGCTCGATGCGCCCGCTGGTCACGGCCTCAAACCCCGCCACCATCTGCAGCGTGGTCGTCTTGCCGCAGCCCGAAGGGCCCAGCAGCGACACAAATTCACCCTTTTGCACCGTGAGGTTCATGGACTGCACCGCGCAGGTGCTGCCATAGAACTTGGTCACATCCGTGAGCTTGAGAAACGACATGGCGAAAGCCTTTCCGGTAGTGGCATCGCACGGTTTGCCTGGGGGCCATGCGTGCCACCTGCTGTGGAGTTGCAGGGATGGGCTGCGGGCCTTCGGTGTGCGTGCACCGGGGTGGTGCAAGTGCCATACAAAAGCTGGAACAGCCGCTCGATTCAATTGAATCTATTGCAATAAACAAACCAGAATGCTTCGGGTATTCCATTAAACAGAATTTTTATTGAATTTATTCCGTTCAATGAAATATGATGCCTTCAGTTTGATCAACGAATTCCACAGGAGCGAGGTATGGAAGCCGCATCCACCGCCACCGGCGGCGTACCCCGGGTGTTTGCCGTCATCCGGGCCCTGTCGGCCGTGCAGGCCGAGGGCGGGCGAGTCACCCAATTGGCGCGTGCTGTGGGCCTGACGCAGGGCACTACGCACCGTTTGCTGCAATCGCTGGTGGCAGAGGGCATGGTCGAGCAGGACGAGCGCAGCAAGCTCTACCGACTGAGCATGGACTTCTTCGCCCTGGCTGCCAAAGCGGGCAACCCCGGCGACCTGCGCAGCCTGTGCCGCCCCGCGCTGCTGCGCCTGTGCGCCAGCCTGGGCGACAGCATCTTTCTCTTGGTGCGCAGCGGGTTCGATGCCGTGTGCCTGGACCGCAGCGAGGGACCCTTCCCCATCCGCTCCTTCACCGGCGACATCGGCGGCCGCGTGGCCCTGGGCGTGGGGCAGGGTGCGCTGGCCATCCTGGCCTTCTTGCCCGAGGCCGAGCGCGAAGAGGTCATCCGCTTCAACCTCTCGCGCGTGCGCGAGTACGGTGTGTTTGACGAGGTGTATCTGCGTACCGAGATCGAGCGGGTGCGCCAGCTGGGGTACGCGGGCCGCAATACCGGCTTGCTCGAAGGCATGGCCGGTGTGGCTGTGCCTATCCTGGACCGTGAGGGCCGTGCGGTGGCGGCGCTGAGCGTGGGCACCATCTCTGCGCGACTGAACGACGACCGACTTCCCACGGTGGTGGAGTTGCTCAAGCGCGAGGCAGCAGCCATTGGGCCCAAGATCAATCCATTTGATGCCACCCTGCGGCGGCCCGCGCAAAGTCTGTCGAGCGTGCGCAACGACCACGCCATTCAACCCGCAGAGCAGGATTGAAGAGTTAGACACGACACGCAGGCCCACACCCCATGTCCGCCACAACGCAACCGAATTCGCCGTCGCTGCACGCCCACCCGCACGCTTGCGCAGCACTGGCCGAGGCATTGTTCAACGATCCGTTCTACCAAGCCGTCACCATCGACCATGCGGCCAACACTGTTCGCCGCCTGCAGGTGCTGGCCCACTACTGCGCGCTGGCCATGGACGAAGCCCGCGCCGTGGGCGACGTGCAGGTGGCCGACCTCCACGGCGCCGCACTGTGGATCACACCCCACGCGCCAGCCGCAGACAAGGCGCAATACAGCGCCCAGCGCACCCGCAGCTTGCGCCAGTTGCTGGGTCCGCTCGGGTTTGACCACTACCAGCGCATTTGCGCCGCCATGGAAGCGCAGGTGCCTGCCGATCTGCACAGCGCGTGGTACCTGTCGATACTGGGTGTGCACACCGCCGCGCGTGGCCACGGGTTGGCGCAGCTGCTACTGGCACCCACCTTGGCCAAGGCCGACCAGGCCGGTGCATCGTGTTTTCTGGAAACCTTCAACCCCTTGAGCGTGCCGTTTTATAGCCGCCTGGGTTTCACGCGGTCGGTGGAATGTGTGGAGCCAATCACCGGCAGCACCTATTGGCTGCTGGTGCGCGGTGCCGTCGTGCTTGGCAGGTAGCCAGCGTTCACGGCGCCGCTGTTGCCAAGCCCAGGTAACCTAACGCCCGAAAACGCTTTTGCCGTCTTGCCTTTGCCTGCATGCTTGCTGCACACCCACGGAGGCTGCCTTGCAACGCACACCATCCGCATCAACGTCGCCTCCCCACCCACTTCCTCATTCACAGTCGCCGATCGAATCCGGTCTGCCCTTCAGCTTTGGCAACCCCGTGCCATTGAGCACTCGCAGCAGCGTGATGCTGTGGGCCGCCAGCGCAATCGCCTTCGCCCTGTTGCTGGCGGTGCCGCGCTGGTTGCCCGACCAGTGGGGTGGCGCTTTGGCCGCGCTGCTGTTTGTGGGCGTTCAGTGGGCGGGCCTGCGATGGGCGGTGGGCCCGGCATGGAGGGCGCTGTTCAGGCGTCCCCGCTGGCGCGATGTGGCGCTGGGGCTGGCCGCTGTGCCACTGGTGATCGGCTTGCCCGCGCTGGTGGCTGCATATGGTTTGGGCATGTCTCACCTCAGCGCCAACGCCAGCATCGATGCTGTTGCGGGCTTGTCCCCAGCGCAGCTGGTTGGGCGGTTCGCACTGGTTGCCGTGCAACTGCTGGGCGAAGAACTGGTCACCATCCTGCCACTGCTGGCCACGGTGGCCTTGCTGCACCGCGCTGGCATGCCCGCCCGTTGGGCCGTGACCGTGGCATGGATGGTTACGGCGCTGGCTTTTGGCGCACTGCACCTGCCCACCTACCAATGGCATCTGGGCCAGGCCTTGCTCGTTATAGGCACCGCTCGCCTGGTGCTGACGGCAGTCTTCATCTATACCCGCAACCTGTGGGCCAGCACCATCGCCCACATTGCCAACGACTGGACGATCATGGCCTTTGTGCTGGCCTCTACCCGCACCATTGCCTGACCCATTGACCCTGCCCACCGCCGCAAGGAGCTCCTGTGGACTTTCTCAAGATCCTCAAGTCATTTGAAGACTTTGTGTACGAGGCACTGATCTGGCTGATCCTGCTGCCCAAAACCCTGGTGCGCATCGTGCTGCGCCCGCGACAGATGGTGGCCTACGTGCAGGCCGAGCAAACCCGCGAAGGCGACGACCGCTACGGCGACGCCATCAGCCCGCCGCTGCTGCTCATCCTGTGCGTGCTGGTGTCCCATGTGTTCGACCTGGCCCTGCGCAAACAAGCGGCGCAAGAAATGGGAACGCTCGCGGCCGAACTGCTCAAGTCCGAGCAAAACCTGCTGCTGTACCGCACCATGGCGTTTGGAATCTGGTCTCTGGCAGGCGCCGTCTGGTACATGTGCCACAGCCGCCAGCCCATCCACCGCGTCAACCTGCGCAACCCGTTTTACGAACAGTGCTACCTGGTGGCACCGTTTGCAATGGCCATGTCGGTCAGCACCACGTTCGCACTGTCGGGTGGGCTGCTCTCCGCTGCCGGAGTGGGGCTTGCACTCCTGGCGCTGCTGTGGTTTTTTGTCGCCGAGTGGCACTGGGTGCGCGAGCGCGCGGGGTTAGGCGCGGGTCGTGCAGCGGTGGTGGCTGGAGGGCTGGTGTTGGTGGGGCTGGTGGCGAATACCGGGTTGGGGTATCTGCTGAGGCATTTGTGAGAGGTTGGTTAGAACGAATTCGATATAGGGCGCTGCCTCGTGCACGCTGGCGCACTTCACCGTAGGGCAGAATTCGGCCAAGAGCGGTCGATCGCGATGCAACCTATATGTGACAGACTCGTGGTCAATTTGTGATGTAGTGGAGACTCTCATGGAAGTTCGTCGGTTCCGGCTTGGTGATGCAGCTGCGTTGTTCCGTGTGTATTTCACGGCAATCCATGAAGTCGCCTGCCGCAACTACACACCTGAGCAAATTGATGCATGGGCACCGGCGGACCTTGACATGGACCTGTGGGCAAATAAGGTTCAAGAAATTCGCCCCTTCTTGGTTGAGCTTGACGGCGAAATCGTTGGCTATGCGGACGTTCAGACGCACGGCTACATCGACCATTTTTTCGTGTCAGGCGCTCATCCGCGACAGGGAATTGGCACACTGCTGATGGCTCGTATCCATGAAGAAGCCAAGTCGCTTGGACTGAGCGAGCTGACGTCGGATGTGAGCAAGACTGCCGAGCCGTTCTTTGCTCTCCACGGGTTTAATATCGTAGAGCGACGACTACCAATGCTTCGCGGTGTGACCGTCCCAAATGCCTTGATGCGCAAGCAGCTTCAACGTGATGGGTGAGCGTCGGCTCGAACCGTCCTTTGACCGACTGAGTCCGGCCAGAAGCGGTCGTTGGCTCTCAGGCAAAGCGGGCACTCAACATTTGAAAAGTCCACTCGATGGAGGTCTTAGGCTTCATCTCGCAGTCTGTAACGGCCCGCTTCAAGGAGTGCAAGATCACGGTGAAACGCCGAAGATTCTTGTCTAGCAAAATGCTCAAGGAAGACCGCCGCCTCAGCATTGGAACGGCCTTCCGCCATATCATCAGCTGCGACCAGCGCATCCCCAAGCCGCTTGTTGGCCGCTCTGTCTTCCTCAATCGGCTCAGGATGGTGCTTTGCCAAGGCCGGCAGCTCTACCTCAACATTGCGCCGTACTTGAAATGTGATTGCGAGCGCTTCTGCGACAAGACGAATGTTCTCGCGCGTGGGGTGCAGCGGAAGATCACGAATTTGACTGGCTGCACTATCGAGAAGCTGCGCTGCAGCCCTTAAAGTCCGGTGGAGTTGCTCGTGTGAGTCCATGGCACCTAACGTAATTTAGACCGCAAAACACTGGCGGGATCAGCTGGACACTAACCAGGCAAGCGTCAAGGCAGCAAACTATAGCGTGCCCACAGTTGGGATTGGGCCGACCGACTGTGCTCTTCGGGGCCGATCAATCCATTTGGAATCAATGGCCGCTTTTGGGTTGGGATGCGACTGTCGGCTCAGGGCCCATGTCCGACATTCGACAACCTTCATGTGAACTGGTCATAAAACACCTCAATCTGGCTGGTAGCGACCAAAGCTTGGAGCGGAAAGACCAGCCAAGGAGTTGCGACCTCCATGTCATTGAGGCGAACTAGCAATTGATCTCGCACATCCGGTTTCACCTCCTGCCGCCAGTTCAGCACTTGGCCCCAGGTCGAACTTCCGTTCAAGTGCAAGGGAAACCATGCGGACTGAACTGAAGCGCTATAGGCCGTTGGAAAGAGTCGCTTGTATGCCTGCAGGTTGTAGAGCCAAGAAACGCCGCGCACGGTTGTAGCGCGTGGCTCCGTGCGCTGAACATGCGATATCAGTTCTTGTAAATCGGCCCTCCTTGCGCTGGAATTCTCAATAGCAAGCGGACTGGAATTGATTCCATCTGGCGCAACAAAGTGGATGCGCAAGGTACCGTATGCATCGGGCGGATCGTAAGAAAAACAGCCGAACGACCGTTTGATTTCGATGTAGGAAAGAGATTGTTGGAAATCGGCACACAAAGCGACTTGCTCGGCACGGTCATCAACCGCGCTTTTTACCTTGTTCAGAAAGAGTTTCCACCTACTTGCGCCAGTGTCCCCCCACAGATTCAGCCTGCGTCGCAAGTTGGTACAACGGTCAATGGCGACGTCGAGAGGCACTGCCGCTTTCGCTGCATAGTGCGTGGCAAATTTCAATTGCAGGGAGAAATAGTCTTCAAGCATGAATATGACGTTAGCACCGTCTTGCCAACTTTCGCTTCTGGCCGATAGCAACCGAGCGAGCTCCCGGTCCGGGCATGGATCAGCAGGTGTTTTGTGCCAATTTTGATGAGCTGTGGCCGCTTTGCAATATGGCGCTACAGGCCATTTTGATTGCCGCCTCATCCTCTTGGCGATATGCCCCGGTCTCTCGGTATGAGCGATCGGTCCTCACCCTTGCCGCTGCCCCGCACACTCCCCCACCACCCAATCCCTGAACGCCTTCACCAACGGTGTTTGCGCCCGTGCCTCCGGGTACACCAAGTAGTACGCATCGGTGCTCGTCAGCACCTGGTCTGACAGCTCCACCAGGCTCCCCGCAGCCAGTTCCTGCTCAATCAAAAAGCGCGGCAGCAGCGCCGCCCCCAGGTGGGACACAGCAGCCTGCGCAATCATGGCGAAGTGTTCAGACTGGGGGCCGCGCAGGGCCAGGGCTGTGGGGGCGCCCACCAGCTCAAACCATTCGGCCCATTGGGTGGGGCGGGTGCTTTGCTGCAGCAGCACCACGCGGGTCAGGTCTTGCGGGGTGTGAATGCCGTGGCGGTCGCGGTAGGTGGGGCTGCACACGGGCACGGTTTCTTCGTGCATCAGGTATTCGCACACGGCGCCCGCCCAGTGCGGCGTGCCGAAGTGGATGGCCGCGTCAAACGGCGTGCCCGCAAAGTCAAAGGGCTCGGTGCGGGCCGAGAAGTTGACCATGGCCTCGGGGTGCAGTGCCATGAAGCCGCCCAGGCGCGGGATGAGCCAGCGGGTGCCCAGCGTGGGCAGCACGGCCAAGTTGAGCAGGCCGTCGGTGCTGGAGAACGCCATGGCTTTTTGTGTGCTGGCCGACAGTTGCTGCAGCACGTTTTGCACGTCGGCCGCGTAGACCCGGCCCGCGTCGGTCAGCACCACGCGCTGGCGCACGCGGTGGAAGAGGGCGGTGCCGATTTGCTCTTCCAACTGGCGGATCTGGCGCGACACGGCACTTTGGGTGAGGTGCAGCTCTTCGGCCGCGCGCGACACGCTCTGGTGACGGGCGGCGGCCTCGAAGGCCAGCAGGTCGGCGGTAGAGGGCAGGAAGGTTCGGCGCAGCAGGGTCATACTGGGTCATGCGTTGGGGGAATGATTGGCGACGCCAAAAATTGAGCCTTTTGAGCCCCTCTCGCTCATTGGGTATAGGGTAGCGGTCCTGGTATTTTCAGGTACTTCATGCTGATTTGTGATCAAGTAGTTCCATTTTTTTGCTATCCAGCGCGGCGCGATTGGCGGATATTGGCGGATTCACTGCGTGTGTTTTCCCACGCTGTTTCCCTTTCTCTGCCTCCATCCAAGCTAGCGAGCCGCCATGTCCGCCACCCCTGTCGCCACCCCCCTCGTGTCCGAAGTCGATCAACTGCTGCAACGCCTGGGCGTGCCCCGCGCTGCGTACACCGGCGGTACGCTGGCAGCGCGTTCGCCCATCACGGGCGAGGTGCTGGCGCAGGTGCCGCAGCAAAGTGCAGCCGATGCCACCGCTGCCATCGGCCGCGCGCATGCGGCCTTCCAGGCATGGCGCAATGTGCCCGCACCGCGCCGGGGCGAACTGGTGCGCCTGCTGGGCGAGGAGCTGCGCGCCGCCAAGGCTGACCTGGGCCTGCTGGTGACCATCGAGGCGGGCAAGATCCCGTCCGAAGGCCTGGGCGAGGTGCAGGAGATGATCGACATTTGCGACTTTGCCGTGGGCCTGTCGCGCCAGCTGTACGGCCTGACGATTGCCACCGAGCGCCCCGGCCACCGCATGATGGAAACTTGGCACCCGCTGGGCGTGTGCGGCGTGATTTCTGCCTTCAACTTCCCCGTGGCCGTGTGGTCGTGGAACGCCGCGCTGGCACTGGTGTGCGGTGATTCGGTGGTGTGGAAGCCGTCGGAAAAAACCCCGCTCACGGCTCTGGCCACGCACGCGATTGCGCAGCGCGCCATCGCACGCTTTGGCGCCGATGCACCCGAAGGCCTGCTGGAGCTGATCGTGGGTCAGCGCGATATTGGCGAGGTGCTGGTGGATGACGCCCGCTTGCCGGTGTTGTCAGCCACCGGCTCCACCGCCATGGGCCGCGCCGTGGGCCCGCGCCTGGCAGCGCGTTTTGCGCGCGGCATTCTGGAGCTGGGCGGCAACAACGCGGCCATCGTGGCGCCTACGGCGGACCTGAACCTGGCACTGCGCGGCATCGCGTTTGCCGCCATGGGCACGGCGGGCCAGCGCTGCACCACGCTGCGCCGCCTGTTTGTGCACGAAAGCATTTACGACCAGCTCGTGCCCCAGCTCGCCAAGGTGTACGCCAACGTGCAGGTGGGCGACCCGCGCACCGCTGGCACGCTGGTGGGCCCGCTGATCGACCGCATGGCTTATGACGGCATGCAAAAGGCGCTGGAGCAAAGCCGCGCGCTGGGCGCCACGGTGCACGGCGGCGGCCGTGTGGAGGGCGTGGGCGGTGCGGATGCGTACTACGTGCGCCCTGCGCTGGTGGAACTGCAAAAACACGAAGGCCCCGCACTGCACGAAACCTTTGCGCCCATCCTGTACGTGGTGCGTTACAGCAGCATCGACGAAGCCATTGCCATGAACAACGCCGTGGGCGCGGGCCTGTCGTCGTCGATCTTCACGCTCAACGTGCGCGAGGCCGAACAGTTCATGTCCGCAGCGGGCTCGGACTGCGGCATCGCCAACGTGAACATTGGCCCCAGTGGCGCCGAGATTGGTGGCGCGTTTGGCGGCGAGAAGGAAACCGGTGGTGGCCGCGAAGCGGGCTCGGACAGCTGGAAGGCCTATATGCGCCGGGCAACGAACACCATCAACTACTCCACCGCTTTGCCGCTGGCGCAGGGCGTGACGTTTGACGTTTGACCCACGCACTGGCCGCTCCGTCTATGTCTAACGCCAAGGACCAACACCCCATCGTCATCATTGGCGGTGGTGTCATCGGCAGCGCCATTGCGTACTTCCTCACGCTGCAGCAGCCGGGCTGCGAGGTGGTAGTGGTCGAGCGCGATCCGACCTACGCGCGTGCGTCGTCGGCGCTGTCGGCCAGTTCGATCCGCCAGCAGTTCTCGACCGACATCAACATCCAGATCTCTGCATTTGGCATCGGCTTCTTGCGCAACGTGGGCCAGCTGCTGGCGTGCCATGGCGATGTGCCCGACATCGGTCTGCACGAAGGCGGCTACCTGTACCTGGCCACCCAGGCAGGCGAGACCACGCTGCGCGAGAACCATGCGTTGCAAAAGCAGTACGGTGCTGATGTGGCGCTGCTCAGCTCCCAGCAACTGGCAGAGCGTTTTCCGTGGCTGGCACTGCAGGATGTGGCGCTGGGTTCGCTGGGCCTGTCGGGCGAGGGCTGGTTTGATGGCTACCTGCTGCTGACGGCTTTGCGTAAAAAGGCGCAGAGCCAGGGTGTGCGCTACGTGGCCGACGAGGCGGTGGGGCTCGACACATCGGCCAGCGATGGCGTGTTGCATGTGAATGCGGTGCGCCTGCAAAGCGGCACCGTGCTGCCTTGCCGTTACGCCGTGAATGCGGGCGGCCCGTGGGCCGCGGCGATTGCGGGCTGGGCGGGCATCGACCTGCCCGTGGTGGGCAAACGCCGCACGGTCTTCAACCTGGCCAGCCCCGCAGCGCTGCCGAGCTGTCCACTGCTCATCGACACCAGTGGCATTTGGCTGCGGCCTGAGGGCAAGGGTTTTATCTGCGGCTTTGCGCCAGAGGTGGGCAACGACGCCGACTTTGCCCCGCTGGAGCCCGAGTACGCAGCGTTCGAGGACCGCATCTGGCCCACGCTGGCCGAGCGCATCCCGGGCTTTGAGGCACTGCGCATGCAGGGCGCCTGGGCGGGCTACTACGAGATGAACACCTTCGACCACAACGCCATCGTGGGCCTGCACCCGGCGTGCGACAACCTGGTGTTTGCCAACGGCTTTTCGGGCCACGGCCTGCAGCAGTGCCCGGCCGTGGGGCGTGGCCTGGCGGAGTGGATGTTGACGGGCGGCTACCAGAGCCTGGACCTGTCGCCGCTGTCCATCGAGCGCATTGCGCGCAACGCGCCGCTGCTTGAAAAGAACGTGATCTGAGCGCCATCGGTACCGCCAGTTTTCCCTCACCCTTTTCTCAACCTGCCAACCACAAAACATCAGGAGACAACGACATGGCAATTTTCCGCAAGACCTTCACTGCGCTCGCCGCAGGCCTGGCCCTGGCCTGCATGGCCACGGCCCCCGCGCTGGCGCAGACCGTCACCCAGCCCACGCTGGAGAAGATCAAGTCCAGCGGCAAAGCGGTGCTGGGCGTACGCGAAACCTCGCCGCCCATGGCCTACGCGCTGGGCGCCAACGAAAAATACGTGGGCTACCACGTGGAGCTGTGCGAGCGGGTGCTGAAAGAAATCGCGCCCGGCGCCAAGCTTGAATACATGGCCGTGACGGCGCAAAACACCCTGCCGCTGGTGCAAAACGGCACGCTCGACATTGGCTGCGGCCCCACCACCAACAACACGGCGCGCCAGCAGCAAGTGGCGTTTGCGGTGACCACCTATGTCAGCGAAGTGCGCATGGCGGTGCGCAAGGATTCGGACCTGAAGTCCATCAGCCAACTTGCCGGGCGCACCATCGCGGCATCCACCGGTACCACGGCCGTGCAGTTGCTGCGCAAGCAAGAGCGCGCACTGGGCGGCGGCGCCATCAAGACCGTGCTGGGCAAGGACCACCACGAAAGCTTCCTGTTGCTGGAAACAGGCCGTGCCGATGCTTTTGTGCTCGACGACAACCTGCTCGCCGGGATGATCGCCAACTCCAAGGACCCGTCGGCCTACCGCATCGTGGGCGAGCCCTTGGGCGCCGAGCCGATTGCGCTGCTGTTCCGCAAGGACGACCCCGCCTTCAAGGCGGCGGTGGACGGTGTGCTGACCCGTCTCATGCAAAGCGGCGAGATGGAAAAGATCTACACCAAGTGGTTCGTGAACCCCATTCCGCCCAAGAACATGAGCCTGAACCTGCCGCTGGGCACCACGCTGCGCCAGCTGTTCGCCACTCCCAACGACAAGCCCCTGGAGACCTACCAGCAATGAACGCCGCCGTTCCTGCCACGGCCTTCCGCGCGGCCGACCGCATCAGCACCATCGGTGTGTCCGACATCGTGCGCATCACCCAGGCCGCCAACGAGCTCAAGCGCCAGGGCCAGCCCGTCATCGTGCTGGGCCTGGGCGAGCCCGACTTTGACACGCCCGCCCACGTGATTGAAGCCGCGCAGCAGGCCATGGCGCAGGGCGACACGCACTACACGGTGCTGGATGGAACGCCCGCGCTCAAGGCGGCCATCCAGCTCAAGTTCCGATGCGACAACGGCCTCGCGTTCGCCACCAACGAAATCACGGTGGGTGCGGGTGCCAAGCAGGTCATCTACAACGCGCTGATGGCCAGCCTGAACCCGGGCGACGAGGTGATCCTGCCCGCGCCGTACTGGACGTCGTACGCCGACATGGTGCTGATTGCAGGTGGCGTGCCCGTTGTGGTGCCGTGCAGCGAGGCCAATGGGTTTCGCATCACGCCCGAACAGCTCGACGCGGCCATCACGCCGCGCACGCGCTGGGTGTTCATCAACTCGCCGTCGAACCCCAGCGGCACGGCCTACAGCACCGAGCAGTTGCGGCCTATTCTGGAGGTGGTGCTGCACCACCCGCAGGTGTGGGTGCTGGCGGATGACATCTACGAGCACATCCTGTACGACGGGCTCGCGTTTGCCACCCCCGTAGCCGTGCTGCCCGCACTGCGCGAGCGCACGCTGACGGTGAACGGTGTCTCCAAGTCCTACGCCATGACTGGCTGGCGCCTGGGCTACGGCGCCGGGCCCAAGGCATTGATCGCGGCCATGGCTGTGGTGCAAAGCCAGGCCACATCGTGCGCGTCATCCATCAGCCAGGCCGCTGCGGTGGCTGCGCTCACCGGCCCGCAGGACGTGGTGGCCGAGCGCTGCCGTGCGTTTCAGGCGCGGCGCGATCTGGTGGTGGCGGCCCTCAACGCATCGTCGGGCCTGCGCTGCCGCGTGCCCGAGGGCGCGTTCTACACCTTTGCCAGCTGCGAAGGTGTGCTGGGCCGCACCACGCCGGGCGGTGTATTGCTGCGCACCGACGCCGATTTTTGCGACTACCTGCTGCGCGAGTTCCACGTGGCCGTGGTGCCAGGCAGCGTGCTGGGGCTGGCGCCGTACTTCCGTATCTCGTACGCTGCCAGCATGGCCGACCTGCAAGAGGCCTGCGCGCGCATCCAGCGCGCGTGCAAGGCACTGTTCTGAGTTCTTGTTCTGTTTTGTGAAATGACCGTCTGATATGACTACCGCACCCACCACCTCCCGCACGGGCGGCCAGATCCTGGTCCGCCAGCTCATCACCCACGGCGTGAAGCAGCTGTTCTGCGTGCCGGGCGAGAGCTATCTGGCCGTGCTCGATGCCCTGCACGATGCCGACATTGCCGTGACGGTGTGCCGCCAGGAAGGCGGTGCGGCCATGATGGCCGAGGCGCAGGGCAAGCTCACGGGCCAGCCCGGCATCTGCTTTGTGACCCGCGGGCCGGGCGCCACCAATGCGTCGGCCGGTGTGCACATCGCGCACCAGGACTCGACCCCCCTGATCCTGTTCGTGGGCCAGGTGGCACGCGGTGCCATGGGGCGCGAGGCGTTTCAGGAGCTGGATTACAGCGCGGTGTTTGGCACCATGGCGAAGTGGGTGGTGCAGATTGACGACCCGGCGCGCGTGCCGGAGCTGATCTCCCGCGCCTTCCATGTGGCCACCTCGGGCCGCCCCGGCCCCGTGGTGGTGGCGCTGCCCGAGGACATGCTGACCGAAGCCGCCAGCGTGGCCGATGCGTTGCCCTACCAGGTGACCGAGACGCACCCAGGGGCTGCTCAGATGGCCGAGCTGGCCCAACGCCTGAAGGCCGCGCACCAGCCCGTGGCCATTCTGGGCGGCAGCCGCTGGTCCGAGCAGGCGGTGCGCGAGTTTGTGGCGTTTGCCGAGGCTTGGTCGCTGCCGGTGTATTGCTCGTTCCGGCGACAAATGCTCTTCCCGGCCAACCACGCCTGCTATGGCGGCGACCTGGGCCTGGGGGTGAACCCGCGCCTGTTGGCGCGCATCCGCGAGTCCGACCTGGTGCTGGTGGTGGGCGGGCGCCTGTCAGAGATCCCGTCGCAGGGCTACGAGCTGTTTGCGATCCCCAACCCCACGCAGCCGCTGGTGCATGTGCATGCCGATGCCGATGAGCTGGGCAAGCTGTACCGGCCCGCGCAGGCCATCCACGCCACGCCGCAGGCATTCACGGCGGCGCTGGCGGGTGTGCGGCCTGCGGGGGCTGTGGCCTGGCATGCCCATGCAGAGATGGCACGGTCCGAGTACATCCTGTGGAGCGACACCAACCCCATCCAGATTCCTGGCGAGCTGCAGATGGGCCAGGTCATGCAGCACCTCAAATCCACGCTGCCGGCCAACACCATCTTTTGCAATGGCGCGGGCAACTTCGCCACCTGGGTGCACCGCTTCTGGCCGTTTACCACCTATGCGAGCCAGCTGGCGCCCACCAGTGGCTCCATGGGTTACGGCCTGCCTGCGGGTGTGGGTGCCAAGCGCCTGTGGCCGCAGCGCGAGGTGGTGGTGTTTGCGGGCGACGGCGACTTCTTGATGCACGGCCAGGAGTTTGCGACCGCTGTGCAGTACGGCCTGCCCATCATCGTGGTGCTGCTCGATAACGCCATGTACGGCACCATCCGCATGCACCAGGAGCGAGAGTACCCCGGCCGCATCAGCGCCACCCAGCTCAAGAATCCGGACTTCAAAGCCTACGCCCAGGCCTTTGGCGGGCATGGAGAGCGGGTGGAGCGCACCGAAGACTTCGCACCGGCGCTTGCCCGTGCACGCGCCAGCGGTCTGCCCAGCGTGTTGCACTGTTTGATCGACCCCGAGGCCATCACGCCCACGGGCACGCTGCAGGGCATTCGCAGCGCGGCCATGGCCAGGCGATAGCACCGTCATGCCCGGTGGCAGCAGTCTGTCACTCTGCCGCGCACAATAGCGGGCGTGACCGTTTCAGCGCCCGATTTCCCCGATAACGAGCCCGCAACTGGCGCCCCGCCACAGCGCCAGGGGCAGCGGCTGCGCCGCATCGCCCATCTCGATATGGATGCCTTTTTCGCATCTGTCGAACTGCTGCGCTACCCGCAGCTCAAGGGCCTGCCCGTGGTGATTGGGGGCGGGCGGCGCAAGGTGGATGAACTGTTGCTGCAAGGCCCGGATGGCACGGGCTTGCGGGAGCGGCATTTCATCCCGGTAGAGGACTTTCCGCTGCTCAAGGACTATGTCGGCCGGGGCGTGATCACCACCGCCACCTACCCAGCGCGGCAGTTTGGTGTGGGCTCGGCCATGGGGATGATGAAGGCCGCCAAGCTGTGCCCGCAGGCCATCGTGCTGCCGGTGGATTTTGACGAGGTGCGGCGGTTTTCACGCCTGTTCAAAAGCACCATCATGGAGATAGCCCCCGTGATGCAAGACCGGGGCGTGGACGAGGTGTACATCGACTTCACCGACGTGCCCGGCGGCCAGCGTGAAGGGGGCAGGGTGCTGGCGCGGCTTATCCAGAAGAGCATCTTTGACGTGACCGGGCTGACTTGCTCGATTGGCGTGGCGCCCAACCGGCTGCTGGCCAAGATGGCCAGCGAGTTCAACAAGCCCAACGGCATCTCCATTGTTTACGAGGAAGATCTGCAGACCAGGATCTGGCCGCTCAATGTGCGCAAGATCAACGGCATTGGCCCCAAGGCCGGCGAGAAGCTGGCACGGCTGGGCATCGAAACCATCGGGCAGCTGGCGGCGCAGGATGAGCAATGGCTGATGGGCCACTTTGGCAAGTCCACCGGAGCGTGGATGCACCGGGTGGCCTGGGGCCGCGACGACAGCCCGGTGGTGACCGAGAGCGAGCCCGTGAGCATGAGCCGCGAGACCACGTTCGACCGCGACCTGCACGCAGTGCGAGACCGCGCTGAACTGGGCGCGATCTTCACCGACCTGTGTATGCGCCTGGCCGAAGACCTGCAGCGCAAGGGCTATGTGGCGCGCACCATCGGCATCAAGCTGCGCTACGACGACTTCAAGATCGCCACGCGCGACCACACGGCGAACCTCTACACGGCCGACGGCGCCACCATCCGCCAGCTGGCCGGGCAGTGCCTCAAACGCGTGCCGCTGGACAAGCGCCTGCGGCTGCTGGGCGTGCGGGCCAGCACGCTGGCGCGGCGGGGCGAAGAGCCCGTGCTGGAGCCACGGGCTGGGGCAACGGCAGAAGCACGCCGGCGCAAGCCAGGCTCCGCAGATGGCGCAGAGGGTGCGGGTGGCACGGCGCAGCTTTTTTAGCGCGGGTTGACGTTGTTTCCTGCCAGTTCACGGCCCGGTGGGGCCATGGCAATCGGCGTAAACACCCAGAGTGAGACCTGCCTGTACCGCCTGTTGCGTTCCTATACTCGCCCGCATATGGCCACTGCCACCGATGCCTCCTCCGCCAACCTGCAAGCGTTGATCCATGCCGCAGCCGGGGGAGACCATGCCGCCTTCGCGCAGGTCTACCAGCGCACCCATGTGCATCTGTTCGGCGTTGCCGTGCGTATGTTGGGGCAAGGACAGGCGGCCGAGGATGTGCTGCAAGAGGCGTATGTGAGCATCTGGAAAAACGCTGGAAGCTACCGCAGCGAAGTGGGCGGGCAGCCCATCCAGCCCATGACATGGCTGATTGCCATCGTGCGCAACAAGGCGCTGGACGCCTTGCGTGCCCGCGCCCGGCGGCCTGAAAGCGCCTGGAATAACACCACGGAGCTTGCAGGCAGCGATGGGGATGGCCGCGACGCGATGGGTGCTGCGTCTGCATTGGCCCCCGCACCCAGCGCGATGCATCTGCTGGAGCAGGCCACCCAGGCGCTGCGCATCGACGGCTGCATGAATGCGCTGGAGGGGAGCTACCGGCAAAGCCTGGCACTGGCTTACTACCAGGGCCTGTCGCATTCCGAGGTGGCAGCGCAGATGGGCGCGCCCCTGGGTTCGGTCAAGGCGTGGATCCGGCGGGGCCTGGAGCGCCTGAAAAGCTGCCTGGCCGCGCAAGGGGTGAGCGCATGAGGTACACCCACCCCGCGCTGCTGGACCACCTGGCGTCTGCCTACGTGCTGGGCACGCTGGGCGGTGGCGCGCGCCGCCGCTTCGAGCGGCTGCTGCGCGATCGCAGCGACGTGCAGTTGCTGGTGGCGCAGTGGGAAGGGCGGCTGGGGATGCTGGCCAGTTCGGTGCCGGTGCAACAGCCACCGCAGCGCGTGTGGGCCGCCATTGAGGCGCGCACCCGGCCGCGCGATGTGAAAGACGCAGCCCCGCAGGGCGGTTGGGCCGGTGTGCTGTGGCGGCGCCATGGTGTGTTGCAGGGCTTGGCGGGTGTGGTGTTGGGTGTGGTGGCTACCGTGGCCCTGGTGGCTGCGGTGCCAACCTTGTTTGTGTCGAGCGACCAGGTGGCCCTGCGCGCAGGGGACAAACTGCCGCAGGCCTATGTGGGCCTGCTGACGGACGAGGCGGGCAACGGCAAGGTGCTGGTGAGTTCGCTGCGCCATGGACGCACGCTGACGGTGAAGGTCATTGGGCCTATCACGCTTCCAGCGATGCCAGCGACGATGGCGGGTACAGCCCCCCAGCTGGTGCTGTGGGCGGTGCCAGCTGACGGTGCCCCGTTTGTGCTGGGCACGGTGCCGGTGGCGGGTTCTGCGGTGTCGGTGTTGCCCGATACGTCGGAGAAGCTGCTGCTCAAGGTCAGCAAACTCATGCTGACGCTGGAGACATCGGCAACGCCGCAGGTGCCCAGCAGCACCGTGCTTTTCACCGGCAACTGCGCCAAGCTGTGGTGAGCGGCGCAAGGCCCCCATCGGCTTTGCAAAAATAACTTTCCGGCGCTGCATCCGTTTTGCATTCCGTGTCGTTTATCTGAGGTGCCGGTCTCCGGCATGGGGCCAGCGCGGCCTCCGACCATTCCAACTTCACGTTTTCAGGAGCTTCCCATGCCTTCATTCCCTGTTCGCCCCTTGATGTCTGCGCCCCTGCTGAGCCTGGCGCTGGTGCTGTTGCCCGTGTTGGCACTGCCCGTGGCCCACGCGGCCGATATGCCCACCACGCCAGTGGAGAACGCACGCATTGACGACTTTGCCGTGGGCAAAAAAGCCATCGAAGCCAAGAACTGGGCGCTGGCGGCCAGCAGCTTCAGCAAGGTGGTGGCCCAGAATCCTCAGAACGCCGATGCCTATAACCTGCTGGGCTACTCCAACCGTTGGCTCGGCAAATACGACGAGGCGTTTGCGGCCTACAACAAGGCGCTGGCGCTGGACCCCCGCCACAAGGGAGCGCTGGAATACTCGGGCATGGGCTACCTCAAGGTTGGCCAGAAGGCGCAGGCCGAAGCCCAGCTCGCCAAGCTGCAGGCCATCTGCGCGCAGTGCGAGGAGACCACCGATCTGGCCAAGGCCATTGCGGCCTACAAGCCGGCGCAGTAGGAGCGGCTAAAAAACCCTTCCTGCGTTGTTGCTGCGTCTGGTCGTACTACCCGTACTGCCTGCGACGCAGCGCCTCGCCAGAACCGCTGCGCTGGGTTTTGTTATCCGCTTTGTATCGTTTTCAGGCGCCTGATTTTTAGTGTGTAAGGCGCTGTTGGCCCGTTAGACTTGATCGGTATCAAGCGGTAACGAATAGCGTGCCGCGCTGCCTGCCTCTGCTGCAGGCCCATCAGGAGCCAACATGCGCATCAACCTGCCGGTGACCCAGCAGAACTTCGACTATTCCGGCGATGAACTGCTGGTGTCCAGCACCAACACCAAGGGCGAGATTACCCACTGCAATCCAGCGTTCGTTCGCGTGAGCGGCTACAGCTACGACGAACTCATTGGCCAGCCGCACAACCTCATCCGCCACCCCGACATGCCCGCCGAGGCCTACAAGGACATGTGGCGCACCATTGGCCGGGGGGAGCCCTGGACGGGCCTGGTCAAGAACCGCCGCAAGAACGGCGACCACTATTGGGTGCGCGCCAATGTCACCCCCATCATGGAGGGCGGCAAGCCACGTGCCTACATGTCGGTGCGCACCAAGCCCAGCGCGGCAGAAATTTCTGCTGCCGAAGCCCTGTATGCCCAGATGCGCAGCGAGGCGGCATCGGGCGCGAGCAGCTTCTACCTGGACTCGGGCAACGTGCGCTACCGGGGAGTGCGTGGCTGGCAGCAGCACCTGGCGCAGATGGCGTTGCTGCCGCGCATGGCGATCCTGCTGCTGGTAACGGTGCTGCTGGCCTTGTTGCCCGATGTGATGGGTCTGCAAGGCACCACCGCCTGGGTAGCCCGCCTGGTGTTGCTGTTGCTGGGGGCGGGGTGGACGCTGTGGCGCTTTCAGGCCACCGTGTTGCAGGGCGTGCACGATGCCACCCGCTTCGCGTCCGACATCTCGGCCTGCAACCTGGCCACGTCGGTGGGCACTGACTATCCCCAACCCCTGGGCGCGCTGATGCAGCGCCTGCTGCAGACCCAGGTCAACCTGCGCGCAGTGGTGGGCGATGTGCGCACCGAGGTGCGCAACTTCATTGACTCAGCCGACGAGATCTCGCGCGGCGGCCTGGACCTGTCGGCCCGCACCGAATCGCAGGCCAGCAGTCTGGAAGAGACTGCTGCGGCCATGGAGCAACTGGCCAGCACGGTGCTGGAGACCTCCGAGACTGCCGCCAAGGTCTCGCGCGAGAGCGCGCAGAGCAGCGACATCGCCAAGCGCGGCGGCCAGGCGGTGCAAGAGGTGGGCGCCGCCATGCAGCAGATGAAGCTGTCGTCCACCAAGATCAGCGAAATCGTGGGCGTGATCGAGGGCATCGCCTTCCAGACCAATCTGCTGGCCCTGAACGCCGCCGTCGAGGCGGCCCGTGCCGGTGAGCAGGGGCGGGGTTTTGCGGTGGTGGCGGGTGAGGTGCGGGCGCTGGCCCAGCGCAGCGCCAGCTCCGCCAAGGAGATCAGCGGTCTGATCGGCGTGACGGTGAACCAGATCGCCAGCGGTGCCCAGCAGATGGGCCATGCCGGCACCACCATTGAGGGCGTGGTCGATGCAGTGGAGCGCGTGAGCACGCTGGTGCAGCAGATCAGCAGTGCCACCAAAGAGCAGTCGCAAGGCATCGCCCAGGTCAACGAGGCGGTGACGCAGCTGGACACCGTGACGCAGCAGAACGCGGCGCTCGTCGAGGAGTCTGCGGCGGCGGCGCAGGGGCTCAAGGAGAGTGCGGTGTCGCTGGGCCGCTCGGTGGATGTGTTCCGGCTGGGGTAACGGGTAACGGGTGCTGTGGCGAGCGACCGCCAGCCACGCAGACCTTGACGAATGCTTACTCGTAACTTACAGTGATTTTCCCGTTTTCCGGGAGATCACCATGACCCTCAACGAGCTGCAACGCATCAAGCAGTGGCATGTCGCGCACAAGGCAGACCACCCGCTCGAATACCACCTGTGGGACCTGGTGTTGACGGTCTGGATGCTGGGCTGGGTGGGCTGGTTTCCCATCATCGCTTTTGGCGAGCCGTGGACCGCGCCGCTGTGCCTGATGGGTATCTTCGGGCCCAGCCTCTATGTCACCTGGCGAACGCGTGCCCACCTGCGCCACACCCTGCGGTGCGACTGGATCGATGCGCGGAGCTGATGGACGCGACTGACGGCGGCTGGGCCTACTGCCGTGCCGTGCGCACGTTGCGCGGCAGACCTTGCGGGTGGCTGGTGCGCAGCGGGTTGATGTCCAGCCCGCCCCGGCGCGTGTAGCGCGCGTACACAGTCAGTTTGATGGGTTTGCAGCGCGTCCACACGTCCATGAAGATGCGCTCCACGCACTGCTCGTGGAACTCGTTGTGGTTGCGAAAGCTCACCAGGTACTGCAGCAGCCCTTCCTGGTTGATCTGCGGGCCGCTGTAGCTGATCTGCACACTGCCCCAGTCGGGCTGGCCGGTCACCAGGCAGTTGCTTTTGAGCAGGTTGCTGGTCAGTGTTTCGGTCACGGGTGCCTCGTTGAACGTGGCCGTCAGCAATTCGGGGGTTGGCTGGTACTGCGTGCATTCCACATCCAGGCGGTCCAGGCTCAGGCCGTCCAGTTCATGCACGGGTTCTTGGTCGAACAGCTCCGGCGCGATGAGCCTCACGCCCACGGTGGCCGGGTGTTCCGCGCCACGCCACGCGGCTTCGCTGATGTCGGTGCGGATGCGCGCCTGCACTTCGGCCGCATCGGCAAAACGGGTGTTGTTGAAGCTGTTGAGGTACAGCTTGAACGATTTGCTCTCCACGATGTTGGGCGTCTCGCAGGGCACGGTGATGTGCGCCAGCGCCACCTGCGGCTTGCCGCGCAGGTTCAGCCACGACAGCTCGAACGCTGTCCACAGGTCGGCCCCGAAGAACGGCGCGGCGCCGGTGATCCCGATTTCGGCGCGCTTGCCAGAGCGGGGGATGGGGAACAGCAGCGATGCGTCGTACTGGTCCACGTAGGCGGAGGACTTGCCGAGTTGGGATTGTTCCGGGGTGTTCATAAATGCTATTAAATTTATAGCTAATAGCGCTTTATGGATAAGCGCTAGAGCCTGTTTTTACTTGAATTCCCGTTCGCGCAGCCACTTGGTGGCGATCCACTTCTCGCCCGCGATCACCGGCGCACCGCCGTGCAGCGTGCGGGTGGACGGGTGCGGGCGCTCATAGCTGAAGAACACCGCATTGCCGCGCTGCGGCGCGACCTCCAGGTGCACGTCGGGGAAGGTGGTGCCGCCGCCTTTTTCGGGGGTGTTCAGGTACATCACCAGTGTGCCCACACGTTGCCCGCCGCGCTGGACGATGGTGGGCGTGCCGGGCTCGGCGGGGTCGAAGTAGTCGTAGTGAGGCTTGTACTCGGCGCCTGGGCGGTAGTGCAGCACCTGCAGGCCCTCGCCGTTCTCGATGGGCCAGTTCAGCAGGCGCGCAATACGTTCTTCGATGCGCTGGATCAGCGGGCTCTGGCCGCGCTGGAAGAACATGCCGTCGCTGGTGCGGTCGTCATTGATTTCCTCGCCGCCCGTCTTGGTGGCCACGGTGAGCGAGCGCGCCATGCGCGGCGCAGCGTCCGCGATGAGGGCGTCGCATTCTTCGGGCGAGAGCAGGTTGCCAAACACCACGATGCGCGGCTGGGCCATGGCCAGCAGCACATTCACGGTGCGGTCGCCACAGTCCACCTGGGCGGGCGATGCATCCAGCTGGGGCTCGGGGACAGGCACGGCGGCGGGCTGGCCTTGTTGTACGGCCAGTTCGTTCAGGTGGTCCTGCAGCGTGACCTCCAAGGCGTCGGCGGCCACGTCTTCATCCCAGCCCGCATCGCGTATGGACTGCAGCACCACAGGCGCGGCGTAGCCGGCCTGGGCCTGTTCGATGATCCAGCGGCGCAGCTCGGGCGTGATGGCCTGCCGCGCGGTGCTGGCGCGCTGGTGGGTGGTTGTGGTGCTGCTGTCAGGGTGCTGCTCAGAACGCGATGCCATGGCGGTCCTTCAACGTGAATGGGGTTAGCAGAGTCAGGCGGTGGGCAGGGTCTTGCGCCGGAAGACCAGGCGCTCGGGCTCGGATGATGCCGGGGCAAAGGCATAGCCGTCCAGATCAAACCCTTCGAGCTTGTGCGGCGTGGCCACGCGGTGCGTGATCGCATAGCGCGCCATCAGGCCCCGCGCACGTTTGGCATGGAAGCTGATGATCTTGTAGTTGCCGCCTTTCCAGTCTTCGAACACACATTCGATGACACGGGCCTTGAGCGCCTTGCGGTCGACGGACTTGAAGTACTCCTGCGATGCCAGGTTGACCACCACGGGAGTCGTGTCGGCGCGCAGGCGGGTGTTGAGGTGCTCGGCAATCTGGTTGCCCCAGAACTGGTACAGGTTGCTGCCTGCGCTGGTGGCCAGGCGCGTGCCCATTTCCAGGCGGTAGGGCTGCATGCGGTCCAGCGGCCGCAGCACGCCATAGAGGCCGCTCAAGATGGCCACATGGCTTTGTGCCCAGTCCAGTTCCTGCGGGGCGAGCGTGCGGGCGTCCAGTCCCTCGTACACATCGCCGTTGAAGGCCAGCAGCGCCTGGCGCGAGTTGGCGGCCGTGAAACGGGGGCGCCAGGCCTGGTAGCGCGCCACGTTCAGCGCGGCGAGCTTGTCACTCAGGTCCATCAGCGAAGCGATTTGCTGCGGAGATTGCTCGCGCAGCACCTCAATGAGCGCGGTGGATTGCGCCACAAACTGGGGCGTGGTGTGTGGCAGGCCTTCGGGCAAGGGCGTGTCGTAGTCGAGCGATTTGGCGGGAGACAGCAGGAACAGCATGGAGGCAGAAGGTCCGTGGATCTCGGAAGGTGAAGCAGGTGGCCGGGTGGGCTGCTGCGATTCTGGGGAGGCGGTGGCTCGAAATGGTACCTGTTGAAGGACCGTATTCGGGCGCTTGCGGGCATTGGCAGGCTCCCGCAAAAAAAGAAGGCGGCCTGGGCCGCCTTCTTTTTTGCATAGCTGCCGCTCCCGGAGGGGCAGCAGCTGTTTTCAGCGCATCAGGCCGAGGGAGTCTGCTCAAACGGCAGCTTCATGGCAGACAGGTCGCGGCGGGTTTCCACCAGCACCAGCGGGCCTTCGTCCAGCACTACCGCAGGTGGGCGCTCGCGTGGCACGCGGATGGGCTTAGGCTCGGCGGCAATCGCAGCTTGCACAGCAGCGATCTTGTCCATGTCGGAGTTGACCCACTGCAGGCCCGATGCGGCAGCCACTTGCTGCAGCTCGTCGATGGGCAGTGCGAACGCCTGGACGCGGGGCAGACCGTTCGCAGCGGGTACCACCGGTGCGACGGGTGCCGCAGCGGGTGCAGATGCTGCAACAGGGGCTGGTGCCGCCACAGGTGCTGGCGCGGCCGCCACCGGGGCTGCTACCGGCGCGGCGACAGGTGCAGCAACGGGGGCCGGTGCGTGGGTCGGGGCGGGCACGGGTGCTGCCACAGGCGCTGGAGCGGGTGCCGCTGCCGCTGGCTCCGCTGCAGGGGCCGTGAAGTAGCTGCGGCGTGGCGCTTCGTCCTGCGCGGGTGCTGGCTCGGCCTGCGTGGGGTCGAAATCCAGCATCGCCGGTGCGGCGGCTTCAGCATTGCCGTTGTTGTCACGCGGACCGCGTTCGCCACGCTCGCGGCGGTCACGGCCGTAGCGGTCGCGCGAACGGCGCTCGCGGCGCTGTTCTTCTGCAGCGGCACCATTGCCGTTGGGCTGAGCGTCGTTGCCGGACAGGTCCAGATCGGGCAAGGCAGCCAGTGGCGCCGTGTCGGCAAAGTCGCCAGGCACTGCGGCAGCGGCCGTTTCCTGGGCTTCCACCGCGCGGGGTGTGCGCTCGCCACGTTCGCCACGGTTGCCGCGATCACCACGTTCACGGCGTGGGCCGCGTTCGCCACGGGGCTGCTGGGTGGGTAGGCCTTCTGTGCTGTTGCCGGGGTTGCCAGCGTTGGGGCCTTCCACCTGTGCGGTCACGGCGGTGTTGTTGTCACCGTTCAAGCCTGCGTTCTGGTTGCGCGGCTCGGTGTTGTCCCGGCGGCCACGGCCACCTCCTTCGCGCCCTTCGCGTCCATTGCGGCCACCGTCGCGGCCTTGGCCTTCGCGAGCCTCGCCTTCGGGGCGGCGCTCGGCGTCGCGGGGTGCGCGGCCTTCGGCCGAGCGTTCGCCACGGCGGCCCCGGCCTTCGCCGCTGCCTTCGCGGTTGCCGTCACGGGGTGCGCCTTCGCGCTGGCCGTCCCGGTTGCCATCGCGGCCACCACGGCGGCCACGGCCTTCACCGTTGCGGCCATCGCGGCGGGGTTCGCCACGGGCGGTGGTCTCCGGGGCTGCTGCCGGTGCGGGCGCGGCCACGGGGGCAGGGGCTGCCGGTGTGGTGCCAACGCCGAACAGGCTCTTGATCCACCCAAAGAAGCCTTGCTCTTGGGGGGCGGCCGCAGCCGGGGCC
Source organism: Acidovorax sp. Leaf73 (assembly GCF_916855635.1). NCBI lineage: Bacteria > Pseudomonadati > Pseudomonadota > Betaproteobacteria > Burkholderiales > Comamonadaceae > Acidovorax > Acidovorax sp. Leaf73. Next base: position 712,119 of record NZ_CAKASI010000002.1, read on the forward strand.
GGGGTTGCCACGGGGGCGGGTGCTGGCGCGGTCGCAGCGGCGGGGCGCTGGCCAGCGCGTGGTGGGCGGGCGGCGCCTTCGGCACGGGGCTCGGCCACCGGGGCGGGTGCATCGGGCAACACGCCCTTAATCACCGGCGTCTGCTTGTTGGTGGGCTCTTGCGAGCGGCGCGTCACAGCGGTGGGGTCTTCCACTTCTTCAGCAAGCTTGTAGCTGGCTTCGATGTGGTCCAGGCGCGGGTCGTCGTGCTTGAGGCGCTCCAGGCGGTAGTTGGGGGTTTCCAGCGTCTTGTTGGGCACCATCAGCACGGCCACGCGCTGCTTGAGTTCGATCTTGGCGATCTCGGTGCGCTTCTCGTTCAGCAGGAACGAAGCCACTTCCACCGGCACCTGGCAGTGCACGGCGGCCGTGTTGTCCTTCATCGATTCTTCCTGAATGATGCGCAGGATCTGCAGGGCCGACGATTCGGTGTCGCGGATGTGGCCCGAGCCGCCGCAGCGGGGGCAGGGGATGGACGAGCCTTCGCTCAATGCGGGCTTGAGGCGCTGGCGGCTCATTTCCATGAGGCCAAACTTGCTGATGGTGCCGAACTGCACGCGGGCGCGGTCCTGGCGCAAGGCGTCGCGCAGGCGGTTTTCCACTTCGCGGCGGTTCTTGCTCTCCTCCATGTCGATGAAGTCGATGACGATCAGGCCGCCCAGGTCGCGCAGGCGCATCTGGCGGGCCACTTCATCGGCGGCTTCCAGGTTGGTGCGGGTGGCGGTTTCCTCGATGTCGCCGCCCTTGATGGCGCGGGCCGAGTTCACGTCCACGGACACCAGCGCTTCGGTGTGATCGATCACGATGGCGCCACCCGAGGGCAGCTGCACGGTGCGGGCGTAGGCCGATTCGATCTGGTGCTCGATCTGGAAGCGGCTGAACAGGGCGGCGTCGTCGCGGTAGCGCTTCACGCGGGCGGCATGCTCGGGCATGACGTGCGCCATGAACTGCTGTGCCTGTTCGTAGATGTCGTCGGTATCGATGAGGATGTCACCGATGTCGTTGTTGAAGTAGTCGCGGATCGCGCGGATCACCAGGCTCGATTCCTGGTAGATCAGGAAGGCGCCCTTGCCACCCTTGGCGGCGCCGTCGATGGCATTCCAGAGCTTGAGCAGGTAGTTCAGATCCCACTGCAGCTCGGGCGCGGTGCGGCCAATGCCGGCGGTGCGCGCGATGATGGACATGCCGTTCGGGTATTCGAGCTGGTCCATCGCCTCCTTGAGCTCGGCGCGGTCTTCGCCCTCGATGCGGCGCGATACGCCACCGCCCCGGGGGTTGTTGGGCATCAGCACCACGTAGCGGCCAGCCAGCGAGACGAAGGTGGTCAGGGCCGCGCCCTTGTTGCCACGTTCTTCCTTTTCGACCTGGACCAGCAGTTCCTGGCCTTCCTTGATCACTTCATTGATGCGCGCCTGGCTGGGCGAGACACCGGGGGTGAAGTAGCTGCGCGAGATTTCCTTGAACGGCAGGAAGCCGTGACGGTCTTCGCCGTAGTCCACAAAACAGGCTTCCAGCGAGGGCTCGACGCGCGTGACGACGGCCTTGTAGATGTTGCCCTTGCGCTGCTCGCGCCCTTCGATTTCGATTTCGTAGTCGAGGAGTTTTTGTCCGTCGACGATGGCCAGGCGCCGTTCTTCGGGCTGCGTGGCGTTGATGAGCATCCGCTTCATGATGCGATTCCTTCAGTGTTTCGCGGACAGCAGCGGAGCAGCCAACCGTGACCCACGGAGAGGGCTGCGCGGGCTGCCGCCCACAGTTTCCAAACCAATACAACAAGCTCTACAGGAGCTGTGAATGCCTGGACTGACGCATCGAAACGAAGGGAATTGCCGGGGATGCCAATGATCTGCCGCGCTCTAGCGCAGCATCGGGAGGCAGGGGCGCGTGGATGGGGGCGAGTGGTAGGAACGCAGTTTTGCTAGCAAAAGAGTAGCTGATTGCGCTTGCTGGCTGTGCGCTGAGGGCGATTTTGAGCATGCAGCCAAAGGCCGCAGCCTCCGCCACAGGGTCACCATCCATGCCATCAACAACCACATGCTCGCTTTGATCCGCTGGCAGGCTGCGCCCGGGTAGGGAACATCTGCCAGCTTGGGGGATTCCGTATCAGTGTTTCAATCTGTCAGCCCGCCGCACGGCGTGCGGGCCACCACAGGCATCTGGCCTGCAATCTGCGCGCACGACGCCCGCTGGCATCGACCTGCCTGCACGAGGGGCAAGGGCTGTGTGGACTAAACTCCAGACAAATCAACCACTTACATAACAACGCGCAGGTGAAACACATTATAGGGGCCAAACCGCCCGCTGCCCCTGGGGGGCTTCCCGCAGCCCGCCTGGTGGAAGTGGATGCTGACTCCGCCGGCCAGCGGCTCGATAACTTTTTGATACGCCACTTGAAAGGTGTGCCTAAAACGCATGTCTACCGCATCATCCGCAGTGGCGAGGTGCGCATCAACAAAGGCCGCGTGAGTGCCGACACCCGCGTGGAAGCAGGGGACGTGGTGCGCCTGCCTCCTGTTCGAATTTCAGACAAGGTGGCCGAAAAGGCCGAGCGCCCGGCGCCCGCGCGCGAATTCCCCATCCTGCTCGAAGACGAGCACCTGATCGCCCTCGACAAACCTGCTGGTGTAGCGGTGCATGGCGGGAGCGGGGTGAGCTTTGGCGTGATCGAGCAGCTGCGCCAGGCGCGGCCGGCCTCCAAGTTCCTGGAACTGGTGCACCGGCTGGACCGCGACACCTCGGGCATCCTGCTGGTGGCCAAGAAGCGGTCAGCGCTTACCCACCTGCAGGACCAGTTCCGCGAGCGAGAAACGGGAAAGACCTATCTGGCACTGGTCACGGGCACCTGGCCTGCCAACAAAAAAGTCATCGACCTGCCCCTGCACAAATACCTGCAGGCCGACGGCGAGCGCCGCGTGCGTGTGACCACGGCCGATGACCCGGATGGCATGCGCTCCATCACACTGGTCAAGGTGCGCAGCACCGTGCCCGCGCGCGCTGCGCAGGGCCTGCCCGCCATGTCGTTGCTGGAGGTGACCATCAAGACCGGTCGCACCCACCAGATTCGTGTGCACCTGGCCAGCCAGGGCCACGCCATCGTCGGGGACGACAAATACGGCGACTTTGACCTCAACAAGCGCCTTCAAAAGCTCTCGATGAAGCGCATGTTCCTGCACGCGTGGCGGTTACAGTTCAATCACCCCGCTTCGGGCGAGCGTGTGCAGCTGATTGCCGAGCTGCCCCCCGAGCTGGCTGATTTTGTGTCCCCTGCCTGACGATCCTGCGCGAAGAACCCCCCTCCATGTCTGCCAAAAACTTCCGTCCGCGCCGCTTCGACCTCATCGCCTTTGACTGGGATGGCACCCTGTTCGACTCCACCGCCATCATCGTGCGCTGCATCCAGGCGGCGGTGCGCGACGTGGGCGGCACCGTGCCCACCGACAAAGAGGCGGCCTATGTGATTGGCATGGGCTTGATGCAGGCCCTGGCCCATGCGGCGCCGGATGTGCCACCCGAAAAGTACACCGAGCTGGGCAACCGCTACCGCTTCCACTACATCCAGCACCAGGACGACCTGAGCCTGTTCGACGGCGTGTTACCGCTGCTGAACGACCTGCGTGAACGCGGCCACCTGCTGGCCGTGGCCACGGGCAAAAGCCGGCGCGGGCTGGACGATGCGCTGCACTCGGTGGACTTGCGCGGCGTGTTTGACGGCTCGCGCACCGCCGACCAGACCGCTGGCAAGCCGCACCCGCTGATGCTGCAGGAGCTGATGGCCGAATTTGACGTGGCGCCCGAGCGCCTGCTGATGATTGGCGACACCACCCACGACCTGCAGATGGCGGTCAACGCGCGCTGTGCGAGCGTGGGGGTGAGCTATGGCGCCCATGAGCCCGACGCCTTTCACGCGCTCCAACCGCTGGCGGTCGTGCATTCGGTGCGCGAGCTGCACGATTGGCTGCTGCACAACGCGTGACGCCGGATATTGGAGCGGGACGCGCCCATGACCACACCACCCGATCAGCCCATTGCGCTGTGCAACAGTGCCGACCTCGTCGATGGGGGCTTGGCGGTTCCGTTTGATGTGCAGTACGCAGGTCAGACCTGCCGGGCCTTCGCGATCCGCTACCAGGGCCTGCCGCATGCCTACCTGAACCGCTGCACCCATGTGGCCATGGAGATGGACTACCAGCCGGACCGCTTTTTTGACGACACGGGCCACTGGCTGCTGTGTGCCACCCACGGGGCCGCCTACCTGCCGAGCACCGGCCAGTGCGCGGGCGGCCCGTGCCGGGGCGGGCTGGTGAAAATTGCTTTGTCCGAAAGCGATGGTGTGGTGCACTGGCATACTGCCTACAACCTGCAACCCGTAGAGTTCTAGAAAATCCAGATGAATTACCCTTATGTGCTGTCGCCTGGTGCCAGCCAGCGCGGTGCGCGGGCGGCAGTGTTGCAGTGCCCAGGACGTACGACATGACAGACCCCCAGCAGCCCGGCTCTTCGGGTTTTGACCCAAAAAGTAATCCCGCGCCCGATCTGTGGGCGCAAGCAGCTACAAATTCAGGAGCATCTGTGAGCGACTCATCGCGTGAACCCGGCTGGGAGCGCGCCACGCTGGAAAAGCTGGCCTTCTCCGCCCTCCAAGAACAGCGCAGCGCCCGCCGCTGGAAGATCTTCTTCCGCCTGGCATGGCTGGTGCTGATTGCCGCAGTTGCCTTTGCGGCCCTGCGCCAGGCATCGCCCAGTGCCAGCAAGAGCACGCCCCATACGGCGGTGGTGGACATCAAAGGTGAGATCGCCAGCGGCGCCGAGGCCAGTGCCGAGTTCGTGGTGGCCGCCATGCGCAGCGCACTGGAGGACGAAGGCTCGCAGGCCTTGGTGCTGCTCATCAACTCGCCCGGCGGCAGCCCGGTGCAGGCCGGAATCATCAATGACGAAATTGTTCGTTTGAAGGCCAAGCACAACAAGCCGATCTACGCCGTGGTTGAAGAAACCTGCGCCTCGGCGGCTTATTACATTGCCGCAGCAGCCGACGACATCTACGTGGATAAAGCCAGCATCGTGGGCAGTATCGGCGTGCTGATGGATGGCTTTGGCTTCACCGGCACCATGGAAAAGCTGGGCGTGGAGCGCCGCCTGCTGACCGCTGGCGAGAACAAGGGTTTCCTCGACCCGTTTAGCCCGCAGACCGAAAAGCAGCGTGCCTACGCGCAGACCATGCTCGACCAGATCCACCAGCAGTTCATTGCCGTGGTGAAAGCCGGGCGTGGTGACCGCCTCAAGACCACGCCCGACACCTTCAGTGGCCTGTTCTGGACCGGCCAGCAGGCCGTGGAAATGGGCTTGGCCGACAAGCTGGGCAACCTGGACTACGTGGCCCGCGAGGTGGTGAAGGCCGAAGACATCATTGACTACACCCGCCGCGACAACGTGGCGGAACGGCTGGTCAAGCGCTTTGGCGCGGCGATTGGTGTGGGCGCCGTGAAGTCATTGGCAGTGGCTGGACCTCAGCTGCGCTGACACTGTCCGACGCGGCCTTTGGGCCATGCACAAAAAAAGCCCCGGGTGGAGACTCCACCCGGGGCTTTTTTTTGCATCTGGGCCTGCGTGGCGGTACGTGGTGTGACGCAGTCGGCCGTGCCGGCCTCCGAGGGCTGGCAGGAGGGTGGTTTTTAGCTGTCCAGCCCGCCCGCTTTGCGCTGGCGCGAGCCGTCTTCCAGGATGGTGTCGTCAGCCACCAGCTTGCCCGTCTCGTCCCACTGCTTGCGGGCCGTAAGGCGCGTGCGTCCCCGGGCATCGGGGGCTGAATACTGTTCTTCAATCGCCAGCCGGCCGTTGTCGTGAAAGGCCTGCTGCGTGCCCACGGGCCATTGCTCGGCATTGAGCTGTTCGCGCCGCGCCAGCTTGCCATCGTCACGGTACATCTCGCGCTGCACGCGCGCCTGCTCACCGGCGCCGGTCCAGGTACTGCGCTCTCGCACCGATCCGTTGAGGTACCAGCGCTCGACCTGCACCTCCCGCCCATCGGCAAAACTGCGCTGCTCGATCAGCTGGCCGGATGCGCCGTAGCGCTTGGCGCTGAGCAGCGAGCCCCGCGTATCGCGGAGTGTGCGCTCATCCGGTGCGAACACCCGTTCCTCGCGCAGCACACTTTTGCCGCCCTCGGTGGTGAAGCTGCGGTGCACACGCCGACCGTCCACCACGAGTTGCTGGGCGGCGACGATGCCGTCGCGGGTCCATTCGGTCGCGCTCAGCAGGCGGCCCTGGTCGTAGTGCAGCTGCGCGGTTTTGGCGCCGTTGTCTGCATGGAGCAGGGTGTCAGTGGCACCGTCAAAGCCGCAGAGTTTGCGGTCTTCGGGCAGCACGCTGGTGCGCGGGCAGAACAGGCGTGTGGGCTGGCCCTTGCTGTTGGTTTCCACATAGAACAGCTCCTGCCCGCCGCCGTGGAACGACACGCGCTCCACGCGGCCGGTGGCGTCAAAGCGCCTCACGGCCCCCTGGGTGCGGCCGTTGTCGGCGGTTTCTTCGCGCCGCACCTGGCCGTTGGGCCAGAACTCGGCCACCCGGCCGTGGCTGTTGCCGCGTTCGTTGACCGTGCGTTCGCGCTGCAGGCGGCCTTCGCGGTCGAACATGCGCTCCAGGCCCACGAACTTTCCGTCGCGCAGTTCCTGCTCGCGCTGGAGGTGGCCGGTGTCTTCTTCGCGGCAGCGCACCAGCCCGGACTGGCCGGCGGTTTCGGCACCGTTGGAAATATTGATGGGTTTGCCATTCAATTCACAACGAACAATGGCCTCAGCGCTTGAACCATAAGCGCTAACAGCTATAAAAAATATAGTGAATAGACGGTTCATGCTTAGCGGCCCATCGCAAACACGACAGGGGTGCGGTTGTCTGGGGGCGTGGGGTGCTGGCGCCATTGCCGCACGAGCTGGCTGCGGATGCGTGCGTCGGGCAGCGTCAGCCCGCTGGCCAGCGCCAGGCGGGTGTGGGGCTGCAGCGTTTGCACCAGGGCCTGCCAGAGGGCGGCGTTGCGGTAAGGAGTTTCGATGAAAAGCTGGGTCTGTCCTGTCTTGAGGGCCAGGCTTTCCAGCTCCTTGATACGCTGGATGCGCTCCTGGCTGTCCTGGGGCAGGTAGCCGACAAACGCAAAGTTTTGCCCGTTCAATCCGCTGGCCGCCAGCGCCAGCAGCAGCGACACAGGGCCCACCAGGGGCACAACGGGGATATCAAGGTCGTGTGCCGCGCGCACCACAGACGAACCGGGGTCGGCCACTGCAGGCATGCCCGCCTCGCTGATCAGCCCCATGTCGTGCCCATTCAGTGCCGCTGCGAGCAGCGGGCGTGCGTCGAACGGGGCTGATCCTTTGTCGCCATGGTCGCCTTTTTTGTGGACTTCGCGGGGAAGCTCGGTGATCTGCTGTTGCTGCAGGGGGGCTGCCAGGGGGTGCAGTGCGTCGATGCGTTTGAGGTAGGCGCGTGTACTCTTGGCGTTCTCGCACACCCACTGGGTCAGTCGTGCAGCCGTCTGAAGGGTGGCGGAGGGCAAGGCATTCTGCAGCGGGACCTGGGTGTCGCAGCCAAAGTCGAGGGGGGCGGGCACGAGATAAAGCGTGCCCTTGCGAGCGCCAGAGCGCGGTTCGGTGGGGGGATTTGTCATGGCAGCACCAAGCCTGCCGCGCGCAGCATGCGGCAGGTGCGGATTAAAGGCAGTCCGATGAGGGCTGTGGGATCGTCGCTGTGGATGGCATCCAGCAGCGCAATGCCCAGGCCTTCGCTCTTGGCGCTGCCGGCGCAATCGTAGGGTTGCTCGGCGCGCAGGTAGCGCTCGATTTCCGCGTCGGACAGGTCACGGAATTTCACCTCCACCGGGGCCAGGTCGATCTGCTCGAAACCCGTCGCGGCGCACACCACGGCCACGGCGGTCTGGAACACCACGGTCTGGCTGCGCATCTGGCGCAGTTGCGCCACCGCACGCTCGTGGTGGCCGGGCTTGCCCAGGGGCTCGCCAGCGAGGTCGGCAACCTGGTCGGAGCCGATTACCACCGCATCGGGGTAGAGTTGCGCCACGGCGCGTGCCTTGGCCATCGCCAGGCGCAAGGCCAGTGAGCGAGGGGCTTCGCCGGGCAGGGGGGTCTCATCCACCTCCGGGGCCGTGACGTCAAAAGGCAGGTTCAACCGCTCAAGCAATTCACGCCGATACCGCGATGTGGAGCCCAATACCAGAGGGCGTTTCAGGGGGGGGGATTGATGCATGCGCCGATTCTCTTACACTGCCGCCATGACCAAGGAATTCTCCCCCCAGCGCCTCGACGTGAAAGCCTTTGCACAGGCGGGCGGTCGGCTGGCGGGCCACGATTCACTGCTGAAGTACGAACGCCTGGCCCAGGAGGCCAAGGGCCTGCACCCGGACCTGATGGTGGACTGGGAGGCTGTGGGCGAAGTGCGCACGGCGCTGGGCGGCATGGGCCAAGTCTGGCTGCATATCAAGGTTACTGCGAGCTTCCCCATGGAATGCCAGCGTTGCATGACGCCGGTGGATGTGCCGCTGGAGGTGGATCGTGAGTTTCGCTTCGTGGCCGACGAGGCCACCGCAGAGGCTCTGGACGACGAAAGCGAAGAAGACCTGCTGGCCATGAGCCGCGAGTTTGACCTTCACGAGCTGATTGAGGATGAGTTGCTGATGGCCTTGCCCGTGGTGCCCAAACACGACGAGTGCCCTACCGCAGTACCACTGGCTTCTTCGGACGACGATTTTGAGGAAGCCAACGACGAAAAGCCCAATCCTTTTGCGGCGTTGGCCGCACTGCGCAAAGACAACAAGGGCTGATTGGACGACCCAAAAATCATTTGGGTTATAATCGTGGGCTTCACGCGAACCCCATCGTGTCTTTTGGGCTGATCGCGTTTTTACCAACCTATTCCAGATCAGGAGCCATCATGGCCGTTCAGCAAAACAAAAAGTCCCCCTCCAAGCGCGGCATGCACCGCTCGCACAATGCCCTGAATGTGCCAGGCATTGCTGTGGAACCCACCACCGGTGAAACGCACCTGCGTCACCACATCAGCCCCAACGGTTTCTACCGTGGCCGTCAGGTGCTGAAGAACAAGTCTGAAGCCTGATCTTCGCCCCATCCAAAGGCCCGTTGCTACTGAAACCGTAGCGCGGGCCTTTGTTTTGACCGTCGTATTTATTTTTCCGGCCCTCCTGGCCGGCCGGACAAGTCGCCCATGATCACACTGGCTGTTGACTGCATGGGGGGCGACCATGGCCCCCGCGTCACGCTCGCGGCGTGCCGCCAGTTTCTCGATACACACCCTGATGCCCGCCTGCTGCTCGTCGGCCTGGTGGATAGTCTGCAATCGTTTTCGCACGACCGTGCCACGATCATTCCTGCTACCGAAGTGGTGGCCATGGATGATCCTGTCGAGGTGGCTCTGCGCAAGAAGAAAGATTCTTCCATGCGCGTGGCGATTCAGCAGGTCAAGGATGGCGCGGCCTCTGCGGCCGTTTCGGCAGGCAATACCGGCGCGCTGATGGCTATTGCCCGGTATCTCCTCAAGACGCTGGACGGCATCGACCGCCCCGCCATTGCGACGCAATTGCCCAACGCCGCAGGTGGTGCCACCACGGTGCTGGACCTTGGGGCGAATGTGGATTGTTCCGCCGAGCATTTGCTGCAGTTTGCCGTGATGGGCTCTGCCTTGGTTTCGGTCCTTCGGGATGGCGGGGAGCCCACCGTCGGTTTGCTCAATATCGGTGAAGAGGCGATCAAAGGTAGTGAAGTAATCAAAAAAGCCGGTGAATTGCTTCGATCTGCAGCCAATTCCGGTGATTTGAATTTTTATGGAAATGTTGAAGGCAATGACATTTTCAAGGGCACCGTTGACATCGTGGTATGCGACGGATTTGTGGGCAATGTGGCCCTCAAAGCCAGTGAAGGGGTGGCATCGATGATCATTGGTGCCCTGAAAACGGAGTTCTCTCGCAACATCTTCACTAAAATCGCTGCGATCACCGCGTATCCGATCTTAAAAGCGCTCATGAAGCGCATGGACTACCGCCGTTACAACGGCGCGGCGCTCCTGGGGCTGCGCGGGCTGGTGTTCAAGAGCCATGGGTCGGCTGACACAATGGCGTTCGAGCAGGCTTTGAACCGGGCGTATGATGCAGCCCGCAACAACCTGCTCGACCGCGTCCGGACCCGGATTGCGCACGCAGCGCCGCTTCTGGTGCCTGCGGATGCCCAGCCCCAGCCTGGCGTTGCGGCGACGATGACACATTGATGAGACGCTACTCCCGCATTACCGGCACCGGCAGCTACCTGCCCCCGCGCCGGCTGACCAACGCTGATCTGGTGGCTGAACTGGCCCAGCGCGGCATCGAAACCTCAGATGAGTGGATCGTGGAGCGCACCGGCATCCGCGCGCGCCACTTTGCAGCGCCCGATGTTGCCTGCAGCGATCTGGGCCTGGAGGCTGCGCGCAATGCCTTGCAGGCGGCGGGCCTTCTGCCGACCGACATTGATCTGATCATCGTGGCCACGTCCACCCCGGATATGGTGTTTCCCTCGGCTGCCTGCATATTGCAGAACAAGCTGGGAGCCAATGGTTGCCCTGCGTTTGATGTGCAGGCGGTGTGCAGCGGTTTTGTCTATGCCCTGTCCGTGGCGGATGCCATGATCCAGACGGGTGCTGCCAACCGCGCGCTGGTCATTGGGGCAGAAGTTTTCAGCCGTATTCTGGATTTCAATGACCGCACGACCTGCGTGTTGTTTGGTGATGGTGCGGGTGCCGTGGTGCTGGAGGCGTCGGAAACGCCGGGCATCCTGTCCAGCGACCTGCATGCCGACGGCAAGCATGTCGGCATCCTGTGTGTGCCCGGCAACGTGTCGGGTGGCAAGGTCCTGGGGGACCCCGTCCTCAAGATGGACGGGCAGGCTGTCTTCAAGCTGGCGGTGGGCGTGCTGGAGAAGGCCGCGCATGCGGTGCTGGCCAAGGCGGGGCTGACCGAGGCCGATATTGACTGGCTGATTCCACACCAGGCCAATATCCGCATCATGCAGGGCACGGCCCGCAAGCTCAAGCTGTCCATGGACAAGGTGGTGGTCACGGTGGACCAGCATGGCAACACCTCGGCAGCCTCTATCCCCCTGGCGCTGGACCATGCGGTGCGTACGGGCCAGGTCAAAAAGGGTGAGACCCTGCTGCTCGAAGGTGTGGGCGGCGGCTTTACCTGGGGCGCGGCGCTCCTGAAGTTATAGCTTGTGGCGCTTGCTGGATAAGCGCTAGGCATCAATTTCAATCATATTTCTGGATTTTTCATGAAGTCTTTTGCATTTGTCTTTCCGGGACAAGGCTCGCAATCGGTGGGCATGCTCGACGGATGGGGTGATCACCCGGTGGTGGCCCAGACCGTGCAGGAAGCCTCGGATGCCCTGGGTGAAAACATCGGCCTGCTGATCAAGGAAGGTCCCAAGGAGGCACTGGCCCTGACCACCAACACGCAGCCGGTGATGCTGGTGGCTGGGGTGGCTGCATGGCGTGTCTGGCGTGCAGAAGGTGGTGCTGCCCCGGTCGCTGTTGCGGGGCATTCTCTGGGCGAGTATTCGGCGTTGGTTGCCGCAGGTGTGTTGACGCTGGCCCAGGCGGCGCCGCTGGTGCGCCTGCGTGCAGCTGCCATGCAGGAGGCCGTGCCGGTCGGCACTGGGGCCATGGCTGCCATCTTGGGGATGGAGGCTTCCAAGGTCATCGCAGGATGTGCCGAGGCAGTGTCCTCGTTCGGTGTGGGAACGGCAGAAGTGGTTGAGGCTGTCAATTTCAACGACCCCGTCCAGACGGTCATTGCGGGCACCAAGGCCGGCGTCGAAAAGGCCTGCGAAATGCTCAAGGCGGCAGGTGCCAAGCGCGCACTGCCATTGCCGGTGTCTGCCCCTTTTCACTCCAGCCTGATGAAGCCTGCCGCTGAGAAGCTGCGCTTGGCGCTGGCGGATGTGGCGCTTGCTGCGCCCCAGATTCCGGTTCTGAACAATGTGGATGTCGCGGTGCAGCAGGACGCTGAGGCGATCCGAGACGCGCTCTACCGCCAGGCCTTTGGCCCCGTGCGCTGGGTGGAGTGTGTGCAGGCCCTCAAGGCCCGGGGAGTCACCCATATTATTGAAAGTGGCCCTGGCAAAGTGCTGGCGGGTCTGACCAAGCGCATCGATCCTGAACTGGTGGGTGCGGCACTGTTTGACATGGCCACGCTGGCCGAAACCCGGGAGTTGTTGGCATGACGCAATCCTCATTGGCCGCGCAAGTGGCGTTGGTCACAGGCGCATCGCGCGGCATTGGGGCGGCCATTGCGCTCGAGCTGGCGGTACGCGGCTACCAGGTGGTGGGCACGGCCACGACGGACGATGGCGCCGAGCGCATCAGCCAGGCCCTAGCGGCCTACCCCGGCTGCCGTGGCGCCAATCTGAATGTGAATGACGGAGTTGCCATCGAGGCGTTGATGGATTCCATCGTCAAGCAGCAGGGTGGTCTGCATGTGCTGGTCAACAATGCGGGCATCACCCGCGACACCCTGGCCATGCGCATGAAGGACGATGACTGGGATGCGGTGCTGGACACCAATCTCAAGGCAGTTTTCCGCGTGAGCCGCGCGGCGATTCGCCCGATGATGAAACAGCGATTCGGGCGCATCATCAGCATCACCAGTGTGGTGGGGGCATCGGGCAATCCTGGTCAGGCCAACTACGCGGCAGCCAAGGCTGGAGTGGCGGGAATGACCCGTGCACTGGCCCGCGAACTGGGCAGCCGCAGCATCACGGTCAATTGTGTAGCGCCGGGATTTATCGAGACGGATATGACGTCCGTGCTGCCCGAAGAACAGCAAAAAGCCCTCAACGCCCAGATCCCTTTGGGGCATATGGGCAAGCCGCAAGACATCGCACATGCCGTGGCCTACCTTGCTTCGCGCGAAGCAGGGTACGTGACCGGGCAGGAGTTGCATGTCAATGGCGGCATGTACATGTAATTGAGACAAGTTAACGCCGGTTCATCCGGACGGCGGGCTGCTGAGGGGCTTCTCCTTAAGCGGCTAGAATCGCGGATTCATTCACAACCCCCAGAGGGAAACCATGAGCGATATCGAAGCACGCGTCAAAAAAATCATTGCCGAACAACTCGGTGTGGAAGAGTCCCAAGTCACCAATGAAAAGGCCTTCGTGGCAGACCTCGGTGCCGACTCGCTCGACACGGTGGAACTGGTGATGGCACTGGAAGACGAATTCGGCATCGAGATCCCTGACGAAGACGCCGAGAAGATCACGACGGTGCAAAACGCCATCGACTACGCCAACACCCACCAGAAGGCCTGAGCGGCGCACTGCGCCTGACTCAAGCGATCAACAGAAGGTTTTTACGCATGAGCCGTCGTCGCGTTGTCGTGACCGGCCTGGGATGCGTCAGCCCCGTGGGCAACACGGTGGCCGAATCCTGGGCCAATCTCCTTGCCGGAAAATCCGGTATTGACCTCATCACCAAGTTCGACACGTCGAACTTTGCCTGCAAGATTGCAGGGGAGGTCAAAGGTCTTGACCTGGAGTCGTACATCAGCGCCAAGGATGCGCGCGCGATGGACAGCTTCATCCATTTCGGCATTGCAGCTGCTGCACAGGCGGTTGAAGATGCCGGTCTGCCCACGGGTGAAGCGCTCAGTGAAGAGTTTGCAACACGCATAGCCTGCGTGATCGGTTCGGGGATTGGTGGCTTGCCACTTATCGAGAATACCCACGCGGAACTGGTCAGTCGCGGTCCGCGGCGCATCACGCCGTTCTTTGTGCCAGCGTCCATCATCAATATGGTGGCGGGCCATGTGTCCATGCGCTTTGGCTTCAAGGGGCCGAACCTCGCGGTCGTGACGGCCTGCACAACCGGCCTGCATTGCATTGGCGAGGCTGGTCGCATGATCGAATACGGTGATGCGGATGTGGTGGTGGCGGGCGGCACTGAATCCACGGTGTCGCCGCTGGGCATTGGTGGTTTTGCGGCCATGCGCGCCCTGTCTACCCGCAACGATGACCCCAAGACCGCTTCCCGCCCCTGGGACAAGGACCGAGATGGTTTTGTTTTGGGTGAAGGCGCCGGGGTCATGGTGCTGGAGGAATACGAGCATGCCAAAGCCCGTGGTGCCAAGATCTATGCGGAACTGGGTGGTTTTGGCATGAGCGCCGATGCAGGCCACATGACGGCCCCCAGTATGGATGGTCCGCGCCGTGCCATGCTCAACGCCCTGCGCAATGCCGGCATGAATGCCGATCAAGTTGACTACCTCAACGCCCATGGCACTTCCACGCCGCTGGGTGATATTAATGAGACGAATGCCATCAAGGCGGCCTTGGGCGACCATGCTTACAAGGCTGTGGTGAGCTCCACCAAATCCATGACCGGTCATTTGCTGGGTGGTGCGGGCGGTATTGAGAGCATTTTTACAGTGCTGGCCTTGCATGAGCAGAAGGTACCACCCACCATCAATTTGGCGAATCAGGACCCCGAGTGCGATCTGGACTACTGCGCCAACACGGCGCGTGACATGAAGATCGACGTTGCAGTCAAGAATAACTTCGGTTTTGGTGGCACCAACGGGACGCTGGTTTTCAAGCGCGTCTGATTGTTGGGTCAGGTGCTCTGCCGCCCGACTTGGCGAGGCCGTGGTGTCTTGTTGCGATCCTGCAATCGTTGGTTGCTCAGCACGGGCCTATGTTCCGTGCTAAGCAGGCGGCACAGCCTCGGTAGCGTTTCGTGGGTGTGACTTCGCAGCGACCACCTTCGGTGTTTTACCCCCTGCGGCGCAGCCGCCTGTTCGGGGGCTTGCTGGGGGCCTTGTTGCTGATCAGCGCAGCGGGGCTGGCTGCTTGGTTCTTGCGAAGTGGTGGTGCTGCATCCCCATGGCCCGCAGCGATGGCGGGTGGTCTCTGGTGTCTGGCTGCCGCCAGCGCATTCCATTTTTGGTTCTGTCAATTTTCTGGTGGTATCCACTGGGATGGCCAGGCCTGGACGCTGGTGGCTCCGAACTCCGGGGCGGCCTGGATGGCATTGTCCGGGCCTCCTGAAGTCCTTCTCGATTTGCAGTCACATCTGTGGCTGCATGTCATTCCGGTGGGGCACCGCCGCACCTGGCTGTGGCTGGCGTGTTCCGCGCAGCCCGAGCGTTGGCTGGATCTGCGGCGTGCGGTATATTCGCGCGCCAGACCGGGCGCTGACAACGCTGACGAAACCGCCCCGGCCAGCAGCCGTGGGCGTGAATCCTGAGTATCCATGACTGTAATTCCGCCTTCCCCTTCCGAAGATAGCGACCTCCAACTGGTGGAGCGCGCGGTAGCGGGCGATCAGCGTGCCTATGAGTTACTGGTCATCAAGTACCAGCGCCGTATCGAGCGTCTCATTGGGCGGATGGTGCGGGACACCGACATCGTTCAAGACATAGCGCAGGAGACGTTCATCCGGGCCTACCGCGCGCTGCACCAGTTCCGGGGGGATGCGCAGTTCTACACCTGGCTCTACCGGATTGCTGTCAATACCGCCAAGAAGGCGCTCATGGATATGAAGCGCAATCCGGTCATCTCGGAGAACGCTTTGCGGGGGAACGAGGACGAAGATGAAACTTCCCGCCTCGGACACGAACTAACCAGCGACGAAACCCCCGAAACCGTACTCGCTGCCCGAGAAATCGCGCAAGCCGTGAATGCGGCTATGGAGGCGTTGCCCGACGATCTGCGCCAGGCGGTAACGTTGCGCGAGATTGAAGGGCTGAGTTACGAAGAGATTGCGACGGCCATGGATTGCCCCATCGGCACGGTGCGGTCACGGATTTTTCGGGCGCGAGAGGCCATTTCGGCAAAAGTGCGTCCTCTGCTTGAGAACCAGTCAGGCAAACGGTGGTGAGGTAATGAAATGAACAACGCTGTACGAAGTGATGGATTGGTGGGCGGTGCTGTGGTGGCTGAGATAAGCAGGCGCGAGCAATTGTCGGCACTGGCGGATGGTCAGTTGCATGGGGACGAGGTGGCGGACGCCCTGGCCTATGCGGCGCAAGCCGAAGGCCATGCCACTTGGCAGCTCTACCATCTGGTGGGAGATGTATTGCGTTCTTCCGACCTTGCGCAACCTGCCAATCCGAACTTCATGGCGCGGTTGCGTGATGAACTGGCCAAGGAAGGGCCTGTGGTACGTCCTGCGGCCGCTGCTGTGCAGCAGGCGGATGTGGTGGCCCCGGCAATGGCGGATGCTGCCAATGCGTCGGTCTTTCGCTGGAAAATGGTCGCGGGTTTTGCGTCTTTGGCGGCAGTTGCGGCGATTGGTTGGACCTCTCTGGCCACGTTGCAAGGCAATGGCGCACCCGGTGCCACGGGTGGAGCCCAGCTGGCCATCTCTCCCGAGTCGGGTGCGAATGGCCCCAGCTCCGGTGCCCCTGTGGTCGCAGTGGCTGATGATGGCGGAGCGCAGGTGATGATTCGGGATCCCCGCCTGGATGAGTTGCTGGCGGCACACAAGCAGTTTGGCAGCACATCCGCATTGCAGATGCCTGCAGGATTTTTGCGCAATGCCACCTTTGAGACGCCCAGCCGCTGAGCCGGGAGTGGCTTGCTGGCGTGGTGAGATTGTGTGATGAGCTACCCGGGAGTTTTGTGCGTTTGGTTGAAAGCACTGCCGCAGCAGTTCAAACACGGGGTGGTTGCTGCCCTGTGTGTGACAGGACTTTCCGTATCGGCAGGGGTCTCGTCGGCTGAGGGGGGTGTTTCTTCTGCAGCAGAGGCGGCTCCCGCGCCTGCGGAGCGCAGTATTCTGCAGTGGATCGAGCGCATGCACAGTGCGCCCTGCGCGCGCCCGTATGCCGGTACCTTTGTGGTGCTGGCTGCTTCTGGAGCGATGGCCAGTTCACGCATCTGGCACGCCTGTGAAGGGGCGCAGCAGATGGAGCGCGTGGAGGCTCTCAGTGGCACTCCCCGGACCATTTTTCGGCGCAACGACGAGGTACGTACGTTCTGGCCACAGTCGCGTGTGGTGCGGTCGGATCGACGGGATGCCTCTGGGCTGTTTCCACGAGTTCCGGTGGTTGAGGGCACTTCCATATCCCAGTTCTATGCCGCACGCCCTGTGGGCCAAGAGCGCGTTGCAGGATTTGTTGCCGACGTGGTGTGGTTCAAACCCGTGGACTCGCTGCGTTTTGGCTACAAGCTGTGGAGCGAGCGGGAGACCGGTCTGGTCGTGAAGCTGCAGACCTTGGGCGCGAGCGGACGCGTTCTGGAGCAGGCTGCATTCTCGGAGTTGGACTTGAACGCCCCCGTTCGCGTGGAGCAGCTTTCACGCCTGATGGACGCGACCGCTGGTTACAAGGTGGTGGCGCCGGTCGTGGTCAAGACCACGGCCATGGCCGAGGGCTGGGTGCTTCGTCAGCCGGTTGCTGGCTTTGTTCCGGTGAGCTGCCATCGGCGCGCTGTGTCTGCTGACGACGGTGCGCAGGGTGTCTTGCAGTGCCTGTACTCCGATGGTCTTGCATCGGTATCGCTGTTCATCGAGACCTTTGATCCCCAGCGACACCCCCCCCAGCCCCAGGTCTCGGGTATGGGGGCCACGCAGCTTCTTGCGCAACGGGTCTTGCCCGATGTATGGCTCACAGTAGTGGGGGAGGTTCCTTTGCAGACCCTTCGCCTGTTTGCGGGTCAATTGGAGCGCACACGCTGACACTGAGGCCAGTGGGCGTGACGCTGGCGGCTGCTGTCTCTGAGCCAGCGCTGTGGCGGGGCCGTTTGCAGGGGCATGCGAAGTGCATTTGCGATGCGGGAACCAAATGGCCGCACACTCTTCACAGTTACACACAATTTGATGACTGTATTTGCTACCAATCACGAAAGGTCGATGATGTCGAAGTTCGATGGAAATGCGCTGCGCTCCCTGGCATTTGCATGCATGTTCGCAGGGGCTGCTGGCGGTATGGGTTTGCCCCAAGCGGCCTTGGCACAACCTGCTGCAGCGGTTCGCGGGTTGCCAGACTTTACGGATCTGGTGGACCAGGTGGGGCCCTCGGTGGTCAATATTCGGACGGTAGAAAAAGCGTCGAGCCGTGCAAGTGCAAACGGCATGGACGAGGAGATGATGGAGTTCTTCCGCCGCTTTGGCGTGCCGATCCCCAATGTGCCCAGGCAGCAACGTCCTCAGCGGCCGCAAGACGATGAGCAGCCGCGCGGCGTGGGTTCTGGCTTCATCCTGACAGCGGACGGGTTTGTGATGACCAATGCGCATGTCGTGGACGGCGCTGATGAGGTGATCGTCACGCTGACCGACAAGCGCGAATTCAAAGCCAGGATCATTGGTGCGGACAAGCGAACCGATGTGGCGGTGGTCAAGATCGAGGCGACCGGCTTGCCAGCCGTCAAGGTGGGTGATGTGGGGCGTTTGCGGGTGGGCGAATGGGTGATGGCGATTGGATCGCCCTTCGGGCTGGAGAACACGGTGACTGCGGGCATTGTGAGTGCCAAGCAGCGCGATACTGGGGACTACCTCCCGTTCATCCAGACCGATGTGGCCATCAACCCGGGCAACTCGGGCGGTCCGCTCATCAACATGCGTGGTGAGGTGGTGGGGATCAACAGCCAGATCTATTCGCGCTCGGGTGGATTCATGGGCATTTCGTTCGCGATTCCGATGGACGAGGCCATCCGCGTGAGTGAGCAGTTGCGCGCATCCGGCCGGGTGACACGGGGCCGTATCGGCGTGCAGATCGGGCAGGTCACCAAGGACGTTGCGGAGTCCATTGGCCTGGGCAAGGCCCAGGGTGCGCTGGTGACTGGGGTAGAGGCGGGGTCACCCGCAGACAAGGCGGGCGTGGAGGCTGGTGACATCATCACCCGCTTTGACGGCAAGTCCATCGAGAAGGTTGCGGACCTGCCTCGCCTGGTGGGCAATACCAAGCCTGGTACCAAGAGCACGATGACCGTGTTCCGCCGTGGCGCTTCGCGGGACCTGGGCATCACCATTGCCGAAATTGAGCCCGACAAGCCAGCTGCCAAAACGGCGGAGCGTGAGGAGAAACCCAAGGCTTCGGCCGCTGCACAGCAAATGGGATTGGCGGTCGCGGAACTTTCGGACGCCCAGAAAAAGGAGCTCAAAATCAAGGGCGGTGTGCTGGTCGCGACGGCCACAGAGGCCGCAGCGCGTGCCGGCCTGCGCGAAGGGGATGTGATTCTCGCGATTGCCAACACGGAAGTGTCTGGTGTGAAGGAGTTTGAGGCTGTGCTCGCCAAGGCCGACAAGAACAAGCCCATCAATGTGCTGTATCGGCGCGGCGAGTGGGCCCAATATGCCTTGATCCGTACCGGCCGATGACGAGCGGCGTTGTGGCGGATGTGGGGGGATGGGTTGACCCATTTCCCCACGTTTGCAGCAGGCCTTTGTCGCAGGTGTGGGCATTTTGGTTTTTTTGTCTTTTCCTTCTTTCGATGTTGAAAGTTAGCCTTGGCTAACTTTATGAAGGTCTATCAACTGATTTCGATAGAATAGAGGCCCCTGTTCAACGCTAATTCATATATTGGCTGGACGTTGATTCACGATGCGGGATGTGACGGTGTCATGCACAGCCGATCCACAGCTCACCCACAAGTTGTCCAGCGTTGTAGTTGTGCAGACTGTGTATAAGTTGTTGATAAGATCCCTGTTGCACCCTGGCAACTCCCCTTGGATGCAGTCGGATGGGCTTTTTACTGCGGGCTTTTTGCCTACAATGAAGCTCCAACTATCGCAGTTGCCAATGATTGTTGGTTCAGGGCGCGTCGCCATTCGACGCGCCCTTTTTTCTTGTGTGCTCCGTTTTAATTCAATCACTTGACGCTTTCCGTTGATGAACCACATCAGAAATTTTTCCATCATTGCGCACATCGACCATGGCAAGTCGACGCTTGCAGATCGCTTGATCCAGCGCTGCGGAGGCCTTGCGGACCGTGAGATGGAGGCCCAGGTTCTGGACTCGATGGATATCGAAAAAGAGCGTGGGATAACCATCAAGGCGCAGACCGCAGCGCTGCAATACAAGGCGCAGGATGGGCAGGTCTACAACCTCAATCTGATCGACACACCGGGGCATGTGGACTTCTCGTATGAAGTGAGCCGCTCGTTGTCGGCATGCGAGGGCGCGTTGCTGGTGGTGGATGCTTCGCAAGGCGTTGAAGCTCAGACCGTTGCGAACTGCTACACCGCATTGGATCTGGGTGTCGAGGTGGTGCCCGTACTCAACAAGATGGATCTGCCCAATGCCGATCCCGACAATGCGAAGGCTGAGATCGAAGATGTGATTGGCATCGACGCGACCGACGCGATTCCCTGCTCCGCCAAGACCGGCATGGGCATCGACGGGATCCTCGAAGCCATCGTGGCCAAGGTGCCCGCGCCGCGCGGCAATGCCGATGGACCGCTTCGCGCGATGATCATCGACAGCTGGTTCGACAGCTATGTGGGCGTGGTGATGCTGGTGCGTGTGGTCGATGGCCGTTTGCTCAAGGGCGAGCGTATCAAGATGATGGCCAGTGGTGCGGTGTACAACGCGGACAACCTCGGTGTGTTCACGCCCGCCAACGAGCCGCGCAACTCGCTTGACGCAGGGCAGGTGGGCTACATCATCGCTGGCATCAAGGAGCTGCAGGCTGCCAAGGTGGGAGACACGATTACGCTCGAAAAGAAGTTGCCCAACAATGCGGGCCCTGCCGCCGAGGCGCTCCCTGGCTTCAAGGAAATCCAGCCCCAGGTGTTTGCCGGTCTGTACCCGACCGAGGCGAGCGAATATGACTCGCTGCGTGATGCGCTTGAAAAACTCAAGCTCAACGATGCTTCGCTGCACTACGAGCCTGAAGTGAGCCAAGCGTTGGGCTTCGGTTTTCGTTGCGGGTTTCTCGGCCTGCTGCATATGGAAATCGTGCAGGAGCGCCTGGAGCGTGAGTTTGACCAAGATCTCATCACGACTGCACCCAGCGTGGTCTACCAAGTGGTCAAGGCCGATGGTGAAGTGATCATGGTCGAGAACCCCTCCAAGATGCCGGACCAGGGGCGGCTTGAGGAAATCCGCGAGCCCATCGTCACGGTTCATCTGTACATGCCCCAGGACTATGTCGGCCCGGTGATGACGCTCGCCAACCAAAAGCGCGGTGTGCAGATGAACATGGCGTACCACGGTCGCCAGGTGATGCTCACCTATGAAATGCCGCTGGGCGAAATCGTGCTCGACTTCTTCGACAAGCTCAAGTCGGTGTCGCGCGGCTATGCATCCATGGACTACGAGTTCAAGGAGTACCGTGCGTCCGACGTGGTGAAGGTGGATATCCTTCTAAACGGCGAAAAGGTGGATGCACTGTCCATCATCGTGCACCGCTCTCAGTCCCAGTACCGTGGCCGAGCCGTGGTTGCCAAGATGCGCGAGATCATCAGCCGCCAGATGTATGACGTGGCCATCCAGGCCGCCATTGGTGCCAACATCATTGCGCGAGAGACCATCAAGGCATTGCGCAAGAACGTGCTGGCAAAATGTTACGGCGGCGATGTCAGCCGCAAACGCAAGCTCCTTGAGAAGCAGAAAGCAGGCAAGAAACGCATGAAACAGATCGGATCGGTCGAAGTGCCACAAGAGGCATTCCTGGCCATTTTGCAGGTGGAAGACTGATGCTCCAGTTCATGCAGATTTTCACATCCCTGGTGCTGGCCGCATTTGGTGGCTATATCGGGGCCTGGTACTTTGGTGCCATCGAAGGCAATTTCGCCTTGCTGTTGTTCCTGGCCACGGTGGTCACGGGCGCGTACTGGCTGGCCGAGCGTTTCTACTTTCTGCCCCAACGCCGCCGAGCAGCCCAGGCCGTCGAAGATGCGGCGACCGCACGCCGTGCGGAGCTGGACCGCATGGGCATCCAGAAGGTCGATGTGGATGTGCAGGAGGCCAAGGGGCGGCTGCTCATGCAGCCTTGGTGGCTGGACTGGACAGCGGGGCTTTTCCCGGTCATCGTTGCCGTGTTTGTTCTGAGGTCGTTTCTTTTCGAACCCTTCAAGATCCCGTCGGGTTCGATGATTCCCACCCTACTGGTGGGCGACCTGATCCTGGTGAACAAGTTCACCTACGGCGTCCGTCTTCCGGTGATCCATACCAAGATCACCGAGGGCACCAAGCCTGCGCGTGGAGATGTTCTGGTGTTCCGCTACCCACCCCAGCCGAGCCTTGACTACATCAAGCGGGTGGTGGGTGTGCCGGGTGACGAGGTGGCCTATATCAACAAGCGCCTCACGGTCAACGGTCAGGCCATTGACACCAAGGCGCTGCCAGACTTTTTCGAAGAAGACTCGATGCGCTATTTCAAACAGTTTGAAGAGCAACTGGGTGCACAGCCCCACCGTTTGTTGAACAACCCGGATGTGCCCGCCTTTGTGCAAGGCGCCAGCAATTTTGCCTACCGCAAGAACTGCCGTTACAGTGTTGAGGGCGTTGTGTGCAAGGTGCCCGAGGGCCACTATTTCATGATGGGGGACAACCGGGACAACTCGCTCGATTCGCGCTACTGGGGCTTTGTTCCTGAGGGCAATATCGTCGGGAAGGCCTTTTTTGTATGGATGAATTTCGGTAATCTCAAGCGCATTGGGTCGTTCCATTGAGGGATGACCAGCTTTTTAGGACACTGAGGGGGAAATATATGCATATCAATCGCTCTACCAGCCCATTTCGCCAACGTGGCTTGTCGTTCATTGGGGTGATTTTTATCGGTTTGATCGCTGTGGCTGCTTTTGCGATCGGTGGACAGTCTGTCCCCATCTTTCTGGAGTACCAAGCGATCAGCAAGGCTGCAGCCAAGGCCGCGAAGGAAGGCTCCACGGTCGCAGAAGTCCGTTCCTCGTTTGACCGTGCCGCAGCCATTGACACCATCAATTCGATCCAAGGTAAAGACCTGGAGATTGCCAAGCGCGGTGACAACAAAATCGTTGTGTCTTACAAATATTCCCGCGAGATTCCCTTGGCAGGCCCTGCTTACCTTGTCTATCGCTTTGAAGGACAGACCAACTAGTGCATCCCGGCCTTCAAGCGCTGCAGACCCGTCTGCAGCATGTTTTCTCCGATCCATCCCTTCTTCAGCGCGCTACCACGCACCGCAGTTTTTCGGCCGACCACAACGAGCGGCTGGAGTTTCTGGGTGATTCCGTGTTGAATCTGGCGGTTGCGAGCCTGCTGTATCGGCAGTTGTCGGCGTTGCCGGAAGGCGATCTCTCTCGCGTGCGTGCCAACCTTGTCAAGCAGGACACGCTGCACCAACTGGCGCTGGGCCTCAAGATCTCCGACGTGCTGCGATTGGGAGAGGGCGAGTCCAAATCAGGTGGACAGCAACGTCCTTCCATCCTGGCCGACGCGCTGGAAGCGCTGATTGGCGCGGTGTACCTGGATGCCGGGTACGCGAGTGCCGAAGCGTTGGTGCACCGCCTTTTTCAGGGCGTGGAGATCAACCCGCAGATGCAGGCTGCATCCAAGGACGCGAAAACTGCATTGCAGGAGTTGCTCCAGGGCCGCAAAATGAAGCTGCCGCAGTACAAGGTCGTCGCCACAGTGGGCGCTGCGCACCGCCAGACCTTCGACGTCGAGTGCGATATTCCTGAACTGGGCCTCACCGAACGCGGCATCGGCGGCTCCCGCCGGGCGGGCGAGCAGGCAGCCGCTGCTGCCATGCTGGCCACATTGAAAGCAAAGAAATTATGAATGATGCTACCAAAGATGTAGCGAATGAAGCCGATCCAGCAAGCGTTGGAGCGCAAAATGACCTCGAAGCCATGCTGGCGGCAGCAGGCTCCCCGGCCGCCGTGCCCGGCCAGCGTTGTGGTGTGATCGCCATCGTGGGCAAGCCCAACGTGGGAAAGTCCACATTGCTCAATGCGCTGGTGGGGCAGAAGATCAGCATCACCTCGCGCAAGGCGCAGACCACGCGGCACCGCATCACCGGTATTCGTACGCGCGAGCAGTCACAGTTCATCTTCGTGGACACACCGGGTTTCCAGACGCGCCATGCCACCGCACTCAACAAGTCGCTGAACAAGACTGTGATGGGCGCGATTGGCGATGTGGACCTGATCCTCTTTGTGGTCGAGGCTGGCAACTTCACGCTGGCCGATGCCAAGGTGCTGTCGCTGTTCAAGCCCGGCATCCCCACGCTGCTGCTGGCCAACAAGCTCGACATGGTGCACCGCCGTGCCGAGCTGGCCCCCTGGCTCAAGAGCATGCAGGAGCGCCACCCGTTTGCCGAGTTTGTGCCTATGTCGGCCAAGAACAAGGGCGACATCGAGCGCCTGTTTGGCATCTGCGCCAAGTACCTGCCCGAGCAGGGCTGGTGGTACGGCGAAGACGAACTGACCGATCGTAGCGAGAAGTTTCTGGCGTCCGAAACCGTGCGCGAGAAGCTCTTCCGCTTCACGGGCGACGAGCTGCCTTACACCTCGACCGTGGTGATCGACAAGTTTGAGGAAGAAGCCAGCAAGCAGCACAAGCGGCTTGTAAAGATCGCTGCCACCATCGTGGTCGAGCGTGACAACCACAAGATGATGGTGATCGGCGACAAGGGCGAGCGCCTGAAGCGTATTGGCACCGAAGCCCGCCAGGAACTGGAAAAGCTCATGGATGCCAAGGTGTTCCTGGAGCTGTGGGTCAAGGTGCGCTCCGGCTGGGCCGACGACGAGGCGCGCGTGCGCTCGTTCGGTTACGAATAATTCCGTGCCCGCCTGCGACCCTGTCTTGTCCGGGCGGCACAAGCTGTCTGGCGCTTGCCAGCCGCATGCATTTCTGCGGGCC
This sequence comes from Acidovorax sp. Leaf73, assembly GCF_916855635.1. Taxonomy (NCBI): domain Bacteria; kingdom Pseudomonadati; phylum Pseudomonadota; class Betaproteobacteria; order Burkholderiales; family Comamonadaceae; genus Acidovorax; species Acidovorax sp. Leaf73. The sequence goes on from NZ_CAKASI010000002.1 coordinate 736,990, forward strand.
TGAAGCCAATGGCTGCCGCCAAGCGCATCTCCGATGAACCCGCCTTCGTGCTGCACAGCTACGACTGGAGCGAGTCCAGCCTGATCCTGGAGGTTTTCTGCCGTCAGCAAGGGCGTGTGGCGCTGGTGGCCAAGGGGGCCAAGAAGCCCAGCTCCAACTTCCGCCCGGTGCTACTGCCGCTCCAGCCCTTGTTGGTGACCTACACGCTCACCGGGGATGGCAGCGCAGACATCCACACCCTCAAGGGGGCGGAGTGGGTGGGCGGCCATGTGATGCCCACGGGTGATGCCCTGCTGTCGGGCATGTACCTCAACGAGCTACTGCTGCGCCTGCTGGCGCGCGCCGATCCACATGCGGCCCTGTTCGATGCCTATGCCGGTGTGGTTCGCGTGTTGGCCAGCGAACATGGTGATGCGTTAGAACCCGTGCTGCGCAGCTTCGAACTATTGCTGCTGCGCGAGATTGGCTTGCTTCCTGGCCTGGATGTTCAGACCATGACGTTGGAGGTCTTGCAACCCAAGACGCGCTACACGCTGGTGCCCGAAGGCGGCCTGCGCGCCTCCTCCTCGGCCGACCGCGTGGGCCTGCTCGGCGGCCAGTGGCAGACGTTGCAACGCGCGCTGGACGACGCGGCCACCTACACCGCCACCTTGCGTGCCTGCGCGCCGGTGGCTGCAGAACTCAAACCCCAGCTGCGCGCCCTGCTGCAATACCATTGCGGCAGCCCCATGCTGCGCACCCGCCAGCTCATGATCGATCTGCAGGCCCTATGAACCAGACCTCACGCACCCCCCACGCCACGGCCCTCTCGGTCAATGTCAACAAAGTCGCCCTGGTGCGCAACACGCGCCACCTGGGCATTCCCAGTGTCACCCGGGCGGCCGAGCTGTGCCTGCAGGCGGGGGCCCAGGGCATCACGGTGCACCCCCGGCCCGACGAGCGGCACATCCGCAGCCAGGACGTGTTCGAGCTGGCCACGCTGATGAAGGCCTGGCCCGACCGCGAATACAACATCGAGGGCAATCCATCTCAGAACCTGATGGACTTCATCCGCGAGGCTCGCCCGCACCAGGCGACCTTTGTGCCCGACAGCGAAGACCAGTTCACCAGCGACCACGGCTGGAGCTTTCCGCAGGATGCCGAGCGCCTGGCACCCCTGATCGCCGAGTGCAAAGCACTGGGCGTGCGCGTGAGCCTGTTCATGGACCCCGTGCCCGAGCAGATGGCCGCCGCCAAGGCGGTGGGCGCTGACCGGGTGGAGCTGTACACCGAGCCCTATGCCGCAGCCTGGGGCACGCCGCAGCAAGACGTTGAGCTCAAGCGCTACGCCGCCGCCGCCCAGGCCGCGCTGGATGTGGGGCTGGGCGTGAACGCGGGTCACGACCTCAACCGTGACAACCTCGCCGCCTTTGTGCGCGAGGTGCCCGGTGTGCTCGAAGTCTCGATCGGCCACGCCCTCATTGCCGACGCGCTGGAGCTGGGCTACGCCGCCACGGTGTTGGCCTACCTGGGCTGCATCCAGTCGGGTTGTGCCGCACAACCTGATAACTCCTGATTTGATAGCTGCTAGCGCTTGATGGATAAGCGCTAGAGCCCAATTTTATTCAAAAACCATGATCTACGGCATTGGCACCGACATCTGCGACGTGCGCCGCATCGCGGCCAGCCTGGAACGCCACGGCGAGCGCTTTGCCCAGAAGGTGCTGGCCGACGGTGAATTGGCCACCTGGCACGAGAGGAGTGGCCGTTGGCCCGACCGCGGCCTGCGCTACCTGGCCACGCGGTTCTCTGCCAAGGAAGCGTTCAGCAAAGCCATCGGCCTGGGTATGCGCATGCCCATGACCTGGCGCCACTGTGAAGTGGCCAAGCTTGCGAGCGGCCAGCCCGTGATCGTGCTGCACGGCGCACTCAAGGAATGGTTTGACGCCAAAGGGCTGAAAGCGCACCTGAGCGTTACGGACGAGACCGACTACGCCGCCAGCTTCTGTGTGGTAGAGAAATTGGATTAAAAATGGCCTCTAGCGCTTGATGGATAAGCGCTAGCAGCTATGTTTGTAATAGCAACCTGATGTTTGACACCCTATGACCGAACACGCACCCCTCATCCTCGACGTGGCAGGCACAGAGCTGACCGCCGCCGACCGCCGCCGCCTGACCCATCCGCTGACCGGTGGCGTGATCCTGTTTGCCCGCAACTGGGAAAACCGCGCGCAGCTGCTGCAGCTGACCAGCAGTATCAAGGCCGTGCGTGACGATCTGCTGATCTGCGTGGACCATGAGGGCGGCCGTGTGCAGCGCTTTCGCACCGATGGCTTCACCCACCTGCCGCCCATGCGCGCCCTGGGCGAGATGTGGATGGATGACGGCAAGGGCGCCAAGGTCGTGCCTGGCAGCGGCGCGCTGCGCGCCACCAATGCAGCCACGGCGGCGGGCTACGTGCTGGGTGCGGAGTTGCGCGCCTGTGGGGTTGATTTCTCGTTCACCCCCGTTCTCGATCTCGATTGGGGTGAAAGCAGTGTGATCGGCGACCGTGCCTTTCACCGCGACCCGCGTGTGGTGGCGCTGCTCGCCAAGAGCCTCATGCACGGTCTGCTGCAGGCCGGCATGGCCAACTGCGGCAAACACTTCCCGGGGCACGGCTTTGTCAAAGCCGACTCGCACACCGAGGTGCCGGTGGACAAGCGCAGCTTGAAGGCCATCCTGGCCGACGACGCCGCGCCATACCCCTGGCTCAGCAGCACGCTCACCAGCGTGATGCCCGCCCATGTGATCTACCCCAAGGTGGACAGCCGCCCCGCAGGCTTCTCGCAGCGCTGGCTGCAGGACATCCTGCGGCGGCAGATGCGTTTTGACGGCGCCATCTTCAGCGACGACCTCAGCATGGAAGGCGCTCGGCGTCTGGACGGCCAGGTCGTCAGCTACACCGACGCAGCCATGGCAGCGCTGGAGGCAGGCTGCGACCTGGTGCTGTTGTGCAACCAGAGCGTGGGCGATGGCAAGGCCGTGGATGAACTCATCGACGGCCTGGAACAGGCCCGCAAGCTGGGCCGCTGGCAGCCGAGTGTGGACAGCGAATCCCGCCGCCTGGCGCTGCTGCCCGAAACCTTTCCCCAGGCCTGGGATGAGTTGATGTACCAGCCCGCCTATCTGCAGGCCTTGGACCTGTTGCCCTGACGCCGTGAGAGCCAGTGGCCGGGAGTCTGGTGCGGCGCCCCTCGTCGTTGCCGTGCTCGCCGGGTGTGCAACCCGCCTGCGCTCGCCGCCTAGCGTGCGACCCTGCCAGACCCTCACGCACAGCCGATTTCTCGGCTTCAGTGGACTAGGGCGTGTTGAAAGGCCCTGGCGTGACTGGAGGCGGGGCTGCCGGTGCACTTTCTGCGGCCTCTGCAGCGTTGGCGGGTAGTGCAGGCGGTGGTGGCACCCCCTGAAACCTGCGCACCACGCGTTGAAATACCAGCGCATTGGGAATCTGCAGCCAGGCTACCTGGTCCGCCGCAGCGCCATGGTCTTCGAGCGTGGTGTAGAGCAGGTTGATGTCCACCACACGTCCTTTGGCCCCGGGCTTTTCGGCGGTGTCCAGCACCTCGATGTAGTCGCCAATCTTGAAGGGCCGCACGGTGAAGATGAGCAGCGCGCAAAACAGGTTGGAGAGCACACTCCACGCCGCGAAAAAGGCCACGGCCCCGACAGTGGCAAACCCGGTGAACGCGGTCCAGAGCACGGTGGCCGACACCCCCATGCGTTCCAGCACCAGCAGCGCCGCACTGGCAATGATGAGCCAGCGGATCAGCCCGTTCATGGGCACCACCAGTTCGTCGGGCACCTGGTAGTGCGCGCTGGCACGGCGCACTATGCGGCGCAGCACCCGTTGCAGCAGCCAGGCGACAAACAGGATCAGCAGGATCTGCGTGCCGGGGATGATGACTTCGAGCCAGTCTTGTACCCAGTCGGGAAGGCGGGTTTTCAGCAGCTGCATGCGCGAAACGGCGGTGCGGGCGTTGCGCTCGGTGGCGTCAAACGTGAGGGCAGAAAAGAAACTCAATTGCGCAGTTGCTCCACGGTGTCCATCTGCATTTCAAAACTGAAGAAGCGATTGCGGCCCTGGGCCTTGGCGGCATAAAGCGCCTGGTCGGCACGCATGATCATGCTTTCGGCGTTCGTGCTGTCGTCAGGCACGCAGGTGGTGATGCCGCCTGACAGCGTGAGGATGTTGCCCAGCGGGGAATCTGCGTGTGGAAGGGCGCGCACCTTGAGCAGCTGTCCCAGGGCCCGCGCGAAGGTCATGGCACCCGAGCGTGGCGTGTTGGGCAGGATGAGGGCGAATTCCTCACCACCGTAGCGTGAGGCGATGTCACGAGGGCGCACGCACACCTCGCGCAACAGGCGGCCGACTTCCTTCAGGCAGGCATCGCCCTGCACATGCCCGCTGGCGTCATTGAAGAGCTTGAAGTGGTCCAGGTCGCACAGCATCAGCGTGAGCGGCGTACCGTCCCGGCGCGCAGCCAGGATTTCGTTGTGCAAAATGCGGTCAAACCCCCGGCGGTTGACCAAGCCGGTGAGCGCATCGATCTCCACCATTTCGTTGAGCCGCTGGTTGGCTAGATGCAACTCGGCCGACATGGAGACGAGCCTGCGGCGCATGTCCAGCAGCCGGCGCATGGCACGCAGTTTGGCCATCAGCACGATGGGCTTGACGGGTTTGACGAGGTAGTCGTCACCACCCACTTCAATACCGCGCCACACATCGAGTTCGTTGTCCAGGCCCGAGAGGAAGATGATGGGCGTCCAGTCGCCCGCCTCGCTCTCGCGCATCTGCTGGGCCACCCAGTAGCCGTCCTGGCCGGGCAGCCGGATGTCCAGCAGCACCAGATCGGGGCGGTGGGTTTTGAACAGGTGCAGCGCTGCGATGCCCTCGGGCGCCTCAAAGATGTCTGACACCCCAGCCCGCCGCAGCTCGGCCACCAGCGCTGCGCGCACGGATCCCTGGTCTTCGACCACCAGCACCGAAAAAGCGTTGCCCGAGGGCAAGGGCTGGCTGGCCGGGTAGGGGGCGTTGCTGGAACTGAAGGGCACGGTAGTGTCTCCTTGGGGCCTTCAAAGGGCGGGTCCGGGATGCCCCGAGGGCATCGGGGACGCGCGACTCAGGACTCGCGGCGAAGCGCGGGGAACAGGATCACGTCGCGAATGCTGGGGCTGTCAGTCAGCAGCATCATGAGACGGTCAATGCCGATACCGCAACCCCCCGTGGGGGGCATGCCGTATTCCAGCGCGCGCACGAAATCGTGGTCGTAGAACATGGCTTCGTCATCGCCGCTGTCTTTGGCGGCCACCTGGGCGTGAAAGCGGGCGGCCTGGTCTTCGGCATCGTTCAGTTCGCTGAAACCATTGCCGAACTCGCGGCCGGTGATGTACAGCTCAAAGCGCTCCGTCACCTCGGGGCGCGCGTCGTTGGCACGCGCCAGGGGCGAGATCTCGGTGGGGTGCTCCATGATGAAGGTGGGCTGCCACAGCTTGTCTTCCACCGTTTCTTCAAAGTACAGCACCTGCAGGCTGGCCAGCGTGCGGGCCGAGAGCTTGTCCTTCTCTTCGGTCATGCCCAGCTTCTTCAATGCGCTGATGAGCCATGCGGCATCGTCCACATGGGCGCCTGCTTCCGTGTGCTGGAAGATGGCTTCGCGGATGGTCAGACGGGCAAAGGGCTGGGTCAGGTCCACCGCGCGGCCCTGGTAGGTCATCTGCAGGGAGCCGGTGGCCTTGAGCGCGACTTCACGGATCAGCGTCTCGGTGAAGTCCATCAGGTCCAGGTAGTTCCAGTACGCCGCGTAGAACTCCATCATGGTGAACTCGGGGTTGTGGCGCACCGAGATGCCTTCGTTGCGGTAGCTGCGGTTGATCTCGAACACACGCTCGAAGCCGCCCACGATCAGGCGCTTGAGGTAGAGCTCGGGTGCGATGCGCAGGTACATCTCCTGCTCCAGCGCGTTGTGGTGCGTCACGAACGGCTTGGCATTGGCGCCGCCCGGGATGGGGTGCAGCATGGGCGTTTCGACTTCAAGGAAGCCGTGGCTCACCATGAACTCGCGCAGCCCGCTCACGGCCTTGCTGCGCGCCATGAAGCGCTTGCGGGCGTGCTCGTCGGTGATCAGGTCCACATAGCGCTGGCGGTATTTCTGCTCCTGGTCGGCCATGCCGTGGAACTTGTCGGGCAGCGGGCGCAGGCTCTTGGTGAGCAGGCGCAGGCTGGTCACCTTGACCGACAGCTCGCCCGTCTTGGTCTTCATCAGCGTGCCTTCGGCGCCCACGATGTCGCCCAGGTCCCAGTGCTTGAAGGCGGCGTACAGATCCTCGCCCACGGCGTCACGGGTCACATAGAGCTGGATGCGCCCGCCCACGTCGCCCAGCGAGCCATCCTGCACGGTTGCAAAACTCGCCTTGCCCATCACGCGCTTGAGCATCATCCGGCCTGCGACCGAGACGTTCACTGGCGTGGCTTCGAGGGACTCGTTCGTGGCAGTGCTGTGTTCCAGGTGCAACTGGGCAGCCTTGTTGCCGGGCTTGAAGTTATTGGGGAAGGCAACCCCACCGCCAGTGGCCTGGACTTCGCGCAGAGCGCGGAGCTTTTCGCGGCGCTCTGCGATGAGCTGGTTTTCGTCCTGGGGAGCGGGGGCGTGGTTTTGGTCTGACATAGGTGCCGTCGGTGCGGGGGCGTGAAATGGGGCTGGGTTCAGCCAAACCCCTCATTTTATCGGCTATGTGTTGCCGACAGGTCCTAAGAACCTGTTCAAGATCTTTTCGGGGATCGCATTGGAGTGCAATCGGGATGAGTGGATGCTTCGGATGCGCCGCATGGGCTCGTGCCCATGCAAGCAGCCGGGGCGTCCAATCGCCCGATTTCACTCCAACCCTTCGGGCAAGTGCCTTGCCGGACGGTCTGCGGCGTTGCGGCGCTTGTGGATAGCCGGGCTATCCACTGCGCACCGCTCCTTGCATCCCATCCCGGCAAGGACCTTGTGCGACCCCGAAAAGATTTTGAACAGGTTCTTATCCCCTGGACGGCCGGTCACCCCACAGCGCGGATGCCGTCCTCACGATGATCTTCAGGTCGCTCCAAAGCGTGTGCGAGCGGGCGTACTCGGCGGCGTAGCGCAGCTTGATGGGCAGAATCTGTTCCACGTAGGTGCGCTCTGGATCGCTGCTCTGGCCCAGCAAAGTGCTTTCGTCGCGAAATTCGATGGAGGCGCGGTCTGTGATGCCGGGCCGCACGCTGAGCACCAGGTCTCGCACAGATTCCGGGTAAAGCGCCACATAGTGCGGCACCTCGGGTCGGGGGCCGACAAGGCTCATATGGCCCAGCAGCACGTTGAAAATCTGCGGCAATTCATCGATCTTGGTGCGCCGCAGCCAGTGGCCCGCCCGGGTGATGCGGGCGTCGGCCCCCACGGTAATCGCAGGCCCCGCAGCTTCTGCACGCGGGTGCATGGTGCGGAACTTGACGATGCGAAACAACCTGCCTGCGCGGCCCACGCGCTGTTGGCGAAAGAATGCCGGGCCGGGCGAATCCCACACCACCCACAGTGCCACGGCCAGCAGAACGGGCGCGAGCAGCAGCAGCCCGAGGGCGGCCAAGAACAGGTCGAACAGCCGCTTGGGCATGTCAGCCCAGCACCTCGTGCAGCGCGGCAATCACACGGTCCTGATCGCTGTCACCCATGGCGGTGAACAGGGGGATGCTGATCATGGCCTGGTAGGCTGCATCGGCCTGGGGGAACATCTCCGGCGTGAGCTGATAGCGGTCCCGCCAGTACGGGTGCCGGTGCAGCGGCACATAGTGCACGCTGGTGCCGATGCCCCGGTCCGACAGCGCTTGGATGACCTCATCACGCCCCAGTGGTGCGTCCGCTCGCAGCCGGATGACATACAGGTGCCATGCGTGGGTGTCGCTGTGTGGTGCATCGGCTGGCAAGGTCAGGGGCAGCGGCGCCAGCTGATCGTGGTAGCGGGTTGCCAAGTCCTGGCGCCGCTGCACAAATTGCGGCAGCCGCGCCAATTGCTCCACGCCCATGGCGGCGGCAACGTCCGTCATGTTGTATTTGAAGCCTGGCGCGACCACCTCGTAGTACCAGGCCGGGGTTTTGGAGGTGAAGCGGTCAAATGCATCCCGGCTCATGCCATGCAGCCGCATGGTGCGCATGCGCTGCGCAAGCGCCGGGTCGTGCGCGACGGCCATGCCGCCTTCGCCGGTAGTGATGGTCTTGTTGGCGTAGAAGCTGAACACCGTGACATCGGACTGCAACTGCCCCACCAGCGTGCCGCGCCAGGTGGTGGGCAAGGCGTGGGCCGCGTCTTCCACCACCTTCAGGTGATGTTCTTTGGCGATGGCCAGGATGGCGTCCATGTCGCAGGCCAGGCCCCCGTAGTGCACGGGCATGATGGCTTTGGTGCGGGGTGTGATGGCTGCGCGTACCTTGGCCGGGTCGATATTGAGGGTCACTGGGTCCACGTCCACCAGTACCGGGTCGGCGCCCAGGTAGCGCACCACCTCCACGGTGGCGGTGAAGGTCAGTGTGGGCGCGATCACTTCGTCGCCGGGGCCGATGCCCAGGGCCTCCAGCGCAAGGTGCAGGCCCGCCGTGGCGGAGTTGACGGCGATGCTCTGCAGACCACCGCCGCCCAGGAAGGCGGTGAATGCCTGCTCGAACTCCTTGGTCTTGGGCCCGGTCGTGACCCAGCCCGAGCGCATGGCCGCGCTGACGGCATCGATTTCTGCCGGCCCGATGTCGGGGCGGGCGAACGGGAGAAAGGGCAGGTCTGTGGCGGAGTTCATGGGCATTGTGGTGCGTGCTAAAAGGGCCAGAGCGAGGCCGCGCTCAGCGTGGCTTCACGGCCCAGGTCAGGCGGTGGGTGCGCAGAAACCACAGCAGTGCGGATGCTGGCGCAATCGCTGGCGCGGGCAGACGTCGTGCCAGCGGAGGTGCCAGCGTAACGCGGCGGGAGTGTATCTGTGCCCCGGGAAACAGGATGCTCAGTTCGCGGAGTGGAATGCCCTGTACATCGCTGTTGGCGGGGTTGTCGACGACAAAGTCATAGACGAGAACACCGCCGCCGGGCGCGACCCATTGCCAGATCACGTCGGCCAGATGGCGGCGATAGCCCTCGTCAAGCAAGGAACTGAAGAGTGTGAACGCGAGCACGGCATCCTGGCTGGCGGGCTGCACCGGGGCCAAGGCGGCATCCCCTTCCACAATGGCCACGCCTGCTGGCAGCGAGGCGCGCGCTGCGGCGGCACGTTCGGGAAGAAGCTCCAGGCCCGTCAGGCAAGCGGGCGTGGCGCCCAGTCGCACCAGATCGTGCAAATTGCCCGCACTCCCGCAGCCAACCTCCAGCATGGGCCGCTGGGCCAGGCTGCTCCAGCCGTGGGCCTGCCAGATGCGTGCCATGGCGCGCAGGCGCTCCTGCTGCGCCTGCAGCGCCGCAGCGTTGGCATACAGGCTGTAGCGCGCTTCGTCGGCCACTGTGTCGCGCCGGGCGTAGCGGGCCTTGACGGCCTGGGGTTCGTTGTCGGTCATCGGGTGATGCGTGCAAAGTCGGACGAAGGGGCGCGCGAGCGCGCAATGTCCCACAGTCCTCGCCAGGTGCCCAGGCCGTAGCCCACATGAAACGCTGCAATCGTCGCCGGGAGGCGGGGCAGCAGTCCCCCGTTGCGGGCCGACCGGGCTGCCGCCACGGATGCCGCCAGAAGATACCCGGCGTAGGCGATGCCCAGTGCAGCCAAGGGCCAGGCGGACCACGGCAAGGCAGCGGAGGCGCCCACTGCTGCGGCCACAAAAGCTGCGGGCACCAGTTGTCGCACGGAGCCCGGCTGCCCATGTTTGCGCATCACAAAAGGCCGCCAGTAGCCATATTGCCGTTGTTGCGCGAACAGGTGCCTCAGCGAATTGCGCGGGTGGTAGGTGGAATGGATGAGGCTGCTCTGCCAAATGCGTGCACCCCCCAGGCGCAAGCGCAGGTTGTGCTCGTCGTCCTGGTTGCGCACCAGGGCTTCGTCAAACAGCCCGAATCGGTCAAACACGCCGCGGGGCCAGCATCCGAGGTAGACGGTATCCACCTCGCCTTCGTACTGCACATCGCGCGACCGTGCGCCACCCACCACCCAGCGGCATTGGAAGGCGGCGGCTATGGCGGCCCCGGTGGGGCCCGTTCCTTGGGCGACCCAAGGGCCGCCCACGTTGTCGGCGCGGGTGCGTTCGAGCGCCTCAATGCACTGCGCAAGGTAGTCGGGGGCAAACTGGCTGTGCACGTCCATGCGGGCAATGGTGCCGCCCCGTGCGCGGGCAATGCAGGCGTTGAGCCCGGTGGACACAATGCGGCCGGGGTTGTCCACCAGCACGAGCCTGGGGTCTGCAGCACAGCGCTGCATCAGGTGTTCGCGCGTGCCGTCATCGCTGTCACCGTCTGCAATCAGCACTTCCATGCGCCAGCCTGCGGGCAGTTCTTGGAGCAGGGCGGAGTTGCAGAAAGCGTCGATGTGCTGGCGCTCGTTGCGGCACGGCACGATGACGCTGATCAGGTTGTCCAATTCAAGGCCTTGGGGCATGGGGTTCAAGGTGTACGGAGCAGTTGCTGGTACAGCGCGTGCATGCGGTTCATTTGCACCGCGCGGTCGCCGTCTTGCGCTATGCGGGCAGCATTTTGCAGCCCGGCTTGTTCTGCGATGGCGTCATTGGCAATCAGGGCTTCCAGCCGGGCGGCGAGCGCTGTCGCATCTCCGGCTGCAACCAGCCACTCAGCGTCGATCCAGTGCCGGTTGGCCTGCAGTTCGCTGGCCACCACGGCGAGGCCACACGCCATGCTCTCCAGCATGGCGACCGATGTTGCATCGCTGCTGGGCACCGACACAGATATCTTGCTTTCGCCCAGCACCCGGGTCATGCCAGCGTCATCGAGTCGGCCGTGGAACTGCACCTTGTTGTCCAGCTGCGCCGTATGCACCTGGCTGCGCACGGCACCTTCCAGACTGCCTCCGCCGAGCAGGTGCAAGCGCAGATCGGCGCCCGGCAATCGCGCCTGCAGCAGGGCGAACGCTTCGATGATGGTGTCGATGTTGTAGTTGGGTTCCCAGGCGCGCAGGCTCACCAGCTGGCTGCCTTGCTTGTGACTCCAGGGCACGGGGTGGAAGCGTTGCAGTTCCACACCCCAATGGATTTCCTCGGCGGCGCCGGGCGGGCGGAAGTCTGCCACCGCGCTCATCAGGCTCGCTGAGTCGCCCGTGATGAGGTCGGCCTGGCGCAGTATCCAGCCGGTCAGCCAGCGCATCCAGGCGCTTTTGCCGGGGGTCACCAACAGGTCGCTGCCCCAGGCGGTCATCACCAGCGGATGTTTGCCGCAACGTGCGGCCAGATAGCCGTAGGAGGTGACGTAATGGGCATGCAGGAGGTCAGGAGCCAGTTCGGCCACGTGGCGCCTCGTTTCCCGTACACGGAGCAGCCAGTCCAGCGATCGGTGCACAGGCCGGATGACCCGCACCGTGACGCCATCGATGGACGCGGGGCGGGCCGTGATCAGCGAAACGCGGTAGCCACGCTGGAGCATTTCCCGCGCCCACCGCTGGACATGGGGGCTGGTGGCATCGCCCAGCAGGCACAGGTGTGTGGCCATGTCAGGTTGCCCGTGTCCAGGATTCATAGTGGGGACGCAGTTCTGGGTGCAGCGACAGCAGGCGCTCGTCCTGCTCGCGCACATCGCCAATCTGGCGCGCAGGGGCCCCTGCCATGATGGCGAAATCGGGCACTTCGCCGCGCACCTGCGCGTAGGCGCACACCACCACCCCCTTGCCGATGCGTGTACCCGCTTCGATCAGGCTGTGGGGGCCGACAAAGGTGTAGGCGCCGATCTCCACGGGCGCGCTGATGTAGCCAGGCTTGGGGCGCTCGTGGACTGCGTAGCTGCTGCCCAGGAGGCGAATGGCGCGGTGGGAGCTGTGGGTGACGATGCTGACGAAGTTGGTGATCTGCACCCCTTGCCCAATCTGCAGGCCTGCCGTGGCGTCGATGAAGTTGAATTGCCCTATGAACACGTGGTCGGAAAGCCGCAGCCCCTCGGCGCCTTCGATGCAGGTGCTGGGGGCAATGCGGGTGTGGGGCAGGCTGCGGCCCAGGTGGTCGCTTTCCCCGAACACCATGCGGTAGAACAGCGCCTGCCAGAGGCGGCGGCGCCAGCGGTTAAGCACGGCTCTCATGGGGGATGTCCTTCCAGTTTGCCAACGCCCAGAAATAGTAGGCAAAGTAGGCCAGCATGCTCGCTGACACGCCCCATCCGGCGCCGGTCAGCCCGCCCAGATGGAGGCCCAGCAGCAGGCCCGCAAAAAACAGGCATTGTCCAACCAACGCCAGGCGCAGCGCCCAGGCCTGCGCGCCCCAGGCCATGGTGACCACCGCGAGGGGCGATGCCATGAAATGCACGGCGATGTACGGCGCAATGGACCGGGCCAGTTCCCCGGTCTGCGCCCATTGGTCGCCAAAGGCCAGGGAAAAGATGTCCGGACCCCAGGCAAGCAGCACTGCCGCCAGCGGGCAGGCCAGGGCGGCCAGCCCCAGCAGGGCTTGGCGCACCAGGGTGCGCGCTTCGTTGGGGCTCTGCGCCTTCAGAAGGCGGGGGTACAGGGTTTGCGACAAGGCCCCGCCGATGAGGGTCGCCGGGGCCTTGAGGTAGCGCAGCGCCAGCGCCCAGAACCCCGCTGCGGCGTCTCCAGTCCATGCCGCCACCAACACCAAAGTCAGGGTGTCCTGCAGCGCCCCCATGAAAGCGTGGGGTGTGTTGAGCAACGGAAAGTCCCGGTGCTGTTGGGCCATGGACCGGAGTGCGGCCAACGGCTGGCGCCACAGACCCACCCAGCCACCCGCAGGGGCAGGCCTGGCCAACATCCATGCCGCGCCCAGGCTGGCCAATGTGGCGCCCAGCACCAGACCCAGCGGGCCGGTCTTCATGAATCCGAACAGCAATTGCAGGATGGCGCCACCGCCGTGCTGCAGCAGCCTAGCCGCCGACAGCAGACCAAAGCGTTGGGACCGTGTCGCCCACAGGGTGAGCCATTGCACAGCACCGCCTGCGAACACCGCCAATGGCAGCGCCCACACCATCGGCATGCCGCGCCACAGCAGGAGCACGGCTGCGGCTGCAGCAGATGCCGTGGTGACAGCGAGCAAGATGCGCGCGCACAGCGCCATGAGCTGGGCCGCGCGCGGCTCGGTGCTTTCGAGGGGGAGTGCGAATTCATAGCGCGCGCAGCCCACCACTGCCAGGTTGGTGGCCAGCGCCCACAGCAGTGCAAACTGTCCGAAGTCCTTAGGGCTGTAGAGGCGTGTGAGTGCTGGGCCCAGCACCAGCGGGATGGCGTGGGCTGCAACGCTGCCCGTGAGCAGGGTCAGCGTTGCCCGTACAAGTCCCGACTTCATGGCAGTACGGGTTGCGTTTCGGGGTGGTAGCCAGGCACCAGCTGTCGCAGCAGAGCGGTCATGGCAATGGGATCGCCGGCATGGGCTGCCTTCTGCAGTGCCTGGAGCAAGGTCTGCAGCTCCTCCCAGGGTCGGTATTCTTCACGCGCCCGCAGGATGCGGGGGTGGTCGGTGGGGAAGGGATTGTCTCCAATCAGCAGTTCCTCGAAAAGTTTCTCACCCGGGCGCAGCCCGGTGAAAACGATTTCGATGTCTCCTTCGGGGTGCAGATCGTCGCGCACCGTCAATCCCGACAGGGCCACCATGCGCTCTGCCAATTCCAGAATCTGTAGGGGCTCGCCCATGTCCAGCAGGAACACGTCGCCGCCCTCGGCCATCGCCCCTGCCTGCAGTACCAGCTGGGCGGCTTCGGGAATGGTCATGAAGTAGCGCGTGACGTCCGGGTGCGTCACGGTAAGGGGGCCACCGGCCGCGATCTGCTTGCGAAACAGCGGTATCACGCTGCCACTGGAACCCAGCACGTTGCCAAAGCGCACCATCGACAGGCGGGTGGGGCAAGTCCAGGCGGGTGAGCTGTCGGCAAGCTGCGGGAAAGGCGCGCGGGGCGACGCTGCAATCGCTTGCAGCACCATCTCTGCCACACGTTTGGTGGCACCCATGATGTTGGTCGGGCGCACGGCCTTGTCGGTGGAAATCAGCACGAAATGGGTGGCACCGCACTCCAGCGCCACCTGCACCATGTTCAGGGTGCCAAACACGTTGTTCAAAATACCTTCGCCCGCGTTGGCCTCCACCATGGGCACGTGCTTGTAGGCGGCCGCATGGTAGATGGAGGTGGGCCGGTATTGCTGGCAGATGTCTGCCATGCGCGCCTTGTGGGTGACGCTGGCGAGCAGCGGGACCAGGACACACGCATGCTCGCCCTGGTGCGCCAGCGCCGCCAATTCGTGGTGGATGGAGTACAGCGCGTATTCGCTGTGGTCCACCAGCAGCAACTGGCACGGCCCTTCACGCACGATCTGCCGGCACAGCTCGCTGCCAATGCTGCCGCCCGCGCCGGTCACCAGAACCACGGTGCCCGCCAGATTGCGCCCCAGCAGTCCTGGGTCCGGCGCCACCGGCTCCCGGCCCAGCAGGTCTTCGATTTCAAGGTCCTGGAAGTCCGTGACGGTCACCCGGCCGCTGGCCAGGTCCGACAGGCCCGGCAGCGTGCGGATCCGCACGGGCAACTCGCGCAGGCTTTCGATGATTTGCCGCCGTCGCTCGCGCGTGGTGCTGGGCAGCGCCAGCAGCACGTCGGTGATGCCAAGGCGGCGTACCACCTCGGGCAGCGCGTTGGAGGCGTGCACACGCACGCCGTTGATGCTGCGCCCGATCTTGCTGGCATCGTCGTCCACAAACCCCTTGAGCAGGTACTGGCGCATGCTGCCCAGCCCCGCAGCCGTCTGTGCGCCGGCACTGCCAGCGCCGTAGATCAGCAGTCGGTACGGCGCATGGCTGCTGCGCCCTGCCAGCGCCAGCCAGCCCAGTGCGCGGCTGGCACCGACCAGCAGCATGAACAGCAGGGGCTGGAGAATGCCGACACTGCGCGGAACGCCCTCCCACTGGGCGGCCAGCAGGCAGCCCAGCAACAGGGCACCGTAGATGGCCACGGCCTTGCCCGTGGTGATGAGCGCCGTGATCCCCGTGTAGCGGAAGATGGCGCGGTAAAGCCCCAGCTTGGCAAAAATCGGAAACGCGAGGGCGGGCGCCAGCGCATACGCAAGCCACTGCATGCCTGAGGGCCAGTGGGGCGTCTCCAGCCTCAGCGTGAAGGCGAGCCACATCGCGATGACACCCAGACAGATGTCCATGGCCACCACCACCATGCGCTTGGCTGCGCGGGACCAGCCCAGGATGCGGTTCAGCATGGGCTATGAGAAGAAGAGGGGGCAGTAGCGATTCGGCGGCTCATTGTGTGGGGGCAATTCCGGTCCGCTCCAGCACATCGCCCACCAGTTCCAGCCGCACCAGCGGGTTGTCCAGCTCCATCAGGCGCTGCTTGAGTTCCAGGGGCACGGGCAAAAGCTCGCACCAGCGGTTGGCCACCCATCCGCAGTCGTCCAGCTGGGCTGCCGTGGGGACAATCGCAGTCGGAGTTTCGGGGTCACGCTGCTTCAGGGTGTGCAGCACCTGGGCGAGGGCTGTCGATGCCTTTCTCAGGTCTTGCGGGATTGGCACCATCAGATCCGGGTCGATGTGCCCCACATCGGCGATCCACAGGCCATGGGGCAGGTGGCTGCGCTGGGTGATGCGAAAGCGCTGGCTGCCACGGCATAGCAGTGTGATCAGGCCAGGCTGCGGGGTGTCGATCTGCTCGATGACGGCCAGGGTGCCCACATCGTTGAACTGTTCTTCAGGCGCGCCCGCCTGGCGCACTTCGCGGCCTTGCGTGAGGGCGACCACGCCAAAGGGGGCGCCCGCCTGATGGCACTTGCGCACCATGTCCAGGTAGCGCACTTCGAACACGCGCAGGGCCAGCAGGCCACCTGGGAACAGCACGGAGCCCAGAGGGAAAAGGGGCAAGGATGACAGGGTGAGGGGTTGTGTCATGAAAGGGGGGATACCTTGGCTCGCTATCATCCCATGGCGCAGCCTGCTTTCGCGGCGGCCCCTTATTTTTGTCTCATCCATGCTCTACCAGATCGCCTCTTTCCTGCTCGACGTTGTTGGTGGCCTGCTCACCGGGGCATGCCTGTTGCGGCTGTACATGCAGTGGCAGCGCGTGCCGTTTTCCAACCCCGTCGGCGGGCTGGTTTTTGCGCTGACGGACTGGCTCATCATGCCGCTGCGCCGCGTGATCCCGCCCGTCGGACGCTGGGATGTGTCGAGCCTGGTGGCAGCCGTGTTGCTGCAGCTGGCGCAGTATTTTTTGCTGACCCTGCTGCTGGGCGCCGCCTCGGCATGGGCCTGGCTGCCGTGGCTGGCATTGTTTGGCCTCGCGCGGGTGGCGGTGTCGGGGCTGATTGGCTTGTTGATCGTCTATGCCGTGATGTCGTGGGTGCAGGCGCGGTCACCCCTGGCCGATGTGATTGCCCGGCTGTGCGAGCCCATCCTGCGGCCGTTTCGTCGCATCATCCCGCTGGTGGGCGGTATCGACCTGTCGCCGCTGGCCGTGCTGGTGTTGCTGCAGGTGGCGATGATCGTGCTGGGCCATTTGCAGGCCAGCGTCATGAAGTAGTCCCCCTGAGTCGCCTTTGGCGCCTTCCCCCCAGGGGGGCGACGGCCTGGCTGCGGGGCGGCCCTTGCTTGCCGTCCCTGGTTGGGGTCGCGCCGGTTTCGGCGGCTGCGCATGATGCGCGGCAATAGATATCTGATACCAAAATATCAGTGAAATTGACCCCTGGCGCTTATCCATAAAGCGCTAGCAGCTATCAAAATAATAGTGTTTTCGCGGCTTTGGCGGGCGCATCACCTCTGCACGAGGCTTTGCGCACGCACCCACCCGGTGGTGTTACATCACTGCGTCAGCAGGCAAACGCTGCAGCATGGCCAGGCTGCTGGCCACGGTGTTGCGCAGTTCACGGCGGTCACAAATGAAGTCCACGGCGCCCTTGGTTTGCAGGAATTCGGCGCGCTGGAAGCCTTCGGGCAGAGTCACGCGCACTGTGGATTCGATCACACGCGGTCCGGCAAAGCCGATCAGGGCCTTGGGCTCGGCAATCACGATGTCGCCCACAAACGCAAAACCTGCGCTCACGCCGCCCATGGTCGGATCGGTCAGCACGCTGATGTAGGGCAGGCCCTTCTTGGCCAGGCGGGTCAGCGCTGCGTTGGTCTTGGCCATCTGCATCAGGGACAGAAGGCCTTCCTGCATGCGTGCGCCGCCGGTGGCGGTAAAGCAGATGAAGGGCACCTTCTGCTCGATGGCGGTTTCCACGCCGCGCACAAAACGCTCGCCCACCACGGAGCCCATCGAGCCACCCATGAAGTCGAACTCAAAGCACGCTGCCACCACGTTGATGCTCTTGACCGCGCCACCGATGACGATGAGGGCATCGGTTTCACCCGTGTTTTCCAGGGCTTCCTTCAGGCGCTCGGGGTATTTGCGGCTGTCCTTGAACTTGAGGGCATCCACGGGCAGCACTTCCTGGCCGATTTCATAGCGGCCTTCGGCGTCCAGAAAAGCGTCCAGCCGCGCGCGGGCGCCAATGCGGTGGTGGTGGCTGCAATGGGGGCAAACGTTCTGGTTTTGCTCCAGATCGGCCTTGTAGAGCACCGTTTCGCAGCTCGGGCACTTGATCCACAGCCCTTCAGGCACCTGGCGGCGCTCGGTGGGGTCGGTTTGCTGGATCTTGGAGGGCAGAAGTTTTTCGAGCCAGGACATGGTGTTCTCCTCTTCAGTGGCTCGGCCTGCCGGGGCGCTGGGGCGCCGCAGGGGGCAGGCCGGGTGGAATCTGTGGCGCGCCGTGCCCCGATGAGGGCGGCGCGCCGGGCTGCATTATGCGTCTACGCGTCCATTGCCTTGCGGATGCCGCGCAGGAAGTCGATCGTGATTGGCACCACCTTGGCGTGCTCCTGGTCTTCAATCAGCTGGATGATGCGGCTGCCAATGACCACGGCGTCGGCCACCTTGCCAATCGCCTGGGCGGTGGCGGCGTCGCGAATGCCAAAGCCCACACCCACGGGGATCGTCACATGCTGGCGGATGCGAGGCAGCATTTGCTCCACGGCCGAGGTGTCCAGCGCGCCCGAGCCGGTCACGCCCTTGAGCGACACGTAGTACACGTAGCCGCTGGCCACGCGCGCCACCTGGGCCATGCGCTCATCGGTGCTGGTGGGGGCCAGCAGGAAGATCAGGTCCATGCCGTGCTCACGCAGGCTGGCGGCAAAGGTCTCGCACTCTTCGGGTGGGTAGTCCACGATGAGCACGCCGTCCACGCCAGCGGCCGCCGCATCGCGCACAAAGGCACCTCCACCGTGCTTTTGGTCGTAGCGCTCCACGGGGTTGGCATAGCCCATCAGCACCACGGGTGTGGTGCTGTTGCGCTTGCGGAACTCGCGCACATGGTCGAGCACCTGCACCATGCCAATGCCCAGGCTGAGGGCTTTTTCGCCCGCCTTTTGAATCACCGGGCCATCGGCCATGGGGTCGGAAAAGGGCACGCCCAGCTCAATCACGTCGGCACCGGCCTCCACCATGCCGTGCATGAGTGCAGGGGTGATGTCGGCGAAGGGGAAACCAGCGGTCACATAGGGAATCAGTGCCTTGCGGCCCTGCGCTTGCAGGGCAGAGAAGGTGGATGCAATACGGCTCATTTATTTCACCACCTTGATGGATTGCTCGCCGCCCTTGACGGACTGCCCCTGGCAGCTGGGTCGGCAGTAAAAATCGGCGCCGCTCAGGTCGGCCACGGTGCCAATGTCCTTGTCACCACGGCCCGAGAGGTTGACCAGGATCGATTGGTCAGGGCGCATGGTTTTGGCCAGTTTCATGGCGTAGGCCACGGCATGGCTGGATTCGAGCGCGGGGATGATGCCCTCGGTGCGGCACAGGTAGTGGAAGGCTTCCAGAGCTTCCTTGTCGGTAATGCCGACGTATTCGGCACGCCCGATTTCCTGCAACCAGGCGTGCTCCGGGCCCACGCCGGGGTAGTCCAGGCCTGCGCTGATGCTGTGGGTTTCGGTGATCTGGCCATTGTCATCCTGCAGGATGAAGGTGCGGTTCCCGTGCAGCACGCCCGCGCTGCCCTTTTGCAGCGATGCCGAGTGTTTGCCCGACTCCAGCCCTTCGCCTGCGGCTTCCACGCCAATGAGGCGCGTTTTCTCGAACGGGATGTAGGGGTGGAAGATGCCCATGGCGTTGCTGCCGCCACCCACGCAGGCGATCACGGCATCGGGCTGGTCGCCCAGCACTTTTTGCTCGGCCAACATGGCGGGCATCTGGTTGATGCACTCCTTGCCGATCACGCTCTGGAAGTCACGCACCATCATGGGGTAGGGGTGTGGGCCTGCCACCGTGCCGATGATGTAGAAGGTGTTGTCCACATTGGCCACCCAGTCGCGCATGGCCTCGTTGAGCGCATCTTTCAGCGTCTTGCTGCCCGATTCCACGGGCACCACCGTGGCGCCCAGCAGTTTCATGCGGTACACGTTGGGGCTTTGGCGCTTGACGTCCTCTGCACCCATGTACACCACGCATTCCAGGCCATAGCGCGCGCAGATGGTGGCCGTGGCCACGCCGTGCTGACCTGCGCCCGTTTCTGCAATCACGCGGGGCTTGCCCATGCGCTTGGCCAGCATGGCCTGGCCAATCACGTTGTTGATCTTGTGAGCGCCGGTGTGGTTCAGGTCCTCACGTTTGAGGTAGATCTGCGCGCCACCCATTTCGCGGCTGGTACGGGCTGCGTGGTAGATGGGTGATGGGCGCCCGACGAAGTGCTTGAGTTCGTAGTGAAACTCGGCCAGAAACACGGGGTCGTTTTGGTAGCGCGCGTAGGCCTCGCGCAGTTCCTGGATGGCGTGGGTCAGGGTTTCGCTGACGAAGCTGCCGCCGTAGGGGCCGAAATGGCCGGAAGTATCAGGTTGCTGATAGGAATTCATGGGGATTCTTTGCAAGTTGTGCATCGGCCGCCCGCACGGCGGCAACGAAGCGTTGGATCTTCACGGCGTCTTTGATGCCCTTGATGGGCTTTCCATCGGGGCCATCGGCTTCGACGCTGGAACTGACATCAACCGCCAGCGAGAGACCCCGCGGGCGGACTTGCAAAATGCCATCGGTCACGTTTGCAGGCGTGAGTCCACCAGACAAAACGAGGTGAGAGCTGACGCTTGGTGGAAGGAGTGACCAATTGAATGCCTTGCCGCTGCCGCCAAAACCTTCGACATGGGCGTCGAGCAGGATGGCCTGGGCGTGAGAGTAATCGTAGGCGTATTTTACGAGGTCAAAGCTGGCCGCACCGTCGCCCAGGGGAATTCGGGCGGCTCGCAGGTAGGGGCGTGCGCCTTGGTGGGTGGCGGCCAGGCAATCCTGGGGAGATTCATCACCGTGAAACTGGATCGTAGCGCCTGCTATCAAAGCGCTGGTAGCTATCACATTGGTAGCGGACTCGTTCACGAACAGCAAAACTGGTGTGACAAAGGGCGGCAGGCGTCTGGCCAGTTGTGCTGCGCGTTCGGGTGTTACCGCACGCGGGCTGGGGGCATACAGCACGAAACCCACTGCATCGGCGCCTGCCGCCACTGCGGCATCTACGTCCTGCTCGCGGGTCAGGCCGCAGATTTTGATGCGGGTGCGTGCATGCGGCAGCTTGGAGATGTCTTGTGCGTTCATGGCAACCAATCATACGCAGCCGTGCGCTGGGGCAAGCCCCAGGCGGCGTCATAGACCGGGCCTTGAAAAAACAGCCCATCCGGCGAAAACGTGGGCGCTGCCGCATCGCGGGATTTGGCGGCGAGCACCTGCGCCACCCATTCAGGAGGCTGGTTGCCCTGGCCCACGGCAATTAGGCAGCCCATGATGTTGCGGATCATGTGGTGCAAAAACGCGTTGGCTTCGAACTCAAAGCGCCAGTAGCAGGGGCTCCAGCCCAGCTCCGGGTTTGGTTCTCCCAGACCCCGGCGCGTAATGTCGATGCGCTGCAGGGTCTTGACGGGGGACTTGGCCTGGCACGCCGACGCACGAAACGAGGTGAAGTCGTGCTCGCCCAGCAGGTAGTCCGCAGCTTGCCGCATCGCTTGGTGGTCCAGCGGATGGAAAACCCAGCCCACGCGACCGGCGTCCACACTCGGCCGCACGGGGGACTGCAGCAGCACATAGGCATAGCGCCGCGCGATCGCGCTGGCGCGGGCATGGAAGCCGTCTGGCACGGGCTGCGCCCATTGCACGGCAATATCGGCAGGAAGAAAGGTGTTGGTACCCCGTACCCAGGAGGAGGGCGGGCGGTTCAGCGGCGTGTCAAAGTGCACCACCTGCATCAATCCATGCACACCTGCGTCGGTACGGCCTGCGCACAAAGTGCTGACAGGGTGCGTGGCAAAGCGGCCCAGGGCCGCTTCGAGTTTGTCCTGAATCGTGTTGCCCGACAGCTGGCTTTGCCAGCCGCTGTAGGCCTGTCCGTTGTAGCTGACACCCAGCGCCACCCGCGTCATGGGGCGGCCTGGGGGTGGGGAAAGCGCGCCGTGAGAGAACCCCGCTGCATCAGCCCAGTTCGGCCAGCATACGCTGGGCGCGGGTCTTGAGGGCGCCGCTGGATTCGGCCACCACTTCTTCGATCAGCGTGCGAGCGCCGTCGGTGTCGCCAATGGCGTTGAACTCTTCGGCCAATGCCAGCTTGGTGGCCAGCGGATCATCCTGCGCCGCAGCCGAGCCATCATCGACGAACTCGGGTGCCGGAGCGGGTGCCTTGGCCGCAGGGGCTGCCATGGGCTTGGACGGTGCGTTCAGGTCCAGAGACAGTTCGCCCAGATCAAATTCCATGGGGCCGGAATCCTTGGCGTCGCCTGCCAGCGGCATGGGGCCAGATGGCGCCATGCTCAGGTCGTCAGCGCTCGGGAAGTCGAGGTTGGCGACGGGTGGAGGGGCCATCATCGGGCCGGGGGCTGTATCTTGACCACCCCAGGCTGGGGCCGTTGCGGAGGGCAGCTCTGGCAAATCCAGTTCCGGGCGCAGTGTTTGTGGTTCATCGCTGGCATCGGCGTCCGTAGTGCGACGGGTGCCAACTGCGGCCGCTGCTGCAGCGGCAGCCGCTGCAAACCCGCCTGGGGGTGCTGGTGCCACCGAGGGAGCGTCGGTCAGTGCGTCATCTGGCAGGTCCAGGTCGAGATCCAGGTCGAGATCGGGGGGGAGTGCCGCCGTGGCCGCCGCATTGCCCGCACCGCCGGTGAAGGTGCTGGGGAAGCCACCTGGGGGCAGCGATGGCGATTCGTCCTCGGCCATGCCGGGGCGGCCGCCAGGCTGGTACAAGCGGTTTTCGGGGTCCAGGTCGCGGCCGAGTTCGGCAATGCGGTTCCAGTCCGGGCCTTCGCCCTGCGTCAGCTTGAACACATCCCCTGCAACCGCTTCCAGTGCCTTGCGGTCCTGGCGCTTGGCGTAAATTTCGCCCAGCTTCACATGGACCGACACGCGGGCCGGATTGTGGCGAATCGCTTCCTTCAGGATTTCCTCGGCCTGCAGGTCGCGGCCATAGGCCAAATAAACGTCTGCCTCCGCCACGGGATCCACATCGCCGCCAGCATCGAGCTGGCTCGGGGAGTAGGCCATGGACGAGCCGGTCGTCATTTCGCTGTTGGCGGTATCCACGCGCTGTCCGCCGCTGGCACCGAAGAATGAATCAGGCTGGATGCGGCTTTCCAGGAACGAGCTGTCTACGCCAGCGTTCTGGCGGCGACGCTGCACCACACGGTAAGCGCCATAACCCAGCAACAGGGCCAGCAGGCCACCACCGGCCAAGGGCAGGATCGGATCGTCCATGAGGCCGGACAGGAAACTCGGCTCTTCAACAGGGGCTGGTGCTGGCGCAGGCATCCGTACGGGGGCTGCGGGTGCGGATGCGACGGGAGCAGGTGCAGAGGCGGGTTCGGAGGCTGCCTCGGCAGGAACGGCAACATCCGCTGGGGCACTGGCTGGGGGCACGGGAGCCGACGCAGGTGTTTCAGGCGCGGCGGGCGCTGTGGGCGTGGCGGGGACTGCGGGGGCCTGCACGGCCACGCCAGCGGGGGCGCTGGCACCGCCAGCGGGCGCGGCACTGCCAGCAGCGGCCGATGCTGCGCCCAGCTTGTTCAGGTCGGTAATGTTCTTGGACAGTTCGGCCATCCGGGTGGCGGCCTCGCTGGCTTGCTTGTCCTTGGCGAGCTGGTCCTCGGCGGCCTTCTGGCCCTTCACGGAGCCTTTGGACAACGTCAGCTTGTCGGGTGCGGTCGTGGCAGGTTTCTTGTCCTCCACGCGGGTCTGCACCGTGCCTGACGCAGAGCGCTCGGCAGCGGCCACTGCGGTGGTCGGGGCGGCACCTGCCAGCTTGCGGCGGAATTCGTTGAAATCCTTGGCCTGGGCTGCCAGGATCTGGCGTGCCTCGGGGGCTGGGGTTGCCTGCGCCGCAACTTCATCGGGCATCTGCAGTACCGCGCCAGCTTTGAGGCGATTGACATTGCCTTGAATGAATGCGTCCGGGTTCGCACGCATCATGGCAACCAGCATCTGATCCAGAGACACGCTGGCGGGGCGGTAGGCATTCGCCAGGCGGCCAGCGGTGTCACCGGCCTGCACCTTGACGCCGTCTGCGGGGGCTGGACGAGGGGCAGCTGCTGCCGGGCGTGGTGCTGGCGGTGCAGCAGCGGCAGAGGATTCGGTGGCGCGCGGGGCGACCGGTGCGCGCACGGCGGGCGCCGATGGGGCAGCAGGTGCCGAGATCTGAGGGGACGCCGTCACATTCGGTGCTGCGCGGCGCAGTGCTGGCGGGTCAAACAGCATGGTATAGCTGCGCACAATGCGGCCCGAGCCCCAGTTGGCGTCCAGCACCAGATCAAGGAAGGGGTCGTTCACCGGGCGATCACTCGTCAGACGCAGCACGGCGGTGCCGTCTGGGCGACGCTGCAGCTGGATTTGCAGGTTGTTGATCGCGGGCGTGTATTCCATGCCCTGGGCGCGGAAAACTTCCGGGGTAGCCGTCGTAGCGCGCAGGGTGTCGGCTTCGGCGGGGGTGATCTGGGGCAGGTCAATTTCGGCGCGCAAAGGCTCGCCCAAGGCAGACTGCACGGTGATGCGGCCCAACGCCAGGGCCGAGGCGTCGCCAGCGTAAAAGCCAGCCGACGCTACGGCCGCAGCCGCCAGGACAGAAAATTTCCAACGATGCATGTTTGCCAACAACTGATTAGGTTTTTGTGCGGCTCGGTCGAGCGGTGCTTTTTTTCTCATGGTCTGGTCCCGCCCCGGCGCGTGAAAATATGTAAAAAGCACCATAGCATCAATGTTTTGCACTGACAAGCTGAGGTGGCTCCGAAGCTTTGAGCGAGGTTCAGACGCACCAGATTGGGGCATTCAAATGTTGCCAATTGCCAACGTGGCGTAACTGAGTGTGTCAAGGCGCCGGGCGTAAAAAAGCGCGCACGGCGAGGGCCGTGCGCGCTTTTTGGGGATTGCCGGCTTAGGCGTCGAGCAAGATGCGCAGCATGCGGCGCAGGGGCTCGGCGGCGCCCCAGAGCAGCTGATCGCCAATGGTGAAGGCGCCCACATATTCAGGGCCCATGGCCAGCTTGCGGATGCGGCCCACAGGGATGTTCATGGTGCCGGTCACCGCCACGGGGGTCAGGTCCTGGATGGTGGCTTCACGCGTGTTGGGCACCACCTTGACCCACTGGTTGTCGGCGGCGATCATGGCTTCGAGGTCGGCCACGGGCACATCCTTCTTGAGCTTGAACGTCAGCGCTTGGCTGTGGCAGCGCATGGCGCCCACGCGCACGCAGAAACCATCGACGGGAATGGCGGAGGCGTTGAAGCCCTCGCCCATACCCAGGATCTTGTTGGTCTCGGCCATGCCCTTCCACTCTTCCTTGGACATGCCGTTGCCCAGGTCCTTGTCGATCCAGGGGATCAGCGAGCCTCCCAGCGGTACGCCGAAGTTGGCGGTTTCAGCGGCTGACAGGCTGCGCTGCTTGGCGATGACCTTGCGGTCGATTTCCAGGATGGCGCTCTTGGGATCGTCGAGCAGTGCGCGCACTTCGGCGTTCAGCGTGCCGTACTGCGTGAGCAGCTCGCGCATGTGCTGCGCGCCGCCACCTGATGCTGCCTGGTAGGTCTGGGTGCTCATCCATTCCACCAGACCTGCCTTGTACAGAGCGCCCACGCCCATCAGCATGCAGCTCACGGTGCAATTGCCGCCGATCCAGTTCTTGCCGTCGTTGGCCAGGGCGTTCTTGATGACGGGCATGTTGACCGGATCGAGAATGATCACGGCGTCCTTGTCCATGCGCAGGGTGGAGGCGGCATCGATCCAGTGGCCGTTCCAGCCGGCGGCGCGCAGCTTTGGGAACACTTCAGAGGTGTAGTCACCGCCCTGGGCGGTGATGATGATTTCGCAGCGCTTGAGAGCCTCGATGTTGAACGCATCCTGCAGTGCAGTCTCGTTCTTGGCTTGGGCAGGGGCCTTGCCGCCTGCGTTCGAGGTGGAGAAGAACATGGGTTCGATCAGATCGAAGTCCTTCTCTTGTTCCATGCGGTCCATCAGGACCGAGCCGACCATGCCGCGCCAGCCGACCAACCCTACCAACTTGCTCATTTCAACGCCCTTTCTAAGTAAGAAACAGTGCCAGACCGGACTGCTCGCCTGGCTCGTCTGGCCAGGAAGGGCGCACGACGAACCAGGCTGAGTCAGCCCTTAATGGTCGTGGTTTTGGTGATGGTTGCGCGCGCAGCCACACCGGCCGTGGCGGCGGGTGCAATGTTCAGGGCGAACGTGTGGGCGGCAAACATAGGCGAAGATTGTAGCGGATGCGGGCTTTGGGCTCTGTGCCGTTGTTCCAACAGGCATCTCTGGGGAGCGATCGGCGGGATAGACGGTAGAAAAAAGCCAATGACTTGGGGGAGAGCCTGCGCCCATGGTCTGCACCGCACTACAGTCCTGCCTATCGCTTTGTCTGCGATTCATCGAGAGTGGAAAAATGCAAGTCATCGTTGTGGGGTCTGGCAAGCTGGCCAGGGAGCTGTTGGGGGCGCTGCCCTCTGGGGACGCAGGGCAGGTTGTGCCCTGGGCTGCCGAGGGGCTGCCTGCAGAAAAATCGGTGGTGGTGCATGCAGGCTCGGGCCGGGAGCTACAAGCGGTGAGCGCGTTCTGTGAATCCACGTGCTCTGCGCTGGTGGAGCTGTCCACGGGATCAGCGCTGGAACACCTGGCTGTAGGTTTTCCCGTGGTCCTGTGTCCCAACACCAACCTTCTCATGCTCAAGTTCATGGCCATGCTGGAGCGCAGTGGGCACTTGTTCCGTGGCTATCGCATCGGGCTGACCGAGTCGCACCAGGCTCAGAAGTCGTCGGTGCCGGGCACGGCCGTGAGCATGGCGCAGGCGCTGGGTCTGGTGCCCGGTGATATCCGGTCCGTGCGCGATGCCGAGGTTCAGCAGCGCGTGCTGCAGATTCCCCCAGAACATCTTGGCCGCCATGCCTACCACCAGGTCCTGATAGAGGATGGGGCTTGCAGCGTGACGCTGGAAACCCGTGTTTATGGCGATGCGCCGTATGCAGAGGGCGTTGCGCACATCGTGGCAGCCGTGCGCGAGCGGCCGCTGGAGAACCGGCGCTACGCCATCATCGAATTCATCGACAACGGGTGGCTGTAGGCGGTACGGGCAGTACCCTGGCTCCTGACCCGTCCTGGAATAGGTTGACACCTATGCGGGATTGAATCCCAGCCGCAATTGGCTTGCAAGAGACGCCCGGTGCATCGCATCGGGCGTTTTGTATTCTAGGGACAGGTGGGGCCGCTGCTCGT